>JACYLN010000122.1 GCA_015272515.1 Leptolyngbyaceae cyanobacterium C42_A2020_001 | reverse complement strand
TACTGTAAGGAAGATATAAAACATGAGGCGGATTAGACTTTCCTACAGGCTCCTGTTTTCCTAAACTTCTTTTTTTGCTTCGAGCCAAATTACAATTTCAGTATTACTTGGATAATATTGTTGAACGAAGTCAATGAAATTGGAGCAGAAATTTTCTTTGACTTTGGCTCCTTCTTTTTGAGGATTAACACGGGTTGGTGTTAAAACTTCATTTTATTGAGAAAATTTTGAAGTGTAAGTGAAGGGAGGGTAGGACGATCGCAGTTTGTTTGGGCGATCGCTTCACATCGTCTCAGTGGTTTAGCTGATGAACGCAAAATAGGAGGATAGAACGATAGTTTAGCCTGTTGTAAAAATACTAATTGCTTCCGAAAAAACGCGCAGGACAGGCTAAAAAAACTCAAGAGAATATTAAATGAACAGGCTTTTACTTCAAGATCCCTTCACCCGATTGTCTATTTCGATCATTATGCTGGAAGTATAAATAGTTACGATAGTTTTTAGAGAGGTTGAGATGACGCTTGATGAGTTTGAACAGCAATTTAGAGCCTCTCTTGCTACCACACTGGATCACTTACAGGCAATTAGCCTTTTAGCAAATCAGATTGAGATTCAGAAGGTAGAAGCGGGCGAAGCTTTGCAAAACCTTACTCAGTTAGTTGAAGATTTTTTGACTCAAGAACGAGAACGTAACACCTCTTCCTGAATCAGATTATGGAGTTCGTTGAGGTTGATCGGTTTGACTAAGTATTGTCGTGCGCCTAAGTCAAAGGCACGTTTTTTGTCTTTTTGAAATGCCAATCCCGAAACAACAATGACAGGGATTTTCTGAAAAATTGGATGGTCTTGCAGCTTCTTCAAAAGGTGAAAGCCACTTGTTTCCCGCAGCTTCAAATCTAATAAAATAATGTTTGGTTGAACGCAATCCAGTGTTTCAAAAAAATCTTCTCCATCTACCAAGCTAACCACATGATAGCCGTGGTAGCGTAAGTAATCACACATCAATAAACGATTAATGTCATTATCTTCAACTAGCAACACCTGAATTTTTGAGCTGAGACTAGTTGTTGATTGAGTTGTCATAGGAATAAACATTGACTCACCTGATGAAATATAAAATGATTGCCTGAGCAAATCTCTCAGGCAAAAGCCGGATTTACTAGTCAGCTATATTCGCTGACCAAATATTAGATAATCCTCATTATTGGTTTATAGAAAGACTCAATCGGAGCGATCGCGGTTTACATCAATTGCCAAATCGACAGACCATGATTCGTGATAGTCACAGGGTCTGAGGAGGAAAAACGACGCGATCTGATTCGCTAGAATTGTTGCAAACAGCAAGTCTTACTGCAAAAGAAGAGATCTCTTCAGCAGAGTTGAATCGCCAACGCACTAGAGCACACCAACAGAAGAACACTTATTAAGATTATTCGTTTCATTGAAAGGTTTTTATCGCCTGCTTTGTAAAGCTTCAATGAAGCTTATTAAAAAATCGATGAAGTGAGATAAGACTTTGGGGCAACCAATGTGCCTGTAACGCTCTCAAAAAGCTGTAGAAAATCCTACGGAGCAGGGCTAGGATACCGCTGGTGCACCTGATCAATTGCCGTCAAAATCTCGGCATCAAGCTTTATATCAATGCTAGCCAGGTTTTCTTGCAGTTGCTCTAATGTGGTTGCGCCAATGATGGTGCTGGTAACAAACCATCGCTGCCTTACAAATGCCAGCGCCAATGTTGCAAGACTGAGATTATACTGATGAGCGATCGCAGAATACTCCGCCACCGCTTCGTTCACATGCATCTTCAGGTAGCGCTGCCCAAACCCCGAAAATAGAGACAATCGCCCCGCCCCATTGGGGTGTAGATATTTGCCACTCAAGCAACCAAATGCCAATGGGCTATACGCCAGCATTCCTAGCCCTTCCTGGTAGCAGGCTTCTGCCCAGGTCCAGTCAAACTGGCGATTGAGGAGATTGTAGGCATTTTGGGTAGATACAACTTTGGGCAGCCCAAACTGGCGCGCAGTTTGGCAAAACGTTGCCATACCCCACGGCGTTTCGTTGCTTAGACCTAAATAGCGGATCTTTCCTGCTTGAATCAATTCCGCAAAAACCCTGAGTTGTTCGGCAATGGGCACCGTATCACGGACTTGAACTGGTTCAAACACGCTTTGCCCAAATAGGGGAACATACCGATCTGGCCAGTGAATTTGATAGAGGTCGATGTAATCGGTTTGCAATCGCCGCAGGCTATCGTTTACAGCTTGTTCAATGTTGGTACGATCGATCGCCACAGGTCCCTCCCGAATCCAGTTCATGCGGCGTGACGGCCCAGCAATTTTGGTGGCGATGATCATGCGATCGCGCGGTTGCTTTGCTAACCAGTGCCCAACGTATTCTTCCGTGCGTCCCTGCGTCTCTGCCCGCGCTGGAACTGGATACATTTCGGCGGTATCAATAAAGTTCACCCCTTGATCGATGGCATAGCTTAACTGTTGATGTGCGTCTTCTAAGGTGTTCTGTTGTCCAAATGTCATCGTGCCCAGGCAAATCTCCGAGACCTTCAGATTGCTATCACCTAATTGTTGATAATGCATGGTTGGACAAGACCTTTGCGGCGTAAACCTCAATTGACGAAGACACTATCTGGCGTACTACAATGTAATATAGACGCGGACGAATTCTGCTTCCGGATCTATCATGGGCTAAAGCATCTTGATGAATCATGCTATAGCTTTTCTCGAAGCAACGCGTCACACCTTTCAGGCATCTGCGATCGCTTCAGTACTCCACTCAAGCTGTTTCCACCGCCGTTGCCAGCAATTTTTCAGGACACTCACCCCTATGAGCTACTTCGACCCCTACGAAGTTTACAACTCCAGACAACCCCAGGCACAAGGGCTTTTGAGTGCTGGCTGGCGACCCTACTATCGGCAGCTTGATCTCAAATTTCTGGCAGATTTGGCAATTCATGATACGAGCGAGTTGGCGCACAAATGGTTCAACCTCAATAGCAGCCTGGCAAACATTGCCGGACGCAATGAATATGCCTGGTGGGCAAACTTCCTCAACTTGCTTTCTGCCGATGCCCGGTACCACCTGGATGAGTTCTGGAACTACATCACACCCGATCCACCCTATCCCGATCATCGCCATGTGGATGTGTTGAGCGTCGAAACCCCAATTAAGTCTGTGCTGAGTCGTGATTGTATTGCGATCGATCACGTGTTCAATCGCCTGCGCGAACTAATCATTCTCAAAATTCTCAAGTTTTTAGGTCGTCCCAGCCTGGTCACCCAGTACTATCTCGATCGCCACTTTTATCTGCCCATTCAGCAGTTCACCACCTGGGAACGGTTGGATGTGATCAATACTGCCTATGCTCAGTGGGAAGATTCAAACATTTGGCTGCAAATCGACAACCTCGGCAAAGAACGCCGCATGACTCTAATGGCGCGAGATCTCACCCCCCTCGTGCAAAAAGTCACTCACGGGTTAGCGGTGATGTTGAGCGGGTATCAAAGCCGAGTTGGGCAAATCCAGGCAGAATTTCCCATCCGCAGTTTCCCCGCAGATGTGCAAAGCTTTACCGATGCGGTGCAGCAAGCCGTGCTGGATCAGGAGCAGCTTGCCGTTTTAGTTAGCGGCGAACCAGGTACAGGCAAAACCGCCTGGACTCAAGCTGTGGCTAAAGAAATCTTGGTGCCGTTGGGTTATGTCACCTTCATCCTGGATCACGACGCTGTACAAAACTTCATCCCGCCCACCTACCTTCAGCGTATCTGTTTAATTATCAATGAGGCAGATAATCTGGCACAGAATCGCTCGTCTGAAGTCGCGCAATACAGCAACAAAACCGAGCATATTCTCAGCCTGTTGGATGGCACGCTCTACCGCAGTGTGTTGGATGAAGTCACCATGCAATCTGAGCAACGGCTTGTAATCTTGATGACCTGCAACACTACGGAGCGGCTTGATCCTGCCATGTTACGGAAAGGAAGGGTTGATCTCACCTGCGAATTCACCCACCGATTCGTTTAAACACAAAAAAGGATAGACAACTAACCCGGTACATCGTTGTAGATGCAAGCCGTTTAACGCAACCAATCTCCTGAAAAATTCTGGAACTGGTGGTAGTCGTCTATCCTGGCAGTTCATTCACCTGTGTTTATATCCTCGCAGTTGTATGTGTCGCGATCGTGTTTCGGAGATGAATTTGAAATGACAAATAACAGGATGTGCAAATATAGCTGTTGCCATCTTTGAGATGGGCAACTGTGATACCCCCTCTACAAAACCTGTCTTGATTCTGCTAAAACAGTGGGAGCAACCTTTTTAGGTCTGGGTCACTTGTATTTTGCAATTTCATCCAACTGAAATGAAGTTGTGACCCAATTGACATACCTATTGGCTAAGTTTGTATCAGTAGAAATTAGGTCAGATGAAAGACAACACTGCGATGAACACTTCAGCCAACCGACTCATCAAATTCGACTGGAAGAAATCTGCAACTCTCTTAGCATTGCCATTTTTAGGCGCTGGCATCGCCCTGGCAGGCGATCACTGGCTCTCGTCTAACCCTGCCATTACTCAGACTGCGATCGCCCAAACGACTGAAACTCCCGCGATCGTTGCCCAAACTCCCAGCCGCAGCAGCGCTATCCTCAACACCAACGATCCAAACTTTGTGGTGCGGGCGGTGGATCAAGTTGGGCCCGCAGTGGTGCGAATTGATTCTTCTCGAACGGTTCGGAATCGCGTTCCAGCCATTTTTCGCGACCCATTCTTTCGGCAGTTTTTTGGCGATGTGCCCAACCAACCACCAACTCGCGTTGAACGGGGGCAGGGTTCTGGCTTTGTGATTCGGCAAGATGGATTGATTCTTACGAATGCTCATGTGGTTGCAGGAGCGGATACGGTCACTGTGAAGATGATGGATGGGCGTGAGCTTCAGGGAAAAGTGCTAGGAGCCGATTCTCTAACGGATGTGGCAGTGGTGAAAGTGCAGGGTACTAATTTGCCAACAGTACGCATGGGCAATGCGGATCAGTTGAAACCCGGTGAGTGGGCGATCGCGATCGGCAACCCTTTAGGGCTGGAAAACACGGTTACGGTTGGCATCATTAGCGCCACTGGACGCACTAGTTCCGATGTCCGCGTTCCCGACAAGCGCGTCAACTTTATTCAAACCGATGCTGCGATTAACCCCGGTAACTCTGGCGGTCCTCTGCTCAACCAGCGGGGTGAAGTAATTGGCATGAACACTGCCATCATTGGCGGAGCACAGGGCTTGGGCTTCGCGATTCCGATCAACACGGCGCAGCGCATTGCTGATCAACTGGTCGCAAAAGGTAAAGTGGATCACGCATATCTGGGCATTCGCATGGCAACGCTGACTCCGGAATTACGGCAACGCATCAACAGCGACCCCGAAAGCAATCTCAATATTCGCGATGAACGGGGTGTGGTGGTGGTTGGCGTGATGCGAAATTCACCCGCGGCTCAAGCTGGATTGCAACTGGGTGACGTGATTCAGAAAATCAATGGACAGGCAATTACCACTGCTGATCAAGTCCAGCAAGCCGTAGATAAAACCAGTGTCGGTGGTACGATGCAAATTGACGTAACCCGTAATGGACGAGCAATGTCTAAATCAGTACGGGTTGGCACCTTCCCAGCTCAAGCCGCACAGATGAACGAGTAGAAGGCAAAAGGCAGGAGTTAGAAGCCAGGAGTTCAGGGAGGTGGGGAAGATGAAGGAAAAAACTCAAAATTCTCCAACTCCTCAATCTGCAATCCCTAATCTCCAATTCCTTCCTCACCCTCCCCATCCTCCTCATCTCCCTATCCCCCATCACCCATTCCCCAACTATGACTCAGCAAATTCTCGAGCTTGGCAATCCGGAGTTACGTCTACCATCTCAGACTGTTGAGGATGTGATGAGCGATCGCATTCAAACCTTGATTGATCGCTTGCTGGTTGCCGTGAAGGAAGCAAACGGGGTGGGGATTGCGGCTCCCCAAGTAGGGGAACGGGTGCGTCTGTTCATCGTGGCATCTCGCCCCAACCCACGTTATCCCTATGCGCCAGAAATGGAGCCGACTGCCATGCTCAACCCGCGCATTGTTTCCCATTCCGGTGAAACCGAAAAGGGTTGGGAAGGCTGTCTTAGTGTGCCGGGAATGCGGGGATTGGTACCACGCTACACCGCGATCGAGGTGGAATACACCGGGCGGGATGGCACCCTGCAACGGCAAACGCTGACGGATTTTGTTGCCCGCATCTTTCAACACGAACTGGATCATCTCGATGGCAAAGTGTTTTTGGATCGGGTCGAATCGACTGACGATTTGATGACCGAGCAAGAATTTCACAAGCGCGTTGTGGTTGATCAGCTAACGAAAAAATAGGTAGCGGGCACCGATCGCAAACAGAAACACGCCATACAGCTTTTTCATCAGTTCACTGCTGATGTATGGCTGATTGGCAAATACCGCTCCAAAGTAAAACCCAATCAATAACCCAGCGGCAATCAACAGCGCATTTTGAACGCTCATGTTGCCGTTGCGATAGTATTCCAGTGCGCCAAACAATCCGATTGGCAGAATTTGCGCGGCGATTGAAGTGCCTGTTGCAAATTTCTGATCCATTCCCAGCAGCAACACCATCGCAGGCACCATAATTGCGCCACCACCAATCCCAAACATGCCACCCGCCACACCTGCGACTAGACCAATGATCAACAGTTGAATTAACACATTCGACACAGCGTTCTCTCTCCAAATACACATGTCCGGGCATGATAGCCCTGATATTGTAAGTTCGACAGTGTTGTTCTTAACGACTTGTGATTGTTCAAGCGATCGCCCATGAAAACCTGAATATATTCACAAGTCTTACGATGTTCTTACTTTTTCATGATGGAATAACGACATCAGTTGGATCGCTTTCAAGTATTAAATGCTGGGAGAATAAACCATGCGTTGGGAGTTTGGGCGAAGAAGCGATAACGTTGAAGATCGGCGTGGAAGTCGCGTTGCAGGTCCGGTTGTTGGAGGCGGCATCGGTGCCATCTTGTTGGCCTTAGTTGTCTCATTCTTAGGGGGAGATCCCAGCATTATCTTGGATCAGGCAGCAAACAATCCACCTGCCAGCAATCAGCCGTCCGCAGGCACCCCTCCCAGTAATGACAAAACGGCTCAGTTCGTTTCCACTGTTCTTGCCGATACGGAAGACACCTGGAACCAAATTTTTCGCGAGCAGCTAGGGGCAGATTACCAGGAACCAAAGCTGGTACTCTTCTCCAGTGCAGTCAAGTCTGCCTGTGGCTACGCTCAAGCTGCGGCTGGGCCCTTTTACTGCCCTCGTGATGAAAAGGTTTACATTGACCTGGACTTTTTCCGGCAATTGAGCACTCGCCACCAGGCTCCGGGGGATTTTGCTCAGGCATACGTGATTGCTCATGAGGTTGGGCACCACGTTCAGAAAGAACTGGGTGTACTCGGGAAAGTGAACAAACTTCAGCAACAGGTGAGTGAAACGCAGGGCAATCAATTACAAGTGCGCGTTGAGCTACAGGCAGATTGTTTGGCAGGCGTTTGGGCCCATCACACGCAAAATTCCCAAAACGTTCAACTGGAACAGGGCGATGTGGAAGAAGGCTTGAATGCTGCCAGCCAGATCGGCGATGACACACTGCAAAAGCAGGCAAGAGGCTACGTAGTGCCGGAATCTTTTACGCATGGCAGTTCGGCACAGCGGGTTCGCTGGTTCCAGCGTGGGATTCAAACGGGTGACATTCGCCAGTGCGATACGTTTAACGCCCGAAGCTTGTAGCGATCGCTCCTTATCAGAGGCATCGCTACAAACTCCTAATTCTCTAATGCTAAATGCAGCTTTAATGCTGCATCCACTGATTGCATTGAGTCCTCACTCAGCGACCCCAATAATTCACTCACAATTCGTTCTTTTGAAATCGTTCTTACCTGCTGGGCCTGCACTTTAGAAGACTTAGATAATCCGCTTTCTTCTGGTTGGAACAGGACTTCAAAGGGGAGCATGTCAGTTTTGCAAGTCTCTGCATTCGCCCTCATCCCCCAACCCCTT
>JACYLN010000019.1 GCA_015272515.1 Leptolyngbyaceae cyanobacterium C42_A2020_001 | reverse complement strand
CCGAACCGAATTTTGAATTTTGTTCTCCCTGAGTCGAACCGAAGGGAATTTCTCCTCTATCTCCCTCATCTCCCTTACCTTCCTCCTCCTTATCTTCCTTCCCTCCTGACTCCTGACTCCTGACTCCTGACTCCTGTCCTCCCGTCTCTTCCATGTGCTGAAGCCAAAAGGCGAGGCTGCGCTCGTAGCGTTCGTGGGCGGTTTCCATTTCACCCTGGCTATGCGCTGTTTGCCCCAGCAGAAAATCCAGACTGGCTTGGAGTTCGCCATCGATCGCGTATTGGTTGCTCTGCAAATCGTTGATTGCAAAGGGTAATTCGTTAGGACGGAGCGCATTCGGTGGGTTAATTTGCCACACTGCCCAAAATTGCTCGTCTCCCATGCTGAGAATGGAGTTAAACAGACGGTCACTGTGTTGTTTGAGCGATCGCACCAGTTCGGGAATTGCCATCTCAAACTCTACAATGGCGTTTCCTGCCCAACTGGAAAGATCGGGGGCAAGTCGTTCTAGCTTCCGCAATACCTCATCATTTGCCCACAACACAAGCGGAAACGGAAACTGCTTTCGTAGTTCTTCGCGCACAATATTGGTTGCAATGAGGACTTGATCCAGGTCATGGAGGGTTTCTAGACCAAAGATCATTAGGGCAAGGGGGCGGGAGATGGGTGAATGGGTAGGTGAATGATGCGATCGCTCTTCCATCGCGACCTGGATCGTGGTGTATAGCGTTTTGGCAGACTCTGGTAGGGTCAACACTTGAATCGCGAAGGGAAGCCGAGACTGGAGTTGCTGAGTGACGCGATCGCGCAGTTGAACATAATTACAACGAACGATAATCAGCGCAAATTGATTTTGAGATAGGGTGATTGCCCGTGCCAACGTATTGAGCGATCGCTCATTTTTCGCTTCCGTGGTTTGCATTTGTTCCATTGGCATCGCAGCACTGCCTCAAAATCTCAGCCATTAGCCCATTTGCCTGGTGCGTTACGCTGACGCTAACAGCACCCTACAAACTGCCTCCCCATCACCCATTACCCATTCCTACCTCATCTCTATTCTGTCTCAGCCTGCTTCAGCCATGTTTGATATTTCGTTGTTTCTGCCAGCACCGGGTTGATGCCAAACCAGGTTCCCTGAAGATCCTGGTACTCAAACACGAACATGCTGCGGAGCAACACTTGGTACTCCACTTCGCCTTTGACGTTCTGCTGATTCACCACTTGACAAATCAGTTGCCATTCTTGGTCCTCGATCGCGCGGGCAAGGGAATCTCTCTGCCCCCGAATCACCTGCTCAACAATCTCTCGTGGAAAAGGTGGATCGCTCTGCTGAATGCAGTTTCGCACTAAGCCCAACAAATTCCGAACGTGCCCACCGCTAACCAAACACAAGCGATCGAGGGTTGCGAGGGTATCAAATACATGAGAAACGTGTTCAAGTCGTTTTGCGGGTTCGGCTTCTGGAAATGCCCGGACTAGAACCATATGCCGCAATAGATGAATACCTTCTGCGTAGGAAGTGTGATTGCGAGTTCGGACCGGGATCATCGGTAACACTTTTGGCGCAACCCCGCCCCCAAACCGTTGCCGCAAGGTTTCGTTCTCGTTGGAATAAATCAATGCTAAGGGAATGGTGTAAACCAGGTGGCAGTTGAGTTTAGAAAGTTGGTCACCTCGATCAATAAATAAATATTCTGGCTGGGTGCGTCCGGTTTGAAGCTGCCGTGCATCCACGCGATCAAGGTTGTCAATGATCACAACCAATCCCTGTTGCCCACGTCGTTGCAGTTCCGCGATCGCCTGTCCCAGCAGTTCCTCATTAATCGCTTTCAAAATGCCGTTAGTACGAGGTTCCATGAATTGCCGTAGCTGGCTTCGCAGACGAGGGCTGTCTTTGGTGCGGGCTGTAATTTTGCTGATCCCAACGGAAAATTCCACCCCCGACAGTTCAATCGGCGTTTGCAGAATCTCCCCAATTTCTTGAAACAAATTGACAAAATACTCTGGCTTTAGCCGAATTTGGTTTGCTTCCAGGTTGGCGCTGACCTGATGGGCAATCGCCAGCAAAATATCAGTCACATCCACATCCGACATATCCAGAAATTCACTGGACTCGAAGTAAACCACGTAGAACCCCATCTCCTCCAGTTCTGCCTTGAGCCTGCGGAGTTCGGTTGATTTGCCACAACCCACATGCCCAGTGAATAGCTGACAGGTGCGTTCATTAGACAGGAGCGCGATCGTCCGCTTTAGTTCTCGAATGTGGTTGCTGCCCCTTACTGCTGCAAAGTCGATGTAATACTGCCGCTCCTCTAAGTTGCTATAAGACAACGGCAACGCTGGGTTACAGGCTTTAAAGAAGCTGGTAATGTCAAGGGGCATAGGAGTGGGAGGTGAGGAAAAGAGGACGGGGAAAACAATTTTGCGTAAATTTTCGGGAATTGTTAACGGGAGGAGGGAAAAAAATTGGTAGGGTGTTCCAGAGTGATTTGTGATGAAACTTCACGATCTGCTACAAAAGTGAGAACTGTCTGCGCCAAATTCATCCTAGCCCTGCCAACGGAGAACGCCTATGTCTGACATGATTTCCCAGTGGATTACAAACACCATGACCTCAATGGGATATTGGGGCATTGGGCTGCTGATGTTTCTGGAAAACCTGTTTCCGCCCATTCCCTCTGAGTTGATCATGCCGTTGGCTGGTTTTACGGTGGCGCAAGGCAAGATGGAATTTGTTCCGGCGGTACTTGCTGGAGTGATTGGCACCGTGTTGGGAGCGTTTCCCTGGTATTTTGCAGGCAAGTTGATTGGTGAACCTCGACTTCGGCATTTGGCGGATCGCTACGGCAAATGGTTAACTCTTTCAGGAAAAGATATTGACAAAGCCAATCATTGGTTTACTCGGCATGGCATTGGTGCAGTATTTTTTTGTCGCTTAGTTCCTGGAGTTCGCACGTTAATCTCGCTGCCAGCCGGGCTGAACGAGATGCCACTATGGTCATTTACGGTGTTCTCGACGCTGGGCACAACTCTGTGGGTCGGATTCCTAACTTTTTTGGGGCTGAAGTTGGGAGAAAACTATGCACTTGTAGATGAATGGCTGGCTCCCGTTTCTAAGCTGGTTCTGGTGGGGATTGTTTTGGCGCTAGGGATCTGGATCTGGAAGCGGAGAAAGACAATGGGGCGGCGACGCAAAAGCGGTTTGTAAAGATGAATTGCGATCGCTCACTTTTTGGGCACTTACACTGCAACCAATTCGTCCTGGCAATCATCCCAGGTAGAAAATGGGATTTTACTGAGAATGACGGTTGTTGGCATGATGAACCGAAGCAATTTTTTTGCCATCTGTGTTCCTGCTGACCCCTGTTTTTTATATCGGTGCCGTTGTAAGAGATAATGTTGGCTATGTGATTCGGAAGTTGGGGTTGTTGTTAGTAGCAACGCCTCAATGGTTGTCCATCCGTTGTCTACAACGTCATTGGGAGATTGAGTTGGATAGTCAGCACTATTTTAGGGCGATACTCCAGGGGGCAGGTTTCTTTATATGGGGATAAGTATTTACAACCAAGTATCCTGGTGATCGTAATTGTGTCGATTACCTTATCGATTTTTCACGTTTATTCAAAAAAAGTATTCAGCAAACGTTGAACGACCGCGATCGCTACTTGAAGCTTCTTGCTTACATCCGACCCCAGACGCAAACGATTCTTCAAGCCCTGATTTGTACGCTAATTTTTACGGCAATGTGGCCCGTTTTAGCGTGGTTGGCGGGTGGAATCGCAGAACCAATTGCACGGGGTCAGGTTTTGGCAATTGGTCGTATGGCGGGCATTGGAGCCTTAATTTTTTTGGTGCAGAAAATTGCCCAATACGGTCAAGATACGCTGATGGCGAAGGCGGCTCTGGCGATCGCGTTCCAGCTACGCACCCAGGTTTACGGTCACCTTCAACGTCTTAGCCTTAGTTATTTTGAGACGGCTCAAAGCGGCGATTTGGCCTATCGCATGACGGAGGATGTTGACCGGATCGGCGAAGTCATTAACAAGGTGTTTCACCAGTTCCTCCCCAGTATGTTGCAGTTAATTGTTGTCCTGGGGTACATGGTGTATCTCAACTGGCAACTAACTGTAACAACCCTGATCATTGCGCCCGTGATGGCGGCTCTCATTGCCTGGTTTGGGGAGCGCATTCGGACGCTGTCGTATCGCAGCCAAAGCCGAATTTCAAACCTCTCGGCTTTACTGGTTGAGGTATTTAGTGGGATGCGGTTAGTTCAAGCCTTTGCGGCTGAAGACTATACCCTAGAGCGGTTTAGCCGAGAAGCTGAGCGCAACCGCCTGGCGCGATACCGCACTGAAAAGTTGAAGGCAATTCAATCGCCTGTTGTGGGTTTTTTGGAAGCTGTTGCCCTCTTGTTTCTGCTTCTCCTGGGTGGTTGGCAGGTTTCGCAAAACAATTTGACGGGAAGTCAATTTGTCAGTTATTTAGCGGCGGTGGTGATGCTAATTGATCCCATTGCGTTGCTTACAAGCAATTACAACGAGTTTAAGCAGGGAGAAGCTTCGATTGAGCGTGTGTTTGAACTGCTGGCAATGCAGCCGACAGTGGTTGAGCATCCCGATGCGATCGCCCTGCCTCAAGTCACCGGGAAGGTGGAATACCAGAATGTTGAATTTGCTTACCACATCGACCAGCCTGTTCTAAAAAACTTAAATTTGTTGGCGCTGCCCGGAGAAGCGATCGCTTTGGTAGGGCATTCTGGCTCTGGCAAAACCACGCTGGCGAATTTGCTGCCTCGATTTTATGACCCGCAGCAAGGGAAGATTTTTATTGACGGAATTAATATTCGGGATGTCACCCTCCGCAGTTTGCGCCGTCAAATTGGCATTGTTCCCCAAGAAACCATTTTGTTTTCTGGCACCATTGCCCAAAATATTGCCTTTGGACAGAACCATGTGGACTCGGATGCAATTCAAGAAGCTGCCAAAATTGCCAACGCGCACCAATTCATCATTCAGTTTCCCGATGGCTACAACACCTGGGTGGGGGAACGGGGGGTAAATTTATCGGGTGGACAGCGGCAGCGGTTGGCGATCGCCCGTGCTGTATTGCTTAACCCTCGCATTCTCATTCTGGATGAGGCGACCTCTGCTCTCGACTCTGAATCAGAAGCACTAGTGCAGGAAGCTTTAGAGCGCGTCATGCGAAACCGCACGGTCTTTATCATTGCTCACCGTCTGGCAACGGTTCGTCGTGCTGATCGCATTTTGGTGTTAGAGCATGGGCACGTGGTTGAATCCGGCACCCATACTGAACTGCTAAATCATGGCGGACGCTACGCTCGCTTCTATGCTCAACAGTTTCAGGAGCGTTTGTAGCGCATTCCCGGCACTTGTGTAATCAATCCTTCCATCTCAAGCTGAAGCAGCACACTGGAAATCGTGCTGGCTGGCAGGCTGGTGACCTGTACCAGGCGATCAAACGGGACTGCCTCCCCTGCCTCAGACAAGCTTGCCAACGCCTGCAAAATCTGCTCCCACTCTGGCTCCAAATTCAACGGTATGTTGGTTTGGGCAGGTGCACTAGGAGCTGTATCCAGACATGGCAGCATCCCCAACATTTCCAACAGTTCATCTTCCAAAATCGGATGAGCACCCTTACTGATTAGCTTCAAACAACCGATCGCAGTGGGATTATCCAAACTGCCAGGCAGTGCATACACCTCTCGTCCATACTCATTGGCGTAGTGTGCCGTAATCAGCCCGCCCGATTTTTCTCCTGCTTCCATTACCAACGTAGCGCGACACAACCCTGCAATGATGCGGTTTCGGCGCGGGAAAAAGATGCGATCTGGCTTAGTCCCTGTGGGATGCTCACTCAGTATCAAACCCGACTGCACAATCTGCTGATGCAGTTTTCGGTTCGACCAGGGATAAATTACATCCGTCCCACAGCCCAGAACCGCGATCGTTCGCCCCCGTGCTGCTAAACAACTGCGGTGCGCCTCCGTATCAATCCCTTCTGCCAGCCCAGACACCACCGTAAACCCCTGCTGAGTCAGTAATGTGGTAATCCGCTGCGTCCAACGCTTGCCGTACTCAGAAGGAGTGCGAGTGCCCACGATCGCGACCATTGGCGCGAACCCTGTCAACTCCTGCGGCTCCACAACGCCACGATAGTAAAGCAGCGGTGGCGGGTCTGGCGTTTCTAGCAGTAACCGGGGATAATCGCGATCGGCGGGAGTCCAAAATCGGGGATTCTCTTGTTCATGCTGCTGTAACAGTTGCTCTGGCTCTAGCCTGCGACGCTCTGTCACCACTGCATCCGCCGTCAGCAACCCAAACCCATCCACTTCCAGTAAATCTGTAGCGCTGGCATTCCAGGCAGTGGCTAACGTCCCAAAGTGCTTCTGCAAGCGCCTTAATAAAATGGGACCCATGCCATTAATCTGTGACCAGGCAATCCAATAAGCTCGTTCTATTACCATGAACAGAGAATACCCAATCCTCTGCTCAACAGAACGATGGATGAATTAACTGTTCGGCTGGCAAACCTGCCTCAGGATTTGCCTCAGATTCACAAAATCCGTTACCTTGTGTTTCAAATTGAGCAGGGAGTTGATCCAACGCTGGAATTTGATGGCAGGGATAACGAATCGGAGCACATGCTGGTGTATCAGGGTGAGAAAGCGGTGGGTACAGTTCGCCTTCGCTGGTTGGATGCTAGCACCGCTAAGATTGAACGATTCGCGGTATTGCGAGAGTTTAGAGGTCGAGGGATTGGGCAAGCACTCATGGAATCAGTTTTGGCATGGTTGACTGAAAAGCAGATCACAACGGTTTGTATGAACGCCCAACAGCCCGTTCAGGCGTTCTATGAACGGTTTGGGTTTGCGCCAGAGGGGCAGGTTTTTGAGGAAGCCGGAATTCCTCATATTAGGATGAAAAAGCTGTTGCGCTAGCTGGATTGACGTGGTGGGCTGCGATTCCCCAAAATCGGTTTCATTTAAGCACCGTCGCTGGCTAACCGATCTCCCCATTCTGGGTGGAATCTGGTTGGCAAGTGTCGTGAGCGATCGCCTGTGGTTGACCTTAGACCACACCACCCCCGCATGGGATGCCGCCGATTATCTAACCGGGTCTCTTACTTACTGGAATGCTCTACAAACACCTCAATGGTTCTCTAGCACGTGGTGGACAAACCTCTGGTTACTCTCCTCCAAAATTCCGCCCCTGGTTTATATCTCAACGGCTCCCATCATTTCCCTCTTTGGCAAAACTCCCGACCAGATGATTCTGCTATTTCTGGTCTTCAGCGCTATCTTGCTGGGCAGTGTGTACAGTCTGGGGGCAGATCTCTTCAATAGGCGAGTGGGTCTCTGGGCAGCCGGATTTTGCATACTTCTGCCCACCCTATACGAATCTCGCCTGGAGTTTTTGCTGGATCATCCGCTCACGGCAATGGTGGTTTTGTGTTTTCTCTGCCTAACCCTATGGCGAGGAGCAGAGCTTGAGGGGGAGGAAGAGGAGAGAGGTGAGGGAGAGGGAGAAGAGAGAGTCCAGGAGTCAGAAGTCAGGAGTCAAAAGGATTTGAGGTTCCAGATTCCAGATTCCAGGTTGGAAGAATCCCCTAAACAGCAATCACCAATCACTAATCACCAATTACCTATTCCCGCTTCCTCTCTCCCCCCTTCCCCATCTTCCCTATTCTTCATCCCCATTCCCCTCCCCCCTCTCCCCTCTTTCCTCCGCCCCTGGCTTCTAGCGGTTCTGTTTGGCATTACTCTGGGGCTGGCGTTGATGACGAAGCAATCAGCCGCGTTGTTTTTGCTGGTGCCTATTGTTTGGGTAGGCGGCGAAACTATGCGGCGACGGGCATGGGGACGCTTGGCGCAGTTAGGAGTGGTGTTGTTGGTTTCGTTGCCAGTTTGGGTGCCGTGGTATCGCACCAATTGGTTGCTGATCCTGACTTCCAGTAAACGAGCAACGATCGATTCAGCAGCAATTCAGGGGTCGCCTTCGCTGCTGTCGCTGGATGCCTGGACGTTTTATGTACGCCGATTGCCGATTATGGTGTCGGTGCCGTTGTTGGTTGTGCCATTGTTGGGGTTGGTCTTTTTCTGGCGGCGATCGCGGGTTGGTAGTCAACGGCTGAACAGCATTGATTACGAACCCAAGTCTATGGAGTATCGCCAGCAAGTTTTTCTCACTTCCCAGCGATCGCTGGTCTGGTTGCTAGTATTTCTGGCGGGAGCCTACCTGCTGTCTACGCTGAATCCCAATAAGGACGATCGCTATTTTGCACCGGCTCTGCCAGTTCTATCAGTAGTGCTGGCGTATGGTTTGACTTTGTTGCCGAGATCGTGGCGTTTGGTGCAATGGGGTAGCGTTGCCCTGGCTGGTTTGTTGATGATTGCAACACTGTTTCCGATATTTGCTAGCGCCAACCATCTCACTCAGCGTTATCCCAATCGCTATTTTCCCTACCGAGGTGAAGCTTACCCGCATCCTGAAGTGATTGCTGAAGTGGCAAAGATAGACCCCTACCTGCGATCAACGATTGGGGTACTGCCCTCTACCCCTGCTGTTAATCAACACAACATTAACTACTATGGGCTGACTCACAATTTTCAGGTGTACGGACGGCAGGTGGGCACGCGCAAATCCTTTTTAGAGCAAGACCGGCGATCGCTCCCCTGGTTTTTGACTAAAACAGGGGATCAAGGCTCTATTCGCAAACCTGAAATCCAAGCCGAGATCGTGCAAGGGGTGGAGCAACGCGGCGATTTTAAGCTGCAAAAAAGCTGGAACTTGCCCGACGGCAGCGAATTGAGATTATTTCGGCGCAAAGTGCCTGCGGTGGAAGTTAGAAGGCAGGAGGCGGAAGGTGAGGGAGATGAGGGAGATAGAGGAGAAATTCCCTTCGGTTTGACTCAGGGAGAACAAAATTCAAAATTCGGTTCGGCTGACTCACCGGAAGCCAAAATTCAAAATTCTTCGACTCCTCAATCACCAATCACCAATCACCAATCACCAAGCACCTCATCTTCCTCATCTTCCCCATTCTCCTCATCTTCCTCCTCCCAACTCCTCCCCCCCGTCCCCACTCCCCCACTCCCACTTTCACCCTCCACTCCCATCCAGCTAGACCAAATCACCCTCCCAACAACGGCTCCTCCTGGCAGACCGATTCCAGTGACCTATCAATGGTCGGGATCATGGGGTGATTTGCAGTCAGGATTAGTGTTGTTGACCTGGCGCAGGCAAGACCAACCCAATGGACAAGGGCACGACTCTTCTGGTAATGCCAAAAGCGATCGCTGGTTGCATGATCACGGTATTGGTATGGGAATGCTGCATCCTGAAATGCTTCAACAGGTGAAAGAGTCTGACCGTTTTCAAGTGATTGAACGGTTGGCGATGTTGCCGCCTGCCAATGCAACTCCTGGTATCTACGTTCTGGAGGCAGTTTACTTGAATCGGCAGACTGGTAAAGCTACGGTGTTGCCAGTTACCGCTCGTCTCCAACTTGACCCAGCCACAACACTCACGCCTGCGCCTGAAGTGGATTTGCTGACGCAGTTGCGATCGCTGGCGAGTACTTTACCTCAAGGAACGAAATCACTGGATCGGATTTCTGATGAAATTAGCCGTATCAATCAATATGACCCAATTCAGGATTATCTGGTGCAGGTGCAACAGGCAATGGAGTATCGGCTGCAGCAGGAGCCGGGCAATCGGCAGTTCGCTTACACGTTGGCGCTGGCGACTGTGTTGAGGCGGCAGGTTGAACCTGCGATCGCGGCGTTGGAACGAGTTACTCAGCTAGACGCTCAAAATCCATTTGCCTATGCTTATTTGGCATTTGTCAATCTGTATGATTTTCGTCCAGGAGCCGCCCAAATTGCTTTGGAAAAAGCGTTGAAACTCAATTCTGACTTGGCAGAACTGCACGCATTGAGTGGAATTGCCGCATTGATGCGAGGCAACGTGATGCAAGCTTGGCACCATGCCCAGACGTATCAAAAAGCTGAGCGCATGAAAGGATGAAGCGCTAAATTCTCGCTTGCCTTTGCTTAAGGATCGTGGATTAAATAACTCCGGCAACCTCACCCCGCCTGCGGCACCCCTCTCCGAGCCGGAGAGGGGCAGGGGGAGAGGTGAGTTTAAATGAAAAATTCGATGTTATTAAATTCACGTTCCTAAGGAACAAAATTACAGGACTGATCAAAATCAGCATTCTTAAAGCGAAGGTTTTTGCGGCGATCGCTGCGCTAGTTTGGGGGGGCGATCGCTCAAGCCCACCATGAGCCTGAGGGCAAACAGTTTCACAGGGTAAATGTTTTGCAGCATCCACAAGCCCAGCCGACGTAACACCACAATGGGCAAAATGGTGTTGGAAAAGAGGCGATCGAGAAAATCGGTAAAGGCAAGGATCTTCCAGTTTTCTAGTTTGCGCCAGCGCCCGTATTGGCGGAGAGTCTTTAATTGGCCAAGATCTTGCCCTTGTTGGTGTGCTGTTTTTAATATTTCTGCCAGAGCAGCCGCATCCCGAATGCCCAGGTTGACACCCTGCCCGCCCACGGGATGGCAGCAATGGGCTGCGTCGCCAATCAACGCTAACCGAGATTGCACGTAACGATGACTATGCATTAGATGGACGGGAAACAGGGAGCGATCGCCTACCAGTTCCAACTCGCCCATCTGATTACCGTAACGAGTTTTTAATTTAGTTAGAAATGCTGCATCATCCAGTGCCAGAATGGCTTCCGCTTCTTTTTTGGGAGCCGTCCACACAATTCGGCAAATATTTCCAGGTAGGGGCAAAATGGCAAATGGACCATCCGCCTGAAAGCGTTCGTAGGCGATATTTTGGTGGGGTTTTTCGGGCTTGATGAATGCCACCACACACGATTGCCAGTATTGCCAGCCCATCGTGCGAATACCTGCCTGTTGCCGGATGGGAGATTGCGCCCCATCGGCCGCAACCAACAACTGCGATTGTACCGTCCAGGTTTGGTCGCCTTGTTTCAACGCTAATTCCACTGCATCTGCATGAAACTGAGTCGCGCAGACTTCCACCGGACAGAGATAGGTAACATTCGTGCATTCTTGCAAGAAGGCTTGCAGTGCTTCCAGCAGTACTTTGTGTTCAGCCACGTAACCCAGCGCGGGGGATTTCAAGTCTTGCAGCAGAAACTGCACCACGCCAGGATAGTTGCCATCCGATAAGCGAATTTGCTCAATCGGATTCACATTAGGGTGCATCTGCTCCCATACGCCAATGCCATCAAAGATTTGGCTGGAGAGCAAATTCACATGATACGCTTGCCCTCTGGAAACCGCTGTTGATTCCTGTTTCGCTTCAATCAGCGCCACCCTCAAGCCAGAATCTTTCAAAGCACAGGCAAAGGTGAGTCCTACAATGCCGCCGCCGACGATCGCCACATCGTAGTCAAGCTGTTTTGGCTGAGAATCAACTGGTTGAAGGTGAGCTTCAAGAGTGGGGGTTGGGTGGACAGGAGAAAGCGTTTGCGGCTCCAGAATCATGTTAAAAAACGTAACTAAAATCCTTATCTTCATTGTGCCGTGATCGCTCAAGTCAGGCAAGGATTCTGGAGTTGGGGCTTAATCGCGATCGCGGGTGTAGTAGCGTTGTTCGATCCAGCTACGGATTTCGTCTTCTGTGCCAAAGGAAACGTAATCGCCATTGGTGGGATCGTAGCCATGCCAAACTGCATCACCTCGGCGATCGCGTCGTTGCCAAACCCGCACATCCGGGTAGCGACTGCCCATGTCGATCAAGAATGACCAGAAACGATTGAGTTGGGTAAAGAGTGTAGAGAGGACAGACGAGGGTAGAATTTGGGTTTTCATAAGTCTGCTCCTCGTGAACGAACCGTACCTCTCCACTGTCGTTGGCGCAACAGTGATTCGAGAAGGTACAGATTTAACAGGTTTGACTAGAACAGTGCAAATTGGCAGAACTGTTCTGGCAAAATCTCGCCCAACTGTATCAGGTGATTTTTGAGCAGATTGATTATAGTGCTGACAGACTTTGGAGCGGTGTCATGAAAATTCCCATCGATCGCCAGTCTGGACAAGCCCTATATCTGCAAATTCGCGATCGCCTGAAGCACCTCATTCAATCAGGCGTAATGCCACCCGGACACCAACTTCCCTCGATCCGTGGGCTGGCGGATGCAATTCAAGTTAATAAACTTACCGTGATCGAAGCCTATGGAATGCTGGAGGCAGATGGTTTGATTCAGGCTCGTCCAGGATCGGGCTACTTTGTTAGCCAGCCGCCTTCTGCTTCTCCCAGTTTGGAGCCAACCTTTGCCCCGGCTCAGTCTGTCATTATTCCTGAACATCCCTGCGGCTCGTTCTGCAAATTCTACAACGGGTTTACCGAAGCCAACCGTCATCCTGACAGGATTGATTTTGGCTTTGGTGTGCCGCAACCACCCGAAGATCTATCACGGATCGCCCGCCGCGCTATGACAGATGTAGGCGATCGCCTGTTTCACTACAATCAGCCACAAGGGCAACTGATGCTGCGGCAGCAAATTGCCCAGCAATTGATTCAACTTGGGTTAGAAGTCTCAGCCGATGATCTGATTATTACCACAGGTTCCCAACAAGGTTTGTTTCTGGCAATTCACCACTTTGTCCGTCCAGGAGACTGGGTGGTAGTAGAAAGTCCCACCTACGCTGGAACGCTTGCCGTGTTAGACACCTTAGGCGCACGAGTGATTGGGATTCCGATGACGGCGGAGGGGATGAACCTGGAACTGTTGGAGCAATACCTCAAAAGTCATCGACCGAGGCTGATTTTTACCATCAGCACCTTTCATAATCCAACCGGGATCACCACGACTCAGGCACATCGGCAGCAATTGGTGGCACTGGCAAAACAGTATGAATGCCCGATTCTGGAAGACAACGCCTATGAAGGGTTAAACTTTGAACCGGTTCCGCCGCCAATTAAAGCCTTCGATCGCGAAGGTTGGGTAACGTATTTGGGTACCTTTTCCAAAACGTTGATGCCAGGGCTACGCGTGGGTTACATTGTCACGAATCGGCAAAACCATCAAACATTGCTGAGTCGCAAGTTGCTTTATGACCTTCATAGTTCAACGGTTTCGCAGGCGATCGTTAGCGAATATTTGGCATCAGGTCACTACCGTCGCCATATCAACCGTTTGCGGGCAACCCATCTGCAAAGCCGCAACGCTATGCTGCAAGCTATGGAGAAGCATTTCCCGGAAGAAGCTACCTGGACAGTGCCCCAGGGAGGACTATTCTTATGGGTTCAGTTTCCAGAGTGCGTTTCGATTCCAGCACTTTGCCGAGATGCGATCGCCCAGAATGTTGCAATTTTTGATAGTTCGGTGTTTTTCCCCGGTCAAAAAGGGTACCCAGCCCTGCGGTTGAGTTTTCTGCATTCCGCTGAAGATATTGAACGGGGCGCGATCGTTCTGGGCAATTTACTGAAGCGATCGCTCCATCCCAGCAGAAACATCCAACGCAAAGCCGTCGCCTGATTGCAAGAGAATTATTCCTCTTCCCGTTGCACAGCCCGCACAATGCGAGAAAGTTCGCTTTTTTCATCCACCGAAATGCGAGTGGGCGAACCGCTAATAATGCGCTCAAAGTTGCGGAACGAATCTTTGATGTCCGCACCATGTTCGCTAATCGTGTACTCGCGAATCCCTTTGTCATGCCAGGAACCGCGCATCTTAAACACGTTGATTGCCCGCGACATCTCCCCACGAATTTCCACGTATTGCAGCATCAAAATTGTGTCAGTAATGGTGGAGATGTGGGAATCCGTGATGGAGTGTGATCCCATAAATTGATCAGTGGTGTTGGTGAAAAAGCCAGTGATTTCTTCCTGCTTGGCGAATCCGGTCACCCCAATTACAAACTGCCGAAAGGCATTGTTGCTGACCCCCCGTGCCAGAGCAGACAGAGAATCGATCGCAATCCGAGCAGGCTTAAACTCGGCAATTTCGGATTTAATGATTTGCAAGTGGTCCTCTAGACCAGCAGATTCTGGATACGCACACAGGATCTTAAGCAAGCCCTTCTGTTCCAAATCCTCAAAGTCAATGCCCCAAGAGTAAGCATTGCGGGACAGTTGAGCGCGAGATTCTTCGTAGGCAAACAGCATCGATCGCTCCCCACGAATGCAACTCTCCTGCAAAAACTTGCTGACCAGTAAGGTTTTGCCCGTACCCGTTGCCCCGGTTGCCAGAATGATCGAATCCTTGAAAAAGCCTCCTCCGCACATTTCGTCCAGTGTTTTGACTCCCGAAGAGACCCGCACATTGGATGATCGCTGGGTTAGGCGCATTGCCCCCAGCGGGAAGATATTGATCCCGTAGTTGGTGATGGTGAAAGGATATTCTCCTTTCATATGAGTTGTTCCGCGCAGCTTCAGAATCTCAATCGTTCGGCGGCGGCGCTCCCCCTCCAGCACATTGCGAACAATGGCGACATTATCGGAGACAAACTCTTCCACCCCAAATCGGGCCACGGAACCGTACTCATCGATCCGCTCTGTGGTCATGATGGTTGTCGCGCCCACTTGTTTCAACCGCGCCACCAAGCGGAAAATTTCTCGTCGTACTACCGAGGCTGCATCGTACTGTTGAAACACGGCGGTGACAGAGTCAATCGAGACTCGCTTGGCTTTGTACTTGCGAATGGCGTATTGAATCCGCTCGATCAAAGCAGACAGGTCAAAATTACCAACTACGTCTTGTCCTTCAGGGTCGGGAGAGGCATCGAGAATGAATAGCTTGCCCTCGTCTACCAGCTTTTGTAAGTCCCACCCAAAGCTAAAGGCGTTTTTAATAACGTCGGCGGGCGCTTCTTCAAATGTGACAAATACGCCAGGTTCATCAAAATACGTAATGCCGTTATAGAGAAATTGCACAGCGAGGAGGGTTTTGCCAGTGCCAGAGGTACCGCTTACCAACGTGGTTCTGCCAACGGGCAATCCGCCATGACTGATATCATCAAATCCCTCAATCATGGTGCGAATTTTTTGGACTCCGACTGCATTCAGTCCGTTATTAGCTTCTTGACTGAGTTGATTCATAACAGTTTATAGACCAGGCTTATATCGTTGGGTTGGCAAGCTGTATCGCTAGGTTTACCACAAAAGGTGCTCATCAAAGCACTTCTTTATCGATTCCAACTTCGTCTTCCCGCAGTTCTTCATACAGCAGATCAAGACCAATGAGAACCCTTTCGCGATCGGAGAGATCGCCAATGATTTTACGAACGGGAGGTGGCAGAATTTTTGCCAGGGTTGGAGTTGCCAGGATTTTATCTTCTTCGGCTAGTTGGGGGTTTTTTAAAACATCAATTACCTTGAGGGCATAAACTCCCTTAAACTCTTCTTCGAGGATTGTGTTGAGAGTTTTCAACGCTCGGATTGAGTTGGGAGTGTTGCCCGCAACGTACAGCTTCAGAACATAAGTTTTCTTAAGAGGAATCATAGAGTTTTATCGTTCTGACGACAGATGCAGAATGGCTTCTCAGGATTCTCGAGGGATGGAGCGTCGATACATTTCACAGAGGTGGGCGATCGTGTCAATAAGGGTGAGGCGGTAATCCAACAAAATCTCCTCGCTGCGCCCTTCCAATTTTAGCTGCTTGGAAAATTCGTCTATCAACTCCATGTGGATTTCTACAACTTGTGCGGCAGAAACATCGGTGAAGAAGACGGTGTTTACGAAGTCGTCAATGCGCTGATTTAGCGTACCATCATTCGCGAAATAGCGTAGAACAATATCCCGATAATCGAGTTTGAGCTTTTCTAACAGCTCTACTTTCTGCTCGGGTGGTAGGTAGCGGAAGAAGTTGTTGGGATCTCGTTTGTAATACACGCCTAGATACCCCAGTCGCTCCTTCAGTTTCTCAATTAATCGCTGCTGTTGGGGAACTAATGGATGGTTATCTGGCTGATCGCCGATTTTGGCGAAGGGATCGTTTTTGAGCCATGAGGTGGGTGACAAGCTGATGAATTGAGCGATCGCTTGTTCAATGTGGTAGTCGAGTTGCTCAAGATCGGTGACTGACAGCAGAACTTCTGCGGTGTGATACTGAAATGGGATCTGTGTCTGAGTTGTGGGTGGGCTGGGGTGAGGGTCCGCAACAGTAGCTTCAGACAGAAGAATGGCGGGTAGAAGCGTTGCCTGTCCATAGAGCCAGGTGGCGACTTGAACCAGTTCTGGGTTGGACTGCAAGATTAAGCAATCCAATCGATGCTTCTCTTGCTCAACGAATTGGCAGAATGATTCAAACGTGTGATGGTGGCTTACCTGATAGCGATCGCTGCTCAATCGCTTAGAAACAGCGTGAGCCAGCGTATCCAATGGTAGAAATGTACAAATCAATAGGATAGATTGCACGGCTCAAGGTGCTGAAGAGCGTAAATTTAAATCAGGGTTTCAAAGGGTTAAGGTATTTGAAACATTAATTAAATATAAAGTAAAGTGTAACGCTCCTTCATCTAAAGATGCTTATTGTTGCAGATGGGAGGTGAAGGATTACATTCATTCGTATTTTTGCAATACTTAATTTTTCGTCATAATCGAACTTTTAATTAATTATAATCGCTACCCGACTCCTGCTTTTCCAGCGTCATAATTGGGAAGTGAATTAAAAACTCGCCGCCCCTGTTGTCAGCGAAGCCCTTGATCCTTTTTCCCTTTGGGGAAGGTTGGCTATGTCCTTGACCGGCACATGTCTTAAAGAGTTTGTTCAACCGATTCCAGCTTGTTCTGGAACCGCTTCTCTTAAGGCGATTTTAGAAACGTTGAGCCAAAACGAGGGCGATTGCCTGGTGATTACAGATGCCTGGCAGCAACCCATTGGGTTAGTGCGACTACATCGGCTTTTGCCCAATCTGCTAACAGCCCTGGCGCTGCCCTCTCGCACTTCAAAAGCAACCCTACTGAGTACTCTTGCTGTGTTGCAGTGCTCTTTGCAAAATAGCTGTCCTGCTATCATTGAGCCGCTCACGGTTTTGCCCGATGATTGGTCGTTGCATCAGTTTTTGCCTCATCTTTCCGATCAACCAGGTACTAACTACGCCTTAGTGAATCAGGCAGGTGTGTTGGTGGGCTTGCTGGATCGCGATCGCCTGTTACACGTTCTGGCAGGCGCACTGACTCGCCCGCCTGATGCTCACATCAGTGAAATGGGCAGGCAAGTGAGTGGAAGTGCTGCCAACGCTGAACTGCTGAGTGAGAAGTTGCCATCTCCAATCAACCCGTACTATCACACGCAACAGCAGCAAATCTTGAAACTCACTCAACAACTGTTGGCACAACGGGCAGAACTGGAGCAACGGATTAAAACTCAGCAGGAAGAAATCTTGCATCTGCGATTGCGCCATAGTACGCAGCCTGTTCCTATGAATGCAGCGCTGCATACCGCGGCGGCAAAACTTACTGCTAGCTTGCCGAGCCACTTACCACTTCTGGACTCACTGCTGCAACTGTTGGAGCGGTTGCCGCTGCCACTGATGTTGCAAACCGATAGTGGGCAAGTTGTAGCCCAGAACCGGGTTTGGCGTGACCAGGTAGGTGAATTGTCAGATCCAGCAAAAATTTGGCGGGAGGCTGCGGTCTGGCTGGGTGTGCAAGGCTCAGACTGCGATGATGATGGCGATCTCCGAGCGCTTGGATTGACTGAAGAAGAGCGATCGCTCAACCCAGCTACCGACGTTGCCTCTCCAGAGAGTATCTGCCAGCTTGGAACCAACCCTAACACCTGCGTTTGCGTTTGCCCCTTGAAAGATGGGCGGGAGCAAGTCTTGCAGTTTGTCAAAGTATCCCTCGGATCACTCCTGCCAGATTTGAATTTGGATTGGTCCCCTTCTACCAGTCTAGCCACTGCCCATTCAACCGAATCGTCTTCAGTCTCGTCTCGTCCCTTTACTCTGGCGGCGCTTGCTGTAAACCACTCAGATGCCTCCACCGCTTTGCCGGATGCGTTTGCCTCTGCTGTTCAAGATTTTCCCTCCATTCGCACCCAGCCCGATTTACCCCAAGCTCCCAGCGAATCGCTCTGGCTGATTTTGTCGCAGGATGTGACCAAGCAACAGCACCTTGCCAGAGAGTTGACTGCCAAAAATGCCGATCTTGTGCAGCTTAATCGTCTAAAAGATGAGTTTTTGGCGTGCATTAGCCATGAGCTAAAAACACCGCTAACTGCTGTGTTGGGTTTGTCCAGTTTGTTGAAAGACCAGACGCTAGGAGAACTCAACCAACGACAGGTTCACTATGCCCAACTGATTTACCAAAGCAGCCGTCATTTGATGGGTGTCGTTAACGATATCCTCGATTTGACGCGGATTGAAACGGGGCAGTTAGAGTTGCTGTATGGACCGGTGGATGTGGAGATCGCCTGTCAGCGAGCCTTTGAGCAAGCGAAGCAAAATCGGCTATTGGACAACAAAGCAGCATCCCCCCTAGAGGCTGAACAAATTGGGGCGCAGTTTTCCCTGGAAATTGAGCCAAACTTAACGCTGTTGGTAGCGGATGATCTGCGACTGCGTCAGATGTTGGTTCATCTTCTATCCAACTCCCTCAAATTCACTGAAGTTGGGCATCCCATGGGGTTGAAGGTCAGCCGTTGGGGTGGATGGATTGCTTTCACCGTCTGGGATACAGGAATTGGAATTCCATCAGAGAAGCAACATCTCATTTTCCAAAAATTTCAACAGCTCGAAAATCCCCTCACGCGACAATTTGAAGGGGCGGGTTTGGGTTTGGTGTTGACGCGTCGCCTGGCTCGGTTACACGGGGGCGATGTGACGTTCATCTCCAAAGAACATCAGGGAAGCCAGTTTACAATTCTGCTACCCCCGACCCCACCCGATCGCACCCAACTGACACGAGGGCGTGCTACGGACGACGAGGAATTAGATGAGCAACTGGCTGCTTACCCCAGTGGGCGGGTACCGCTATTATTCCCAAACCGGTATTCTCAACGGGATGTACTGGAGGCATCCGGCAGCGCGTCTTCGGTACTACCCAAGCTCCGCGATCGCTTGATGTTGATTGTGGATACCGTGCCTCAGTTTGTAGAATCTCTCTCCGAGCAACTAATTGGGCTGGGCTATCGAGTGGTGATTGCGCGATCAGGCACCGAGGCACTGGAAAAAGCCCGCCGTCTGCAACCTTGCATTATCTTTCTGAACCCGTTGCTGCCGCTTTTGTCGGGTTGGGATGTGTTAACGCTGCTGAAATCCAATACTGAAACCGAGGCAATCCCCGTTGCTATTACCGCTACTGTGATTGATGAGGATGAGGCATTTCGGAATCGGGCAGATGGGTTTCTGAAATTGCCGATTCAACCGAAAGAGCTGAAGCAAACCCTGCAACACTTGTTGATTGATCCTAAAGAACTGGATATACCTGCTCGTGCTGCTAGTAACCTCACAATTCTGCATCTGTTTGCAAGCAGCGAAGATAATCAGCCCGAATCAACGGCGATCGAACACCTCAATCGATCGCTCCAGGCACGTCGCTATCGAATTTTAGAGTCTGACGATTTAGACCAGGCAGAACTGCTTGCCCGCGTTTGGAAACCGAATGTGGTCTTGCTGGGGGGAGATTTGGACAATCCCAGTGATTACTTGCGACAGTTGAGCTATCACCCGATGCTGGCATCCCTACCCATTGTGACGCTCGCTCAAAAGACGACGCAGGCAGCCAGCCAAATTCCTGGACTGTTGATCTTTCCCTGTCTTATAGAGACAGATGGCAACGCGGTTGAGGACGATTCTCCAGAGATGGCAACGCTGCTGCAAGTGATTCAAATCGCGGCAGGATGCGTATGGCGGCCGTCTATTTTAGCGATGAATGTTTCAACCCTACCCAGCAATACGGAAAGTGGTAAATCTTTTAATGTGGGGAATGAGGCGTTGGGGCAACTCCCCAAAGAAACGGAGTGGCTGCAAGCGTTGATTCAGTACTTACAAACAGCGGGGTTGCGAGGAATGATGGGGCGTTCCTGGCAGGAAGTCCTGCAGCAAATTGAGTCTGAAAGTGTAGACTTGCTGTTGCTTTGCTGGACGAATGGAGAGCCGCAGCCTGAAGTGCTGGCACGACTAGTGGAACTGAGCGCAATGGAATCCAAGCCGCCGATTATTGTGCTTGACCATCGTGACCCAGAATTGGAAGAAACGACGCTAAACCCTTTGCCGGAACAAGCACGGCAACTTGCTAGTCAAATTCTGGCTCCCCCTACTTCAATGACCGAACTGCTAGAACATATTCAGCAGGCGATCGCGCAGAAGCCTCGTTAGTCTCTACGACTTTAACAGTTGACGACTGGCGGAAAGGAGCCAGGGTTGATAGCGCCACATCAAGAATGCGATCGCGGGCATGGCAAGGCAGGCAAGCAGAAATGCTTGAGCAATCGCAGATAGATTTACGCCAAAATACTCGTTCGCTAAAATCACAAAATCATTATCGATGATGCCGCCAATGCCGTCTTCGTAGTGATAACGAAAATCGGAGTCGTGTAGCAATTGCCAGGAAAACTCTGTGTCGCTGAAGCATGTGAAGAAGCCAAGCATGGCGTAAATTGTGCGATCGCCCTTGATGCGACAAAAATAACCACTGGTCGCCAGAAACAGGCAAACCACGATCGCGATTAGCTCCATCCCATGCCCCATGAAGGTTGATAACAGGGTGTTTGTCCGGGTCAATAGGCAGTAGGTGTATAGCAATGTTGCGATCGCCACTACACCTTGCAATCTTGGGTAAGCTCGTAGCCGATAAACGAGATACGCGATCGCCAGGTAGATAAGGGCATTCAGCAACCAGATCTGCCCAAATGTGATCGTAACTCCGCCGCCAAAGTAGATATTCACCGTGGGAATGGCAGGACGACCAAACGCCCAATGAGTAATGGCATGACCAACTTCATGCACCAGCACCAAAAAGCCGCGAAACAAAAGTTTAAGCGGACTAAGGATAAAAAGGGCGATCGCCAGAATTAGCCCCGTCAGTAGTGCACCCCAGCCACTGGTAGAAATCTGCTGGGGTCTTAATAACTTGGATGATGCAGCAGAACGCGGGGAGGGCTTCCTTTGGGAGAGTAGGTTTTTGGATGAACGCTGGTGGTTGAGCGGTGATGGGGGATGGGATACTTGGGAAAAGGTGGAGGTAGCGGGGTTTGCCTCCTGAGACAGCGTAAAAGATTCCATCCAGTTATCTGCTCCATCCTCAGCTTGCCCAGACACCAAAACAGTTTGAATGTGGGCTGGCTTCAGATGATTCATGCCCTGTTGAATGACTGCGATCGCGGCTAGCTGATTGATTGCTTGCAACGACCGTAGCTCAATCATGAGACAGTGCTGATCTAACTTCACGATGGCTGTAATGCCGCGCTTCTTAAACCCCTGGTTCAGCAACGTGGCGATCGCCCCAGCATCCCCTTGTTTTGCCCGTTCTACAATATCGGCTTGAGTCATGGTCAAGAGCCTGGATCAGGAAACAGCATCGAGCAATTGCCTTGCCTGATTTCATAATGCCCTTTCCAGAAAAGAATTTTCTTGCTGCTGACAGAACCTACCTGAACCCCTCGGTTATTTACAACCCAAACTTTCGCGGGTGGAAACGCCAGTGACAGGATTTTCTCCCTGAGCACGCTTACAGAGTTGGGACACTGCATAGCGATCCACAATTGCATTTGTGAAATCGGCTCCGTCAACGGTTGCTTCATCGAGGATGCTGTTAGACAGGGTGGCATCGACCAAAATTGCATTGGTCAAATCTGCTTTGTAAAGCGTAGTGCGGTCAAGCAAGGCTCCTTCCAGATTGGCGGCGCTCAGGTTTGCACCCAGCAAATTTCCCTTCGTCAGCATGGCATTAGTCAGGTTGGCACCGCTGAAGTTGGTGCCGCGCATTTCGGCGGAGACAAAAATACCACCCACTAAATTTTGATGAGAGAAGTCTTGATTTGTCAGACTGGCATTACCGTAGTTCAAAAATTTTGTTTCTTCCGCAAAGGCAGGACGGGCACTTAAAAGAATCCATAGGGCTGCCAGGGCGATCGCACACCCAATCACGATCAGTCGTCGCAGTCCTTGCATCATTGTCATCACACATCCATCTCTACTTCTTCTGTTTTAGCCAATCGTTGCCAATGCGGATCGTCACATCTGATTCTAGATCTCCCGTGGAGTCTGCTTCTACCTTGCCAACTCCCAGCATTGCCTGAAGGGTTTCAGCCGCATCCAGATCACCTTTTTGGGCAATCACGTCGGTTTGCGTCTGCTGGGTGGGCAAATCATTGATGATGTATGTATCATTAAACCCTTTTTCTGCCAGGTATTGGCGCAGTTGGCTGGCGGCAGTTGGGTTGCCAGACGCGTTTTGAATTGCGATGCGAACTGTCTCTGAGACGGGAGTGTCTGAAGATAGCACGGGATTCACGTCGAAGTACTGCTTCATGACGCGATCGCGCCCCACCGGATCCATAATCCAGTAACTGGCAACGTATTCTTCTGGTGAACTAAATCGCCCCGGCAGCATCACCATTTTGAACTTACCTTCACTCAGCTTGCGCCCTGCCCCTACCAGCGCCAGCATTTCTTCCATACTCAGATTTGTGTCGATGTACTTTTGCATCGCCTGCACCAGCCCTGGAAGACGCGGGATAATCGTTGGGTTTGTCAGCTTTTTCCGCAACGCCTTTAACAACGCTTGCTGGCGTTGTACCCGCCCGATGTCGCCTAAGTCGTCGCCTCGAAATCGGGCAAACTGTTCAGCCTGATCTCCATTCAGGGTTTGCAGCCCTGGAGACAGGTTAATTTTCAATTTTTGAGTTTTGTCTTCGTAAACCATTGGCTTGGGGACGTTGACCTCAACTCCACCAATGAGATCTACCAATTCTCGAAAAGCATCGGTACTAACACGAACGTAGCGATCAATGGTTACGCCGTTTAATACTGAGCTAACGGTACGTGCCGCCAGAGTTGCGCCACCCTGAACATTGGCATCGTTAATTTTGTCCGTCCCAATGCCTGGTAACTCAACCTGAGTATCTCTGGGGATCGAGAGCAAACTCACCGTGTCGGCAACTGGGTCAACCCGCAGCAACAGCATCGTATCGCTACGTCCAGTAAAAATTTCGTTTGTGCCTTCTTTGGCTCCAGGAACCCGATCAATCCCCATGATCAAAATATTAACTGGGCGCGCTACCTGGTAGCCCAATCCCACCTGCCAAAGGTTAGGCGATCGCGTTTCTCCATCCTTAGCGATTAAACCTAATGGCAGGGGCACCATGAGCGCTGCCGTTAAGCCCAGCGTTGCCGAAACCGAAGCCGCGATCGCGAGTGTCAATGCTTTTTGCAGCCAGTTTTGAGAAGACTTGCGCTTCAAGGGTTTAAGGGAATCAGAGGAGCTTAATGATTTTTCGGATAATTGAATTATTCCAGACGTGTCTAAAGGCTGCACATCTGATTGAGCCTCAAGTTGCACGTTGGAATCGGTTTCAATTTGCTTCACGTTCACTCCTAGCCTTCACTAACTGCTTGCACCAGCTCTCACACAAAACACTTTGCGATATGTAAACTTCCCGCGATTATATCGTGATGTTGCGAACCTACCCAGCACTAAAAGGACAGAATCTTAAATTTTAGGAAACATGAGAGAGATACAAGCACGCCCCTCCAAGCTCCGGATAGATTCTAGAAGAAATTGCCGAAAATACACCATTGCGCTTTCATCAATTTTCCATTTCTCTGATCCCGCTTCTGGCACGGCTGGACTTCCAGCAGATTTCCTGATGCGTGTACAAATCTCTGGAAAAGGTGTGGAGAAGCTTCATTCCGCTCATGCTGGCAACTGCGATCGCGGATTGAACTGAAGCGTTGAATTTCGCCAGGTAAATCCAGCGCCGCTACTTAATTCACTACCCTTTCCATCTGCCGGGTTAAATCACTGTGAAAAATCGTTCTTGGCTGAATCTTGCAGAAAATGTGATGCTGGCTGGTGCAGGCGTTGGTTCAATTGCCACGGCTGCCTCCCAGCAGTTTATCTTTGCAGCCGCCCCGCTTTCAGCCTTAGCTGTGCTCAATCTGTTGAAGCATCGCCAGATTGAACAAACCGCGCAACAAACTACCGAAACCGCCGTTTCTCAGCTCGATCAAAAATACACCCATACTCTCAACGCCCTTCAGCAGCAAATTCAAGCTCTCCCCAGCCCGCTCCATCTTGCAAACCTTCGTAAAGATTTACAAACGCGTAATCAAACTGCATTCCACGAACTGTCTCAACAGCTGCAAACCCTCCAATCGGAAGCCGCAAAACCAGAGTGGAGAGCCGTTTCTCAAGATGTGGCGCAACTCAAGGAACTTTATGTGGCGTTGGGCAACTCTGTCGCTGGGGTACGAGAGTCTCTCAGCCGCCTCGGTAACTTCACCAAAGTAGACACTCTGGAAACAGAGCTAGCTCATTGCAAAACTGAGTTAGCTCAACTACAAACTAATCTGCAAGCATTGGCCGGCGACCAAAAGTTCAACAACTATCGAGTCTTGCAAGATCAGATTAATCATTTAAACCGGCGCTTAAATAAGCTACCCGCGCCCTTTGATGCAGGTGCTTTGCGGCAAGATGTAGAATCGCTGATTAAAGTGATTGCAGAGATGGCTTCTCGCCGAGATGTGGCTCGTTTAGAAGCTCAACTGGAAAAACTGGTGCAGCAAAGCGATGTGGTTGAGCAATCGGTTGCGCCTATTAAGGTTGTTACAAATATTTTGAGGAAGCAAGTTGATACTGTTACGACCAGAATGACCGTGTTTGAGCAGATGCTGGCTCCTAACCGGGCGATCGCGCCTGCTTTTAATCCAGAAGTTGTTTATACATTGGAAGCGACCGTCAACACTCTGGAGCAACGGATCAATCAACTGCCTAATTCGCTGGATCTGGCGAGTTTGCGATCGGAGGTGCAGGGGCTAGTTGCTAATCATTTGGGGCAATTGCAGCAGCAGTTAGAAACCGTACAACAGCAAACTCAAGATCTAGACCAACAGCACCGCACACTCCGCGATTGGGTGCATCGTCTGCCGCAACTGTTAGATTCTTCTGCCTTGCAGAATGAGGTGAAATACCTGGCAACCCGGGTGGAATGGGCAGAAAATCATTTAGTGGATCTGCAAACACGGGTTGGTACAGCACCAACGCATGACTTGGTAGTGGATCTAAAAGAGGGGAGACAGGAAACTGGCAGCGGTAGCCGAGCGGCGCTAGAGCAGGCTTTGAGGGATGCAGACGCACGTTTAATCGTGGTTTTTCCATTTCCCAGTCCGGCAGTTTTGGATGATGACATGATCCAGCAGTTCCGGCAGTTTTTAGACCGAAAAGGTTGTTTGGATGTTGGTTGGGGGCACTTGGGGCGTTCTAGCGATGGCTTGGCTCGTTCGATTGATCAGCGCCGTACAATTAGTCCTACTGAAAACGAGTTTTTGTTCAATCGGCTGAATCAGTTAACGGAGTTGAAGAAGCAATATCCCGATCAGTTTCGCTTTAAGGTGCTGGGGACGGATGAGTATTTTTTGGTGTGCGATCGCGCCTACGCCGTGTTGGGTGCAGAATCGTTGACAACCACAAGTATGCTCTTTCCTAAAGCAACGGTGGGGCTGCGAACTGTGGATGCAAATTTGATCCAAACCCTGGTCGAGCGGTTTGATCATCCCGTTTTAGACAGTAACGATGCGGCGGCGTATTTTAATCGGGCAGTGACTCGATATGAATTGGGCGATCGCCCTGGTGCCCTGGCAGACTATACGGCAGTTCTGGCAATTCGTCCTGATGATGCTGTGGCGTTGAATAATCGTGGCTTGGTGCACTACGACCTGGGTGACAAAGAAGCGGCGATCGCTGATTTTGCTGCCGCACTTCAGCACAACCCTCAAAACTTTATTGTGTATGCCAATCGGGGCTATGTGCGCTCGGAGTTGGGAGACAAAGCAGGTGCGATCGCAGATTACACAGCCGCACTTCAGCTCAACCCAGATTACGCAACCGCCTACTTCTATCGAGGTCTTGCCCGCACTCGTCTGCAAAACAAACCCGGAGCGATTCAGGATTACACCGAGGTAATTCGGTTGCATCCCGAAGATGCCAGCGCTTACTTTTACCGGGGGTTAGCCAACGCCAAAGTTGGGCAAAGCATGGATGCACTGCGGGATCTGCGGCAGGCGGCTCAATTATTTGCCACTCAGGGCGACTCAGCTAACTATCAGCAGGCTGTGAATGCCATCAAAAAATTGCACAAAACAATGGTGGGACAAGAGGCTGGGAAGCCGCTCGTCTCTAATGGTGCTTGAGGGTTGGGGAGGGTAGGCTGAGGGATGCTTCAACCAGTGTTTCGCATTCCAGCCGCGATGCCGTTGATGGTAAGTAAGGCTCCCCGCAACAGTTCACCTTTGCTATAGCGCGATCGCACCACACCCGTTGACGCTTCATCCTTATATTGGCGCAACCGTTTTAGCAGAGAAACTTGCAAAAATCCCAGTGGAACAATGGTTCCATTCCGAAGTTGAACCGAGCGTTGCAGGTCGGGGTCACCATCCAACAACCGCTTATGCCCCGTAATTGCTAATACCATTTCACGGGTCAAGTAATACTCGCTGGCAATTTGCTCAAATACAGGTTCAAATCGCTGCATGTCTTGCGGTTTTACCAATTGGTTCATGTAGTGCCTGGCGATTTGCAGATCCACTTTGGAGAGCGTCATCTCTACCTTAGAAATCACTACTTTGAAGAAGGGCCATTTGAAGTAGAAGTAGCGAAGCAATTTCAAATGTTCTTCTGGGTGCTCGCGTAAAAAGTCGCGCAGAGCTGTGCCCACTCCGTACCAGGCAGGTAGCAAAAAGCGGCTTTGAGTCCAGCTAAACACCCAGGGAATGGCCCGCAAACTGCTCAAGTCGCGCTTGCCGCCGCGTCGTGCTGGACGGGAGCTAATTTGCAATTGGCTAATTTCTTCAATTGGGGTGACGCTGTGGAAGAAATCAATAAAATCGGGTTGTTCGTAGATTAAGGAGCGATAGTGGGTGCGCGATCGCGCCGCGATTTCCTCCATAATTTCATGCCAGGGCTGGATGTCATCAAAGCCTGTGCGTAACAAGCTTCCCTGAATCACTGCTGCCGTAATTTTCTCCAGATTGTACAGTGCTAGTTCTGGCAAAGAGTATTTGGATGCCAAAACTTCTCCCTGCTCGGTGATTTTAATCCGTCCGTTCACGCTGCGTCCGGGTTGTGCCAGAATGGCTTCATACGCTGGACCACCCCCTCGCCCCACAGAACCACCCCGCCCGTGGAAGATGCGAAGTAATACGCCATATTTTTCCGCAAGGCTCTGGAGTGCTTGTTGCGCTTTATGAATTTCCCAGTTACTGCTTAAGAAGCCAGAGTCTTTATTGCTGTCTGAATAGCCCAACATCACTTCTTGTAGATGGGGAGTCAGCATCCAGGTGGAATTTTCTGATGGGTGTTTTTGAACCCCAGGATTGCCACCTGCCAGCATCGTGCGATACAGGGGTAACTCAAACAACTCCGTGAGAACGGCGGGCGCTTTTTGCAGATCTTCTACAGTTTCAAACAGGGGAACGACGCGTAAGGTGCTAATGCCAGTGCCCGGATCGTACAAACCTGCTTCTTTTGCCAGCAGCAACACTTCTAGCAAATCGCTAACGTCGTGGCTCATGCTGATGATATAGGTGTGGCAAATTGCCGGACTAAACTCCTCTTGCAGTTTTCGCACTGTGCGGAAGGTTTTGATGGTTTCGTTGGCTTTTTCCGAAAAGGGCAACTCTGCCGGAATCAGTGGGCGGCGGGTTTGCAGCTCGGCTGTGAGCCATTGCACCCGTTCAGCTTCTGTGAGTTCGATGTAGGGTTTGGGTAAAATTTGCAAATATTCGACAATTTCGTTGACTGTGTCGGAGTGACGAGTGCTTTCTTGCCGAATATCGAGATGGGTGAGATGGAAACCGTAGATTTCTACCTGAGCAATCAGGGCTTCTAGTTCGCGACAGGTTAAGCCAGTTTCTTGCAAGCTGGACTCGATCAGTCGAAGCTCTGCTAGAAAAGCCTCGCCAGAACGGTAGTGACTAAGTTTGTTGGGTTCGCCGGGTTCTTCTTGAACATACTCACCTCGGTACATTTTGAGGCTGCGATCGCGGGTGTTTTCCAGGCGCTTTTGAATGTAGGTGAGTTTGAGGCGGTAGGGTTCCTGGCGATAGCGCACTGCAAACTGATCGTATAGTTCTGGCATTTGGATCTGGTCTTGCTCTAGCGACTCCAGCAGTTCCGGGAGAACATCGCTCCAGTGTAGGGAGAGGCTGAGTTGATCAATCAGGGTGCGAATGGACTGGATGTATTTATCCAGTACCATGTTGCGCTGGTAACAAGCGGTTTGCCAGGTGACTTGATGGGTAACGGAGGGGTTGCCATCGCGATCGGAGCCAACCCACGAACCGAAGCGGCAGAAGTCGGAATGGGGCGGCTTCATGCCAGGGAAGGAGACTTTCATCGCCTGCTTCATCCGCTGGTAAAGTTGCGGAATCACGTCGAACAGAACTTCCTGGAAATAGTGGAGCGCGTAATCAACTTCGTCTAATACGGTGGGTTTGAACTGGTGTAATTCGTCGGTGCGCCACCAGAGCCGGATCTCTTCCATCAGTTGATCCCGCAGGTCTTCTTCATCGACTGAATCAATGTTGAGACCTTGAGCGGCTTGTCGTTCTTCCAGGCGATCGAGTTGGCGCAGAATTTTAGCAATCCGACGCTGCTTACTACGAATCGTGTGGCGCACAATTTCAGTGGGATGAGCCGTGAAGACAAGCCAAATATCAAGATGTTTAATCAGCGCTTGAATCTGCTGGGGCGGTACGTTCAGGCTGAGAAGCTTGGGGAATAACCAATGAAAAGTGCCCAGTTGACGGTTTGCCGTAGGGTCATGCAGGCTTTTTTCCAACAAATCCGCTTCCAAACGACTGGCAAATGTAGATTCTTCTCCACCACCATCTGAGCCAAAAGCGCTGTTATGAGGCTGAACCACAGCATCGCTGTTGACCAGCGCCCGAAACTGCAACTGATCTCGCTGCTCGTAGTGCTGTTCCACAATATTGATGAGCTGGAAATACAGCGCGAAGGCGCGAGCAGCCCGAATTGCTTCATTCAGATCAAGCCGCTCAACAACTTGCAACACTTCAGCTTCGGCAAAGGTTTGTGCTTGTCCTTCAGGAGAGCAAAGCTCCCGCAGTTTGTTGAGCAGATCGACAAGTTGCTGACCACATTCCTGACGCAAAACTGACTCCCAAAGTTCTTCAACAACTTTAAGGCGGAGTCTTAAAAACAAGTCGGACGCTGTGGTCAAAACTGTCTCTGCTAGCACTCGAGATTCAGTGGCAGTTCCAGGACTGGAAGCATCATCGGCTGAAGAACGTATTGCGCTCATGAAATCTGTTGGATGGATAGATTCAGATTATTTTATTGGCTATCACTCTGGTTTTGAAGTTGCTGATGAAACCAAATCTTCTTGGGAATCATCAGGATTTAGTCTGCTTCGGGCGTATGTAGTGTGGGAGGGGAGTTTGTTGGAAATTTCAGTAGAGGCAGGCGATCGCCCCGAAAAACTTCCTCGCTCAATTGACCTAGTTCATTCACCGCTTGTGCTAGTGCCTTGCTTCCCACCAAGACCGCCACTAATGGTGCTGTGGTTAGCCCTATTAGGATCTCAATGGGCAGCAAATCTAATTGCTTTTGGGGTTGAGATTGAGCTGATAAACCGTCTGCCATTGCTCCCTCCGTTGGTTGTAACGTTGATAGAGTCGTTGCTTTTAATACCCAAAAAACTTAAAACAGCCAGTTTTGCAGGGGTAGAGAAGAAAAACAAGGATTGCGAAAAAAGAACTTTATAAATTAAACATTTCCGAACGCACATCCAAAATCGGTGTTCAATGCAGGTACCTGTTTACATTAAAACTAGATGATTCAATTGAGGGTCGGTGCAATCTCCAGAAAAAAGATGTCAGATTTTACGAAGTGTGCTATCTCTATGGGGCGCAAGAGTGATTCTGTTTCCCCAAGTGATTTGCTTATCATTGTGCTCTCATGCTGAATGACGGAACCCCCCAAAAAACCTCTCTCAAGGCGACTGCAAAGGAGTCAACAGTGAGCCGAGCACCTCTGCTTCACTGGATACACCAAGTGCTTCAATCCAGTCAAGTCCATGCTAAAGTTCGCCTACGGGGAAACAACCTCCATATTTTGTGCGAAAGTGTTGCCGAACTGGATGAACACGCGATCGCGCTGAGCTTTAAGCAGGCACTTGCTACTTCATCATTAGAATCGGTGTTGCCACCTGATGCGCCACAAATTCATCGAGTGATTCTTTACGGTCGGCAGTTGGGACAGACACAGCCTACCTGGACGAAAGCCATTAGTTTGAATAGTCACTCTACTTCTCCTCAAGCAACAGAGGCTAGAGTGGCTGTACCAAATCAAGCCGTAGAGAGTCACTCTCTTCTTACTCAGCACGCCGATGATACCACTTGCCCAGACTCAGGTGCAGAGGATTCTACAATCTTGAGGCTGGCGAGGCAGGGAGATGCAGAAGCGATCGCGCGCTATTTGAGTCAGGCATTGAGCGCGTTGGGGGTTGCGGTGCGGGCAAAGCTGGATCAAGGAGAAGCGGAAAGTTCAGCCAAACGGTTGCTCGTGATTTGCGAATCGGCTTATACACCTGACTCGTCGCTTTTAGCAGAACCCATTGCTCAACGTTTGCGCGAGTTGGAATTGGAGCAGTTTCGAGACGCGATTGTGTTTGGGCAAGTGCAGGGAGAAACTCGTCCTGAGTGGCTCCTGCGAGTCGATTTAACTCCTCCTAACGATATTTTGAAGGAGTGGGCACGCTGGGGTGATGTGCAGGCGATCTCGCGATTACTGAACCGCACTCTGGCTCCCCATCCAATTTCGCTAACGGCTTTGTTGAAAGACTCGACACTGCACCTCTCCTGTGCTGGGGTTGGTGATGCTGTGCCCGATAAACTAACGGCGATCGCAACGATTACACCGGTGTTGCAAACCCTCGCCCCTCAAGGGATTCAATCAGTTGCTATCTACGGGCTTTCTGGCAAAAATTCTATAACTACCTCCCCCGATGCGGCCCCAGCCTGGGTTTATTGGCTCGATCTTGCCGCAACCGTTGAGCCAGAACACGCCCTCACAACCCTGGACTTGGCTCGCCATGGACATTTGCAAGCCATCACCTTTTTGCTGACCCGGTTACTCAACTCAGACCTCGATACAACTTTGGCAACCGGGGGCATCCGAGTCCAAATTCGGCAAAAGGGCGATTTGCTCCATATCATGACAGATGCACCCAACTGCCCCCGTCAGGATACAGTCGCTCCTGCTATTGTGCGATTTTTGAAGCCACTGCAAATCGCTTCGGTGTCAGGTGTGCGTTTGTATGGGCGGCGTTCTGGGCAGAAGCAACCGCTCTGGCATTACGGGTTAGATTTTGTTTCGCGGAATCGAGTGGTGCCAGAGGTGACACCTGAGTTTGCTGCTTCGGATGCTCATGTGGATGAATTGCTAGCACCGGCTGGAGCAATTGTGCTGTGGTCTGAACTGCCCCAGGAGGGGTGGGATGCTTCACTCAAACGGTTGTATGCTCGTGCGATTGAGGGGGTGCAGCGATCTCTGATTCGGACGCAGCTCGTGATTCCGATGGAGGCAGCAACCCTGAACTCCAATTTGGCTTTGGTAGATGCAGCTACACCAGCGGGAACTCGGCAAGGGTTGAAAATTGCCTTATTGTGGAGCGCGATTGGTGCTCTGTTGGTGCTGCAAACCGATTGGCTTTTAGGTTATTGGGTTCGGTTAAGTGACAGCGGACAGCAAACCTTGACTCCTGCCCAAACGAGTGCTCCAGCGGCTCCTGTTGCCCTCACTCCCACTGTCCAACTCCCCAACTATTCACTGCAAAAAACGAAGCCTCATGGCGATCGCGCCTTTGATCGCTCAGCCTTTACTCAGCCAGGTAAAACAGTCCTGGTTGCCCCCAAACAAGGCTCATCGGGGACAAATGACGTTTTGGCGGCTTCCCCATTGCAAGCAAAAGCCGAAACCATTCTCAATCGGGGTGACGACTTTCCCAGTTTCAATAGCCGTCAACTTGATGGGCAAATCGAGCTATATCGCCGTTATCTAGAAATTAATGGTGCTCCCGATGTGCTCATCGTGGGCAGTTCGCGGGCACTGCGAGGTGTAGATCCTGCTGCTCTAGAAGCAATGCTGGCAGAGCAGGGATATGAAGATATTCAGGTGTTCAATCTGGGGATTAATGGCGCAACAGTGCAGGTAGTTGATTTAGTTGTGCGTCAGATGTTACCGCAGGACAAACTACCGAAGCTGATTATTTTCGCCGATGGTGCTCGTGCGTTTAACAGTGGTCGGCAAGACATTACCTACAATGGCGTGGTTGCATCTGAAGGATATAAATTGCTGTTGGCAGGTAATCCTCCCATCCCTAGTGCGATCGCTGCTCAAACTCCCAATGCCCAATCCCAGTCTCAGGATGGGCAACCCAAAACGACTACACGATCTGCTCCTGTATTAGTAGCAAATTATTATCAGCAGTTAAATGAAACGCTCAATCAGCGCCTTGCTGCCATTTCCACGATTTATGCTCAGCGCGATCGGCTCAAAACTAAACTACGAGATTCGGTAGTTGCTTTGCTGCCACAGCAATTGCCTAACTCAGAAGCGATGCTGGCAACTTCTGATAGCTTGATCGACTCCTCACCCTCAGCATCGGCAGCCACAGGCGGCGCGATCGCTCCCGATGGGCAAAGTCAGGTAGATATCGACGGTTTCCTACCGCTATCCGTTCAATTCAATCCCACCACCTACTACCAGAAGTATGCGCGGGTTTCAGGCGACTATGATTCCGACTACGAATCCTTCAACCTAAAAGGCACCCAAACTGAGGCAATGGTTGCCCTGGCTCAATACGCGCAGAGCAAACAGATTCCGTTTGTGTTTGTGAACCTACCCCTAACCCAGGAATACCTTGATCCAGTTCGTAAACAGCATGAGGAAGCTTTTCAAAAGTTTATGCTCAGTCTTGCTCCGCAAACTGGATTTATTTATCGCGACTTGGGTAGCGCATTGACTACCCAGTCCAATTATTTTTCTGACCCTAGCCACCTCAATCGTTACGGAGCCTACGAAGTGTCGCGACGTTTAGCGCAGGACGTAATGATTCCCTGGCAACTGGCGAGGTAACGGAAGGGGTGGATGGGTAGGCGGGTAGATGGGTAGTGGAACTTTGCTCACTCGCCTACTCGCCCACTCATCCACTCCCTAGCTGCCTCATCTCCCCGACCTTTCTCATCTCCTGACTTCTGACTCCCGTCGGCTGACGGCTCGACTGAGCGCTCGCCGAATGTCGCTCTGGGAAGCCTGACTCCTATTTCCCACTTTTCACATCTTCTAGGAGCCAACGCATGATGTCAGGGAGTTGCCGCTGCCATCCAGTTTCATGGTGAATTTCGCCCTCTGCCAGTTCAAAGCGTAATTCGTAGTCTTGATAGCCTAGTTTCTTCAAATGTTCGTAAAAATCTCGATTGATGGGGGGATAGTCTAGCCAAACGCCATTGAACGAGTACTTCTCGCCGCCGCCGACGTAGACATAGATTTTTGACCAATACTCCAACTTCTTGTCCCACAATCCAAACATTTGACCTTTGCCAAATAGTCCTTTGCCCCACATCAGCGTGGCGGAAAGGCTACCGATGCGCCCAAAAATTTGCGGGTAGGTTCTGCCAATGTAGAGGGTAATTAGTCCGCCCATACTGGCTCCCATCACTCCTGTCCAGGGCTGCTCGGAACGTGTGCGGTAGGTTTTATCGATATATGGTTTGAGAGTTTCTACCAAAAATTTGGCAGTGCGTTCAGCACGTCCGCCAACCCAGGGAGAGTATTCGCTGAAGCGATCGCTGGTGTGGTCGATTCCTACAATGATCCAGGGGGGGATGCTGCCTTCGTATGCCAGGGTGTCCATTGTCCAGTTGGCACACCAGGTATCGTATTTGGCGGATTCTGGATGGGCGAAGATATTCTGACCGTCAAACATGTATAGGACGGGGAACCGCTGATTAGGATTGGAGTGATAAGCGTCGGGTGTGTAAATGCGGACGGTGCGGTTAATTTTCTCTTGCGGAGAGTAGAAGTCGCGCAGGATTTGAATTGTACCCATATACTTGGTGCTCACGTATAAAGTTGGGGGCATTACAAATTAGGAGCGATCGCCATTTTGCGATCGTCCCCTCATAGCTTCACCACCCAACCTCTAAATTTCAGGAAGCGACTCTACGAGGAAATGAACAAATGAAAATGCAAAATTACCGCTATTTTCATTTGCATTCGCCACACTCCACACTTGTATGCACCGAACTGGGGCTTACCCAATCATGCACGCTATAAACGTGTCAACGCCTGACTGGAAACCATTTTGAATGTTTAACTTTTCATTTTTAATTCGTTCTCATTCCTAAGCAGTGTCTAGCGTACAAGTCAGGCAGAGATTAATAACTTTTGGGGTTGGGTTGCGATCGGAGCCGTGAGAGCTTCTTCCAGCGGTGCACATCCCAGGCGTTCTTCTAAAATCCGCATGACCTCACGCCCAAAGTCATTAGGATTGCGCTGCCAGGCTTGCAAGCAAACTTCTCCAAAGAAGGAACCAAGAGGTTCCGGATTCCACAACAATTTGCGAACTGTCCAGGGTTTGATATTCATCGGATCATAACTGGGACGAAGAATATCGTTTTTAAAGGCGTGCTCTTCCAGATGGGTGTGGGGTTGCAGCCCAATGAAGAAGATAGCGGGTTCTACCTTGTCTGTGCCAAAAATGCGCTCCAGTTCACGATGATAGGCAATGGTCTGGCGAATAGTGTCGTAGGTTTCGTCGATCACGTTGAACGAGTAGTTAACTGACACAAGATCGTTGAACCCGGCAGCTTTGAGCATTCGGCAATTCTCTAACACAGTGCGGAGGTTGTAGCCCATCCGCATTTTTCGCACGAGTTCCTGAGAACCGCTGGTAATACCGATTTCAAAGTAATTCATCCCTGTTTTGACCATCAAATCGCAAATTTGAGGGGTCAAATTATCGGCACGAATGTAAGCTGCCCAGTGAATATTGGTCATGCCAGAATCCACAATTTTCTGGAGTAACTCGACCACATCATCCATATACTTACGTGCAGGGATGAACTGAGCATCGGTAAACCAGAAATTGCGAATGCCGCGATCGTACAACTGGCGCATTTCTGCGACGATTTCGTCTGCCGGGTTGATCCGCACCTGTTTGCCCTCAATCACGGTGTAGACGCAGTAGCAGCAGTTATGGGGACAGCCACGTTTGGTTTGTACACCGATGTAAAAATCCTGTGCCTGGAAGTAGTATTCAAATTCCTTCCAAATGGATTCGATGTAGTTGTAGTTGCAAGCAGTTTTTTCGATCGCGGCAGGGGGTTCGTGAATCAGGCGATCGCGAGGATTCGTTTTTCCCACAATGTAGCAGCGCTCTTTTTCCAGGCTTTCCCCACGAACCACTCGTTCCAACAGTGCTTCGCCTTCCCCTACAGAAACGATCGCGCCTTTTGGCAAGCTTTTGCTGAGTTGCTCGTAAAAAACGCTGACTGCGCCGCCGCCCACTATTACCTGGGCATTGGGTACGTATCGTTGAGCGCGTTGAGTCCCGCGTTTGATCAAGCCAAGATTGCGCCAAAGCTCTCCGTAGTAACCACTGGCAATGCGGACTAGTCCCAGCGCACCACGCAGTTTCAAAAATAAATTTGGCGAGTAGAAAAACTCAAACGTGTATTGTAGTGGATTACCGCCCCGTCCACCTACGGGTGCGTAGATCTGAATGTCGCGCCAGGAAAAGACCAGAAGCGTGGGACGAAATTCATCAATGCAAGCATCTAAGGCAGAGGCGTAATCTAACGGAGGCACTGCACCTAAGTCAAAGATGCGTTGTGCCACCTGGGGAAAGACCTTGTGGACGTGATCTGCCAGGTACACCACTCCAATGGGAAAAATGGGGTTGCAAGGAAGGCGGACGTAGAGAATGCGGCTATCCATAATGGGAGTGTTGCGAAACCTGAAAATATGTCACACAACTTTACGATACCACCGACTTCAAGCAGATGGGTGTCTACAAAGCAAACTCATTCCACTGAACCTAGTCAGAAGACTTCTGAGGCTAAAAGAGCAATAAAAGGTTTACAAAAGGTTCTTCCTTTAGGTACAAATTCTCATAAAAAATTTAATCATAGAGTTAGTTGGTAATCGGATTTACAGCCGTGGGGGATCACTCGATGGTAGGGTCGATATATCTCGCAAAATCACCTTATCTACCTACCTAACATGGCTCAAATCTTTGATCCCCTACCGTCCGGCAGCAGCGACAAGATCGTTTGCTGCTATGTGAATGCAACGAGTCGGATTCAAATTGCCCGGATCACTAATATTGCCAATTGGTATTTTGAGCGAGTCGTATTTCCCGGTCAGCGGCTTGTGTTTGAAGCAGTTTCCGATGCCTTGCTAGAAATCCATTGCGGTATGATGGCAAGTGCAATTCTGGCGGATACTATTCCCTGCGATCGCCTCCAGGTTGAGGACGCAGTGATTGCGTCATTTGATGTTGACCACGAGCAACGGCTGGAACAGTTAAACGATGGACTTGGAACTCATACCAGTACCATCATTGCTGGATCTGCACCGGTAACTACCTGATCTGGAAACAGGATCAGGCAGTTTTTGATTGAGAATTTTAGGTCGATTCCTTTAATAAAAGTCTGAATAGCGTTTTACGTTAGTGTGTCCTCTGTTTGATTTTGAAATCTTCGGTTTAACATAGTTTTGGTTAGAACGCTTAGGACAAGGAAAGGTCGCAAAGCCATTGCTGGGTGGGCGTTCTGGTTTGCCTTTGTTACCATGCCTACGGCCATAAAAGGTGTTGCTCCAGGTTCCCTGCCCATTGCCTTACTGCCAATCTTCTAGTTCAGCGACCCAATGTTGCAGTAGGGTGTTCATTTGTGCCCGACGGGCTTCAAAGGTTGCGGCAATCCAAATTAAAATCAGCCCCAAGACAATGCCCAGAATCCATAGCAGCAGTGAGTAATCGCTGATAAACCGCCATAGTTGCCAAAATACCTGGAGGATAAAGGTGAGTGTTCCTACGTACAGGAATGCTCGCACTCGTTGCAGCAGCCCTGCCAGGATGAAAGCAAATTCTACGGCGATCGCGCCAAAGCCTGCCACAACAGGCGCAATGCCTGCAATCCCAACTTCTGCCTGGTAAAAGGCTGCTAAACAAACCAAGCCACTGGCTAAACAGCGTAACCAGTGTCGCTGTTCCCGATTCTGCTGCGTTTGAAACGCTGGGTCAACCTGAGCCAGATACAACAGCGACCCACCCATCACTGCGGCATACCAGATTAGCTCATTGCCGTTGTAGAGATTGAGCAGCCTGATAATTGCCCAATCTGCCAGTAGTATGCTGAGGTAGCTAAAGCGGATCTGGCGTTCGGCGTTGCCATACCAGGCATAGAAGGCAGCAACGATCAACAAACTTTGCAAATTGGCTCCCCAGCCTGTGAGCAGAATCGTGATGCCTGGAAGGATACCGGCTGAGATCCGCCAGGGTTCGCGGGCAAACCCCAATTGTCGCCAGGGTGAAAAATAGAAACCAACCGCGATAACAGCCGCGATCGCGCCTGCCCAATCAATCAAGGTGGAGTCAGGAATCACCAATCGCAGTAGGGAGACGAGCGCGACTAGAAGATTAATAATTCCAGCGTAAGTCCAGGTGGGGGAGTTGCGAGAGGTCAGGAGGGCGTAGAGTGCGAGGAGTGCAGCGATCGCAGTCCACCACCATTGCCCAGTGCGACTGGGAAGGAACGCGATCGCAACGATGAGCAACCCATTCCCCAGCAGCCAGTGCAAGTGAGCGATCGCCTGAAACTCGGCTAAAGCGAGGCGCAGATAGGGCACCAGCCATCGTTGTAGCAGGTGATAAACAAATGCCAGTGCAGCGGCGAGGGCAGCCAGCAGCACAATGCCATCTCCAGGAGTGCCTCCTTTGGCTTGAGACAGTTGATAAATCAGCAGTTCATATGCACTGAGGGATACCGCCACCAGCGATAGCATCGTTAATGGTTTGAATCCAGGCGATCGCCGTCCGATGTTAAGGCCGATCAATGCCACAGCGAAGGTATACAACCCTGTTGTTGCTGTCAACGACCGATGTTGCAGGCAGGCTCCCAGTAACCCGTAGAGCAGGGGGATGAGGTGCCAACTGAAGGAAGATTGAGGATGATCGATTGCAGATTGGCGATTGGCATGACGGCGAATTTGCCAGTCTCCAGCAAGTTGGGTGAAAAAGCCGAGGGCGACGGTGGCAGTGGCAAGCACATCCAGCGATCGCCCGGTGAGCGCCAACGTGCTGGCAACTAAAAGCTGTACACTCCAGGCGATCGCATACCATCCCCAGCCAACCAGACTGAGCCAGTTCCGCATGGTAGTTGCTAGAACCAGCAATGCAGCCGTGAGGAGGTAGGGCCATCGGGGTATATCCTCGCCTGCATACACTGCCAGTTGATTCACTGTCAAAACCAGGAATGCCAGCAGCAGCACTGCGATCGCCCATCCATCTAGCGCCAGCCGATACACTTGAGCGATCACGGTTTGTCGGAGCTGCAACACCCCCCACAGCCCCCACAAAAGCAAAACTGTGACAGCAATCAATACCGCAACCCACTCGGAATTGAGCGTTTCGCGCCCAATCTCCCAAATGGTCATAATCCATAGCCCCAACCCAAAGCCAACGGTTAATCCCGCCGTCACCAGGTTAGGCAGTCGGCGCGTATTCCACAGCATCAGAAACGTTGCAACCGCAAGACTTGCCAGCCGAATATTGCTTGCGCCAAACAGCAACGGTTGAGCAACCACTAACGCCAACGCACTAAACCACCCTGCCCAAGACGAAATTAGCAGGCGATCGCGGATTGCCAACACCGTTAGTAAAGCAGGCGTAACCAACCAAACCAGTTTCCAGGGATTAGCAAGACTCCAGGGAGATTGCCAGAGCAGCAGATAACTGGCGATCGCCAGAAATAAACCATAGTGCCAGGTGCTTTGGGTCCAGGAGTTGGGGGATAGGGGCTGGGGGTTGAGGGATAGGGGCTGGGAGCTAGAAGTTCTGTCTGCCTCCTGCCTTCTGCCTTCCTCATCTTCTCGACCTGCTTCATCCGTCCAACTGCCCCAAAAACCGCAGTAAAGCCACTCTACGGTCATGATGGTGATTAAAATAATTGCCCAATTGAGAGAACTGAGGGTAGGGACGCAGTAATGAATCCAGGTGAAGAGGCTGGCGAGGGTGGTGCCGTGAGTGAGATAGATGAGTGGAACTGGAGCCGATCGCCGGGTGAGGGTATTGGCGATTAGGGTAAGGGCGGCGAGGGTGAGGGTGAGCGATCGCAGGAGGGGATTGCCAACACTAACGGCAACTAGCAAACTACCCAGTGCCAGTGCCAAAAGCTCGGATTGACGTGCTAGCACTAGACGCTGCGATCGCCTTAAATAAGCGGCAAATCCCGCAATTAGCACCACGTAGGGAAAGAATCCTAAACCCAATAGCGCCAAGGGCATTGCCTCACTACCAGCCAGCCGTGTCCAAAACGCCACAATTTGTTGCTGCCAGGCAGCGGGAACAAGCCGCCAAATCAGCCAGACCAGTTGCAACCCCACCAGAAAGCTTGTTCCCAGGTACAACGGTTGTTCTGTGCGCTTAAGACTATCTAGCAGTAGCCACAAGCCCATGCTGCTAATGATCAATGCCTGCCAGGGAGGAATAACGTTGACAGACACCAGCCAGGCTAAAAGTAGCAATACGGTTCCAGCGCGAGACCATCCCATGCGGACGCGATCGCGCCGTGCCAGCCAGCATAGTAACCAACCGCAAATCCCAATTGCTAATCCCAATTGGTCAACAGGAACTTTTGCCGCAAACAAGGCTCTGGCAATTAGCAACAGGGCAGCAATGGCGATGGTGACGAGGCTGAGTGAGGGGAAGGGGGGAGAGGGAGAGGCGGCAGGAGGTGGGGAGGATGGGGGAGATGGGGAGAGCAGAAGGATAGTGGCGGCTGCGATGGTGCCGAGATAGGTGGCGATCAAGGGAATGCCGGGTTGACTCCAGCCCCAGTGCAACCAGCTTAGGGCGATCGCGGCGATGAGGGTGATGCGGGTACTGGAAGGCTTGAGTAAAGCAAGGGTGAGGATGGTTAGTAGGAGGGAGGCGATCGCACTGATGCCAATTCCCGCAGGGGTATTCCAGAGGCGAAACCCGTCCATCATCCAAAAATTAACTGGGATGAGCAGTAGGGTTGCGATCGCCAGCATATTGCCTGTTAGTTGCAACGAAGATTGCCGCTTTGCCCAGAGACTAGCCAGCCAAAAGAGGGTAGTGTATCCCAATAAAATGCCATATTGCCCCGCAGGTGGAACGTTGCGCCATTGAGTTGCTGCTAATACTCCAGATGACACGATCACCAAAAATACGCCCAGGAACAGCAGCCAAACGACGCTGATCTCTGCCATGAGAGCTTGCAATGCCTGAGAGACTACGATGGGTGGGCGATTTGAACGTGGTGCCGTCTCCCGCTGCGGCGATCGCGCCTGAGTGGGAACTGGCTCTACAGGGAGAAAGTCGGGAATACCCCCGGGTTGTAAGGCGGGTGATCGGTCTAATGGCGTGGCTTCACTGGCTACAGGTTGAGTGGGCAGAGGTGCGGTTTCTGGTAGGCGGCAGATGAGCTGCTCTTCGCAAAGGCGGCGCACAAAACGGTCTGAAACTAATCCCAACTGCAACCAGGCATCTAACCCCTGAAGCAAGGCTGGATGCTCCGTTTTAACAACCAGTTCAACAATAATTTGGCGAGCGGGCGAGGCAGGCATGGAACTAAGGGGAAACACATCGTTTGATTATGCATCCAGTCAATCATCTGACTAACCTGGTTGCCACACCCTATCTCGTTAAACCTGCGATCGCTCAACTAACGGATCAGTCGTTCAACTGACAGCCGCCCGACTCCACTGCACGTAGGGCAACTTCGCCGCTGTGGTGCGAATTTGAGCTGCCTGAGCCACTAACTGTCCACAGGCATCCCAGGTGCCGTTCACCAACATACTGCGAGGTCCGTCTGCCAAAGTCACTGGGGCAGAAAGATCACCACAGGTCACCTGCATCGTTTCCAAATCCACATTGACAAGTACTTGGGGTGACTCTGCAATCCGTTCTTGCAGGGTTGTAGTCGTAGCAGCACTCGCCGTGACGCAGGGAATTCCCATTGCCAGGCAGTTTCCAAAGAAAATTTCGGCAAAGCTTTCGCCGACGATCGCCCGAATGCCCCATTTCGCGATCGCCTGGGGAGCGTGTTCTCGTGAAGAGCCACAGCCAAAATTGGCATTGACGACCAGCACCTCTGCTCCCTGATACTGGGGGCGATCAAACGGATGCTGACCGTTCATCTGAACGCGATCGTCGGCAAATACCTGTGCTCCTAGCCCATCAAACGTGACGCAGCGCAAAAAACGAGCCGGAATAATGCGATCGGTATCGATGTCATTGCCCTGGAGCGGAATACCTCGCCCCGTTACCGACTTCACTTCACTAACCATAGACCACCAATTCTTAACCTTATCGCTATTGTTGCATTCTACTCATCCCATGCATTCAAGTGATTGTTTGTAAATCCATCCCCGACAGAACTGAAGCCAGCGCCAAAGTAAAGCTTTCTTGAGGGCCAAGCTAGAAAAGTAAAGACTGCATGAAGTTCAGCTTTGTTCAAAGTTTGCTTAACTTCCGTTGGCGTTCTCTTAACCTGCGATCGCTAAAGTCTAAAACGGTATCTGTAAATCTACGGTGTGACCACAGAAGCGGCTAGCAAGTCGGGGATTCTACGGAGTTCCGCTTCACCAGTGTTCCTAAATCAATCTTCATTCCAAGTTGCGTTCATTCATAAGGCATGATGGCTCAGAAACTCTTTAAAACCAATCGCTTTCCTCAACTCAGCCGTTGGCTGCTGGCTTCAACCGTGACTCTAGCAGGCTCATTATTACCAGTTGCGGCGCAAGCCTTCACTCTCAACTTATTGCACTTCAGTGATGGCGAATCTCAATTGCTGACCCGTAGCGGCAACGTGGTGCCAGCGACAACCCCGCCAACTTCCTTCCAATACGGCGGAGTGGGGTTGTTTGCTGACCTGATCGATCGCCAACGGAATGCCAGCAGCACCGACTTTGATTTGCTGATCACCGCAGGCGATAACTTCCTGGCAGGACCACAATTTGAAGCAAGCTTACGCCTTCCTGCCGGGCAAACCTTCTATGATGCACGGGCGCTAGAACTGTTTAACATCGACGTAGGTGGCATTGGTAACCACGAATTTGACTTTGGTCCAGCAACCCTTGCCCGTTTCCTTGATCCAGAAGGAGATGGCACCGCGTTTCGCCCATTCGTCTCTTCCAACCTCGTCATTCCCGACGATAGCCCCCTGAAGACGCTGATTCAGCCCAGCCAGATCGTTACCAAAACGGTCAACGGTGTGCAAGAGCGAGTTGGGGTAATTGGGGTAACCACCCCTCAACTGCGCTCCATTTCCAGCCCTGAAAACATCGGCACGCTGGGGGATGTGGTAGGCACGCCCGGATTTAGCGTGTTAGTAAGCACGGTTCAGGCAGAGGTGGATCGACTCACCAGCCAGGGCGTAGACAAGATTGTGCTGGCATCCCACCTGCAAAACCTGAACGAAGAGCGGGCGCTTGCAGCTCAGCTCAAGAACGTGGACATCATCGTGGCAGCAGGTAGCGACACCCGCCTGGCAAATCCCGAAGATCCGGTATTGCCTCTAGCCGATGAAGCTCGCGTTCCCTCCTACCCCTTGATTTATAATTCGGAGACGGGGCAGCAGGTAACAACTTTGGCAGCAGCAGGTAGCGCACCCACCCTGATTGTGTCGGCGGATGGTGAGTACAAATATCTTGGTAACCTGCAAGTGGAATTTACCAATGGCAGTATTACCAGCATTTTAGAACCTGGGACAGGTCCCAAACGTAACACTGCCCTCGATGGATTGGCTCCCCGCGCGGATTTGGTCAGTGAAGTGCAAAATCCCGTGAATGCATTCGTTGCCGAGCTAAGACAAGCCGCAGTGGGTGTGACGAATGTACCTCTGGATAGCGTTCGTACCAATGTCCGTGCTAGAAGCACGCTGGCTGGCAGCTTGATTGCAGATGCGATTCGGGATGCGGCGATCGATGGTGCTTTGAGTGTGGGGCTTGACCCCAGCAAGATTTTGGTAGGGATTCAAAATGGGGGCGGTATCCGCAACGATCGCCGCTTTAACCCCGGTGATACGATTTCTGAATTCGACACCTTCGATGTCTTGCCCTTCTCTAACTTTGTTTCAGTTGTCACAGGCATCACCGGCAATGAGCTACTCCCCATTCTGGAACGGGCAGTTTCCGGGCAAACGGCTCCCGATGTGGGCGGTGGCGGCCAATTCTTGCAACTGTCTGGTTTGGAAGTAGTGTATGACGTAACCCAGCCTGCTCAAGTGGTGACCGCTGATGGACAAATTACTGCTGCGGGTGCCCGAATTGTCAGCATTTTGCTCGACCCTAACAACGATCGCACCGGACAATTGCTGTATGACGTAACGCAGGGTGGTTTCCTATTTGACCCCACTGCTCCCCTGTTTGATCTGGCAACCATTAACTTCACAGCAAACGGCGGCGACAACTTTGCGACCCTGGCAAACATCTCCCAAGACCGCAAGTTCACGCTCAGCGGGGTCACCTATCAACAAGCGCTAGAACGGTACATTCGGCAAAACCTGGGTGGCACCATTGATGCCGTCGATATTCCTAGCGGGGAAGGGATTCGCGTTCGCAGCATTACCTCTGCTGTAGCACCCGCGACCCCTGGAGAAGTGGTCGTGGATGTAGCAGCGGTTCCCGAACCAGGGACGATCGCAGGTATTGCTGCTGCTCTGGGTTTGGGCTATATCAAACGTCGTCAGGCGAAGAAGCAATCCTAGAATTCAGTGCTGAGTGCTGAGTGCTAAGGATTCACCCTTTCTCAGTCCTCAGTCCTCCATCCTCAGTCCTTCTAAGTCACATCCTGGCTGTTTGCCTTTTTCCTAAGTCTGGTTCACAAAGGTGCGATCACCCCCTGACTCAGGCGATCGCACCTTTTTCTGTAGTGTGTATTTCCAAACCGCTAAACTGACCATGTTACCGTGAGCCTGTTATTCAGGAAGGTATGGAACGGTATGGCTCGGATGTTGGTTGGGACGGTGGCATCGCTCTGGCGTTACCCGGTGAAGTCGATGCTAGGCGAAAAGCTGGATGCGGTTGAAGTGGTGGAGCAGGGGATTTTGGGCGATCGCGCCTATGCCCTGTGGGATAAACAAACCAGCCGCGTTGCCAGCGCTAAGAATCCCAAGAAATGGGCAAAACTGCTGGAGTTTCAAGCCGCCTATGTAGAGTCTCCCCAAACTCAGGAAGCGATGCCTGCGGTGCAATTCGCCTTGCCGGACGGCAGTTCCACCACCAGCGATGCCACTGATATCAACACTACGCTATCGCAGGTATTGGGACGGCAAGTGCAGTTACTCTCCTCGGTTCCCGAAGCGCCCAGCCTGGACCAATATTGGCCCGACGTGGCAGGCACGGCGCATCAAGACAAAGTAACCCAACTGTTCATGCCGCCGGGAACCTTCTTCGATTCTTGCCCAATTCATTTAATAACTACGGCAACCCTGGCTCGCTTGCAGGAACTGTACCCAGCGGGACAATTTGAGCCGTGTCGGTTTCGTCCCAATGTTTTGATTGAGCCAGCGATCGCTGACATCACCTTTGTTGAAAATGATTGGGTCGGGGGAATTTTAGCGATCGGCGATCGCGTCCGTCTCAGTATTGACACTGCCTGCCCCCGCTGTGTTGTAACCACCCTGGCGCAAGCTGGATTGCCCAATGATTTGAACATTCTGCGAACCACCGCTCAACACAACAATGTCATTGCAGGTATCCGCACCTCTGTTCTACAAACAGGCGCGATTCGCTTGAACGACCCCATCTGGTTGGAGCAACCTGCATAACCACGCTGAACCTGAATTGTCAAGATTATGAATTGAATCATTCTGCAAATTGTACGGGCGGGTTTGCTGGCAAAACTCAGCCGGAGACAGCATTCTTGATCAACTCGCCTCTACCAAATCCCCCTGCCAAATCTTTGTAGACGTGGGGACTGCGCCGAATTTGGGCACTTTAACTCTAGCAAAAAGACTAAATGCTAGAAGGAGCCAGTTGAATGGTGTTCAGCGCTTTGCAGAATCGCAACTCTCGCATCGGGGGCTACCGTCCTGGTCAGAAGCCAGACCATACTAGATATCATCAGCAGGGTCGGTTTCAGGAAGATCAGTTGCCCCGCAGAGTTGATCTGCGGAAGCACATGACCGACGTTGAAGAACAAGTGGGCAATAGCTGCGTTGCTAACGCCTTTGTTGGAGCTTATGAATATCTTGCCAAACGAGACTTGGGCGAATCGGGCAATGTCAGTCGTTTGTTTGTCTACTACAATGCGCGGGCGCGGGCAGGGTACGCCCATGAAGATAGTGGCTCTCAAATGTATTGCGCGATCGACAGTTTGATTGAGTACGGAGCCTGTTCTGAAGATCTGTGGGCAAACGACGAAGCATTGATCTGTGAAGAACCGGATGCCAGCGCTTACGAACACGCAGCATACTTCAAAATTACCGAAGCCGAAGCTATTGAAACAGATTTGAATCTCTGGCGGCATACCCTGGCAGAAGGATATCCCATTGCCTTTGCCTTGAATACCTGTGAATCGTTTGATAGTGCAACTCAGAATCGGGGACGGGTGCCGATGCCCAAACAGTCCGATAACGTTCGTGAAACTCATGGATGGCACGCCATGCTATGCGTTGGCTATTCTGACAAAGATCGGATGTTCATTGTCCGCAATTCTTGGGGCAGTGCCTGGGGAGATCAGGGCTATTGCTACATTCCTTATGACTACGTGATCCACTCAGACTACAACGGTCATGATTCGTGGATTATCAGGGCTGTGAGTGATCTGGATTTCAGTGCAGACATTTGGGAAGAAGACGAATCATTTTTTGCAGATGAAGGTTCGCTGTTGCTCTACGATTTTTACGTTCGCACTAGCGATCCAGAGGGGTTTGTTGCCGATCTAGATGCCCTCTGCCAGAACTACATTGAAACGGAAGAGGACTACTACTTCGACTACGAAGAGGAAGAAGATGGTGATGAATACGTCGTTCACATTACGAACTTTGACCTGACGATTGATGACCCTGATGAATTCCTCGGAAAGTTAGACACCCTCTGCGAAAACTACGCGATCGCTGAAGACTACGACTACTCCATCGACTCTGAAGCCAGCGCAGAAGAGGAAAGTGAAGAGGAGTATGAGGAAGATAGTGAAGAAGAGAGCGATGAGGAGGAAGAGGAAGAGTAAAATCGCGATTGAACCCTACTTAAAAAAACCTGATCCGCTGTAGGTAAGTTTTAGTTGACTGCGATTTTGCCGGGCTTGGCGGGCTTTTAGCCTGGCTCGCCATTCCCGAATTTCGCTGGCTTTTCGCATAACCGGAGGTGTGTAGCCCGATGAATCAAAATTCAGCAATTCTAGCTCTGGAGTTGTATTGGGACGAACGCGAATATCGTTCATACATTCCCCAAGCTGACGAAAATAAGGTTCTAACTGCAAAACGGTGAGTACGTCTGTTGCTGACTTGAAGCGTTCTTGAGGAGCGATTTTTAGCATCTTCGTCAAGACATTTGCCAGAGGGGTGCTTGCTTCAATCAAGTTACGCCAGCGCACTTCCCCCGAAACAAATTCATAGTCAAACTCCAATGGCGATTTACCAGAGAGCAGATAGAGGCAGGTAATGCCTAACGCATAGAGATCGCTGGAGTACACTGGGCGAGAAGCCAACTGTTCTGGCGGGGCAAAGCCAACGGTGCCCACAAACTGAGTAGTGGATTGTTTGCAGCCAGATTCATCCATTTGAGAAATGGTTTCTTTGACGGCTCCAAAATCAATCAACACCAGCCGTCCATCGTCTTTGCAGCGGATTAGATTGGTGGGCTTAATGTCTCGATGAATCACGTTTTTACCGTGAATGTATTGCAGCAGGGGCAGAAATTCCCACAAAAACTGTTTGACCTGCGCTTCTGAGAATGGTCCTTTCCGTCGGACTTCTTTCGCCAGTGTGGAGCCTCTAACAAACTCTTGCACCAGGTAAAATTCCCCATCCAGTTCAAAATAGTCCAGCAGGAGAGGGATTTGGGCATGATTTCCGAGTTTTGCCAGAGTTTTGGCTTCTTGCTCAAAGCGCTGCCGTGCTCGGCTTAATGCTGCAGGGTCATTGACTTTGGGGCAAAGTTGCTTAATCACACAAAGGGGCTGTCCTGGTAATGCAACATCCCGCGCTAAAAATGTGACTCCAAAGCCGCCTCGCCCCAAGATCTTCAAAATCTCGTAGCGATCGCGAAACCGCTGCTTTGTGCCGCAGAGCTTTCCCAACAGTGTTTGGCGAAGTTTATTTTCACGGAGGTTGGTCAGGTCTGCCAGTGAAGAATCCATGAGAGTAGTCGTAACCGGATTAAAGTCTCATTCTGATTCCAGTCTAAGGACTAACCGAGTCTTCTGTGTCAAATCTTTACAGTAACGCCATATATCTCCCCAGGTGATAGCGGCTTTCTGGTTGCATTTAGTAGAATTACAGCTATCATGGCGGCGATTCATCAAGATGGATTGTATGGAACAGAACTCCGCTCACCCTCAAGCCACTCCTTCCCCATCTGTTACTCGTTCTGTTGTTTCCAATCGAGCAACGAGTGATACTGTGATGCGATGGTTCAATCATCTCCTGCAAACTCGCCCGATGGCATTTTGGGGAGGCGTTTGGGTATCAGTTTTTCTGATTGGGGTTGTGGCAGTTGGTAGTTTGATGAGTCCTAATGCGTCAGAGCGTCGTAGCGTTTCGGCGATCGCCATCGGGTCTGATTCAGTTGTCGCAACTCAGCCATTGGAACAAAAAGGGAAAGTGCCTTTCTGGCTGTTTGGGGCGATCGCGGTGACCTGTACCGCTGGTTCTTTTCTGGTCTCTCGGCAATTGTCTCCTGCTGCATCCCGACCGCGCCTAGTGCGGCAAGCATCGGGGCAACCTGTACGGAAAACTGTACGGCAGGTTGTCGCTGCACCTGCGCCAGCGAGACCAAAGCGGCGAGCCAAGCGCTCAGGGTCGCAGCCCACCGCCCGTCCGCCTAAGCCGGTCAATCGTCAACCTAAGCGACTGAAGCCCTACTCACTGCAAGAAGCATTTTTTGCCGGATGGTCTCCGCAAGTGGATGCTGTTTTCCCGCAAGTCGGGATCACAGCTTCGGGACGATCAAACCAAGCTTATTCAGGTCCAACAGGACGGGCGCGGCACCCGTTGCCTCAGCCTACTTCAACGATGCGATCGGTGCGATCGAGCGTGCGACCACAAACCTCTGAAGCTCCAGTGACTGTGGTTCCAGCGGATCATGTTCATCCCTTAGACTGGCACGAACCTCGTCTGGCAGAGTCAGTTGATTTGCGGAAACGTAAGTCAATTAAATCCTGGCTTTGAAGGGTTCCACGCTGGTAAATTCATTGCTTCAAAAGACTTTCCCAATCCTGAATCGCCTTTTCGGACCACATCCAGTTTTGGGGCAGGGCTAAGGCTTCTGGGCGAAAGTTGACTGCATCATTCTGCAAGACCACTTGACGGCGTTTGAGCGCCGCATCCCGCAAAATTGCTTGTTGGTTCGCGGGTTGGGTTTCTGCTGATTTCATGGCAGTTAGGGCTAACCCCGCGTATGCGGTTAGGATTTCTGGCTTGAGCGGTGCAGCGATTTGAGGTGTTTGGGTGGGGTCGGCATTGCTGCCGGAAAGTCGCAGGGATGTTAGCCACGCCCCTTCTGCCCGATCCACTTTGCCCTGGGCGTAGTAGGCAAACCCTAGAGCATTTTGACGTTGGGGAGTGGGTTGGGCGGTTGCCGCTTGCTCCCACAATGCTCGTGCGGTTTCAGCGCTCGTATTGGGTTGTTTGAGCCACCGTTGCCAGGCTACCCGCCCTTTCAAGAAGGCGATCGCTGGCTCGTTAGTATATTGGCTGGGCACTTTTTGTAATACCCGGTCAGCGTCTTCTAACAGGTTGGGCTGATCAAGCAACGCCGCGATCGCCTTCTCGGCTTCTGCGATGTTACCTTTTTGCAGTTGCTCGGTTGCAAGCGTACTGAGAGCAGCCGGAGTTAGATTTTTTAGCGAGTTCGCTTCTGGCGATGCTGGAGTGGAAAAGTTGGGCAGCGGCAGGAAGGGAGCCAATTTATCCCAGTAGAACCAGCCGCCTAATAGAGTTATGAGTGCGATCGCCCCAACCCCACCCCAGAGCCACCATTTACGAGATGAATGGGGAACCGCCTCAAGCTTTGAGTGTGGTTGAGACTGGGGCGGCTGAGGTAACACTGGGATTTGGGGATTTCCCGGATCATTCAGGGCATTCCGCAAATTGGTGCTGGCTTCGGTGAGGGTGGGGTCAAGTTGAACGGCGCGATTGTACGCTTTAACCGCTTCATCCACTTTGCCCTGTTGGTAAAATGCCAAGCCCAATCGATTGAAGGCGATCGCGCAGCCAGAATCGAGCCGAATTGCCTGGTTATAAGCTGCAATAGCTTCTGTGAAATAGCCTTTTTGATAAAGTGCCCAGCCCAGGTTCGTGTAAGCTTCCACGCTGTTTGGGTTCTCTTGCACAGCCCGGCTACCCGCCGTGATTTCATCCGTCAGACCACCCATATCCGCTAACACATTTTCCAGCTCAGAGTAAACTTTGCTGTCGCTTACTCCAAATCGGCTGTCAGCAGGCAGCGAGTTGAGTGAAGAGACACTGCCAGAGCGGACATTGCTAGAAACCGCAGGTGCCCCATAGTGCGAGGATCCCAGAGGTTGAAAATAATCATCCTTCCCAGGTGCAGCCTTTGGCGTTGGCAGCAGATTCTCAGATGATGACGCAGGCAGTATCGGTTCTTCCAGTTCCAACAGGGTTGGGCTGTGGGAAAGTTCATGGACGAGTTGGGCCACTCGCTCTTCTTCGGGAGGGTCGGGGTCGTCAAATTCTAATTCATCAAAATCAGGAATTTCGTCATCCAGGGAAACAGTGCTGTTGTAAAAAGGGTTGGATGCAGGCGCTGGCAGATCGAGCGATCGCCCATTTTCTACTCCAACACCATCCGCCTCAGCTCCCAATCCTCCGTAGTCTGAGGTGTTATAGAAACCGTTGTAGCCCGCTCCAGCCGTAGGTAGCTCAACCGTCTGATTAGAAGCGCCTGTTAAGGGCTGGAGAAACCCATCAAACTCTGGATGTAGGTACAGGATCGGCAGTGCCCAGTAGAGTTGGTCGGAACCATAGGAAGACACTAACCCCTGACGCGTGCGGCTCAAGCTCAAGTCAATCGGGTAAGACTGCTTCAAATTACGGTAAAACAACCGACTCAAATTCAGCGCTACATCGTCTGGAATTCGCTCTGCCATTGCCAGAACTGCCGGAATGCCTCGTCTGACCAGCGATTCCGCCAAATTTCCCTCGCCCGATTGCCCAGCCTCAGATGTTGCTGTGTAAACTCCGCGACAGGAGTTGAACACCGCCATCCGAACACCATTATTGACCAGCAAGCCAGCGAGATCTTCTCCACTCAACACCTCCGTTAGCCCAGTTTTGCTATTGACCAGATAAAGGCTACCACCTGCGGCACTCAGGTCGCTATGTCCGGCGTAGTGCAACACCTGGTAATGATTGTGCTCTAGGGCCTGGGTAAGTTGCTCACGGCCGGGTTGCTCTAGAATTGTGAGTTCGATCGCAGAGAATTGCCCCGTCCCTGCTTGCGTCGTTGCTTGGAGTTCTTGCTGAAGGTGGGCAGCTTCTTGCTTCAGCGCCAACACTTCCTGGTCGCTAGGAGCAGACAACACCATCAGGATTTTGAGCGACTGGTTGGGATCTCCTGTAATAGCTTTGCGAAACGGTTGGTGGGATTTTAGAACTGAAAAACTGGAGTGATAGCGAGAAAAGATAACCTCTGTGCCCGTTGCCAGGGGGCGATCGCCTGCATACAACACCTCCCACGGTAATCGATGTAGTTTTGTACTCTTTAACCCCAAGCGAAACCGCAGACGATGATGTTGATGTTGAGCAATGCCCTGCGCCATCATCCAACTGTCTCGAATTGTTCCTTGAAATAGGGCATTGTACAGGCGCTGTCCAAACGCCACTAAATTAGCGGCAACTTTACTTTGGTTGGGAGATGAAAAAGCCGACGGACCGATTTGAGAGAAGCCTGTATGAGAACCAGTTCCGCTTCGCAATAGCCCCATCAACGGATCACCCATTAACAGACCTGCCTCAGTCAGCCAGTCGTCAATGTGCCAAACCACTTGCTCTTCTGCCAATGGCACGCCAGGTGCGACCTGTTCAGTTCGTACCAAATACTCGTTATCGCGAATTGGCGTTACAGAGAGATGAAATTCCTGGGTCACAATGCCCCTCCCAGAAAACGGTGGATGCGCTGCCTGCTTACAATGACGTACAGTCTTCCAGAGAAGCTTCGACTGTTGAACTGTATCGTCCCTTTTTCCTAAATCAACGGTTGAAAGGATGTATCAGGCTGAATTTGAAATTACTGAGTCAACTGACCGTCTCTCAGTGTACCCAGATTTAACTGGCAGAAAGCAAACCCTAGATTGATAGATAACGTGAGTGATTTGGAACCTTTCTCCACTCTCGCTCATCCCAGGCAATTCAGCAATTCTGATGAGCCGCTTATTAAAGTTTCGTGAAGTGGCATCCTGTGCACTTTATGTATGCTGACACGCAGACCTCTGCACCCGCCTGTTCTGATAAAAACGTTACTGAAACTTCAAGCCACACTGGACAAGCTTCAAGGTTTCTCCACAAAACTCTCCGGATGCGATCGCTTTGCACGGGAATTCAGTAGGTGGTAGATGCACCCTGATTTGGCACCCCAACCCAGTAATGAGTTGGGGTTTTCTCATCCCTCAACGGCGTAAAATATAGCTTTAATCAGAAAGATTAGATCCAGGTAAACCGCTGAAATGCTTGGTCTACATCAACTTTCTGATGGATAGAAAAAGTAGCCATTTGGAGATGCCAAAGATATGGAACGTGCCGTCATCAAATTCTCTTCAGAAGACTGTGGAATTTGCCACAAAATGTCGTTTTATGACCAAAAAGTGGTCGAAGAATTGGGGTTGCAGTTTGTTGATTGTAAAATGCAGGACACTGCCACCTATCGCAAATACCGCAAGATTTTGTTGACGCAGTATCCTGATAAAGCAGAAATGGGTTGGCCCACTTATATTATTTGCGATTCTCCCGAAGGGGATGACTTTAAGATTATTGGAGAAGTAAAAGGCGGCCATCCCAAAGGAGAATTTAGAAGCCGCTTACAAGCCGTGTTAAGCGAGACAAACTAAAAATAAAACTGCCCCGCAGTCGAGCTACCGCAGGGCATAGAGGTACAGTTAAACGCTTGTTGAATTTAGTATGGCAAGTTTTTCCAAAGGAATGTTCATGACTGTGACGATTAATTGATTGTCCTTTGGAAAAGTGAGAGTGTATCCAAAATAGTAACCAGGTAATGATAGGTAAGATTTGTTCATACGATAAGACTACACCTCATGCACTGATACTAGTTAGCAGCCTCACTGGCTGCTTTTTTATTTCAAAAAATTGCGTTGCCTATCCAACCGCTCACGAGTCCAGTTAAGGAAATTGAAACAAGAATCCAAAAGGCTTGTATCCCGCTCAACCCAAGACATTGAATATCGATCCTAGCCAGCACATCAGTTGCTAAAATCGTCAAAATTTGCAGAAACAGGTGTAGCCAATAAAGAATCACTGCCGCCATCCCTGCCAGCATAAATAGGGTCAGCATTGCCACTGTGTCTGATTTAAACCAACGACTGATAAAACCACTAAAACTTGTTAGGGGTGAAATGAATGCCATTGAAGACAGGAACACCCAACTCACTGCCAGAAACCCAGCGGGCAAATTGTGCTGAATTACAAAATCACAGGTTGAGCGGCTGAAACTAGAAACTGCTGGTTGGCTGGGTTGATTCGCCAAATGGGGAGGTTTTTGAGGTGACGTTGATGATTCCAGGGGTTTGGCTGGTTGAAGTTCCGCAGTTTGGGAGGAAGGCGCGATCGCTGTTTCAGGAACTTGATTGGGAGTCGATATAGTGCTTGGTTGGGTCGAATCTGGTGAATCTGGAACGGTTGCCCGCTGGGTTGGAGCGCTCAGCAACTGATAGCAGGCAGAGGGGAGCCACGCAGGTTGAGTCTGTAACCCTGCTAGATACCAGCCAAACCAGGTGTAGCAAAGGAATAACAACGTTAAAGAAACCCATGTAAAGCGTTTTAGATTTACAGGTGTCATGTTTCTCCTTGTACGGCATTCATTCACTCCTGCATCATGGCAGAGTTTTACTCATACGTTTGAATGAAAAGCCCTTCAACGAAACCAGTAATCAATGCTGGATGCCCTTTGGCTCCAATCCGGACAAGTGCAGAAATTGTGTAAGCTTTATCAGGTAAAACCGCTAGCGATCCTAACCCGATTGGGATGGCAAGCGTTGGTGTGTAGATGAACTGTTTGGCACGGGTTGGTAGCGTCGCACTGCCAAGTTCCAAATCTTCGCTACGTTTACGAGCTTTGGCATAGAACTCAACCAGGATAGACAGTTGCAAAGGCATGAGGGCGATCGCCCCTGAACCGGAAAATTCCACTTTTATAGATAAAAATAATGGCTCCTCCAGGCTAAAAATGGTTTCCGGGTTCCCAGTTTGCTTAGAGTGTGCGACCAAATCAGACAGGGCACAGGCGAAGGATGCGATGCTGACATGGGGTTCAGGGGGCATGGAAGGCGTTTGCAGTTTCACTAACAGGCTCAACGGGCATTGTCCCAGCATCCTGCATCAAGGGAGACGGGTGAGCCGGAGTGGTGCCATTTTCCTGCGTAAGCGGTGGGGCGGCGGGAATTTCGGTTCCAGGAGCGCTTGGCGTTGTGAATGCAGGTGCAGAAGGGATGGTGGGCTGAGTTTCAACAGCAGACGGATTGCCCACAGCGGGTTGACTGTCGCTCGCCGCTGGTGGCTGAACTGTGGGTGGTGGTTGCACGGATGGCTGCTCCATGGGAGATGGATTGCTGGGATAGGCTGAATCAGCGGCAGGGTTGGCAGGTGTGGCTTCGGCTCCTGGATTGGGCGTGGGCGGTTGTTGCGCTGCCCATTTTGCCTGCAATTCCATCAGTTCTGGGATGGTGACAAATTTGTAGCCCTGGCGTTGAAGAGCAGAAATAACTTGAGGTAATGCTTCAACAGTGGCGCTGCGATCGCCGCCACCATCATGCATCAACACAATTCCACCTGGCTTCACATTGGTAAGAACATTGTCCACAATGAGTGGCGCAGAAACGTAGTAATCGTGAGAATCGGCCGACCACATAGTAACCATGTAGCCCTGTTGTTTGGCATAATTTGCCAACTCGCCGGTAAGGTTACCGCCCGGTGGGCGCATCAGATAGGTACGAACTCCCCCCGTTGCTTCATAAATCAGACGAGCCGCATTCCCCAATTCCTGAGCTGCGGTGGCAGCATCCATATTGTCCATCAGGTGCTGCCAAGTGTGGTTACCAACCGCGTGCCCTTCTTCCACCACTTTCTTCGCCATTTCGGGGTTTTCTTGAATTGCCTGCCCCACAAAATAGAACGTAGCTTTGATGCTGTTTTGCTTGAGGATGTCTAAAACTTGCTGAGTGGTTTGTTTCCAGGGACCATCATCAAATGTGAGTGCCACGACTTTCTCTGCATTGGCGGGAGGGGTTGCTTCGTGAATAATTTGCCCTTGAAATTGAGGTGGCACCGTAAAGACTAAGTTCTGCGGTTGTTGACGGGTGTGGGCGATCGCGGTTTTTTCAGATGTTTGAGCAGTGGTTTGGTTGACGTTTTGCACCTGTTCTGGAGCAGGCGTAACTGCAACAGACGGTTGCTCAGCCGTTTGCTGCCCGGTGGCTTCCAGGTAAATAATCCAATAGCAGAAAAGAAAGCCTGCGATCGCCAATCTGCCTACTAAAAATGACCGCAAAAGTTGAAATCGTTCTTGTTTCACATTCCGAGCTTTTGCACTCAAAGGCTTTTTGCGGCGGAGTGCTTGCCCAGTATTTGCCGGGGTGCTAATGCGAATCGACTGCCGCCAAAGAATTTCTCGCTGTCCGGTCACTCGCGCCATGATCCGCACATCCCGAATCGCTTTTGAGTTTAGTGTCCAGAGGCGATAGCAGATATGCCGCACCAACCGCTGCCGCGCCTTGATACACGCTTGCGGATGCTTGGTGCGAGGGAAATTCACCATGATATTCAAGCAACCCGCTCGTCCAATATCTGTTTGTACGTAAATTCCCTGCGGCCCCAGGATGCTGTTAATCCAGTAGGCGATCGCACGAAAATTTCCTTGACGTGCCAACTCTAGAATGGAGGGCTGGTAATATCCAGATGGCTGATAGCTCGGTGAGTAGGTCATTCTCGCCTCGAACCTGTACAAGCGTTTGTTTGCTTGACTCTACGCACACTAGCCTACCCGATGCACCCCAGATTGACGCAACTTTTTTGAGCGCTGAAATGAATTGTTGAACATAGCCGCTTCATCAACTCATACGTTTTACCCCTGACGATTGCTTGCGTGTTGCTAATCGTCAGGGGTAACTCAGGTGTGTTGAGTTATGGCTTACTTCACTGACACCGCATTGACATCAACGGTGCTATCTGGCTCAGATACTTGTGCAGTTGTTGAGGATTCGGTTGCGCTAGAACTTTTACCAACTTTCAAGCGATCGAGCAGCATTGAAGAAACTTCTGCGACCAAGAGCGTTGCAATCACCCCATCATCAATCCAGCCAATGACTGGGAAAATATCGGGGGAGATATCAATGGGGCTTAAGAGATACAGCAACGATCCACCAATGATCCACCAGCGATATTTAGGATTGCGAAGCGTATCGCGATACCAGTTGTACAGTGACTCGATTGAAAATTTCATGATTGGTTACCCTCCGATTACACCTTTCATCCTGTCAAATCTGGCTGAAGAAGTCCGGTGTGGATAACCCCTGAGTTTGTCGTAGTAATCCCACTCTATAGGTGAAGGCACATGAGTAACGGGTAACGGGTGATAGGGAAACGAATTTAGCAGAGGTTGCAGGATGTTTGAAATGCAGAGGAAGTCCCAAGAGCTTACATAATTTAGAAGATGCGATTCGTCTAGGAATGGTGGAGCAATGGCATGATCGGGGTTGAAAAGCATTGAGAAACCTTCTCGGTTTGCCTAATGGCCAGCTCATAAATGGAAGTTTGGTGGTACAAGTCCTGCAATGGCATGAGAATGGCATGAATTTTACTAATGCGCTTCATTTGGCACAAAGCCAGAACTGCTCTGTAATGTATACATTGGTTGCCTCTCTACACCCCATCCCCGATTCCCGTTTTCCTCAGTGCATCTGATGTTTTTAAGTCTGCGATCGCGGCGTTCCCGGTGCAGAATAAGGTTACTGCTAGTTCTTCTTTAAGGATTGCAATCAGGGCATGAAGGACTTCTTCTGATTCGTTAGCGGCTTTGAGGAAGGGGAGTGCCATACCTGCGAGGTCGGCACCGAGGGCGATCGCTTTTGCCGCATCTAAGCCATTGCGTAACCCACCAGAGGCGATCAGAGGAATTGTGGGCGCGATCGCGCGAATGGCGGTGATGCACTCGGCAGTGGGAATGCCCCAATCGGCAAAAGTCTGTCCGAGTCGGCGTTGCCGCAAATCGTTTGCCCGTTCCCCTTCTACCTTTGCCCAGGAAGTACCTCCCGCGCCTGCTACGTCGATGACGGCAACTCCAGCTTCAATCAAGCGTTTTGCCATCATTCCCGAAATGCCATTTCCCACTTCCTTAGCAATCACCGGAACTGGAAGCTCTTCACAAAGCATGGCGATTTTGTCGAGCAATCCCCGAAAGTTCTTATCACCCTTCGTTTGCACACACTCTTGCAGCACATTCAGATGCAGAATCAAGGCATCGGCTTCTAGCAAATCTACAATCTTGCGGCACTCATCCAGCCCGTACTGATAATTAAGCTGCACAGCGCCAATATTGGCAAACAGCAAAATATCCGGTGCCAGCGATCGCACCGCAAACGTCATTGCCACATCTGGATTTTCCACGGCTACGCGCTGTGAGCCTATCCCCATCGCCAATTGATGCTGTTGAGCCGCCGCCGCCAGCCGAAAATTGATGAGCTTGGCTTGATCCGTGCCTCCAGTCATGGAGGAAATCAGCAGGGGAGCCGATAGGGTTTTACCTAAAAAGCTTGTGGTTAAATCAACGTCATTAAAGTCCAGTTCTGGCAAGCAACAGTGAATGAATCGGTAGCGCTCCAATCCACTCGAAGTCTCCCGAAACTGTACATCTTCCTCCAGGCACACGCGCAAATGGTCGGCTTTGCGAACCTGGGTTTCTACCGATGGGTTCATGGAAAGAAGCTCAATGGTCTACACCCTATACCCTATACCCTAACCCCCATGCCCAATTCAAGATTTCAAAAGTTCCACTGCATCGCGTCCATCCAACTCCTGCACATAGACTTTGACCGTTTCTTCCTTCGCAGTAGGCAGTAGTTTTCCGGTGAAGTCGGGGTGAATGGGGAGTTCTCGATGTCCGCGATCGACTAGCACAGCAAGGCGAACCACGGTAGGTCTACCGTAATCTTTCACCGCTTCCAGGGCGGCGCGAGCAGTGCGTCCTTTGAAAATTACGTCATCTACCAGCACCACGGTTTTACCAGAAAGATCAAAGGGAATATTGGTTTTGTTGGGGGTGCGAATGCCAATGGTATCAAGATCATCCCGGTAAAACGTAATATCGATCGCGCCCAATGGCACCTTCACCTGTTCCAACAATTCAATCTGCTTTGCCAACATTTGCGCCAGCGGCACCCCCCGAGTAAACACACCCAGCAAGACGAGTTTCGATAAATCGCCCGATCGCTCAATCACTTCAGATGCAAGGCGGGTGAGGGTACGGCGGATCTCTTCGGCAGAGAGGATTTCGATCGCTTCGCTGGGCATGGGAGAGAAGGAGGGTGGGGAAGAGGGGGAAGGGGAATTAGAACTCGATGCCGGGTTGGGCTTTGATGCCTTGTTCGCGGAAGGGATGTTTGACCAGGGTCATTTCGGTGACAAGGTCGGCATGGTCGATCAAGGCTTGGGGGGCACCGCGTCCGGTGAGGATGACGTGAGAATGGGCAGGTTTTTGCTGAAGTCCGGTGATGACTTGTTGAGGAGTGAGATAACCCAGTTTGAGGGCAACGTTGACTTCATCTAGCAAGGTTAACTTTACGTCGGGATGGGTGATGAAGGAAAGGGCTTTGTCCCAGGCGGTTTGTGCCAGTTGGGTATCGCGGTCTCGATCTTGCGTTTCCCAGGTGAAACCTTCGCCCATTGCATGAAATTCTAACTGAGGTGATTGGTTTTCTCGTGTAACGGTCCACGGTGCAAATGCTGCTTTTTCGGCGGGTTCCCAGGCTCCTTTAATGAACTGGACGATCGCCACCCGATGCCCATGCCCCAGCGATCGCAGCACCATTCCCAACGCCGCAGTGGTTTTACCTTTGCCATTGCCCGTGTGCACAATGACCAAGCCTTTTTCGGTCTTCATGTTCGCCAGGCGTTGCTCCTGAACTTCCTTGCGGCGTTGCATTTTTTGCTTGTACTGGTCACTCGTCAAGCCTTGATTTGTCTCAGTGATGGCGTTGGTTAATTTCAAAGATTCATCCATATAACAATTCTCGATTCATTGAGGGATAGATTTTTGCTCAGAGGATAGAAGATAAAGGGTTCTTTTGTACCACTAAGAACGGTTATAAGAATAGTGCAAGGAGGTGGTTAGTGGAGAGAACCAGAATACCAGAGCGGTTCATTCAATGCTTCAAAACGAGCCATATCCCCTAAATAATTGTCGTTGATTTTGGCAGCGCGCTGTTGTAAGCCAGCGGGAACATACCTCAAATCAACTGGTAAGCCGTGCCAGACAAAAAACGTTGCAAGTTGGTGGGGGTGCAGATAAATTCCTTCCTGGTGCAACCGCCTCAAAATTTCCTCAAACGTGGGCCAGTGCTGATCTTCAACAGCACGGGTTGACCATTGGTACAAAGAAGAGTGACCCATAACGAAGTCTCCCAAGAATGAGGAGGACTATATCTGCACTGGTTATATCGTTCAATGAATAGTTGAAGACAGAATTGGTAGGAACAACTACTTCATTGTAGATTTCTTGGCCGTAAATTCAACTAAGTGCTTGAGTTGTTAAAATGGAGTCCAATCTTTCCTTTGAAAGTTCCTCAATCAGGTTTTGTATGAGTCTAATCTGTATGCAAGAAAGAAGCCTGATTGCACTAAGGAATGAGAACTAATTAAAAAAGTTGAAAATTCAAGATGGTTTACACTAAAACTTTACCACTTTTAATTTTACATTTTGAATGAGTCATTGTCCTAATTTTGCTCAAAATCGGCACGGTTGGTCATTTGAATAGCAGTGACCATCTGAATCAGTAGTGGAGCTGATTGACAACTGTATCCCGATTGGGAGAACAGCGGTGATCAGGAATAAGGGATAGCAGTAGAGGTGCGGAGGAGCTTGCCGCTTTCTAAGGAAAAGTGCTGTCGGGTTTGGAACTGGTTCTCTTGGCGAAGCCTAGTGCAGTTGGTACTTTGCATATTGCTGTCTCTCTTAAGTGGCTACTCAAGTTGGTAGAAATACGCTGGGATGCATTTTGATGGTTATGTGACTTCTGCCGCCAAAAGCGATCGCGTCCTGAAATGTATTGTAGGCTACATATAAAAATGAAGTGAATCACCCATTTCAACGAATGTTTTACAAACTATTAATGCTAAATTAAGAATGTTATGTCTGAAGGATACACGAAGCGTTGAAACTCCATTTCCTGACTGGATACCATTTACTGTGGTATCTGGAAATGAAACTTAAGCGGAAACGGCAGTGTGACCCCGCGCTATCCTGGGCAGATCGGTGTGAAGCTCCCAGTATGAGCTGACCGACCTGTAACTTTGAGGTTCGCATTTCACGAAAGCCAGTCCTCCTGTCTGACTGGTTGGGTGAACTAGGCGAACTCGGTCGGTCGAGTTCTCTCAAGGAGAATTTTTTAACTCAAATAGTCAAGTGGATCTCGTTGCTGTGGCTTAACTTCGCAAGCGGCATTTGTGACGCGAAGTTCAATCTGGCGCGGTTGATTTGAGGCGGCGTGTGAGTTTGCTTGCTGATGACTTCATGGAACCGTTGCAGATATCGTCAGCGCCTCGGTTTGACGGGTCAACTTGGGAAAGCTAGCTGTGTGGCTTGCGATCGCTCAAGTGCTGACTTTACCTAGCCCCGGTTGGGGTTGAGCTTGCTGCAAACGGAGATCGCTTTAAAGGGCTAAACACCGTGTTGGTGCGGTTATTCACTTACCCATTTCTTTATGCTGTTCATCCTGATTGGAGTTGAAAAATGTCAAAATTGCTCAGCCGTAAAATCGCACCCTCCCCCATGCCTGCGGAAATCAGCGTGGTTGACTTGATTGATGGTTATTTCACTGCCTATAACTCGGCACGTTTGCGAGAAATTTGTCACCTTTTGTCTCGCGAAGTGATGACAGACGGCGTAACGGTTGGGCTTAGCCTTTCCGGTGCCATGACTCCTGCTGGATTTGGCGTGTCGGTTCTGGCTCCTTTGATCCGCAATGGTTTTGTTGATTGGATTATCAGCACGGGCGCAAATCTGTATCACGATATTCACTACGGGCTAGGGTTGGATTTGTTTGCCAGCAGTCCCTTTTTGGATGACGTGAAACTGCGGCAAGAAGGGCGGATTCGGATTTACGACATTGTGTTTGGGTACGACGTACTACTAGAAACGGATGCGTTTATTCGGGAGATCTTGAAAGCAGAACCCTTTCAACATCGCATGGGCACTGCTGAATTCCACCATTTGCTGGGTAAATACGTGCGCGAGGTGGAAAAGCAAGTGGGCGTGAAAAACTCCTGCCTATTGGCGACGGCGTATGAGTGCGGTGTGCCCATTTACACATCATCTCCGGGCGACAGCTCGATTGGCATGAATGTGGCGGCTTTGTCGTTGGAAGGGTACAAGTTGGTGATTGATCCCTCTCTGGATGTGAATGAGACGGCTGCGATCGCCTACGCTGCTCGTGACACAGGTAATCCAGATGTGGAAGGCAAGAGCGCCGCTTTAATCATTGGTGGTGGCAGTCCTAAGAACTTCATGCTGCAAACTCAGCCTCAGTTGCATGAAGTGTTGGGTTTGGAAGAACGGGGGCACGACTTCTTCATTCAAATCACTGATGCTCGCCCCGATACGGGTGGACTTTCCGGCGCAACCCCTAACGAAGCTGTGAGCTGGGGCAAGGTGGATCCCGAGGAGCTGCCCAACACCATCGTTTGCTACACCGACAGCACGATCGCGCTACCGATCATGACCGCCTACGTCATCAACCAGTGCGAGGCCCGTCCCCTCAAGCGGTTGTATGACCGTCGGGAAGAGATGGTTGCTAAGCTACAGGCTGATTACCTGGCTGCCAAAGCCGATCCGAATCATTTTGTGGCTTCTCCAGTCAAAGTCTCAGAACTGGAAGAAACACCCGCCCGCGAACTCGTGGTTGCTACCTACCCTTGCGGTACTCCCATTCGCAATGGCAATGGTAATGGTCACCGGAATGGCAATGGTAATGGTAATGGTAATGGTCACCGGAATGGCAATGGTAATGGTAATGGTCACCGGAATGGCAATGGTCATCACTAACTGAGTGACTTTTGCTTGAACCCGCTATCGCTCTTGACTGCAAGGGCGATAGCTTTTCCTATGAAGCTGACTGATCCTGCACTGTGTTTGACTGAAGAAGAAGAGCAAGGAGGCTATCCAACAGGCGATCGCGCTCAATTGGCACAATATCCTCCCCATGCAACACATACCTCAACATGACGAAATGAATCAGCGTGCCAATGAATGCTCGTGCCGCCACTTCAGGATCGGCAATGTTGAGTTTGGGATGAGACGCAAAATATTTCGTGAGTAAATCCAAACTAGGTTTCTCAATGTTCTTGACAAAGGCTCGCGCCAACGCTGGGAAGCGCCCTGATTCGCCAATCATCATTCGCAGAAACGTCAGAACTTGTGGGTCGCCCGCTACATTATCCAGCATTCCAGTTGCGTATTTTTTTAGGAAAACGACTGGCTCTTCATCCAACGATTGCAGGTTTTGCATCTGGAATAGTTCTTTTCTCACTGCCATCCGCTGAATCAGCGCCGTAAACAAGGCTTCTTTATCAGGAAAGTGGCGATATACCGTTGCTTTAGACACTCCTGCTGCCATCACGATTTTATCCACCCTGGCTCCTGCATAACCATGCTCCAAAAACTCTTGCATGGCTCCATCCAGGATGGCTTGCGTTTTTTCGGGAGATAAATCGCGGGCGGTGGTCATGACAGGGGGGAAATGATGAGGTAGCGGGGATTGGGGGTGAGGGAGATGGGGAGGTTGGGGAAGAGGGAGATGGGGAGGAATTGAATAATTAGAGATTGAAGATTGGGGATTGGGTAATCTCAAATCCTTCTGACTTCCAGGCAGATAGGTATAAAACACCGCCCCTCCCTCATCTCCCTTACCTCCTGACTCCTCCCATCATACCTCTTGACACCACGAAACGAAACAGTTTAGTTTAGATTTATGCGAAACGAAACTGTTTCGTTTAATCCTAAATAGCGTTCAGGAGTTTACCCATGCTGCAAAGTTCGCTTGACAGCATTTCTCAGACGAAAACCCGTCGCTGGGTCGGATTTGCGGCTACTACGCTGGTTTTGGTTGCTGGCAGTGCAGGGTATGGAGTTTGGCGATCGCAGTCTACTCAGCAAGCAGCAAGTCAGTCGGCAGCGGTCACTCCAGCCAAAATCACAACGGTTACGGCTTTGGGGAGACTGGAACCCCAGGGCGAAGTCATAAAACTATCGGCTCCCACGTCAAACAATGGCAACCGGGTGGAGCAATTGCTGGTGCGGGAGGGCGATCGCGTCAAAACGGGACAAGTGGTTGCGATTTTGGATAGCCGCGATCGCTTGCAGGCAGCCTACGAACAAGCACAAGAAGATGTGAAAGTGGCACAGGCAAAGCTTGCGATCACTCAAGCCGGAGCCAAGCAAGGCGAAATTAATGCCCAACGGGCTGAAATTGCTCGGCTAGAGGCGCAGCGGCAGGGGGATATTAATGCTCAATCAGCAACGGTTGCCCGTTTAACCTCGGAGTTGCAAAATGCTGAAACGGAATTTAACCGCTATCAGTCTCTGTATCAAGAAGGTGCGATTTCCTCGTCTGATCTGGATCGGCGACGTTTAGCACTAGACACGGCTCGAAGAAGTGTGCAAGAAGCTGAAGCAGTCTTAGGTCGCATTCGATCGACCAGTCCCGCGCAACTGAACCAGGCGCAGGCGAACCTGGAGCGGATTGCAGAAGTACGTCCGGTGGATGTGCGGGCGAATCAGGCGGAAGTGGATCGCGCTGTTGCAGCAATGAACCGGGCAAAAGCAGATTTGGATCAAGCCTATGTGCGATCGCCGATGGATGGCGAGGTCTTAGCGATTCACACTCGCGCTGGGGAAGTTGTTTCTAATGAGGGCATTGCTGAGATTGGTAAAACGCAACAGATGTACGCGATCGCCGAAGTCTATCAAAGCGACATCAGCAAGGTAAAACCAGGTCAACGAGTGCGAGTCACTAGCGATTCAATTCCCGGTGAACTGGTGGGAAGAGTTGAACGGATTGATTCCCAGGTGAAGCGACAAACTATCGTTAACACGGACCCCAGCACCAACATTGACAGCCGCATCGTGGAAGTTCATGTGGGGTTAGATCCAGCATCGAGCCAACAAGCCAAAAAATTTACCAACTTGCAAATCACGGCGGTAATTGAACAATGACAGGACTGATTCAACAAATTCAACGCCGCACTCCGCTAGGATGGCTGCAACTGAGTAAGGAACGCAGTCGCTTGCTCGTGGCGTTATCGGGGATTGCCTTTGCTGATGTGTTGATGTTTATGCAACTCGGTTTTCAAAGTGCATTGTATGACAGCAACACAAAACTGAGTCGTGCTCTAGATGCCGATATTGTGTTAGTCAGTCCCCAGGCGCGGAATACTCAAAATTTGGGAACGTTTTCTCGTCGTCGCCTGTATCAGGCAAAAGATATTCCGGGTGTGCAATCGGCTGAACCGTTTTATTCCAACGTCATTACCTGGAAACATCCCGACACCCGCAAAGACACCTCGATTCAGGTGATTGCCTTTAATCCCGATCAGCCAGCGCTGAACCTACCCGAAGTGAACCAGCAATTGAACGTGATCAAATTGCCGGATCAGGTGTTGTTTGATCGCAACTCTAGAGGCAACTACAAACAAGCGATCGCGCAAGTGGAGCAGGGCAAACCAACCACCACCGAAGTTGAACGCCGAACGATCACGATTGGTGGATTATTCGCCTTAGGTGCGTCTTTTGGAGCCGATGGCATTCTCATCGCCAGTGACCAAACCTTTTTACACTTCTTCCCGCGTCGAGAAGCTGCTAGCGCCAGTTTAGGCTTAATTAAACTAGAACCAGGCTATGATGCGAAACAAGTTGCAGCACAGCTTGAAGCCCATCTTGCTAATGATGTGCGGGTTTTAACGCACAAAGAATACATCGAGTTTGAAGAAAGCTTTTGGAAAACTGAAAGTCCGATTGGATTCATTTTTGGATTGGGAACCGCAATGGCATTTGTTGTGGGCGTGGTGATTGTGTATCAAGTGCTTTCAACGGATGTCAATAGTCATTTGAAAGAATATGCCACCTTCAAAGCAATGGGCTATCGCAATCAATATCTACTCGCGATTGTCTTTGAAGAAGCGATTATTCTGGCTCTCCTAGGATTCATTCCTGGCTTCATTTTGCCAATTGGGCTTTATAAACTCGCCGCAAATGCTACCGCCCTGCCCATCATGATGACTGCCTCACGAGCCATTATGGTGCTGATTCTGACGATCATTATGTGCATAATTTCGGGTGCGATCGCCACCCGCAAGCTGCAATCTGCTGATCCGGCTGATATGTTTTAAGGATTACCCATGTCTCCTATCATCTCTATCCAAAATCTCAATCACTTCTTTGGACAAGATAAACTCCGCAAGCAAGTTTTATTTGATGTCAGTTTAGATATTTGTGCAGGTGAAATTGTGATTATGACTGGACCTTCTGGTTCAGGAAAAACCACATTGCTGACCTTAGTCGGTGGATTACGCTCAGCTCAGTCTGGAAGTTTGCAAGTATTAGGTCAAGAGTTGTGCGGAGCCAGTGCCTCACAACTCACATTTGCACGTCGAAAAAACGGCTACATTTTTCAGGCGCATAACTTGCATAACAGTCTGACTGCCGTACAGAACGTCAAAATGGGCTTGGAATTGCACAATCATCTGTCTTCGCAAGTGATGTATGAACGAGCCGCAGAAATGCTGGAGCATGTAGGCTTAGGCAAGCGGCTCAACTATTATCCCGACGATTTATCGGGTGGGCAGAAACAGCGAGTGGCGATCGCCCGCGCCCTGGTGAGCCATCCTAAAATTGTGCTGGCAGATGAACCGACAGCCGCATTAGACAGTAAATCAGGGCGGGATGTGGTGAACTTGATGCAAACGTTAGCAAAAGAGCAGGGCTGCACGATTCTGCTGGTAACGCATGACAACCGGATTTTGGATGTTGCCGATCGCATCGTGCACATGGAAGATGGCAAATTAGCCAGTAATTCGGTGTTAAGTGCAGCAGCGTAATCTTGGCATCATTTTTTGATGAAGTCAGCTCTGATTCTAAGGAGTCGATGGAATACTGGGTGTAGCTAATCCTGTCGCGATCGCCCAGTTTATTCATGCCATCTTATCCTTTAACTAAACTGCCCCTTGTCCGCAACCTGGTCTGGCTACTGGGTAGCGGTATTGTCCTGTTGACGCTCGTCTCGTTACTCAGTCTGGTTGCATGGCATCCTTACCTGGAATTAACCAGTCACTTCAAGGTGCAGTATTTGATGCTTAGCTCACTGCTGCTAGTGCCGTTGGGTTTATTACGCCATCGCACTTGGGTGTTAGTTGCGTTATTCTGCGTGGCGCTGCAATTGGTTGAAGTCATGCCCTGGTATGTGCCATCGGCGATCGCGCCCCCATCGCATAACCTGCGAATTCTGCTATCAAACCTGTACGTGCGAAATCAAAATCCTGACAAAATTTTGGCGTTGATCGAAGCTGAAAAACCAGATATTGCCGTGTTTCAGGAACGAGATGAGCATTGGCTACAGTCGTTGGAACCACTCAAGACTCAAATGCCCTATGTCTTTGAAGCTCCTAAAGATATTGCTGTTTTTAGCCGCATTCCGCTGGAAAATCCCACCCTTTTCGGGTCTGCGAAACAGGATTTAATCTCTGCCACCATCACGGTCAATGGTCGTAAAGCCATGCTGGTCACTACTCATCCGCTTCCACCCTTACCTAGCCTTGCGGCATTTCGCAATGCTGAACTCCAGCAAGTCACCGATTACATTCAAAAGCAAAAAACTCCAATTGTCCTGATTGGTGACTTAAATACAACAATGTGGTCGCCCTATTACAAACGACTCAAAAGTAAGACTGGCTTGAAAAATACTCGTCAAGGATATGGCATTTTACCCACCTGGCCCGCGCCAACTCAGTTTGCCAGTACCCATCCTCTGCTTGCCTCGCTCAAACCTCTCCTGTGGATTCCAATTGATCATGCTTTAGTCAGTCCAGAGATTCAAGTTCGAGATACTCGCGTAGGTGCCAATATTGATTCGGATCATCTGCCGTTTATTGTCGATTTGTTTATTCCGAATTAGATTTACGAACTTAATTTTTACGGTTTGGTACTACTACCTGGGAATACTGAAGTTATCCAACTAGTTGCCATCTCAACTCATGGTTTGCCTCAATCAGTCTGCCTTTGAAATTTTGAAAGCGGAGATTCAACGCCGATGCGCTAGCAGCCCCGCTGGTCAGGTGCAACAAGAAATTGCACTGAAACGCCTGGAAAAGTTGTGTGCAAGACCGGGAAATCCTTTAACGGTTGAGGAATTGAAAGACTCGCTCGACGATTTGTTCCCCGACTTCGATGAGAAAGTGTTACGCAAGGCAGCAAAAGCCAACCGTCCGCCATCCAAACTGCTCAACCAGATCAAGTGGGGGGCGATCGCGCTCACAAGCATTGTCGGCGGTGTTTGGGTTCTCAACTTGCCCTACCCGATGATTCGATACCCGGTCGCAAAAACGATGCCCATGGTACTGCTGCCCAGTTTCATCAGCATGGATCACAACTATCGGCAGGCGATCGCGGCAACGGAACAAGCGGATCAACTGGTGAATCAAGCCACCAGTCCGGCAGATTTTGAACTGGGTGCTACCAGAGTCGAGCAGGCACAAAAGCATCTGGATGCCTTGCCTGTCTGGTTCCTGGGTTACTACCCCGGCACCTATTGCAGTTGGTTTCAATGTAGCTGGCGGTTTACGCTGGATGAGTTTCAGCAGGCACGCAAAAATGTGGCACGGATGCAGGCAACGCTGTTTCAAGAAAAGAATGCCCAAACCAAATTAACTGAAGCAGAGCAGACGATCGCTACTGCGAAACAACAGTATCAACAGGTGAATGACATTGCTCAAAAGCAAACGGTGCTGGCGCAATGGCAACAGGGCATGGATGACCTGCGGGCGCTGCCCTCTGAAACGCTTGCAGGCAAAACTGCTCGAACGAAATTGATCGCTTACGAGCGCGATTTTCAACAGGTGGCAGGCTTTACGGCAGACAATGTGCGTTCTGGCAGTGTAATTCAAGCCTCTAAACTAGCGGCAGAAACGGCGCAGAAGTTCTCCAATAAGCCAGTGCAAACCGCAGCAGAATGGCAGGAAGCGGTGAAACTTTGGGAGGACGCGATCGCCCAAATTAACACCATTGAGGTAAACGATCCTGATTTTGTTGCCTCTCGAAAATTGCTGGAGAAATACAAGCAGAAACTTTCTAGCACTCGGCTGAGATTAGTCCAAGAACAAACCTCTGTAGAATCCTATGAACGCGCTCAGCAGCTCACTCAATCTCTCATTGCATCCATTCCTGATAGTGCAAAAGCCTTAAATCGTCAACAAGTGAGTGAGATGCAAAGAATTATCAGCGAACTAAAGAAAGTACAAAAAGATACGACCGTTTATACTGAGGCTCAGGTGATGCTGAAATCGGCTCAAGCTAAGTTGCGAAAATAGGGTGCGATCGCACTCTGGCACCATAGAATTCGTGGATACATCATCGTAATAATTTATTAGAAGAGTATGGGTTGATTCGTCCCATTGGGGATATGACCTCTCGAACTCGGTTAAGCAACTTTACATAGGGATATTATGTGGAAAATTTCTCGATAATATCCTACTTGAGTGAAGTATGCAGAAAACTTCTCGATAATGCCCTACTTAAGCGGATTATCCAGAAAATTTCGGCATAAATAAGTTGTTGGGCTGCTTTGTCGTTTCGGCTGAAGACATCATCGTAGCGGTTCTTGTAAGGTGTATGTTTGTTTCCATCGCTTGACATCTGAAATGGCGCAGGCTGGTCAACCCGTTTGGCTCTATCGCTATGCCTATGTGTTCCAAGGGATGCGAGGTCGAGACATGGGCACTCGTCATGGCTGCGAGATTCCTTTTGCCTTCAATGTGCCTGATGCAATTCAACCCTTAGCTCAGGGCATCCCAAATTTTGCCGTCACACCCAGCGATCGCCAAATGGCGGATCTGACAAGTGGCTACTGGGCGCAATTTGGTAAAACAGGGAATCCAAATGGCGGGGGACGACCAATGTGGGAACAGCATAATCCGGCAGTCGATCGCCTGATGCAGTTCACCAATAGCGGTATTACTGCCGGAACTGATCCGCTCAAGCAACGGCTTGACCTCTGGCAGCAGGTGTGGGAGCGATCTCGTTAATGCAAAAGAGCCGCCCAACACTTCGTTGGTGCAGCCGGAAAGAGATTATCGGTGGGAATTCAAGTTTGTCGGCCGCCGCACAACTTTACCGTTAGGCAGAAGGCTTACAATGCTATTGCTTGTACAGATTGTGATTTTAAGGGAGTGTCTGTGAACAAGTACACTAGCAAGAAGTTTGGGATATCTCTACGGCAGCGTAGCCAAAGATATGTAGTAGACCTGTTGGGAAATAAGAGATAATAGTCGGTAGTTGCAGGGTGCTCTGCTCA
>JACYLN010000107.1 GCA_015272515.1 Leptolyngbyaceae cyanobacterium C42_A2020_001 | reverse complement strand
TTCAAAAATTAGGCTTAAGCACTTATACTCATCGCAAAAGTGGGATGCACTCGATCGGCTGCGATTAAAAGAAATTACAAAGTAAAGAGCAACCATAAAGAAAGCTGCAAACGGCAAGTCAACATGTAACGAATTCACATGCTGAATGATTAGCGGAATGGTCAAAACGAGGCACGCCCCTGCCATGCTATAAAGCCTCGATGCACCAATGCTCAGACTGAGTAAATAGATTGACAAACCGAGAATAGCGTAGGCAACCAAATTAGGTAAGGCTACCAAAGCATCTTCCTGAAACGGCATTACAAATAAGATGCATAGAATTTCCCAGTTGAAAGGGTAATAACTAATTGCATCACTCACCCAGTCACCAGAGTTTAGGAATTCATCAAGGCGTACAAAGCTACCTTCCTGATACCATCTCGCCATAATTGGCAAATGATACCAAAGTGAATCATAATCAATAATTACTTCAGTAAATAGTTTGATTAATAAAACTACCCCAGTTAACGCAATAGAACTCAGGATTAAGACTTCAGCCCTACTGAACGACAGATCAGACCTGAATAATTTTTGGAATAAGAACTTTGGCGAAAGCTTCTGACTAAAAAATAGTATAACTGCTCCACTTAAAAACAATATTAATTCAAACCCAATGACTGGAATTAGAAAAAATTGATGAATGGCTCCTAAGGTAAGTGCAATAAAAATCTGGATTGCACACCAGACAGTCAAGAGTACAAGCAAGTTATCTGCCAGACTATATTGAAGCTTCTTATCCTGGTTGATTGAGGATAGCCATAGAGAGATAGGCACAGGACCCAACACAATTACCAGTAACAAAAGTAAGCCCCAAAGATGTTCCAGAAAAATCATAATGACTAGGTTTTCCGTTGTATTTATTAACTAATTCACCTGATTGATAACTTGCTGCACTAAATACGCAAACCTGATTACTTGTAGAATGATTCGAGCAATACGAAACTCATGCGGGCGTTGGGTTTTGTTCTTCAATTCACACGCCATCTTTTATTTAATTGCGCCTACCCACTTATTGAATCTGCGCTAATACCCCACATAGAGTGGAATATGCTTTCCTCCAGCAATGTAATTGGATAAGCTGCTAGCTGGTAGATTTCGGGTAACTCCTCCTCTCGTTTCTCTGAAAAAGGTTGTATAGCCTGGTGCCCCAAAGTTGACTTCACCTAAGGTGATTGAAATTGAAGATTCATTATTAATAAACATGGGGTAGTTTTGAGTGCCATCAGGACCAGGCGTAGTGGTGTATGCCAGTCCTCCCAGAAGCTCTGTTTTTCCACCGCCGTTAGTTTCGATTAACGTTCCACCGCGTTCAGTTTTCAACCCAAAGATCCAGAGATTTCCTCCATTGTTAATAATATGGGTTCCTAAGTTCTCAACATTGAGTTGTCGTGCCCAAACGTTTTGTCCATTAAAGACTAGTTGGTCGGAAGCTACGTTTTCGAGAAAGACATCACCAGAGCCTGTGAACTTAGCATTCAAAGAAGCATCACGAATTACCAACGTTCGAGAAGAAGCATTTTCGATCACAGAGGTAACAGCAGGGTCATACACCGATTGAAAACGCTCAAACAGAACAATGGGACTTGCCCCATCAACTACTCTAAATCCTGAGCTAACGGTGTTGGGAACAGCAAGCAACGCTTCAGTACCAATGATTCGACGAACATTGTTGCGAACAAGCACCGTTTGTTGGAGGTTGTAGTTCCCAACTGGGAAATAGACGGTTGTTCTGCCCGAATCGATCGCAGCCTGAATCGCCGCCGTATCATCCAATCCATCATCAGGAATGGCACCAAAGGAAACCACATTTGCCCAGGGAGTTGTAACAGGGTCATCCCAGGGCACATCCGGAGTTTCCTTAACAGGCAAATTCAGCGTTCGTGTAGGAGAAGGAAACTGACTGAGCACGCCACCTGAAATAAATTCTGAGATGGATGGACCTGCCAGCGTTGTGCCTGCACTTTGGATAGCCGATTGATACCCTGATGTTGTGACGTTACGAGCAACTAAATCGAGGGCAAAATCGTTGATGATGGCTGGTCTGGTGGCAGCAGTGGTACCCGTACCATTGAGTGATGAGTCAAGCACTGTCACCCGACCCCCCGCGTTATAAATTGCGGTGACTGCGTTATTACTGGTTAAGCCACGAATGTTAATAACCTGACCAGTGTTGTACAGCCCATAAACGCTTTGATTGTTGAGCGTAATGTTTTCCAACGTTTGGCTATTGACTGTAAAACCAGTCCGAATGCCGTATTGGAATCCATTGACCGTGACATCTTTCACCAGAAGTGGACCAACTTCGTCCACAAAGCCCATGTCTAGCCCATTAACGCCTTGTCCATCCCCCGACCGAATGGTGACTTGGCGCACCGATCCCTGGTTACTGGCGTTGAACTGAACGCCGATCGCGCCTGAATTCCCCACACCTGTATCAACTGTCAAAGTCCGAATTGAATTACCAAACCGCTGTGCGGGAGGCGGACCTGTAAAGATAACGGATTTTGGCTGATTCACGTTTGTAAAGCCAGCGGCGTTGTCTTTCAGCTTAATAATTGCCCCGCGCTCGCTCTGCCCTTGCAGAATTGTGTTTTTGTAATCATCGCCAATTCCTGTACCAGCAGACCACGAGAGGGTATTGGAAACCAGGTAAGTGCCATTCGGGAGATAAATGATGCGCTTGCCGTTGGGGAAGGCGTTGAGGGCAGCTTGAATAGCTGCGGTGTCATCAGTTACACCATCCCCTTTGGCTCCAAAGTCTTTGACGTTGAGCACTCCTGCATCTGCTGGGAAAACAATATTTTCTTCTATGGGGGTGGGGGGTGCGATAACGTTCACCAGAAACGTTCCCAACGTGGATGTGGGAATGAAGTTATTACTCGTGTCGCTGACTTGATTGGGTTGTAGTACAAGGGTGTAAGTGCCGTTATCATTTGGCTCCCACCTTCCACCAGGGGCGTTGATTTGGTAGGTTGCCGTGGCAGAGTTACTGCTTGTGCCACTGCTAACGCTTACTAGAGCGGCGGGTTGGCTAAAGCCGTTTGGACCTGTGACAAGAATATCACTGCCCCCTAAAGTTGCTAGGTTCATGGCGGTGTCATCTGAGTAGTTAACGGTGAATTAATAAATCGTGTTACCCCCTGTCGAGACGTTATTTGCTGTTGCGCTAGCAGTTGGCCCAATCGTTTCTAGGGGAGCAGAAAACAACTGAGTTTGAGCGATCGCTTGTTTCGATACACTGGGACCCGACCATAAAAGCCTGGCAGTTGCCGAATTGGTGTTTTCGTAATACTCCAGTTTGATGTCGTACTTTTGTCCAGCGATGAGGGGAATAGAGCCTGATCTTTCGCGATATCCGCCCGTTGTCCAGTTGTTAATGAGTTGAGTTCCGTTGACCCACAGCCTGACACCGTCATCGGATTGGGTGAAAAATGTGTAGGTGCCCGAAGTTGATGGCTGAACTTGCCCAGTCCACCGAGTTGAGAAGGTATTGGCCGCGATCGCAGAATGGGGTGATCCGGTGCCCCAACTAAAATTAACGGTACCGTCGGTACGGGTAAGCTTGAGATTTGTCAGGTCAGAATTATCGTAATACTCCCCGCGTAGCCCATTGCCCGTATCAGTTGTGGCTTGTTCCACCACAATTGCATCACCATCTAAGATGAGGGTGGTGCTGTCATCCTTTGATTTGAGCAGTTGTAGGGTGGTATCGCTTAAGTAAACCCCTTGAACAATTGCGGCAAAAATCGCGCCTTCATCCCCTGGAGCATCCAAATCATTGATTGTTGCATCAACGAAATGACCGAGTTCTTCTAGCAGAACATTTGCCACTGCCAAAGTATCAGAGGCATACTGCTCCAAATAAGTTTGAGAGAGGTAGATGGTATTGGTTGTTTGAGAAAATGCCCCCCGCGCCCCATTGAGTTGTTCTGCCGTCAAAATTTCGATGGATGGGAGATCGTCAAAGATACCCCGTGACCACTGAGCAAAAAGATCCTCTGCTTTATCACTAGCGGAAGCATCACCAAAAGCTAACCGAACCCCTGCCTGAAACCTATCAGAGTTTGCAAAGGTCGTTAACCATGCTTCAGTGGCGGCGATGCCATCTTCCAGATTAGGGGCGAAACTATCTGTATCGTCTTGTAGCCCAGCCGTGCGATCGCCAAAATTAGATTCCTGACGAATTGCCTCTTCATTAGAAGCCCCTGCATAGAGCCAGGAACTGGAGGAACGTGGCAGAATTCCCAGTTCAGGATGGGAATCAAATTGGGTTGATAGGTGTTGGGCGGAAGGTCGATTCCAGCCGAAATCATCGAAATAAACAGACGTATCGTTAACAGGCAAAAAAGCGTCAATACTTCCCATTTCCGACTTCTCCAAATTAAGGAATGGTTTCAGATTTGGTGAGCTTGCCTCAGATGATTCTCCTCACCTACTAAATAATGAGGGATGGCTTTTCTACCTACGGCAAATAGATAGCTAGAGTGCTTACACTGCCGTTTGTTGCCTATATTTTGCAACCAGAGTCTAAGCAATTTGACGGAGGTTGTGATCGCCTCTTCATCAAATCTTTATTGAAGCTTCACTTTAGAGGTTTGAGCGTGTGCGTAGATTTCCATTAATCTTTGATAGTTATCTTCTGCGGTGTATTTCATTTCAAATTCAGCACGAGCTTCATGCCGCATGTGTTTGAGTTCTGTTGGGTGATCTAGCAACCACTGAATCTTGGCTGCCAGGTCTGAGGGATCGCTGGGGTGAAAGTGCAGCCCGGTTCGTTCGTGTTCCACCAGCTCAGTAATTGCACCGATTTTGGAAGCAACCACAGGCGTACCTCTGGCAAAGGCTTCGATCGCGACTCGTCCAAACGTCTCGTACCACTCTGAAGGAAAAACAAGAAACGCGGCATCTCCCACAATTTCGTACACCTCCTCTAATGGTCTGCGACCCAACCACTCAATTTCAGGCATTTCTTTCGCGGCTGCGGTCACTAACCCTGCCATTGGACCGTCGCCCAGAATTTTGAGTGGAATTTTGCCACCCAACTTGCGCCACGCATCCAGCATCACACCTAGCCCTTTTTCAACTGATAAGCGCCCAACAAATAGAGCATAATCACCCTTACCTTCACCAGGCTGAGGCGCAGGATGTAAAAAATTGGTTTTGAAGGCGAGTTTTTCGGCGGGCAGTCCTCCTTGAATAAACTTATCCATTGCAAAGCGACTGTAGGCAATAAATACATCCACCGCTTTATTCCAGGTGCCCAACCAGGAGTGAACGCTAATGTTGGCGGCAACGACCGCACTAGCAGAACGACTACCCCGGTAGCATCCGTGAATAATGCCGGGGAGGGGGAAAGGTTTTCCTAAACAGTCTTCGCACACTTTGCCATCTCGGAAGAACAGCGCATTGGGGCAGAGCAAGCGGTAGTTATGCAGAGTTTGCACCACTGGCACGCCTTCAGCCTGAACAGCGTAGTATGCTGCCGGAGAAAGTAGAGGAAAGGTGTTGTGGAAGTGGGCAACTTGGGGCTGCTCTCGACGCACCAGCGATCGCAATTCCTGATGAATTGCACTATTCCATAGAGTATTTTTTGCTAATAGTAATGGATTAGCATTGGCGATTTGGTCATTGTGAATGGTGTAACGAATCACTTCATGCCCGTGGGACTCCAGCAATGCGGCTTCGGTCGCAAAGATCTGTTCTTCTCCACCTGGCTGCTGGTAGTAGTTGTGCACCACTAGAACCCGCATCAGTTGCCTCCTTGCTGCGTCAAAATCGTTTCGTAAACATCGACCAGGAACTTGCCCTTCGTTTTCCAGTTAAATTGTTCATTGACTCGTTGTTGTCCGGCTTTGCCGAGTTGCGATCGCAGGTCTGCATCTTTGGCTAACTGAGTCATTGCAGCAGCCATAGCCGCCACTGCCTGATCGGGATTATGTGCCGGAATTTTGAATCCCGTCTCTTCTGTTACCTGAACTGCTGGTCCACCCAGATCCAAACAAATCACAGGCCGCGCGGCTGCCATCGCTTCCAGGCAAACAAATGCGCCAGAATCGTGCAAGCTGGGATGAACCAATGCAAGACAGGTACCCAGTTTGTGCATCAGGTCTAGCCGTGGCATTTCACTCAAAAACTTGACCTGAGAAGCGATTCCCAGATCGGTTGCTAATGCTTGCAGCTTTGCTTCTTCTGGGCCTTTACCAATCAGCCAATATTCCGCTTCCGGGGGGAGTTCTGCCTGAGCAAATGCCCGCAACCCTAAATGAAACCCCTTCCAGTGCAAGAAGCGCCCAACACTAATAAACCGCAAAGGCACGTTATCTGATAAGGAAAACTGCTCCAGTTGGGTTACCTCTTCAGGCAATAAGCCAACTTGAGAAAGAACCTGAACATTGTTGCCGCCCATTGCGGTCAGCCGTTTTGCAGTATCGTCAGTGGTTGCCCACGCCAGGATGCTACGCCGTACTGTTAACCGAGTGAATGGATCGATCTCACCGAGCCAGCGGGTCAGATCTCGCAAAAATTCGTAAATTTTGGCTTTAAGGTTGAAATCTCGATAAAACGGTTTGGGAGCAACTTCGCCGCCGCCTACCGGACCGAAAATAAATGGAACTGGTAGCAATGATAAAAAGCTGGGCGTGGAATATTTGACGAAGGTGACATGATGCACCAAGTCAAAACCAATGTCACGATGCAATCTACGGGCGACAAAGTAGGCTTGAATTTGCCACAAATAGTAGTGAATTTGAAATGCGCCTTGCCCCCATTTCCAGCCGCTACCCCAAATTGGCAATGTAAAGTAAACGAAGTGCAAATTGGGCACTGGATTGCACATCAGTTCTGCCTCGATCGCCTCTCGTCCATCGTCCGGGCGTGTGAGCACCCAAACTTCGTGATATCGGGCAACCTCTCGCACTGTATTCCAGCCAACGCCTAACTCCGTTCCCCGTCCAGGTTCGCAAGCATACGCCGATAACAACACTTTCATGATTAGAATGCCTCCTGAGGATTGGGGGAGGACAAAATGCTTTGACAGAACTCTAAGTACTGCCGACTGGTGTTTAAGTAATGAAAATCGTGCGATCGCTGGCGAGCTTGTGCTCGGTAATGCTGCTTCAACTCTGGCTGAGCTAAAACTTGCTTGAGTCCGGTTGCTAAAGCGTTTACGTCTCCCGTGGGCACCATCATGCCGTACTTGCCATACTCCACAATATCTTTCATGCCACCTGGTGCATCGGTTACGACAACAGCGGCTCCACAGGCCATTGCCTCTTGCAGCGCGATCGGGCAACCTTCCCAAGCTGAAGCCAACACAAATACATCACACGCTGCCATGTACCGATAAGGATTGGCATCATATCCTGGCATCCATACCGATTCCGCAATCCCCAACGTCTGACACAACGTTTCCAATTCAGTTCGCAATGGGCCTTCCCCTAAAATCAGTAGTCGCGCAGGAAAATCGTTGGTAATTTGGGCAAATGCCTGGAGTAAGCTATCCAACTGCTTCTGCTTTGCCAAACGAGCCGCTGTGACAATGACAGGAATATCGTGATTCTGAAACCAGGGATGGTCAATCGATACCTTCGACAGTTGTTCAACCCGCTTGACATTAATTGGATTGAGAATCACTTGCATTGGAATATTGGCTGCAATGTGGAGTGTTTCAACCAGATCCGTAATTGTGTCTTTAGAGACTGCAATCAATCCATCACTGTGAGGATATACATACCGCATTAAAACTGGTAAAAACCTGAGATGGACTTTATCCCGGTGCTCAATTTCAGCTTCTAAACTAATAATATTGTGTTCCCCCAGCACTACTTTGGTATTAACGTTTGCCAAATAACGCGCCCACACTCCAACAATGTTGAAATACCAGGGCATGGGTAAAAGTACATCAGGTTGATACTCCCTTAAGTAGCGAATAGTTGCAGGTAACGAAAAGGCAGTTCGCTTCACACCGAGCGTCACAATGGGCACATCCGAAAACTGAGATAACTCTTCATCGGTCGCATCCAGAACAACCAGGTTGCACTCCACTCCAAGCTCCCGAAAACCTCGAACTAAGGCGGTGCAGAGATTGGTAAATGTGCCTCCGCTGATATCATGAGTGAGGATTGAAATGCTGGGTGCTTTCATGGGTTTAAGTAAGGTATGCCGCAAGTTAGCAGTGTAGAAAATCTGGTTATGCAGTCATCACCAGTTCGGTGATTTGCACTAAACACTTTGCTGCTGCAAGGGGCGTGTATTGCGCCATGATCTGTTTAGAGTGTTCGCCCATTTCGGAAATCACATGAGGATTGTCCAGGAACTTTTGCATCAAATCAGCGAGCGTTTCAGAATCATCGGGCGCAAAAACATAGCCGTTGTGCCCATCTACCACAAGCTCGGATGTTCCGGCTCCCTGAGAGCACAGAATTGGCTTGCCCAGAAGCATTGCTTCCAAAGTTACCACTCCCCACGTATCTTCTAGAGTTGGAAAGACAAACACGTCCGCACTCCGAAAATAATTACCAATCTGGTCATAGGGGATGCGCCCAGCCCACTGGATGCGATCGCCCAACCCCTGCTGCTGACAAAACGTGTTCAGTTCCTCCCGTTGCGTACCATCACCCACTACTAATAAGGTGTAGTTCTCGTAGCCCCGTGCTTTCAGGATAGTGCAGGCATCTAGGAGTAACGGAAGACCTTTACGAGGAATGACATGCCCTACAAACAAAAAGATGGGACGCTGCAAAGCTGGAAATCGATCTTCAATGCCGCCTGAGCCACCAGGCAACGTACTTTCATCTGGGATTTCGTAGGGTTGCACAAAAACGCGATCTTGCTTGGCTCTAAGCCAGTCAATTAAATACGTTTTTCCAGCTTGACTGTTCGTGAGGCAGGCATCGGCTAGCCATACCATCAATCGCCGAACGAATAGACGTAGAGCTGAATTGCGGTAGTCCACACCGGGCGAACTGCCTTCGTAAGCAATCACCACACGCCACCCCATTAGCGGCTTCAGCATCAGTGCCAGAATCGTCCAGATCCCAAAAGAGCTAGAAAAAATCACGTGAGGTCTGAGCCGCAACAAGTATCCCACAATCTTTGGAGACAGGTAGGTGAAGTTGTCACCGTAGCTATCGTCGTTGCGGTTAATTTCAATGACTCGAAACTTTCCGACCACTTCTACCCGAAGTTTCCCTTCCAGTCCTTTGGCAAAGCCGGGAAACAATCCGGTGTAGACGGTTGTTTCTGGAAAAAACTGAGCAAATTTGCTCAAAGCAGGCTGCCAGTAAAACCATGCCACAGGCAAAAGCCATGCAATACGGAGATCACTCATGGATAGTACGCATCCTTCTGCTCACACAACCTCGAAACAGGCAAGCCTAAGAAATCCTTACGCAGATAATAAGATATAAGCGGAATAACTGAGATGACGCGACAAAGACTTTGCTGAAAACTCACAATAAACTGAGCTTCGTCAAAAGTCCTGTCGGCAGTATTACCAAAACCGCGATCGCAAAGCGTTGGATTCGCTGTTCTCAGGAAAAATAAGCCGTCAACCTTCTTTATAAAGTTTTGATAAAGCTTATTTATAAAGTTTTGATAAAGCGTAGAAGGGATTCTTAGAGAGATCTCAACAGGTTTTGGTATTTTTACTTGTGAAGTATTTTGCCGTCTGTTACAAAAACGAAGAAGTATTTGAATTACCCGTTCCTGGAATTAGCCATTTTAAGAGTGCGAGTTTCCCTTACTTCTTTCCATTACTTAAATGTGTGTTCGATTGCTTGTTGATGGAAACAGGGTTGCTTCGTTTTGTTGTTTTTTGGGATCACGATACTCGATAAGCAGTGCTAGCTGCTGAAATGCGTAACTGTTAACCTTACAGATGGCAAGGCAGTATGTCTGAAATCAGCCCTCGCATCGCATTTTTCATTGGATGTTTTGGTGGTGGCGGAATCGAGCGCATAACCGCTCATTTGGCTCACAGTTTTGTCAAGCTGGGAATTGGAATTGACATGGTGTTAGATAAGGGAGGTAGCCCTCACCTGTGGCGTATGCCCCCCGAAACGCGAATCATTGATCTGAAAGCACCTCGCTTGTCGATGAGTTTGCCAGGGTTGGTTCGGTATTTGCAGCAAGAACGACCTTTTGCAATGCTGTCAGCCGATCATTATCTGAACGAAATTGCGTTGCTCGCAAAACGTCTTGCTGGAGTGCCAACGCGGGCGATCGTGGCAGAACACAATCAACTTTCTAAAACGACTCGCAATGCCAGCAAGTTAAAGGGGCGGATTGCTCCCATTGCGGCGCGGCTTTTGTACCCTTGGGCAGACGGAATTATTGCCGTTTCTCATGGAGTGGCTGAAGATCTCGCACAAACTGCATCACTCCCGCGCGATCGCATCCAGACCATTTACAACCCCGTAATCAATTCCGAAATGCTTGCGAACGCAAAGGAGCCAGTGGAGCATCCGTGGTTTGCTTCATCTGAAATTCCAGTCATTTTAGGGGTCGGAAAACTGGAACCTCAAAAAGATTTTCCGAATCTGATCCACGCTTTTGCAAAGGTGCGTCAATCCAAGCCAGCTCGATTGGTGATTTTAGGTTGGGGACCCGATCGCCCAGAACTCGAAGCCCTAGTTAAAGAACTGGGGTTACAGGATGAGGTGGACCTGCCAGGATACGTACAAAATCCCTATGCCTATATGGCTCGTGCTTCTACTTTTGTCTTATCTTCAGCCTGGGAAGGGTTACCAACCGTTTTAATTGAAGCAATGGCATTGGGCACTCCCGTAGTATCTACGGATTGTGAGAGTGGGCCTTCAGAAATTCTTGCCAACGGGAAGTACGGGTACTTAACACCCGTTGGGGATAGCGATGCCCTCGCAGATGCCATCCTCGAAGTATTGTCGGGTAACCCCAAGCCACTTGAACCTGCTTGGCTAGACCAATTCGGGTTGGAAACAGCAACTCAACGGTATTTAGAAGTCTTGGGCATTGCTTAGCCAATGCGAGTAAATCTAAAAAATTTCTGGTATTAAAACGATGACTCTAACAAAATTTGCAGCACATGAAAAAGAAGCAATCAAAAATTACTACGACACCTACGGGTATGTAGTCGTTCAAAACTTACTAAATTACACTAAAATTCAGGCGCTGCTTGCGTCCTACGAAAAAATTAAGCATTCCAATCTTTTTATATTTTTCAGTCAAGATACCCACCTTCCCATTCGTCCAAAATTAACGCCAGAGGGATTCATTGAGAATTCCATGTTAAACCCTGCTAGTTTGAAACTTTGGCGAGGGTTCTCTCAATCAGTTGAGAATTGTTTAGTCGATGAAAACGTGATTGATGTGCTGAGTTTTCTGTCAGGAGGCTCTAACCACATCATGATGCAAAATATGTTCTTCGATAAGTCAACCGGAACTATTGAACACCAGGATCATTATTATTTGGATTCTAATCCACCCGGTAAGATGGTTGCTGTTTGGTATGCCCTTGAAGATATTCATGAAGATGCTGGCTGCTTTTTTGTGCTTCCTGGCAGCCATCAAGGGAAAGTGATTGAGCGAGATAATGCATCCAATTTTTCTGACCATGATACTTTCGTAAAATCCATTAATGCTTTAATCAACGAAGGTGGGTACAAATATCGAAGTTTTCCCCTTAGTAAAAGGGACGTGCTTTTCTGGCATCCTTACACCATTCATGGGGCTTACAACAATTGTGATCCACGTTTTAGCCGCAAATCTTTGACGGCTCATTACTATCCAGCGCACTTAAAACCAATGTACGCCACCAATGGTTAGAAAGACTGTGAATCCGGCTGTTTCGATTTTAGGTAGTGAGTTTGAAACCTATCGCTCTAATGTCACGCATTATGTAAGAGCGTTGGCGAATTATGTCAGAGGAAAAGGTCCCGATTACGATATGCGAAGAACTAGTTACGAGTAGGAATAAGTGCTAGTTTCTGGAGATTTTGAGGTGACTTTTACATGAAGTTGGCTATTTTGTTTTGGTTTTACAAGGAGCCAGAGGTTTGCAAAAATCGCCTTGAGCTTTTGCGTCGGCACAATCCTACGGTACCTATCTATGGCTTGTATGGCGGTGATCCAGCGGTGGCAGATCAATACCAGTCCTGCTTGGGTCAATACCTGGATGATTTTTATGTGTTTCGAGAGGAGAAGGACGCTCTTTGGAAATGGTTGCAAGGAGATTTGATGATTACCCACTGGTATCGGGAGCGGGGGAAGTATCTTGATTGGGATACGATCGCGATCGCGCAGTGGGATATGTTGATGTTTGGAGCCATTGAGCAGCTTTTTCCAACCCTGAAACCGGATCAGATTTTGTTGTCTGGGTTAAGACCCATCAAGGAAGTTGAAAATGACTGGGAGTGGGTGAGTCCAAAGGTGCCAGAGCGGAGACAACGGTACCTTGAGTTTTTGGAGTACGTTACCCAAATCTATGACTACAAAAATGATCCTCTCGGTTGTTTGTTTATTGTGGTATGTTTCCCAAAAGTTTTCCTGGAGCAATATTCTGCAATAGCGGAACCAGAGTTAGGCTTCATTGAATATCGGATTCCGATATATGCTCAAATTTTTGGCGTTCCTTTTTGTCAGGATCATGGGTTTAATGCCTGGTGGGTTGACGTTGATCCAGTTTTTCAGGTCAAGAACCCATTGCAGCGAGCTGTGAATTCACTGCGTTTGAAACTAGATCCAAATCCGCTGAATCCTGCAAAACGTGAAATTTCTCTAATTCCGATCTATCGGCACCTCAGCACAAAGATCGGTGCCAGGATTTTCCATCCCTATGAGCATGTGTTTCCAACCACAGGAAGCCAATGGGTTCGGGCATTGTATGCAGAGCTTCGGCAAGATTTAAGCTGGCTAACCCAAAAGATTGCAAAGTAGCTGCGACTCTCACAAACTTCATTCGGGAATCCCTGCATCCGGAGGGATGTTCTCCCTAACATTTTTCTCGTAGGCTGGCGATATAGTATCAATGTAGTCGAGCTTCAGTTGGATGGTGTGGAGATGCAAACTCCTGAAACGTATGAAACCGATAAGCGCAAATTCTTGTCTTCCCTGGCTCATTCCTCGATCTTTTTCAGTGGGTTGTTCATTTCCATCGGAATTCCAATTGCGCTGCTGTTTATCACAGATGATTCGGTTGTGAAGGATAACGCTAAGGAAGCCATCAACTTTCACTTCAACGTCTGGTTTTACGGGATTATTTTAGTTCCATTGTCTTTTATTACGTTTGGGTTAGCAGGTGGGATTTGGTGGTTGGTGCATTGGGGGTTGACGATCTGGGCGATCGCTCATTGTATCAACGTTCCCGATCAACCATTCCGTTACCCATTCATTTTCCGTCCGTTTTAGGTTTCTAGAAAGGAAACAGGACACCAGAAGAGAAAAGAGAGGGCGATCGCTCTCTCTTTTTGCATCTAAACAATTGGTTTTGGCGGTTGGTTTTAATGGTTGATAATCTCAAATCGGTCTACTTCCAATACAGGACCGATCATGGCAAAGGTCATCACGTCTTCCCGAATTTCCCCATTTACCTTTACCTTCAAACCCTCTTTTTGCAGATCCGCTGGAGCTTTACGCAGTTCGTAGGTGTCTCCACTCGTGCTCACTAGCGCCCAGGTGCCTGGACCAAATCCTTTGCGTTCAATGGTGCCTTCAACTTGAATACTCATGAGGTACGGGTCTCCGGTTTAAGAACAAGACGAACCAGGGCAAAACAGAGGAGAGCATTGGCGGCGAGAAAGACACGCGCGATCGCGCCCTCACCCAACCACATCAACCCTGGCGCATTCACAGCACTGACTGCTAGGCATACTGCCACCCCAATCGTTGTGCCCACCGCAAACCACTTCCAGGAAGCGTGCCCCAACAACAGCACGACTAAGACGAGCGGGATGAGCACACTGGCAAAAAATGGATTTAATAGCCCATTTGCTTGTACTACACTCCCCATTTCGGGAATTGAGCTACCCATGAGCCGGAAAGGCCACTGCGGTGCATCATACAGGTACAACCCCCGCAGGAAGAATAGACCCGAACTCCCCATGACTAGCCCAGTCGAAAGTGACCACGTCCAGGCGAAGGGGAAGTAGTGCTTGAGGAACCATGCCACCAGATAAGAACCCAGCACCATGAGAATTTTGGGCCAGAGTGCAATCACACCACCATCAAACCAGAAGCGAGGATTGAGATAGCCGTTGTCTCGTAGCCAGCGGAAGAAATCGCGGAAGGAGAACTTGCCTCGCCCTGCCAATTTCACAGCTTCTGCCGCGTTTAGTTTTCCGGCTCCATAGTGGTTAAGTGGGTCGTCTTCTATAGCAAGGGCTGATTGCTTCAAGACATCTTCTACTTCGTCAGGATTTTCCACACCCATTGCTTTCACTAAAGCGGCCACCCCTGCCACGTGGGGTGATGCCATGCTGGTTCCCTGATAGGCTTCAAACACCGACTCCCCTGTTTGTGGATTCACTGTGTTTTGCAGAATACCGCCAAGCTTATCTTCACCGTTGATTAGTCCACCTGGAGCAGAAATATCAATGCCTGCACCAAAGTTGGAGTAAGGGGTTTTGGTTCCACTGGCATCCAGGGCTGAAACGCCAATTACATAGGGATAGCGAGCGGGATATTCTGCCGCATTCCGTCCTGAATTCCCTGCCGCTGCCACGACAACGACATTTTTACTATGAGCGTAGGCGATCGCTTCCTTCATCAAACTGCTTTCGCCGCCGCCACCCAAGCTCATATTGATTACGTCTGCTCCGTGATCGGCTGCAAATCGAATAGCTTCAGCAATGTCAGCGACAGTTCCCCCACCATCAGCGCTGAGAACTTTGAGCGGCATGAGAGTGGCTTCGTAAGCAATGCCAGCAACGCCAAAGTTGTTGTTTGTAGATTGTGCGATCGTGCCTGCAACGTGGGTACCGTGCCCATTATCATCCTTTGCTTCAGATTGGTCATTCACGAAGTCATAACCAGCCGCAAACTTGGTTGCCTCCAAATCTGGAACTGGACTGATGCCCGTGTCAATGACGGCAACGGTAATGTCTTTGCCCTTTGTTTCATCCCAGGCTTGTTCAACGTTGATACTCCGCATATTCCACTGTTTGCCGTACTCCGGATCATTGGGGACAGCGTACTTGGAGTAGATGTAGTTGGGTTCGATGTATTCAGTGTATTTACGAAGCTCAGAGTGTTTTAACTTATTCAAAAAAGCTGGATCACCGCTGACTACAAAGATGTGATCTTCCAACGAAAACTCACTGTTATAGCGGGGCGCTATTTGAAATTGCTGAGCGATCGCCTCAATCTGACTCTCAATCTGGGCAGCTCCCACATCTTCACGAAAGTCCAGGATGATTGAATTATAAGTGCCTTGAGTTGCTAACCCTTGATAGTTGGTTAGTGCCCAACCCAGCCCTACCAAAAACAACACCAGCAGCAAAAACCTTTTCATCACATCTGCCCACGGTCGAGATTGCTTACCACCATAACCTACCCATGCTGTAAGTGTGGAGTGTTGATATGTTGCAGATGGTTAAGAAGGCAGAAGGCAGCAGGTGACGGAGATAGGGGAGAAATTCAAAATTCTCAATCTGCAAGCTGCAACCTCCAATTCTTTCCTTATCCCCTAACCCCCACCCCCTATCCCGTCTTCCTATCCCCTTTCTAGCCGTAGAATTTCTTTTTGCAAATGCTCTCCCCATCGGCTGGCGAGAGAGGGTTCTGTAAAAGGAATCCGAATTGGAGTGGAGCGATCGCTTAGGGTAAGCTGCAATTCTGCTCTTCCCTTGCTGGGTGGATTGTCAAGTGCGATCGGTTTTCCATTGACGAATAACTGAACCGACTGCACCCCTTGTAACGAAACTGTTTCCAGATTGATGGGACCCTGGCGGGTGGGTATTCCCCACGTCAACGAATCATCTTTCTGCCCCAACACCGAGTAGATGTCGTATTTGGCGCGATCAAATGCCTCTGCCCACTGCTGGTAAGCTTCTACTTTCTGGTATTCGCGCCATCCTGTCCATGCTAGCCACATAAAAAATACCAGTAGCGGTAACCAAAGCAGACCACGTTCCATAAGAGGGGGAATAGGGTATGAGGATAAGTATGGGGTATCGGGTATCGGGCAACAGCCCTACTGAAGTAAAAGCAAAAAACTTGTATGGCTAATGCCCCAGCCTCAATCTTACAGCGGCTTCTGTTTGAGTAAGCCACTATCCTACGAGCGTCCTACTCACTAACATAAGCAAGATGCTTGTACTGCGGCTGACGAAAAACGGCTGTAAATTTTATCCCCTCTCCCCGTTTCCCTGCGCCCCTGCGCCAAAATCTAACATTTTGTGATTCTTGTGTTATTCGCGCTAATTGCAGGTACAGTAGGGCGCATTCACATCGTCACTGTTTGATATTGCATGGGAAGCATTCCTCCCAAACCGTTGCCTAAACGCCCTAAACTGCCAGCCGTCACTGCAAGACCCGGACCAATTAGCCGAGTTGCCTCGCCCGCGACAAGCCGAGTTCGTGGATCGCACTGGAATTTAGTGTGGGCGATCGCGCTGATGGGATGTGCAGCAGGGGGCGTTGTGGGATTGGGTTGGGTAGGTAGCCAGCTCATTATTAATCCGCAGTCGGTTCGCTGGGTGAATCAGTGGGTTCCGGGGTGGAACGTTGCCAAAGAGAACCATCAATTGGCTAAATCGTTGCAGGAAATTCGAGCGGAACTTCGTCAACAGGGCAAGTTATCTGGAGAATTTTTGGCGCTGGGTAAAAACCTCAGTTTTCTGGATGGAAGGACTCCTACTGCTGATTGGCTGCTGCCAGTGATACAACCAGCCCCGAACTGCTTAACGAACTGCGATCGCATTGTGGAGCTACGGGTGTATCAGACGGCAACCAATCCAGGACGATCGCTGACTACAAAGGAGAGATATTACCTGGTGAGTCAACTGGCAACTCCTGGACTAGAAGAATCATTTGCGATCGCCCCCCTCGTTGAAGCGAATTCGGAGAATCAAGGTTCAAGTCGCGCTTTACCACTGACTCAACTCAGCCGTTATGAAGGAACCGTTCCCAAACGGGGTATTTGGTTAAATCTCAGCGGCACTCGCACTCGGGGTGATGAAGCGATCGCCTATGGACAGATTCTTTACTACCATCCTCATACTCAGCACCTTAGTGCCAAGTTGCAATGGACTAGCCCTACTGGAGAAGAGCCGATTTGGAAGGAGGTGACTGGCGCAGACACGCCGGAGTTGATTGTGAATCAAACCATTGGCATGGAACCTCAGTTTGAAATTTATCAGGTTAAGTCTCACAACTTCATTCATAGCCCAGTTCAGCTAGAACCAATTTCAATCGCAGAACCTGCCCTTAATGACTCGCAGTACGATAGTGCTTTATTGCTTGCTCGTAGCCGATTGTGGTCTACCAGTTTGCTGTGGCTGCAATCTTTGAAGCAGCGATCGCCGAACCATTGGTCACCTACTGTGCAAGCCCAGATGGACTTGATTCGGTGGCACGCGCAGACTACCCAAAATCAAGCAGAGGGTTCTTGGGCAAGTCCCGGTCAGCAAATTCTCGCCAACATGATTGATGGGCGTTGGGAACGAGCGTTGACAGTATTTAAATCTTCCGCTGAAGCCAGTCAAGAAGCGATCGAGCTGTTAAAGACTGATAGAGGACGCTTAGAAAATCGCATCAAAGCATCTTTACGAGTGAATCCTAACAAGATGGAAGTAAAAATTTGGGGAGCTTTGCTGATGACCGCACAACAAACTCCAACAGCCGCGATCGCCTGGTTGAAAAAGCTCCCCAATACATCGGCTCAAGACATGGCCTACATCCAAACTTTTACCCAGCGCCTAGACCCCAACTTTCCAGGTCTACCTTCTGCCCAGCAACATTTGGAGCCGAACTTTAAACGCCACATAAATCGGTAACTGATAATGTTCGGCAAGAAGCCAGGAAACAAACGTGAGATGCAGAAAAAACGCCAGGCTAACCCAAACCGTGGGGAACCAGTACCAGCCCTCACCTTCAACAGGTGGGAAGGTGTGAGATGAGATCCAAATCAGACTTGGTGGCAACAGTACCAATGCTACCCCAATGAGCCAGATCACCAAGGTCAAATCAACATCGGTCTGGTGTAACCCCTGCCATGTATGCCCATTCCAGCGCCAAGTCATCGGCTGTGAACTATCTTCGACTCGAATGGATTGATCGCGCAAATCAGCGGTAAAAATATGACGGCAAAAATTGCAGGCAAACGCATCCATCAGTGCAAGCGATGAAATCTGCCCATGCCGACATACCGGGCACAGATACATTTCTTCATAGTTGAGAGAACGGCGCTCTATTGTAAGGGGAAGCTGTTTGCGATCGCTCATCGCACAGTTGGCTCCATCACCTAAGGGGATGCTTCACTCTAACTCAGCCTAAACCAGAGACTTTCGGATCTCAACCCCATTCTGCTGTAAAACCACAACCGGATCAGTGCTTCCTGGTGAAACAATCTTCTTCACCAATACCTTTCCGTTTTCCAAATACTCTCCCACTGCAACATAACGGCTACTTGAAGCAGTGGGTTCCTTGACAATCACGCTCCACTTCCCGGCAACCTGCACAACCCCGTTCACCTCGACTGCTTCTGCCAGAGAGGTAGGAGATGGAGGGGCAACAGGAATGGAAGTTACACCAACGGGGGGCAAGGCTGAACTGGATGGCAGACTGGGTAGAGGCAGTGCCTGTGGAGCGGAGGCGATCGGTGGTAATGTGATCGATGGTAATTTCGGTGCTGCGATCGCGCTTCCGGTTGGCAACGGCGAAACCGTTGGCAGTTTACGACTAGCAGACACCACAAGCGGCACCGTTGAACTGGGAATCGCCGCAAACGGATCACGCCGCCCAGTAACAATGCTGTTAGTGCGAGCTTTTACATTCGTTGGTTGCAATAAACCAGGAACTGCCGATGCGGTACCTGCCTTGTAAGATGGCTTCACTAACGGAGTTGCGAAATCCGGCGCTGGAAACGCTCCAACGGTTGGTGAAGTTGTTGGTGATTGTGATGCAGTCTCGCTAGAGCCGCCAGAACAGCCAAAGAGGAGGCAAACAACCCCCAGAAAACCAAGCCACAACTGCCCTTTCATTGTTGCAACTCCTGCCTAGTACCTTCAAACTAGCCCCAGGATAGCCTCAATTTACAAATGTGGCGCATTTAGTTTTAGGAATTAGGACGGTTTGATGTCAACCAAACACTATTTCATTGCTGCTAGCTGTGGAACGGGCGAGATGCCCATCCCACAAAATTTGTCACCTTAACGCAATGGGCAACTTTCTTAACGTCATGCGTTGGCACTTTATTGCATCTACCTGGCTCACCGCTTCCGGTAAAACTCCTGAAAAGAGAAGTATCCACCGCGATCGTCGTACAAGTGGCACTCAGCAACGATCGTTTGCATCAACGACCAGGAGAAGCGAGATTCGGTTAAGTATTCTCCCCAATTTTGCTTGAGGCTATTGTGAGCCATCCGCAAGTTGTAGGACGGGATTGCGGTTGAAATGTGGTGTGGAATGTGGACGTTGATGTGGTGACACAAAAACTCGACCCAGGCTGGATACTCACAATGAACTGTGCCAGCGAGCTGGGCTTTGGCGGCATTCCAATCTTCTGGTTCGCTAAATGGAATGTGAGGAGCGGTATGATGCACCAGGGTAAAGGTGCTCATCCAGAAGTGGTATACCAACCACGGCAAGAGCCAGAACTTCACAAATCCCCAAACGCCAATGGTGCTAACTAAAACTGGAAAGCCGATCGCAGCCGCAATAACAACAACGGCGATCGATAACGTTACTTTACCCCGGTCTTTCGCAGCAAAGTTTGCCAGGTTGAAGTGCAACCCTGCCCAGTGAATGATAGACGCTAGCCACCAGAACCAACCACGCATTCCTTGATAGCCCACTTGTAGTGGAGCATTAAACGAGTCGAAAATCTCTGGTCTAAACGGTTGCCACGCATTGTCTACATCCATTTTGTTGGTGTGAGCGTGATGCTGATTGTGGAGAATGCGCCAGCAATGGAATGGATAGATTAATGGCAGCATGAAGATGTGCCCGATGAGGTCATTGACCCAACGGCGTTTGGCGAATGACCGATGACCGCAATCGTGAGCAATCACAAAGAAACCAGTCAGCGCTGTTCCGGTAAAGATCCAGGCGATGGGCAGCAAATACCAGGGAGCATAGGCTATGCCTAAATATCCCAATGCAACCATGCAAACGTTAATGAACAACCCCGTCCAGGCTTTCCACATATTTTTTTGAAAGCACTCTTTGGGCAGCGTTTTCAGGATGTCTTTGAGCCGAAAGTCAGAGTCAGACTGAATAGAAGTGATGGTTTTAGAAGGAAAGGTCAGCGTCATGAAGATTTGTGAGTGAAAGGGAGGCGACAGGCACAGATCTTACATAGTCAAAGCTGGATCATTATCAGCATTCGGACGGGCCAAAGACTGTCACGATTGCTAAAGCGATCGCCACCTGGGAGCCATGCAAGTGGTTGGATGCCTGCAGATTTTGTGCGGTGTAGAGACGAGTTCACAGTAACGTCCTCTCTTAAAGAACCGCAACAAAACCTCACTATGTATACCACACTCAGGGGGCAGTATATCGGCACACAGACTCATCCCAGTACCACAAATTTTGCCGAAGCAAAGTCAAACCCACGAGTGCGGTAGTATCAAACAAAGTGTCACCCATCCACATTGGTTATGGAAGCACCCACACTCTTGACTGAGGTGATTCTGGCTCACCCTGAACGCTCACTCGGTAAGGTTCAACTGGATTGGATGCCCCAACCAGGTTCATCCTTCGATTTAGAAGGGAAGACCTATACGGTTCTGGAGCGCCGCCACTACTATCAGTTCAACGCTGGACGGTATCGGCTGCACAAGGTATCGCTTCTCGTGCAATCAGTTCAGCATCCGTTTGAGAAAAGCCAGGTCGATGGACGCTGGGTGTTGGGTGATGCCAGTTGCCAGTTCAATGCTCGCTCGGAACTGGTTCGGTGTGCTGTTAATCCAACTGGACCGTGTGGTGGATGCCGTTTCTATGAAAAGTAAAGCGATCGCCCACAACCAATCGAGAACCATTGGCAAAGTCTCCTCCGAGTTGGGGGCGTTTGCCAGCCAGTTGCACTTCTCGTATCAGTAAAAGCCCCTCTCCGGTTTGCACGATTGGTCCTAAACCTTTAGCGATCGCCACAATTTCCCCAGGCGTTCCAGATTGTTTTCGTAAGGTTGCCCAATCCTGTTCAAGGGCACGATAATCTTCTGGCAACTCGCTCCAATACGCTGCTCCCAATGGCAGAGTTGCAGTTAACTTCATAGCTTCCCCGCGAAACTGGGTGGTGCAATTGGGGTAAAATCCTCGCACCTGGTTGTGTAACGCGATCGCCGCTCGTGACCAATCCAGTTCATAGTCAGATTTTTTAATTAAAGGGGCGTAGGTTGCCTGGTCATTGTCTTGGGGAATGGGTTGAATCGTTCCTTGCTCCAGCTTTAGTACCGTTTCCACCAGGAGATCGGCGGATAAATTAGCCAGGCGGGCTGCCAGGTCATAAAAATTCTCTAATAAACTGACCGAAGTCCGAACCTCTAACAGTATGGGTCCCGTGTCCATACCTGCATCCATCTGCATAGTTGTGATGCCAGTTTCGCGATCGCCGTGGTAAAGGCTCCATTGAATCGGTGCGGCTCCCCGATACTTAGGCAAAATCGACCCATGAGCATTGATGCATCCCAGCTTGGGCATCTCCAAAATGCTTGACGACAGAATTTGTCCGTAAGCAACGACTACAAAAACATCTGCTTGAGAGGCTTGTAACTGGTTGAGGGTGTCTGGGTCTTTTTTGACACTTTTGGGCTGCCAAACAGGGATGTGATGGGCCAGTGCAGTTGCCTTTACAGGGGATGGAACAAGTTGATTGCCTCTTCCCCGCCGCTTGTCTGGTTGGGTCACGACGGCCAAAACGTTGAATGCTGGTTGAATAATCAACCGCTCCAAACTGGGCACTGCAAAGTCAGGCGTTCCAAAAAAAACGATATTCATGCCAACGTGTGAAAAATCAAGCTAAATGGGTTGAACTGTGGGGGGTGAGGCTGCTGTTGCTATTCCTCAAAAAGCTTAAATCTCCTGGAAACTTAATGAAATAAAGCGTCCTTTCCGTAGAATGGCTGCTATACATGAAGGTAACTCCAGTCTTCTAAATAAGCATCCTTTGAGAAAAAGCGTTGGAGTCCAACTCCTAGCATAAGATTCGTTATTCGATCTGAAATTCTTAAGTTTAGCGATGCCAGCTACGCCTAGTTAGGAACCTGGAGATTTTATAGAAAAACAACAGGTCTAGACGTGGAGGTGTTTCTGAGGGGCGGTGGTGATGCAGCCTGCTCAGCCGCTTTTAGCTTTTTCTCGTTCTTTGGTGTTCCCGATGCTTCTGGTTGATAGATAGCCAGAGGCTGCTTTGCATTTTCGTTCCTCGCACGATTATCGTTCCTCGCACGATTAGGGGTTTGCTATGTCCTACCAATCTACGCAAATCGATCCCCTGGATAGCCCCCATCCAATTCCGTGGAGTTGGGTGCTGGCAACCATTAACGCAAGTCATTCCAGCAGTTTATCGGGGACTTATTGTTATCGCAGTCAGTCGTTGATTTCGCCAGATCGCGAGTATGCCGCGTATAGTCGCATTCAGATGCAGGTTGAGTCTGAGTATTTTCGGAGTCATGTGACGAGTGTATTGTTTTTGGAAAACTTGCGGACTGGGGATTTACAAGCGATCACTCCCAAGTCGCCGCTGGCAGATAACCCTTTTCTGAATACGGGTACTGATCTGGCAGGAAGAATTTCAATTGTGATTCCAGTGTCGTGGTCAGAATCGGGCGATCGCTTGTTAGCACGCGAATTTGAATCGCTTTTTGGTTCGGATATCGCTTCCGATTATGCAGTGATTGCGGATCGTCAGCGGAACCGCGTTTACACGATCACCCCAACCCGAATTCGCTATACCAATGCGGTGTTGTTGGGGTGGAGTCAACTTAACCCAGATAAGGTGCTATTTCGGGCCGGTATGATGGGGGATGAGCACTGGCAACAGTGGACAGTAGATATGAATGGGAACACGGCGCTAGCACGCGGCGATCGCACTGTGCTGTTTGGTCAAGCGATTAACAGCATTTGGACAGGACCCCAGATGCAAAATCAGCAATAGCCATGTATCTAGTTTTGCCATCCCCGCCAGGGGCTAATCTCAAGTGCACCGCTCGGAGGCTTGATCACTACTTTGAATAGCGCGATCGGTTCTTCGATGGGGGCAGTGTTGCCATTCGCGATCGGTTTACCGAGCTTTGGCAGTGGAGTGTCCTGGGCGTATCGCGCAGCCGCGTCATTTTCTGGGCTGTAGTCCACAACGGTGCCATCCTGTTTCACCCGTACCTTGAAAATCAGTTCTTCCTGAAACATCGGATCCTTCGACCAGTTCTGATTAATTTGACTGGTTAACTTTGGTAGGATCGCTTCAAGCCGGTTGGTTTCGGTGATTTCGCTAATGCCGCTGATAGGAGAGGTCATCACCTGCCGCCAGGGAGCTACTTCTACATTACCGCTGCCAGTAAACACCACCTTGAATAATGCCAGCGGCGCGGATGCGGTTCCTACCTGGCGCGGAACCAGATTGAGCAATGGGGTTTTGCTTGTGTTTTCTAGGGAAGCTGGATTCACAGGCTTGTACCCCAACACCGCGCCATCTCCGCTCACGCCAACCTGGTAGGTCAAGTCTTGGGTCACCGCAGAGCGAGAAGTCCAACTTTGGTCAAGCTTCTCTCGCAGTTGTTGACTCAAGGTTGTTAACTGGGCACCGTCTGTAATCTCAGGAGATTTTGCTAACGTATCTTCCAACTTCTTTAAATCTGGACTGGCGGAGGTTGTAGGACTAGGGTTTGCTGCTGGGGTTGCTGCTGCCGTAGGTGCATTGGTGGGTGATGGGGGTGCGGTGGTGGGCGATGGAGTACTGGTGGTTTGGCTGGTTTGTCCGCGTACCGGGTAGAGGTCTTTGGGTGGTTCCACTTTAGGAACGGGTAGCAGGGACAGCAAAACGGTTGCGGCTGCTAACCCCGATACACCGATCGCCGCTGGCACGATTTGTTGGCCAGTTGTCCGCTCCCGCACAATTTCACGCCGAGATAGGGGCTTAAGGTTGAGGGTGAGATCGGGCAGGGTTTGAGCGTCTGCCAGGAGTTGATCTACTGCTTCAACCAGGTCAAAAAACTGAACTGTGTTTAAGTCGATTTCGGTGGTGTGAGAAGGCGTTGAACTGCCTTCTGTTTGCGATCGCACCCGTAAACGATGCATCGTTTCGCTGAGGCGCTGAATCTGCACTAGCTGAGCTGGGTCATTGGCTGCGCGTGTGGTATTTAGCCCACTTAACAAATCTTGGGTGTATTGACTCACCGCTTTGACCAGGCTGTCTAAAAACTCGCGTCCTCCTGATAGAGGCTTCTCATACCCTGCAAGACGGCATTCTGCATTGATCACCATCGACATTGGCAGTCGAGCATCCGATTGCCCCAGAGAAATCACATCTCCTAATCCCTCAAGCAGCAGGGTACAGTTCGGCAAACTGTATAAGCGTTGAATGGTCATGCCACCTCTCCATCAAACAAACTAAACCAGAAGCGCTGAATGCCGTAAGTACCAGTGCAAAACAATAATTCGGTCAGAAGATTTAATGCCAGCTCGTTCAGCTTCTCATCAGAGTAGTTTTCAGCAACGGCAGCCCGGCGCGGGTTCATGCGCGATCGAAAATGGGCACGAAACCGCTCCAGATAATCATTCAGGCGAAAGTGGTGTTCCATCGATAGCCCTTGCTCTCGAAGCTGCTGATACGCTAAAAGCAGTTGCCGGATCAGCACGGTGAGTCGTCGTGCCAGGTAGCATCCTACAATCACTAACGCTTTCGCTTCCGTCAGGGTTAGCCCACGACGTTGATTGTGTCGCCGTAGAGGGTTGGTATTGCGTAACCGCCACAGCGATACCCGGTCTTTGATGATCTCATCCAGCTCTAATTCTTTTGCAGTTTGCAAAATTGCTTCAGAACCTTCAAGCTCCAACGCCTCGATCGCCAGCAGCATTAAATCAATCTCGATCGTGGCTCGCCGAGGGCAGGTTTGATCCTGAATCGGTGGATTTGGCAAACTGCCTAAAATGACGGGTGTACCTGGCTGGGTAGAGATACTATTTAACTGCATTACACTCACACTGCATAACACTCACAAAATTAATCCGAATCGATCGCCTCAATTTGCTCAGACTCAGTCGCATTCTATCGGAATCAGGGACACGTGAATTATTCCACTGATCCATCTTAAACGCGTCTCAGGTTAGTAGAACTGTTTCTATGAGAACCATCGCTATTTGTCAGTGGTAGTTGAATACGAAAATAGGTTGATCCGTTTTCGCTGGTCGCCTGAATTGTTCCATTCAACGGCTCCAGGAGTTTTTTCACCAGCGCCAAGCCTAACCCAGTTCCGCCGTGTTTCCAGGGGTCGTTGTTGGGAATGCGGTAGAACTTATCAAAAATGCGGGTCAGCTCGTCTGGCAAAATTTCCACTCCGGAGTTGGCAATGACGATTTCTAGAGCGGTTTGATGCAACGACTGCAACGGTGTTGAGTTAGGAATGAGAGCCGCTGAAACCGTAATGCTTTCTCCGGCAGGGGTATATTTGCAGGCGTTGTTTAGCAATTCACCCACAATTCGCTCTAATCGGGATGGATCAGTGGTGATGGGTGGCAGGAGGGATACTTCTAACCGGAGTTGCTGCTGCTGATTGCGGGCACGCTCCATAAACGGCTGTACCAGTTGCTGTATCCAACCTGTAAGGTCAATGGTTTCTAAGGTTGGAACATCAATCCCAGTTTCCAAGCGGGAGAGATCCAGCAGATCATTAATCAAATTAATTTCCCGCTGGCACTCATCTTTCAAAATTTGGAAGTAGCGGACTGCTTTTTGCATGGAGGCTGATTGGGACGATGGCTCTAATCGAGGATTCCCATTTTGCTCAGCCTGGGTTTTGGTGTTGAATAACATGACTTCCAGCATTTGCGTCGCCATTTTGATGTTGGACATGGGCGTTCGCAATTCATGGGAAACCGTACTGAGAAAGTCATCTTTCAGCCGATTCAGTTTCTCCAGTTCTTTGACTTGTGCTTGTGCTTTTTGATAGAGCCGTGCCTGCCGGATGGCGATCGCGCAGTGATTCGCAACTTGTTGCACCAGCCGGATATCTTGATCGTTAAAGGCTCGGTATTTCTGGGTAACGAGCCACAGATCGCCTAAGACACCCTGATCATCCAGAATGGGACACGCCAGCATGGCAACGTATCCGCGCAAAGGATTGGGAACCAGGGAGCAGAATTGAAAATGTTGTCCTTGAATGAGTTGGCGATAACCTTCTGGGAAGTTGTCCATTTGCACCACTCGCCCCTGGAGCGGCACGAGCGAATCGGTGTACTCATAAGATACTTTGGAAGTGCGATTTTCCAGGTCATAGAGTGCGGCGTTACAGCCCGTAACCCCGATCGCGATCGCCAGTTCCCGTACTGCTGTCTGCAAAATCTGATCCTCATCCAGACTGTCGCGCACTCGGTCTGTGATCCGCTTTAACGTTGCCTCAAATTCTGAAGCTAGTTGCAACTCCGCCGTCCGGATCTGCACCTGCCGTTCCAGATCCGAATTGAGGCGTTGCACCTGCTGATATAGCTCAGATTGTTCGATCGCAATGCCAACTTGCCCAGCTAATTGTTCCACCAAGTCAATTTCAAAGGATTGCCAGAGACGAGGACCCCTGCAATGGTGAGCAATTAGCAACCCCCACAATCGCTCCTGCTGCTTAATAGGAACAACCAAAACTGCTCTCGCTTGCAGGGTTTGCAGGAGGTTGAGGTAGCACTCAGGAAGATGGGCTGTTAGCGTATCGGGAATCGCTCGAATTCGTCCTTGCCCATACAATTCAACAAAAGAATCAGAAAAACAGGGATCATGAAACACCTTGCCCAGAATCGATTCCCACCCTGCTTCCAATGATTCCACCAAAACCATGCCGCTCCAACTGGGGCGAAATCGGAAGATCAGGACACGATCCGTCTGCAAGAATTGGCGGACTTGGGCAACGGTTGTATTCAGGATTTGCTTGAGGTCGAGGGATTGGCGAATATTATTGGTGATCGCTGCCACGAGTGCTTCTCGTTCAGTCCGTTGACGCAGTGATTCCTCTGCTTGCTTCTGTTGGGTTACGTCCTCAGAAATTGAGAGCAAATACTGAGGGTTGTGTTGCTCGTCAAAAATTGGAACATTGACTGTATGCAATAACCGCTCTGCTGATGAGGAACTTAGGTGAGGCGCTTCCATCACGTCTCTGATGATGCCTCGCTTGAACGTTTCGCGATCGCTTTGATCTAACAAGTTAGCTTGTTCTTGGGAAAAACAATCATACGCAGTTTTGCCAATTGCCTGCTCCGCAGTCAACCCAAACAGTTCCTCACACGTTTTGTTCCAGAACGTATAAGCTCCAAAGTTTTCTTCGCGTCCATCTTTGACCCTGACCGCAACAGGTAAATGATCTAGCACCGTCTGTAAGAAGTTGTGAGATTGACGCAACGTCTCCTCAGCTTGTTTGCGCTCAGTAATATCCACAAGCACGCCAATCATTCGCACAGCATTGCCCCCATTGTCTCGGAATACCGAGCCTCTGCTGTTGACCCATCGCTGTTCATCTGCTTGTAAAACACGGAACTCAACGTTGTAGGGGGCATCCTCATTCAGCGATCGCTGGATTGCTGAATGAACTTGATCCCGATCTTCAGGATGAATTGCATCTAGAAAGCTTTGGCGAGGAGAAGAATGATGACTAGTGGGAAATCCAAAAATCTGTCCAACGTTCTTTGAATATTGGATAGTATCCCTCAAAAGATCCCAATCCCAGGTGCCCATTCGGGCAACTTCCATTGCCATCTCTATTTGGATCTGCTGCTTTATTAGCCCCGCTTCAATATTCTTTTGGCGAGTAACATCTATCATGACTCCCCGTAAAAACCGGGGTTGTGAATTTTCAACAACAACGGTTACCACGTCTTTCAACCACACTAAGCGTCCATCAGCGGCAACCATGCGATATTCAAATTCGTGATTGCGATGTGCTTGAGTTGCGGCTTGGCAAGTTCTTACGGCGTTGTCTAAATCAGCCGGGTAGACATGATTTATCCAAAAGTTGGGTTCTAGCCATTGCTCAATTGGGTAGCCCAACAGCCGTTCTGCTTGGGGGCTGACAAAGGTAAACTGAAACGTCGTGGCATCTGCTTCCCAAACAATGCCATCGATAGAATTGACTAATGTTTCATAAATTTGCTGTGCTCTGGGAGCAGCAGGATCGACCGGGATACCAGGCGAGTGTTGCCCAGCGTCTACGCGGTTTCTTTGCTGATGCAAGACCTCATTGCTGATAAAACCATTTGCCTCCATCGCCCCTCTTGTTGATCCATTCTTTTGACTGGGGTGCATAGCGTTCGATGTTCAGTCCCCACTAGTATTAACTTTTCAGTCCAGATTTAGGCAAGTGTAGATCAACCCCTTTTCCCAGTGGCACAACCCTACCCATCTGGGAATGAGTACTCAATAAATCTATTAAATCTATTCTCTACTTTGCGAACGGAATTCTGAGAGACTTCATCAAAGTTTGTTTGGAAGAGGCGCTGAAAGCTGAATGTCCTTCTCTTGCAAAATGTATTTTTCTTGCAGAAATAAATTCCGTATCACAAGTGGCGTGCCACCCAATTTGAATGGGAGGATTCATTGTACCTCGCAGGTTTGCACACTGGGTAACCGTGATGTTACAAAGCGATCCATCCAGGCTTCGAGGTAGGCGTGGTTTTTTTTCTGTTGATCTGGATCGGTGGTGTTGAGTGGATATGGCATCAGACCGAGCATGGCGGCGGTTGTGACGCAGAACATGGATTTCTGAAAGGTGGCGCAAATGTGAACGCGAATATCTTCCTCGCCTCGTAGCGATCGCTGATAGAATTTGTGCAAATAGTCGGGCAGAAAATGGCGCATATCCTGCATTAACAGGGTGGGTGGAATGCCAGCCCCTCCTACGGGTAAAGGATCTGCGTACAGTGCTCCATAGGAGAACCGCTCAATATCAGCCGGAATTTGGCAGGCTTGGGCGTTGTATGAAACTGTACCCATGAATGGGAAAGAGCGAAAAAACACCGCTTCTACGTAAGGAACAGCCGTATCCATTAAAAAAGTGAGTCCGGCGGATTTGGGGATGATGTCATAGGTTTGATCTTCGATGGTGACTGCATAAGTGATGGGTTTATCGGCAGCCTCCACCAAGCCGTTCAACACATGAGCTACCACATCTGGGATGGAATGGATTTCGCCGCGATCGTAGCGATCGCTCAGGGTGAGAAACATCGGACTCATCACCCGCCAGAACTGACCCAAAGCACTGTAATAAGCCAGTTGCCGAACTTGTTCTAGCAAAAAGTTAGGAAATGCTTTGGAAACTCCTTGCATCAGTGGGTTACCACGCAGTTTCGCCGCGATCGCTTGCTGTGCCCGGTCAACAAATTCTGGCGTGTCTAGGTAGGCATCCAGCTTGCCACCACCGTGATACAGCATGGCTTTCATGCAGTATTCGGAAAACTCGTAGTTGATGCGATCGTGCCACCAGTGCTTCAACAGCTTCTGAAACGAGACCTCGCCGTTGAAATACTTAAAAAATGGAAACAACACTAAAAATTGTTGTTCCGAAATGTAGATTAAGTTGCGCCAGTAGGCATCTAGCACATGACCGTAGCTCTTGAGAATTCCCACAACTTCCATGACGTTTTCTGGAGAGTCAGGCAACAGCGCTCCACCCTGCTCCAACCGCAGAATGATGTCTTCTAAAGGATGCTGGGGTGCTGTTAGGTCGCGAGAGCCAGTCATGTTCATGATTCTGTTGAAAATTACTAGAAGTTTGGGTTACTCGTTGGGTTTAAAGGGTATTGGTCGGTCTTGAAGACTGAATGACTGCTGGAGCGGTGAGGGTTTTTGGAGCTTTAATGGGGGCGACCGTTGCGATCGCGGCTTCCGGTGCCAGCATGGCAGTGGTTGTGGTTTCACTCCAGCGCACCATCCAATTGGGCTGAATTCCCAGAAACACAATCAGAATCGCTAAACCAAAGGCAGGTAGACGCTCGGACCAGTAGACTTTTGGCAAATTTGAGAACTGTTCCGGTAGCCGACCAAAGAAGGTGCGATTCACCAATAGTAATAAATACACCGCTGTTAGGCCTGTGCCTATCATCGAAAATAAGGTTTGCACCGGGAAAACGGGAAAACAACCTCGAAAGATTAGAAATTCGGAGATAAAACCCATCATTCCGGGGATTCCAGCACTTCCCATGACACCAATCACCATTAATGAGCCAACAATTGGCATGCCTCGCTCGGGATTCAGCAAACCGCTCAATATTGTGATGTCGCGAGTGCCTGTCTTCTTGTAAACCACGCCAACTAGCAAAAACAACATTGCCGAGATCAACCCGTGGCTAACCATTTGAAACACGGTGCCCAAAATACTCAATGGGGTGGCTGCTGCTGCTGCCAGCAGAATGTAACCCATGTGTCCAATGGAGCTATACGCCACCATTTTTTTCATATCTGTTTGCGCGATCGCCGTAAACGCTCCGTATAGCACACTAACTACCGCCCAAGTTGCCAAATAGGGCGCTAGTACTGTCCATGATTCCGGAAAAAGCTGTAACCCAAAGCGCAGCAAACCGTAGGTTCCAAGCTTCAGCAGAACACCCGCCAGCAGTACTGAGATCGGGGTCGAGGCTTCTACGTGAGCATCAGGTAGCCAGGTATGTAGTGGTACCAGAGGAATCTTAATACCAAAACCAACAATCAGCAGGCTCAACAGCACGAGCTGACTCGCGATCGGTAAAAGTTGTGTGTTGATCGCATCGTATTCAAAACTAGGAGCGTGACTCAGCCATACAACACCTAGAAAGGCTGCCAAAATCAAAATTCCTGACAGTGCGGTGTAGAGCAAGAACTTGGTTGCTGCGTACCCTCGGCGCGCTCCTCCCCAAATTGCAATTAGAAAATACAGAGGAATTAACTCTAGCTCGTAGAATAAGAAGAACAGCAAGAGATTTTGTGCCAGAAACGCTCCTGCAACCCCCCCATTCAGCAACAGAATCAAGATGTAATAAAGTCGAGGACGCTGAATATCTTCGTCTGAACTGTAGATAGCAATCCAAGTGAGCAGCCCATTAATGATAAGCAGGGGCAGCGATAGGCCATCCACACCAAGCTGATAACTCAATCCCAACGGTTCAATCCAGGGCAAAAGCTCTTGAAATTGGGCGTTTGCATCAAGTGCATCGAATCTGACTGCCAGCAGAACCGACCACACGAAAGTTCCCCCCATCGCTACTAATGCCACCCACCGCATGACACTGGTTGAGCTAGAACGGGGCAGTAACCCAACGAGAAGAGCTGCAACAAAGGGAATCCAGACTAAGACACTTAGCATAGGTTAGGAGATAAACATTGAAACCAAATGAGGGACCAGGCTGAGAATTGGGGTTTGTTTGATAAAGCCAGCCGATCTAGTAGTTCAGCAGGGCATTCCACATAGGATAAGTGAGCCATACCCCCAGAAAGCTCACGCCCAGCAAAATTGTCAGCAGGTAGAGCTGAGATTGTCCAGAGACGCTATACTTCAAACTCTCACCACTAAAAATGGATGCCAGTCCTACCAGGTTGACGACTCCATCAACGATGTAGCGATCGAACCAGGCACTAAACTGTGAAACGAGGTTGACCAGCCAAATCACAGTCACTCGATAAAGTTGATCGACATAGAAGTCGTAGGCAAGCATATCTTGTAGAAATTTAAAGGGCATCTGGACGGAGCGTGTCCAAACACCGCTAAACCGAGCCAATGCGCCTGCCAAAAATCCTATCAATCCAGACAGCATGAGCAGCACAACCGCAGACTGATTCATATATGCCCAGTCTGGTAGAAGGTATAGCCGATTCAGAATGGCAGGAACGAGCAGGGTAATGATTGTCAGCGATACCATTGGAACCGCCATCGTCCAGGGGACTTCTGGAGCACGACGGGTCTTAACTTTGGGAGAGCCTAAAAACACTAGCCGGAAAACTCGGGTTAAGTTGAAGGCGGTCAACGCATTGACGATTAATAAAACCCCAACCAGCCAAACATCGTCGTACCAGAAGGCGTTAATTCCCTCTCGCATGGACCAAAAGCCACCTAAGGGGAGTAACCCGATTAGCCCTGAAGCCCCGGTTACAAAAGCTGTGGTGGTTGCTGGCATCCGAGACCACAATCCGCCCATTTCTGTAATGTCTTGGGTGCTTGTGGTGACGATGATCGAACCTGTGCTCATGAATAACAGAGCTTTGGCGATCGCATGAGCAAACAGCACCATCAAGGCGACGTTTGTCCACTGCATCCCGACTGCGATGAAGACAATACCCAGGTAGGCACTGGTGGAGTGAGAGAGTGCCCGCTTGATATCAATCTGAGCGATCGCCACCAGGGACGCTCCAATCGCCGTCATTGTTCCCAACACCACCAGCGCGATCGATGCGGTGGGTGACAAAATTAGAATGGGCTGTAGCTTAATCAGAATATACGCTCCGCAGGCGACCACAACCGAGTTTCGCAAAATTGAGGCTGGGTTAGGTCCCTCCATAGCCTCATCCAACCACATATGCAGAGGGAACTGGGCACATTTCCCAATGGGTCCAGAAATTAAAGCTAACCCCAACAAAGTAGACACTGTTGGTGTGAGGGTCGCGGTCTCAGCCCAGTCGTAAAGCTCCTGAAAGTTTAAAGTTCCAGACAGGGTTGCCAATGCCACAACTCCCATCAGCAGCAACACATCTCCCACACGCTTAGTTAGAAAAGCATCACGTGCTGCTGTCACAACCAATGGCTGAGCGTACCAGAAGCCCACAAGTAGATATGTGGAGAGTGTCAACATCTCTAGCAGGGCATAGGACAAAAACAGTGAATCACTCAGTGCTAGGCCCGTCATAGCACCTTCAAAAAATCCCATAAGCGCGAAGAATCGTGCCAGTGCCCAATCCTTCTCCATGTAGCCCAACGAAAAAAACTGAGCCAAAATACTCAAACCTGTGACCAGTTCAGCCGCTCCCAGGCTCACAGGAGAAATATCAAGCGCAAACGATAAGTCTAGATCGGCTGCCTTAAACCAATGAATCACGATGGGGTCGGGGGCAAGGCTAAGGCTAGCCCGAAACGCGATCGCTCCGTGCACCAATGCTGCGATCGTCATCAGCAGGTTGAAGTAGGCAGCGGGGCGAGGTCCTGTGCGCCGGATGTACCCTGTAGACCAGGGTAATGTCAGCACCGCTCCAACTAGCCCATAAAGCGGAATTAACCAGCTTGCTTCCAACAAAAGCTCTTGCATTAACCACCCTTCCCCGTTCAAGCCACAACCCAAAATACGTAAAAATATCTCCACTACCTTAATGAGTGCGGAGATCGAGCAAATCGCCTGTTAGACATAGCTTTGGTCAGAAAGCTTAGAGCGAAGCCAATCAACCAAATGCCGATGCCAGGTAGGCTTTCTGACGTGACTAATGTTGTTTCTAGTGTGATTTTGTAATGCCTCAACCATAAAACGTTTCATCTAGAAAAACAATGATGGACAACCATGAACTTCTATATATAAATATATCTTATATTTAAGTAATGTAATTCTAAACTTTCTTGCACAAAATCTACGAACTTTGTAGCCAAAGTATGTATCCGATGTTTCTGTTTTTATTTTTTTGATTTTCTTTATTAACCTTAAAACTCGCTTTGGTTGAGGCTCTCGCCAACTTAAACTTAGTTTGCGATCGCGTAGCCGAAGGGTACAAATCATAGAAAATTGCATGAGGGACTGAATATCTAGCCCAGGTGACAGATTTCGTGACTTCTATAAGTCTAGTTAATGCTCGAAATTTGCAACTATCATTGGACTTTATATTGCTTAAGTGACAGCCTCCCCCGTATGCTTGGTCTAAGCATAGTGAAAACCTTGATAAGGCTTGAAAAGATGGGCTTTCCCGTCAAAATTTTCATTCCTTTTCATAAGTATTAGTTTCACTTATCAGGAGCCTTAGAATGCCTATTGCAGTCGGAATGATTGAGACGAGAGGGTTTCCCGCTGTCGTGGAAGCGGCAGACGCTATGGTGAAAGCCGCTCGTGTCACTCTCGTTGGTTACGAAAAGATTGGAAGTGGTCGCGTTACCGTGATCGTTCGCGGTGATGTCTCCGAGGTGCAAGCATCGGTGGCGGCTGGTATTGAATCTGCAAAGCGTGTCAATGGTGGTGAAGTGATTTCCACTCACATTATTGCTCGCCCTCACGAAAATCTGGAGTATGTTCTACCCATTCGGTATACCGAAGCGGTAGATCAATTCCGAATGTGACCTGGCGGGCGATCGCTCCTTAAATAAGGACACTTGAAGCGCCAGCATCACTTAGTTTGTAGCATTGTGTTTTCTCTAAAAAATTTGATTGGAAGGGAGTATTGACATGGCAATCGCAGTAGGAATGGTGGAGACCTTAGGATTCCCCGCTGTGGTCGAAGCAGCCGACGCAATGGTGAAAGCTGCTCGCGTAACATTGGTTGGTTACGAGAAGATTGGAAGTGGACGCGTCACCGTGATCGTTCGGGGTGATGTTTCTGAAGTGCAAGCATCCGTTGCTGCTGGTATCGAAAGCGTGAAGCGAGTCAACGGTGGGCAGGTATTGTCTACCCACATCATCGCTCGCCCTCACGAGAACCTGGAATACGTTCTGCCAATTCGCTACACCGAGGCAGTTGAGCCATTCCGTGAGAGCGTCAGCGGCATTCGTCCGTTGAACCGCCCCTAACGGCTAACTGATGTATCCGAAATGTGTTTTCGGATCTTCTTCGTTAAGCCAATTCATGATCCATTGCTCGGAAAACGTCTAATGCAGATTGCCAGAGTTCTTGGCACAGTCACCAGTACACAAAAGGAGCCAAGTCTCAGGGGTACTAAGTTCTTAGTCGTTCAATTCATTGACGACGACGGTGAACCTCTCTCTGGCTACGAAGTGGCTGCCGACAATGTCGGTGCGGGAGTTGGCGAGTGGGTACTAGTCAGTCATGGCAGTGCCGCTCGTCAGGTTCCAGGGAGCGAACAGCGCCCCCTTGATGCAGCCGTAATCGCCATTATTGATACGGTCGGCGTTGAGAATCGGCTTCTCTACAGCAAGCGAGATCAGGATCGCTAGTGAGCAGACCTTTGGAGATTTTCACCCTATGGCAGTCCGTAGTCATGCGGCTCCTCCAATCCCCTGGTCAAAGAATTTGACCGAGCCGAAGATACACGAAACCGCTTACGTTCACTCCTTCTCAAATGTGATTGGGGATGTTCGGATTGGTTCTAATGTATTGATTGCGCCAGGAACTTCAATCCGGGCGGATGAGGGAGGACCGTTTCATATTGGTAACAGCTCTACTGTTCAGGATGGCGTTGTTGTTCATGGACTTGAGCAAAGCCGCGTGGTTGGGGATGATGGCTCGTCCTATTCCGTTTGGATTGGCAGCAATGTTGCGATTACGCACATGGCCTTAGTTCATGGTCCTGCCTACATTGGGGATGACTGTTTTATTGGGTTTCGCTCCACCGTGTTCAACGCTCGACTTGGACACGGTTGCGTGGTGATGATGCATGCATTGATTCAGGATGTGGAAATCCCACCCGGAAAGTTTGTTCCATCCGGTGCAGTGATTACCAGCCAGCAGCAAGCCGATCGCTTACCGGATGTGCAGGAGTCGGATAGGGTGTTTGCCGCTCACGTGGCAGGGATTAATAAGGCGCTGCAATCAGGGCATTACAGGACTGAAACTGTAGCTCCGATTTCAGCAATTCCGAACGAGTTTGGACAATCTACAACAGCAAATTTGTCAGGTGAGGGCGAATCTCAGCGCCAACTCACAAAGGGAGGGAGTATGGATTCTAATGTGGTTAGCCATGTACGGCAATTGTTGGCGCAGGGATATCGGATCGGGACAGAGCACGCAGATGAGCGCCGCTTTCAAACCAGTTCCTGGAAAAGCTGTGCGCCAATTCAAGCAAGCAATGAGTCTCAGGTGTTGGCAGAGTTGAATAGCTGCCTGACTGAGCACGCTGGTGAATATGTGCGCTTGATTGGGATTGACACCAAAGCGAAGAAGCGGGTTTTGGAGACAATTATTCAACGCCCTGGAGATAAACCAGGACAGGCAGTTTCCAGTGGAGGTAGTCCTTCCTACACCTATTCAGCCCCTAAGGCTTCAACTTATGGGGTTTCTAATGGTCAGACTGGTGGTAGTGGGGCAGCGGATCTCGTGGCGCAGGTGCGGCAGTTACTGGCTCAAGGAGCGCGAATTGGCATGGAGCACGCAGATGCTCGCCGCTTCCAAACCAGTTCCTGGACGAGCTGTACCCCGATTCAATCAACCCGTGAGTCGGATGTGCTGGCAGGATTGGATGCATGTATGCGAGAACATCCCGGTGAATATGTGCGGTTGATTGGGATTGACCCTAAGGCGAAGCGGCGAGTTGCGGAAATGATTATTCAGCGACCAAATGGTAAATCGCCTCACTTGGCGGTTAGTGGATCTGTATCTCATAGTGCACCCAGCCATTCGTCCTATAGCAATGCAGCACCTGCGAGTAGCGGTTCTGAGTGGGCACAGCAAATTAGTCAATTGATGGCTCAGGGCTACACTGTCGGGGTGGAATACGCAGATGAGCGTCGGTTTCGGACTAGCTCCTGGACGAGTGCACCTGCCATTCAAGCGCGACGGGATTCTGAGGCGATCGCTGCAGTTCAGACTCTTTTGAGTGAACACAGCCATGATTACGTTCGGTTGGTGGGAGTTGACCCTAAAGGGAAACGTCGTGTGGCTGAAGTAATTATTCAGCGCCCGAATGGAAAAGGTGGTGCACCAGCCACGAAGGCAGCAAGCGCATCAACTTCCTATGGTGGTACTGCGGCTCCTGCCTACAAAGCCCCTACCAGCAACGGAAGTGGGCGATTGAATGGAGATGTTGCTAGCCAGGTGCGGCAGTTGTTAGCTCAGGGTTGTCGAATTAGCACAGAGTATGCTGATGAACGCCGCTTTAAGACGAGTTCCTGGCAAAGTGGTGGGGCAATTCAGGCAAATCGAGATGCCGATGTGATGGCAGCACTGAATGCTTTTGTCAATGAACATGCTGGCGATTACGTGCGGCTGGTTGGAACGGATCCAAAAGCGAAACGCCGCGTAGTTGAAACCATTATTCAAAAGCCAGGGAAGAAGTAGGAAAGAGGGTGAAGGGCTGACGAGTCTGTATGAACTTGGTCATGGGTCATTAGGGCTGGTGATTGGTCAATCGTGTTTGCTTCCCATTCGCCTTGACAGTGAGTGGTCTATTACCTGGATCAGCCTTTGCCTTCCTTTGCCTTCTACTTTCTTAGAGGGGGTTTAATGTCTTTGCGATCTTTACAGCTACGCCCCATCAGTACATCGCACTATTACACCAGTGGTGATGTGACGATTCAGGCAGGGGTTGCGATCGCTCCTGGCGTGTTGCTTCAAGCAGACCCCGATAGTCGGATTGTTATCAAGGCAGGTGCCTGTATAGGAATTGGGGCAATTCTTCATGCTCACAATGGAGTACTGGAGATTGGCGAAGGTGCCAACATTGGGGCAGAAGTGCTGTTGATTGGGCACGTCCAGGTTGGTGCAAACGCTTGCATTGGGGCAGCTTCCACAATTCTCAACACTCGCGTTGAGTGGGGGCAAATTATTCCACCTGGCTCTTTAATTGGGGATTCCAGCCGTCCTCCAACCGAACTCAAAGCAATCAATACGGTGATTTACCCCCCATCTGGAACAGCGCAACCCATTCCATCGTTGTCAGCCGAGCCTGTTGCTCAGACAGAAGTGAATGACTTAGCTTCCCAGAATGAGGGGGCACAAACCGGAGTGAGCGTCTATGGTCAGGTTTATGTGAATCGTATGTTTGTCAAAATGTTTCCCCACCATCCCCGTAGCACCTCTGCCCTGCCTGACCAAAATGCTACCAACCCAGATGATCCGTGGGACGATTGACGATTAATTTGGGAGGGACGTTGAAGCCAGCATCCCTCCTTGTTAATTCCCGTTAGGATAGGAGTTACCACCGGACGTGATTGAATGATGAGCCGACGCGAAGACTTTACCGAAATGGCATTGGGGTTAGTATCTGCCCAAAGCTTCCCTGCGATTGTGGGGATTGCGGATCACATGCTGAAGTCTTCAGGGGTGACGCTGGTGGGCTACGAAAAAATTGGAGGCGGGCACTGTACGGCGATCGTGCGCGGCAATGTGGCAGATGTGCGGTTAGCAGTGCAGGAAGGGGCGGAACGGGCGGAACAATTTGGCCAAAAGTTATCCACGCTGGTGGTGCCACGCCCCATGCCAAATCTGGAAGTGGTGTTGCCGATTGGCAATCGGTTGGCACAACTCGCGACGGGACGGGGACACAGCAAACTCAGTAATCAAGCGGTTGGGTTGCTAGAAACTCGTGGCTTTCCAGCAATGGTAGGAGCAGCGGATGCCATGCTGAAAGCTGCAGATGTAGTGCTGGCAGCCTACGAAACGATTGGCGCGGGACTATGTACGGCGATCGTGCGGGGGTCGGTAGCTAATGTGGCGATGGCGCTGGATGTGGGTATGGTAGAAGCCGAGCGGATTGGCGAACTGCACGCGGTAATGTTGGTGCCCCGTCCGTTGGAGGACCTGGATCAAACTCTACCGCTGGCGAGTTGCTGGATTGAAGAAATGCAGCCGTTGAAGATTCCGCTAGCAGTCAAGGAGACTCAGAAAGAAACCGTTGCTCTGCCGGAATTGACCCAGGAAATGAAAGAGTTAACAATACCAAATGGCGATCGCGCTCTGCCAGAATCTGCTCAGCTTGATGCTAAGCCGTTTGAAATTGAGCAATCTGCTTTAATGCAGCCGCAACCAGAAGAGGTGCAGATGGATGTAGAGGCGGAGGATCGATCTGACAGCTCTGAACCGTCCTCCTCAAAACCTGCTCGTCCCAGCCACAGGCGGCGCGATCGCCGCAAACCCTAAAGCAGATCGGCTAGAGTGAGCGGCGGTGAAAGAACTAGAACGGAGCACGAAGATTTCGCACTGTTCACTCCACCATGTTGTTAGCCTGCTTGCCGATTACGATTATCATCCATGTAACGGCGTAGGACAGAACGCACCAGTGTTTTATAATCCGTCTCCTGGGATTGATACCACTTCAATAACTCCTCGTCTAACTGGATCAAGCTGCGAACTTGGCTTGCCGGAATCCTCAGCGTTGCATTCTCGAAGAATGCTTCGGTCAAAGGTGGGATATCTGAGTAATCGACTTCTTCATCGGTCATCGCATCTAGAGCAGCCCAGTCAGTACGTGAGGTATTGTTCGAGTCGTTGACGTTCATATCGGTTTGCCTTTCGTGCTGAAATAATACGGATGATGTTATCTTGCCGTTCTGTCCACACAACAACCGCCACACCGTTCTGCAAGAAGCCGATCCCGACCCAGCGTCTTCACCATAATCAAAGCGTGCATCAGGTTCAATCAGCATTGGGATACCATTTCGTAATTCAGGAGCTGACCTTGTAGCATCTCAGCTAGCATGAGGATTTCATAATATGCTTCCTCATCCTGATGCTGTTTAGCTTGCTGAAGGCAGTAACGAACTTGTTCCAACAGATTGAACAGCGAATTACCCTGAATTACAATTCCCGGAAACTTCCGCCCCGGCATCTGAACAATACCGCTATTAGAAGTTTGAGAGAGAATCCTCGCAGTTTGGTGTTCATCCATAACTGAAGTTGAAATTTATATCGATTCTGGTTACTTTGCCAGAAAGTTCAAAGTACCACCCCACTGAATAACCTAGCAGGATAACAAGCAGATCAAGTAATTAAGAATCCAACTTCAGCACGGCCATAAAAGCCTCCTGCGGCACATCCACTGTACCAATCGACTTCATCCGCTTCTTCCCCTTTGCCTGCTTCTGCAACAATTTTTTCTTCCGAGAAATGTCGCCGCCGTAGCACTTCGCCAAGACATCTTTGCGGAGAGCAGGGATATGTTCGCTGGCAATCACTTTTGCGCCGATCGCCGCCTGGATGGGAATCTTGAATTGGTGCCGGGGAATTAATTCCTTCAGCTTTTCAGTCAGGGCCCGGCCCACGCTGTAAGCCTTATCTCGATGCACAATCGTTGCCAGAGGATCAACTGGATCGCCGTTAATCATGATGTCCAGCTTCACCAAAGGATTTTCGCGGTAACCGATGAGTTGATATTCCATGCTGGCATAACCGCGCGATCGTGACTTCATTTGATCAAAAAAGTCCGTCGCTACTTCAGCCAGTGGTAACTCGTAAATCAGCGTGGTGCGTTCAGTGGTGAGATACTTCATATCCTTAAACACGCCGCGCCGACTCTGTGCCAACTCCATCAACGTGCCCACGTAAGTTTCGGGAGTGATGATGTCCACTTGCACATACGGCTCCTCCATCTTTTCACGATGTTGCGGATCGGGAAGCTTGCTGGGGTTGTCGATGTACAGCACTTCACCTTTGAGGGTGGTGACTCGATACACCACAGAAGGCGCAGTGGTAATCAGATCCAGGTTGTATTCCCGCTCCAGCCGCTCTTGCACAATTTCCATGTGGAGCAAGCCGAGGAAGCCGCAGCGGAAGCCAAAGCCCATGGCGCTGGAAGTTTCGGGTTCGTAATTAAGCGCAGCATCGCTGAGTTTGAGCTTTTCCAGAGCTTCCCGCAGGTCTTCAAACTGGTCGGCATCGGTGGGGAAGAGTCCGCAGAAGACCATTGGTTTGGCTTCCACATAGCCAGGAAGCGGTTCGGGCGCGGGCGCGGTTGCCAGGGTAATCGTGTCACCAACGCGTGCATCTTCTACAGCTTTAATAGCGGCGGCAATGTAGCCTACTTCTCCGGCGTGGAGTTCATCCACTCGCACCTGGTTGGGAGATAGCACGCCCAATTCATCAATTTGGTATTCTTTGCGTGATGCCATTAAGCGGACGCGATCGCCCTGCTTCACCTTGCCATCCATCACCCGAAAGTAGACAATCACTCCCCGGTAGGGGTCGTAGTAGCTATCAAAAATCAGTGCCCGTAGGGGTTGACTGACCGTATCTTGCGGGGGCGGTACCAGATGCACAATGGATTCCAAAATTTCAGGAATGCCAATGCCTTCTTTGGCGGATGCCAAAATTGCCTGACTGCAATCCAGTCCTACGATGTCTTCAATTTCTTGCTTGACGCGATCGGGTTCCGCTCCGGGCAAATCAATTTTGTTGAGGACTGGGATAATTTCCAGGTTGTGCTCCAACGCCAGGTAAACATTTGCCAGGGTTTGAGCTTCTACCCCTTGAGAGGCATCCACGACCAACAGTGCCCCTTCACAGGCAGCCAGCGATCGCGACACTTCATAGGAAAAATCGACATGTCCTGGCGTGTCAATCAAGTTCAGCACGTAATGCTGACCATCTTGCGCGGTGTAGTTCATCCGAGCCGCCTGGAGCTTAATTGTGATACCACGCTCCCGTTCCAGATCCATATTGTCGAGGAACTGTTCTTTCATCTCCCGTGCATCGACGGTACCAGTCGCCTGCAACAGCCGATCCGCCAGTGTAGATTTGCCGTGGTCAATATGGGCAATGATGGAAAAATTACGAATACGGGAAACGGGCACGTCAGTCATATCAGTTACTCAGCCAGTAATGAAATCAAATAAATCGTTGAATTTTTTAATCTAGGCTATAGACTAAAGTACCCCACACAGGATGCTTATACCGAAGCGATGTGTGAAAGCGATGTGTGAAATAGGCATCACAGTACTCTTCTAACGTATTTTAACGGGTCTATCAATCAGAACGTCAAAGATGCCAGGGTGTACTGAAACAAGATGAGGCTGTCATCAAGCCCTTACATCTCTTTGCTCTATTGCTGTTTTGTTACTTGCTCAAGTCCAGGATGACCCAACATAGGGTTATGGTGTAGTACCGTAGAGTGAGGCTACTGGTGCTTTGTCTTAGGCGAGCACGTCGCAATTAGCTGGGTCTGGCATAATCGTCTTGATTTTTTCATCAACTGCGTTGGTTTCACAACATCTATGAATGAATCTGCTCTCCATTCTCCCGCGCCCTCTGAAAAGGTGGAACTTTCGGTTCGGCTTGACCCAGACCTGTTGGAGCAAATCAAACATCTCACCAATGATCCCAGCAAGGTGATTGAGGTGGCGGTTCGGCAGTGGCTTAGAAATGAACTGCGGCGAGATGACGAGCTAACTCGAACGTTGCAACGGAATCCGCCTGTCCCGCCACGGGGTGAGTGGAACGATTAGAGTTTTTCTTCTTGAGAAAAGATTGCGATCGCCTGCTTTAAGGCTAGATTGGTTCTATTGTATGGGTGTCCATCTGCCAATTGGCTCAACGAATGTTTCGTTAGCTCACAGTTCTCAGTCAAAGCTCGGATGACTCCTCCTGTGAACGATCCATCAACTCTGTCAACTAACAACGAGCTTACGGCAACGTTGGCATCCTCTCATGACTATCCGGCTGAAATCGTTTTTACCCACAATTCAGAAGGGCAATACCTCTCCTTCTTCTGGAAAGCGGCAGACTGCTACAACATCCAGTCAGAGAAAATAGTTGGTAGCCCACTAGCTGCCGTGTTTAGCCCGGTAGAACCAAAGCCTTACCTGGCTCGAATTCAAGAAGTACTCTCCACGCGTCTGGCTCAGCAGTTCAGTGCTCAATTTCATTACGGGGAGCAACTGATTCCGCTGGATCTGGTGATGAGTCCGGTGCTGTTGCCAGATCGGGTACCTACAACTGTGATGGTGACTGGTAGACTGCACATGCCAAAACCGAAGCGTCACAAGGGCGGAGGTTTTGCGGCTGAAGAAGCTGTTTTGCCTACCAAGCTAACTTCGCACGAGAAAGAGCCGGAACTGTCGATTAGTGCCGATCGCCACCACAAGCTGCTAACCCAAATTGCCTGGAACATTCGCCGTACCCTGGATTTGCCCACCATTTGGCAGCAGACGGTAGAGGGGTTGGGGGAAGTTTTGGGAGTCAGTCGCTGCATTGTCTGCTCTTACCAGCCCGATGAACCGATGGTGAACGTGGCAGCAGAATATTGCCGGGGGGTGCTTTGCCCGATGGTAGGGTTGACGTTTTCGGTTGCCGAAGACCCTGACCTGCGATCGGCGATCGCCACCCTCAAGCCAATCAACGTCAGAAGCCAGCGCAGCAAAGCCGATATTGATGCCCTAGATGAACCAGTTACCCTACGCAGCCTGATCGTTCACTCTATGCTGGTTGTCACGACCTGTTATCAGGACCAACCTAACGGGTTGATCGTGCTCTATCAGGATGACCAACCTCGCCGCTGGACAGAGATTGAACTGGAGTTTGTGCAGGAGTTGGCTGACCAGGTAGGAACGGCGATCGCTCACGCCAACTTGATTGCGGCCAGCCAAGCCCTTGCCACCGAACTGCAACGCGCCAACAGCAACCTTCTACAAAAACAGCGAGATTTAGAAGAAGCCAGACGGCAGGCAGAAGAAGCCTCTCGCCTGAAAAGCGAATTCCTCGCCAACACTTCTCACGAATTGCGAACCCCCCTCAACGGCATGATCGGCTTTCTCAAGCTGATCCTGGATGGGATGGCAGACGACCCCGAAGAGCAGCAAGAATTTATCGGCGAGGCATACCGCTCGGCGCTACACCTACTCAGCATCATCAACGACATTCTAGATATTGCCAAGATCGAGGCAGGCAAGCTGCAAATTGAGCTAAGCCCCGTCAAACTAAGTGAACTGCTCAACGATGTAGAAGATTTCATCACTACTCAGGTGCGGCAGAAAAATCTCAGCTTTGAGATTCAAAAACCGCCAACCGATGATGAAATCATCCTCTATGGCAACTATCAGCGCTTGCTGCAAGTCATGCTGAATTTAGTCGGCAATGCCATCAAGTTCACTCACGAAGGTGGCGTAACAGTCAGCGTTGAAATCATCAAGAAAAAGGTAACTGTGCAAGGGCAAGAACTGCCCGGTTCTGCTAAAGTTCGCGTTGCCGATACTGGTATCGGGGTTTCTTTAGACAAGCAAGACAAGCTGTTTCAATCGTTCAGCCAGGTAGATGGATCACGCACGCGGCAGTATGGGGGCACCGGCTTAGGTCTCGCCATCTCACAGAAGTTGGTAGAGGCAATGGGCGGTGTAGTCAACTTCTATAGTATGGGCGAGGGGCTGGGTTCAACGGTGACGTTCACAGTGCCGTTATATCAGGAACCAGTGATGATCACGACGCAAGCGACAGATGGGTTGGATTTGTTGCTGTAGGAAGCAGAGATTGGAGATTGGGGATTGCAGATTGAGGATGGGTTAATGGGTGATTGGTAATTCCTGACTTTTTTGCTGAATCTGCAATCAAATATCAACAATTTACAATCCTTCTGGTTTCTCACTCCTGGCTTGAGCCAACCAGGGTGACTTGCTCAATTAAGCTGCCAACGTGGATGCGATTAGGGACGGCTCCCGGTTTAAGCGAATAAATGCCGCTGCCGTTGGTATAAACAATCAACCCATCGGCAGTTAAATCGTAGGAGAGGACGCTTTCGGCAATGATTTCAGCTTCACTGTTGGGATGTTGACGCATAAGTTGCCACGATCGCGGTACTAAAGGCGGCGCATCTAAATCTCCAAACTTGCGGTTCTCTTGCAAAGCTTTGACCGGATCGATCGCGTTGCCCCAGATCTCCACCAGCTTTTGAGCATCAACGGACTTGGGCATCCCCGCAATCGTTAAGGGCTTCCCGGTATAGCGCTGGGTGAAGAAATTGAGCCACTGAAAAATGGCATACACCAGCCGCACAGGCATCAGCACAATATCTTTAATCACTTGCCAGGGAGTCATGCGTCGCTGGGTGGCACGGTAGGGGCGACGGATGTAGTACAAGGTGCCATCCGCCGTCATTTGGGGTCCCAGGAAGTCGTATTTGGGGTCGGCGGCAAGACATTCCATATCTTGTTTGTCAAAATCCAACTTTTCGATGGAAAAAGGACCTTGTTCGCGGGCAAGCCCGTTGCGATCGCGCCCAATACCCGCCGACTGAAACACAATCGCCCGTCCCCCACCCGGTACCCATCGTGGTGCTAAATCTAAGGAATCGCCTTCGGTTATATCGCGAGGACGAATGCCATCCACGGGCATGACAGCAATATTTGCTACCCCGGTTTTGTAAATCGTGGTGCAGGCAATTTGCTGACCATCTGGATGGAGGCTCAAATAATGAACGCGAAAGTCATTGCTGTGAAATAAGCGGTCTTCCCGGTTGCTTGCCTGATCTAGCTTAAAGATGCCACCAACGTCTCCTACTTCTAAAGCGTAAAATAGCTTGTTATCCAAGCCACGACACAGGCTAGTTACGGAGATTGGCGGCGCACTGGAATTCTGCCGTTCAATCTCTTGCAGAATTTCGGGCGGAAACAGCCCTGCCATCATGCCCTGGTCTTTCCAGCTATTCCGCTTTTTGATTTGTAACACTCTCTCCTGTACCGTTTGCCCAAACTGACTCTCGACCTCTTGCACTGAGGCATCTCCCAACTTGAGGTACAACTTCCCCTGAGACAGGTATGCAACGTTCAGAGCCATGATCAATATCCTTGTTGGTTGAAAGCGGCTTTATCGTTAGTGTTCCCTGGGAACCAGGCGCGATCGCAGGCATTAGTGTATTGCTCTCGACTTTGCCTCTTTTTTCTCTTTTCAAACTCTGCATGATTTTTCCGAAAATGGGGAACTTTAAATTCACTAATTCAAGGCTTTTTTATGCGCCCCCACCATTCCTCACCACCGATTCGTTCAAAAGTCAGCACTATGCCTCGCCAAAAAACGGAGGCAGCAGCCTATTTGGATATCTACAAGCTGGTAACTGAGCGTAAACGGCTGGAACAAGAATTGGAGGCGTTGGAGCAGCGACGCGATCGCATCATCAAGCGGCTGGAAGTGCTCGATCAGCAGACAGCCGCAGCAGATGAGGCGGCGCATCAGCTTCGAGCAGGGGTGCCTCAAGGAAAAAGCAGAACTCAGTCTGCAAACGCTGTCTCAACCGAGAACTTCAATACCTTGTTTTTGGAGTACTAACGCCCGATAGTTTGAGGCGAACCAATGCCGACTCCTGATTTGAAATCTATGGCATCTGCGATCGCTGTAAAGTGATGAATATAGCTTTGATCAGAAAGTTTAAGACAAAGTAAATTGGTCGAATACTAAGCCTGGGTCGGCTTTCTGACTCGCCTCTGCCACGTTGCACACGGCGATGGCTATACTGAAACTCGCTTCAAACTGAGTGATTGAGTGAAAATAGAGTAATCGTCGCCTGGGTGCCGTGTGTATTATGACTTGTTGTCTCAATCCTGATTGTCAGCAGCCCCAGAACCCTGATGATGCCGAATTTTGCCTGAGCTGCGGCTCCAAATTAACCCACTTATTACGAGGACGCTATCGAGTGGTTCGCCCCTTGGGGCAAGGCGGATTTGGCAGAACGTACTTGTCAGTCGATGAGGATCGCCTGTCAGCTCGCTGTGTCATCAAGCAATTTTCGCCACAAGTCAAGGGAACAAAATCCCTTGATAAAGCAGTTAAACTGTTTCAACAAGAAGCCGAACGGCTCAACGAATTGGGCGAACATCCCCAAATTCCAACGCTGCTGGCGTATTTTGAGCACGATCAGCGTCTTTACCTGATCCAACAATTTATTGAAGGGCAAACGCTGCTGCAAGAACTGGCGCAATATGGGGTGTTTGGTGAGCGACGGATTCGGGAAATTATGGCGGGAGTCCTACCCGTTCTCAAGTTTGTGCACGACCATCAAGTGATCCACCGAGATATTACACCTTCCAACATCATTCGCCGCTTCTCCGATAACAAACTGGTGTTGATTGACTTTGGGGTAGCGAAACTGCTGTCTGCTGAAACTTCCAGCCAACCAGGTACCAAAATCGGCACAGAAGGCTATGCACCGATGGAGCAACTGCGAGGCGGCAAGGCGTATCCAGCTAGTGACATTTACAGTTTGGGCGCAACCTGTATTTACCTCTTGACGCAGACTAAGCCGGATGATCTGTACGATCCGCTGGAGGGTTGCTGGCTGTGGCGAGAACGGTTGATGCAGCAGGGTGGCACCATTAGTGATGCGATCGCTCATATTTTGAACAAAATGCTGAAAGACCTGGTGAATGAGCGGTATCAATCGGCGGATGCAGTCATGCGTGATTTACGCTTGGCGCTGTCTCGTCCTGTAGGGGCAGCTTCCACTCCAAACATCAGCGCGGCTCCCCCATCTCTATCATCCCCCCGCATTGGACAGCCCACCTCATCTCCCTTACCCAAACCCTCAACTCCCTCCTCTGCACCAGCCCAGAGTTCAAGCAACTCGGGTTCGTCTGCACCACGCTCTAGTCGTCCGTTTTTGTCTGCACCCAGAGTTTCCAGTCCGCCTTCCAATCCGCCCCTATCGGGGTCACAGGGGCGGCGTTGCTTATTAACATTAACGGGGCATTCTCGCTGGGTGACGGCGGTTGCTATTAGTCCTGATGGGCAGCGGGTTGCCAGTGGTGGACTGGATGATGCCATTAAGATTTGGGATTTGGGCACAGGGGAATTGCTGCTGACCTTGAAGGGACACACCAAACCTGTGAACTGTTTAGCGATTAGCCCAGATTGCCAAATTTTGATCAGCGGCAGCGACGATCACACACTCAAAGTCTGGAATTTAGCGACGGGTGCCCTGCTGCAAACGCTCAGTGGTCATTCACGAGATGTAAATGCGGTGGTCATTCATGCGGGGGGACAGTTGCTGGCAAGCGGTGGCGAAGACCGAACGGCTAGAGTCTGGAAATTGGGAACTGGGGAGCCATTACAGGTGTTTTCTAATTTGGCAGGAATGATTCGGGCGGTGGCGATTAGCCCGGATGGACAAATGCTTGCTAGTGGCGGGTTAGACAATCAGATTAAGCTGTGGAGTTTAAGAACGGGAGCGCTGGTTCGGACGTTTGCCAAAAGTCATTACAGTGCGGTAAATGCGATCGCGATCACTCCCAACGGTAACACCCTGATTAGTGCCAGCAAAGATAAAACCATCAAACTCTGGAATATCGACAAAGGCGAAGTAATTCGCACCTTAACAGGGCATACCGACTCGGTGAATGCGATTGCCCTCAACAGCAATGGCAAACTCCTGGTGAGCGGCAGCAGCGACACAACGCTGAAGCTCTGGAATGTGGAAACAGGAGAGTTAAAAGGAACGCTAGCAGACCACATTAGCTCAGTCAATGCTGTTAGCATTAGCCCCGATGGGCGACGGGTTGCCAGTGCCAGTTCCGATACGACCGTGAAGATTTGGCAGATTGCTTAATTGAGGGTCTAAGGTTCAGGGTTTAGGGAATAATCCACACTCCATCCCCCGCACCTGATTCAACAGAATGTATTGAACTCAAACAAAATAAGTCTTGTGTAGTTATTCTTCAGGGATGAAGAACTTAGGGAGTAAATGTGGGTAGTCTAATAATTAGACCCTATGCACACTGCCATGAACGCCGCCCAATATCCGTTTGGCAAAATCCACTACTTTTTCCGCAAAGCTGATCACGCTCAGTGGCATCGGATGCAGAGTAAACGCCATATTCTGCGATCGCAGCTTGGTTTCATCGACCGGAGTTTGTCTCGCCCCAAAGCGTGTCAAGGCTGCGCTCACTATCATGGCGTTGCCTACGGATACACGCGCGAGAATCGCACCACGCTTGTTTGTGGGTTCCATCCCTATGGATGGCAAACCAGTGACGTTTGTCCAGATTGGTGTGAGGCGCGTTGAGGTAGTAAGCGCCAGCAAACCACGCTGTTGTAGAAAGTGGCTGTGTGGCGAGAGTGATCCATTCCCAAGATTCCTAAACGATTGAGAATGGGCGGGTCAATCAACGCAGTAAACTGTCTTTAATCAGTCCTAGATTAACTACCCTGAACATGGCTATGGCTCTAAACAGGGCGTTTTGACTGTGAGGACTTACACTGGCGTTTCTGCTGATGTAGAAATAGCCAGGAAAAAAACGTAATCAGCGAGTCAATTCTTCAGGCTGAGTTGCTTTAATGGAAAAAAGTTTCTTGACTTGGCGATGTGCAATGTCATCTATCGCGGAAATGGCACAGATGACACTGCACCTGGAAAGTGTTTAACCCTTAGCCCTGTGATTATCCCATCCCATTTTTCCACGTTCTAAGGTTCGGTGTATGAAGTCTTACCTGGCGGCTGCCATTCAAATGACGAGTGTCCCTGATCTCCAGAAAAATCTGGTGCAGGCGGAAGAATTAATTGATCTGGCGGTACGCCAGGGAGCCGAACTGATCGGCTTGCCAGAAAATTTTTCGTTTCTGGGTGAGGAACACGAAAAGTTAGCGCAAGCTGAGGCGATCGCGCATGAAAGTGAAAAGTTTTTGCGGACAATGGCGCAACGCTTCCAGGTCACCATTTTGGGGGGTGGTTTCCCCGTTCCGGTGAGCAACGGTAAAGTTTACAACACGGCGTTGTTAATTGGTCCTAATGGAGACGATTTAGCACGGTATGAAAAAGTTCATTTGTTTGATGTCAATGTCCCTGACGGCAATACCTATCGCGAATCGGGTACTGTGCTGGCAGGAATGAAAATGCCGCCGATTCATCCCTCCAAAGAGTTAGGAAATTTGGGACTATCGGTTTGTTACGATGTGCGCTTCCCGGAACTTTATCGTCACCTATCTCAAATGGGGGCAGAAGTGCTCTTTGTTCCGGCTGCTTTCACTGCCTTTACAGGTAAAGACCACTGGCAAGTGTTGCTCCAGGCACGAGCGATTGAAAATACTTGCTACATCATTGCTCCAGCGCAAACCGGGCATCACTACGCCATGCGCCAAACCCACGGACACGCCATGATCGTTGACCCCTGGGGCACGGTTCTTGCTGATGCGGGCGACAAACCCGGAGTGGCGATCGCCAGTATTGAACCCACGCGTTTAGAACAAGTCCGCCGTCAAATGCCCTCTTTGCAGCATCGCGTCTTTATTTAAGGTATTGGAGGGGGGTGAAACTTACCTCAACTACAACAAACCAGCCGCTTCGTAGAGCTGACGTAGTACAGACAAGATGCGATCGCTGTAGTTCGGGTCAGCCGACCAACGTCCTGTTAAATCTTCAATGGAGGGGGCAATTCCCCGGGTCACCAAGTTAAATCGGGGATCTACAATCTCCTCCCGTAGTGGCTCATTGTTTGCGTAAGCTTTGAGATGTTGAATGTGGGCACGTACCCCAATCCGTGCACTAGGAAAGCTGGCACCCTCCGGATTGCTGCCCACCGCTCCCAGCCCACCAAAGTTATTTTGGTTGGGCTTGGTCATCCCGCCAAACCGTAGAAAGTCCGTTTCCACACACATTTGAGCGAAGGCAACATCATAGCGAATGCCCTCGTTTGCCCCTTCATCTCGATACAGCCGTGCCACGTCCGGAAACTGGGACAATCCCATCTCGTTGTTGGCTTTTAAAAACATCAGCATTTGCACTTCGGTTGTGTAGCCACGTCCAGTGATTTCGCGAAATGGGCGACAAATTTGCAAGATTGAACGAATGTTGACAGTTCGAGTGGCGTAGTTCCAGGTAACTGATATGTCAGACTCGCGTAACTCGATCGCCTTGATATACACCACATTGCCATGAGACAAGCGTCGCTGCTCCCGAGCACTAGTCAATTTCATGCCCAATCGATCTGCCAGGTCTACCGGAATATAGGCGTTGCCGTTCACCATCACCCCCAGTTCGCTATAAATTCGACCGTTGACATTGATATTCACGGGAACTGGGATAGTAGATGGTGGTACAGCCGTTTGCCCGATTGCCGCGGACGGTGATGTTCCCTCTGATACGACTCGGCTCCAGGCGGCTAAGCCATCCGCAATCCCACGAGCAATCTCCTGCCGCTGATGCTGAATCAGGGTGCGATCGTCTAGATTTGTGAGAAATCCAAGTTGTAAGTAGAGCGAAGGCGGCACCAATTGGCGACAAAAGCTGAGCTGTCCCAAGTCGGAAGTGGTGTCGGGCTGTGCTCCTCGAATCAACAGTTGCGGCAGGTGACGGGTTAATGCCAGCAGAATCAAATCAGCGTGCTGCTTGCGTTCGCTGTTGTTGGCGATGTAGTACACTCCGGTTCCCCGCATGACTGGGTTAGTGTGAGCGCTGGCATAGATGTCCAGGGCAATGTCTCCGGCGCGATCGCGGCTATTAATCCAGTGAATGGTTTGGTCTTCTCCTAACTCATCCGGTACTGCTATCACCTCAAAACCGCGCGATCGTAGATCGGTCACGACCAGGTCTCGAATGGTCACCACATCTTTTACCGATGCGGCTCCAACCCCATCTAGCCGACGACTCTCTAAACTGCTGTATCCCGCGGCAACAAAAATTCGTCCCATGCCCAAAGCCCCTTATCCCAGAACAGGACTTTACAGAGCCAGTTGTAGCTCAAGAACGGGGAATCGGAGCAAAAAGTTGGGAATGGGGAGAGGGGTGAGGGGGTGAGGGGGTGAAGGGGAGAGGGGAAGGAAAGGGGGTGAAGGGGGTGAGGAAAGGCTGTGACAACGGAACCTTGGAAAACCTGCCTATTCAGAAGAGTTTGAGAAGAACAACGGTGGATGGGGGATTCGTTCGCTACAATCAGTATCCAAATCGCTCAAAAATACCATAGAGCTGCGATCGCCTCCGATTTCCATCCGTTCTTTCCCTAATTCCCCCTCACCCCCTACCGCCCCCATGGACATCCCCCGCCTCCACCCGGAAACCATTGAACAAGTCAAGCAACGAACGGACATCGTGGATGTGGTGTCAGAACATGTGGTGTTGCGGAAGCAGGGGAAGGATTTTGTGGGGTTATGCCCGTTTCATGATGACAAGTCGCCCAGTTTTACGGTGAGTCCAGGGAAGCAGTTCTACTACTGCTTTAGCTGTGGCGCAGGGGGGAACGCAATTAAGTTTTTGATGGAACTGGGTAAACGCCCGTTTAGCGAGGTGGTGCTGGATCTGGCACGACGCTATCAGGTGTCGGTGCAGACGTTGAAGCCGGAGGAGCGGCAGGAGTTTCAGCGTCAAGTTTCGTTACGAGATCAGCTTTATGAGATTCTTGCGGTGGCGGCGAAGTTTTATGAACATGCGTTGTATCAGCCAGCGGGGCAGGCGGCGCTGGCGTATTTACAGACACAGCGACACCTGAATCGGGAAACGATGCAGCAGTTTCAGTTGGGCTATGCGCCTGCGGGATGGGAGACGCTGTACGGCTATCTGGTGGGGCAGAAGCACTACCCGGTGGAACTGGTGGAGAAGGCGGGGTTATTGGTGCCGCGCAAGACGGGTGGGGGGTTTTATGACCGCTTTCGCGATCGCCTGATGATCCCCATCCATGACTTGCAGGGGCGCGTGGTGGGTTTTGGTGGACGCACCCTGACGGATGAACAGCCCAAATACTTGAATTCGCCGGAAACTGAACTGTTTGATAAGGGCAAGCTGTTGTTTGCCCTGGATAAAGCCCGGGCCGCGATCGCCAAACAAGATCAAGCCGTGGTGGTAGAGGGCTACTTTGATGTGATTGCTCTGCATAATGCTGGCATCACCAATGTGGTGGCTTCCATGGGGACGGCGTTGAGTTCGGCTCAGGTGCGGCAATTATTGCGCTACACCGAATCCAAACGAATTGTGCTCAACTTTGATGCCGATAACGCTGGAAATCAAGCGGCAGAGCGGGCAGTTGGCGAAGTGGAAATGCTGGCATACCGGGGAGATATTCAACTACGGGTGCTCAACATTCCCGATGGTAAAGACCCAGATGAGTTTTTAAAGAACCATTTAGCCGAGGAGTATCAGGTGCTGATTGAGACAGCCCCGCTCTGGCTAGATTGGCAGATTGAACGAGCGATCGCCGGGCGCGACCCCAAACAGGCAGACCAGTTTCAGGCAATGGTGCAGGCCGTTGTGAAATTGCTGGGGAATTTGCCGAATGCCACCCTGCGGACTCACTACATTCATCGTTGTGCGGAGCGGCTCAGCCAGGGAGATTCTCGCCTGATGCTGCAACTGGAAGAAGATTTGCGCCTGCAAGTGCGGGGCGAACGTTGGCATGGACGATCGCAGAAATGGCAAACTCGCAGCGATCGCACTTTGTTAGAAGAATCCGAAGAACAACTACTGCGGCTTTACATTCATAAACCTCAGCATCGCGCCCTGATTGAATCATCGCTGGAAGAGCGGGATTTGGAATTTAGCCTCTCCCACCATCGCCTTCTCTGGCGACAAATCCTGCATTTGAGAGAACAGGGTATTGACCTGACCGATGCTTCTGTAGATTTATTAAGTCTGCTGGAGGAATCAGAGCTTGAAATTTCCACGGAGTCGTCGCGTGTTTATGCCCTGTTTCAATTAGATGAAACCCGTCAGGTCAACACCCAGCGCGCGCTATTAGTAATCCGTACAGCCGTGGCTGCAATGGAAAAAGTCATGTGTGAAAAGCGGCGGCGACACTTGTTGGATCTGCTGCAAAGCCTTGATTGGGAGATTGCTCCCGACCTGGGGCAGATGTATCAGAAAAAGATCTACGCCGAAGATCAACGCATTCGAGATTTGGAGCGCGAACGGCAGGTGATTTTTGAAGATTTGGTGCGAGTGCCGTTGTTGGAGATTTGAGGACTTAATAGCAGTTGAGCGTATCGCGAGGATCGCGACTGCAATTTGTTCAACCTTCAGATGATTCGGGAAGATTTGAGGACTTAATAGCAGTTGAGCGTATCGCGAGTGCTACGTTTTGTGGTGGGGTTGGTACCTGTGGCGCGATCGCACAACGCATCCTGCACATCCTGACGCATATCCACTCCTGTAAAATCGGCTCCATCGATTGTCGCGTCGTCAAATTTGGCATTAAACGCAAACGCACCCTCAAGATTGGCATTTTTTAAGTTGGCGCGGCTGAGGCGGGCAGTATCCAGGGTGGCATTGCGGAGATCGGCTTCTTCCAGGTTTGCCCCCTCTAAATTGGCACCAAAAAAGCTAACTCCATGCAAATCGGCTTTGCTGAATTTACTTTCACGCAGGTTGGCTTTGGTGAAGCTGGAATCGGTCAACACACGACCGGAAAAATCAGCCCCCACTAAAAATTCCTTGTTGTAATCATCTGCTAGGGCTGGCATTGTCAATATTGTCCAGGCTAGGATCCCGACTAGCGCGATCGCCATCCTACGTAGCCCTCTCCTCAAGGAAAGTTTCGCCACCATCCCACACCTTCCCCTATCGATTTCAGGTTTACCCAATTCAGGTTTACCCAACTCTAAATTGCTGAAGTATTTCGTACCCATTCGTCCGTCTATATCAGCGTTACAGTCTGCAACTTGTCCAATCTCGATCCTAGCGGAATCCGTCTACCATCTCTGCAATGCCCTGCAAACTGCAACACACCGACACCTTCGGTCATAAATTCTCATAAAGTAAAGGGGAGAGGGAAGAGGCATCGGGTATGGAGTATGGGGTGTAGGGTTAGAGTCAGAAGTGGTGAGGGAGATGGGGAAGGTAGGGGAGAAATTCAAAATTTTTCAACTCCTCAATCTCCAATCGCTACCTCACCTACCCACCCACCCATCTACCCTCCTCCCCATGCCTCATCCTACTAAATCACCCAATTCTGACCCTGGCTTACTTGGTGAGGCGCTAGTTGCGCGCTGGCTTCAACGTCAGGGATGGCAGGTGTTAGAGCGGCGCTGGCACTGTCGCTGGGGTGAATTGGATTTGGTCATTGGGCAACTCGATTCTGAGTCAGCCGACCTGGTAGCGATCGCGTTTGTGGAAGTTAAAACTCGGCGTGGCAACAATTGGGATGAAGACGGCAAATTAGCAATTACAGCGCAAAAACAGGCAAAGCTCTGGAAAACGGCTCAATTGTTTCTAATGGAACACCCTACCTGTGAGCAACTTCCCTGCCGCTTTGATGTAGCGTTAGTGAATTGCGAGAAATTGGCAGGGGCTGTGGATTTAGCGAATGTGGATGGAGAAATGACTGCGATCGCCGCTGGTTATCGGCTAACACTCAGCGACTACATCATCGATGCCTTCACTCAAATCTGAGGAGAAATATTACAAACTATTACGCGTAGTCTTGGAGTGTGAACTCAATGCCGCACAATAATCTCGGAAGGTAACTGAGTCTAAAGGTGCTGTACTGCTCAAGGCTGGCGATGATATACGTTTCCAGTTTTTGCGTCGTACCAGTTTGACTCTCGTTTTGTAGTGGTTGAACTGAGAATCCTAATCAAGGCAGACTTAGAACCCCATCTGGGAATCCCCGTTTAAACATAATCGGTTACATTCTTCTGGAGGAATCCATCAATGAGTATTGTCACGAAGTCAATCGTGAATGCAGATGCTGAAGCTCGTTACCTGAGCCCCGGCGAACTGGATCGGATCAAAAGCTTTGTTGGCTCCGGTGAAAAGCGTCTGCGGATTGCTCAAACCCTGAGCGAATCCCGTGAGCGTATCGTGAAGCAAGCAGGCGACCAATTGTTCCAAAAGCGTCCTGACGTTGTTTCTCCGGGTGGAAACGCTTACGGCGAAGAAATGACCGCAACCTGCTTGCGTGACCTGGACTACTATCTACGCCTCGTAACCTATGGTGTTGTGGCTGGTGATGTCACCCCCATCGAAGAAATCGGCATCGTTGGCGTTCGTGAAATGTACAAGTCTCTCGGCACTCCCATTGAGGCAGTTGCTGAAGGTGTACGCGCCATGAAGAACGTTGCAACCTCCTTGATGTCTGCTGAAGATGCGGCTGAAGCATCTGGCTACTTCGACTACGTGATTGGTGCGATGGGCTAACACCAGAGAATCAGGAAGCGGGAATCGGAAAACTAATTACCGATCGCCCATTCCCCTTATTACCTGGATTGTTTGCATAACATTTCGTAAGATTACGCAATTTAAGGATTTCAATCATGCAAGACGCAATTACCGCTGTCATTAACTCTTCTGATGTTCAAGGCAAGTACTTGGACACTTCTGCCTTAGAAAAGCTCAAAGGCTATTTCTCTACCGGAGAACTGCGCGTTCGTGCTGCAACCACCATCAGTGCTAACGCCGCCGCAATTGTCAAAGAAGCAGTTGCCAAGTCCCTGCTGTACTCTGATATCACTCGTCCCGGTGGTAACATGTACACCACTCGTCGCTATGCTGCTTGCATCCGCGACCTCGACTACTACCTCCGTTATGCCACCTACGCTATGTTGGCTGGTGACCCCTCTATTCTGGATGAGCGTGTCCTGAATGGTTTGAAGGAAACCTACAATTCTCTGGGTGTACCCATCTCTGCAACTGTTCAAGCGATTCAAGCGATCAAAGAAGTGGCTGCTGGCTTAGTTGGTAGTGATGCTGGTAAAGAGTTGGGTGTCTACCTCGACTACATCTCCTCTGGTTTGAGCTAGTCGCTAACGTGAAAGAAAAGGATAAAGGGAAACCCTTTCATTGGTTTTGCTTTGAGCCTTTTACTTCTAACGTTTTGTAAGTTTCGGAAGTCTGGAGTGAGTGCTAGCTCGTTAGAGACTTATCTCACGTGAGTGGATTAGGTTTTGATGATCTAGGACTGGTTCTTGACTTCCGAACTTGCTTTAGATAGCAGCAAAGTGTTGATGATGGGTATTTACAGAGGTCAACACGGTTGCCATTCATCTCTTCCCGTTCATATCCAAACGTTTCCTCAGCCCATTCAGGAGTAAAGATTCCCATGCGTATGTTTAAGATTACCGCCTGCGTTCCTAGTCAAACTCGTATTCGGACGCAGCGCGAGCTTCAAAATACTTACTTCACGAAACTAGTTCCCTACGAAAACTGGTTCCGTGAGCAACAGCGAATTCAGAAAATGGGCGGCAAGATTGTTAAGGTTGAACTCGCAACGGGTAAGCCTGGTTTGAACACGGGCTTGGCTTAGGGCGTTCAATCATAGTTAGCCCTGATCTTTGATGGTTGAATGTGGGAGGTCGATTTGACCTCTTTTTTGTTGCCTGAATTTGGTGAACTTATCTGAAGAATTTGACAGGTTTCCATGCAATGCGGAAGGATTAATTAAAGTGTAGGAAAGGGATGGAGGAACTGCTGGAGTCGCCGTCATTTAACGAGCAACGGTATAAATTGCTTGAATTCCAGAGCACGATGATGGTTGGTAGCGATGTCTCCTCTGCTGTTTCTTACAATCCGGGTTGGCTAGTGTCCTCAAAAGTCAAGAGTTGGAGTTTAATATTGAAGATTGCTTGATTCTGGTGATTTTGAGGAACAAGCCTTGAGTTTCCTGAGCCAAGTTGCGTCTCTGGAATGTCCAAGTCATGGCAACACGGGTACGCAATCTCGCAAATAAGGATTGGTCGCTTCATGGAATTTTCGATCGCAGCCCTGTTAGCAAATTTTACAGATGATAAGTTAGTTGCTCCTAAAGCATTAGAGAAGAAGCTAGATTGCAACGATGATGACAGTGTGCGATCGCTCCAGATCGCGCTAGATGCCCTAGAAAAAATCGGGATTCTTGCCAAAGATCGGGGGCGTTATCGCCGAATTCAAGAAGAGGGCATCATTGAAGGCAAACTGCGCTGTTCCAGTAAGGGATTTTGCTTCGCAATTCAGGATGTGGAAGGAGCGGATGACATCTATATCCGTGAAAGCCAACTCAACAACGCCTGGAATGGCGATCGCGTGTTGGTGAAAGTCACGAAGGAAGGTAGCCGCCGCCGCAGCCCTGAGGGAGAAGTTAAGCTGATTTTAGAACGCTCGAACCCATCGGTTTTAGCGCGGGTGAAACAGAGCGATTCTAGTTATCGTGCTGTTCCCTTAGACGATCGCCTTTTGTTTGAACTAGCTCTGCAAGAAAACGGCATTGACCTGGAACGAGCCATTGATCAATTGGTGCACGTCCAGGTCACCCGTTATCCCTTAGGGCAGCACCCCCCTCAAGGACGAGTTGCCCGCATTTTAGGGGGCGATTCGGATGCGGCAGATGTGGATATTGTTTGTTGCAAACACGATTTGCCCCACGATTTCCCCGATCCAATTCAACCAGCGGCAAAAGCCTTACCCACCAAAATCAGTAAAGTTGAAATCAAGAAACGGGTAGACTTGCGTGATTTAACGACGCTTACTATTAAAGCCAGCAATCAGGACGCGATCGACAGCCTAGACGATGCCATCACGCTGGAAAAAACTGAAGAAGGGCACTGGCGATTAGGAATTCACATTGCCGATGTGTCTTACTATGTTGAACCAGACTCACCCATCGACCGAGAAGCCCACAAGCGGGGAGTCTCTGTTTACTTGGGAGATTTAGTCATCCCCATGCTGCCGTCGCAACTCAGTGGTAACCTGTGTGCATTTTTAGTTGGCAAAGACCGTTTGGCGCTGTCGGTATTGGTGACTCTCAACCATGACGGCGAAGTGCTGGAATACGCTATTCATCCCACCGTTGTGCAGGTGGACTATCAACTAAGCTACGACCAGGCACAGGCGATTTTAGAACGCTCTGAGGATGATACTGATACCGACCTTGAAGATTTCGTGTCGATTTTTGAGTTGCTGGATGATCTATCCACGGTGAGTCACGCCTTGAAAGAGCAGCGCCGCCAGCGAGGAGCCTTTGAACTGAATTTACCAGAAAAACCCCTTGCCAGCGATGATACAGAGGCTGCAAACAGGACTCTATTTACCCCCAAGTTCCACTATGACGATGAAGGGGCTTTGGGGGCAATGGTGGTCACTCCTTCCACGCCGACTCATGCCATCATTGCTGAGTTTATGCTGCTGGCCAATCAACTGGTGGCTGCTCACCTACAAGCATTGGGTGTTCCCGGAATCTATCGAGTACATCCCACGCCTGACCCCGAAGACGTGCAGGAATTGATGAAGTTGGCAGGCAGCATGGGGATTGATCTGCATTTGGAACAGGAGAACGAGGTACATCCCCAAGACTATCAACACTTCACCCAGAAATTTGCCGAGTCCGATGCGGAGCGGGTGTTGACCTATTTGCTACTGGAAACCCTGAAGCCCGCCTTTTACAGCACGACTCCTAAATCTCACTTTGGACTGGCGCTAGAACAGGGCTACACCCATTTCACCTCTCCGGTGCGGCGTTACCCCGATTTACTCGTGCATCGGGTGTTCCATGCTGTGTTTGAATTGGGACGCGATCGCAAAACGACGCGTGCGAAGGAAGTGGTAGATTTGCGCCATAGCTCCTGTCACGGCGAGATTAGTTGGAATGTGTTGCCGCCGGAGATCCATCAAGAGCTAGAAACCCAGTTTCATGCGATCGTCGTGCATCTAACGGAGCGAGAGCGGATCGCCCAGGAGGCTGAGCAAGATCTGGAAGGGCTGAAAAAAGCTGAACTGATGCGGGAACGCACCGGAGAAATATTCCACGGGTTAATTACGGGGGTTCAGTCCTACGGGTTGTTTGTGGAAATTGAGGAACTGCTAGTGGAAGGGTTGGTTCACGTCAGTTCGCTCAAGGATGACTGGTACGAGTATCGATCGCGGCAGCAAACCCTGGTGGGGCGAAAAAACCGTAAGCAGTACCGTCTGGGCGATCGCATCGAAGTTCAAGTCAAGAGCGTGGATTACTACCGTCAACAAATTGATTTGCTGGCGGTGGGTGGTGGCAGCGACATGGATGACGAAGTGCCGGATAGTGTGGAGGATGAACTTGATAGCGAGGAGGATGAAGAATAGGGAATGGGGAATCGGGTGTAGGGTAAGAGAGGATGGTTGGCTTTTGGGCTAACTGCTAGTTCGGTTCTTTTACTGGTTGGTTGGTTGTGTCCTCAGTTTCTGATTCCTATTCCTCGGATTCTCGTCCTTCCTATCCCTTAATTCTGGGCGTGACAGGTGCCTCTGGCTTAATCTATGCAGTTCGGGCATTGAAGTTTTTGTTGGCAGCAGATTACGCGATCGAGCTAGTTGCTTCCAAAGCGGTTTACATGGTCTGGCAGTCGGAACTGGGGATCCGGATGCCAGCCGACTCGGTACAGCAGGAGCAATTTTGGCGACAACAGGCAGGCGTTGAAAATAGCGGCAAGTTGGTGTGCCATCCCTGGCGTGATGTGGGAGCAACTATTGCCAGTGGCTCGTTTCGCACGTTAGGCATGGTAGTAATTCCGTGCAGCATGAGCACCGTGGGCAAATTGGCAACCGGGTTGAGTTCCGATTTGCTAGAACGCGCCGCTGATGTGCAACTCAAAGAAGGTCGGAAATTAGTGTTGGTGCCGCGGGAAACTCCATTCAGTTTGATTCATCTACGTAACTTAACGACGCTGGCAGAAGCGGGTGCCCGCATCGTGCCGGCGATTCCTGCTTGGTATCACACTCCCCAATCTATTGAAGATTTAGTTGATTTTGTTGTCGCCAGAACGCTGGATCAGCTTGGAATTGATTGTGTCCCGTTGCAGCGATGGGAAGGGGGGCAGAAGGCGGAGGGAAGATTTTAGATTGATAGATTGCAGGTTAGGAGTCGGAGGAGGTGGGTGAGGGAGGTGAGTAAATGAAATTCCACCCATCCACCCATCTACCCTTATACTTCTCCTCCCTTCCCCATCATCCCCCTCTTCTTCCCCATCTCCCCTATTACCCCTTTCCCCTCTGTCTTCTCCAAATCTTCTTCTCTCTCCACTCTCAAATTCTGAGATAAGCTGGAATCTGGCGACTGATTGCGCTATTGCTATGTTGTTTCGTCTTGTGCTGCTGTTAGCGATCGCGGGTGGGTTGATGGTGTTCACGTTGCAAAACTTGACTCCGCTCATACCGCTGGTTTTTCTGGGCATCCGGTTTCCGGCATTGCCGCTTTCCTGGTGGGTCTTGGGCGCGATCGCGGCGGGTGGGTTAACGACGCTGGCAATTCAGGTGTTGTTTGGGCTGTCGAATTTTGTTGCTGGGCAAACCGTGCGATCGCGGGTACGCAATCCACAGGGCACTGGCTTTGCCAACCGCTGGTCGGCGGGAACCTCTGCCCCGGCGGATGCCGCGCGCTCCACGACTCGTAGTACCCGGAATGAGACTGATGATGATGCCGCCTGGAAGGATTGGCGCGGGTACGAAGCGGCTGAACGCAGAACCCCTTCAAATGCGGGTAGCCGTCAAACAACCTCAAAGGAACCGTTGGATGATTGGGAACGCCCACTCAGCGACGATTGGGAGGATAGTAAACCTCCAAATGCTAATCGGGCAGCATCAAGTCCGCGCGATCGCGTTGCGCCAGAGGACCTTAAGAATTTTGAAGCAAAATCGCCTCCCAACCAGGCTTCGCAATCGGGTTCTACCTATTCCTACAACTATCGCGAACCGGAAGATTCAGGGGTGGGTAAGCAGGAAAAAGTCGTGGATGCGGACTATCGCGTGATTGTGCCGCCCTACCGTTCGCTGGATGAACCGATTCCTTCGCCCCCTCCACCACCGCCCCCGCTGGAGGAGAATGCCGATGATTGGTTTGAAGACACTTCCGATGAGTTTGGGGATGACCCCCGCGATCGCCCCACTCCATAGCCCACCCAATTAACCCAGTCATGACAATTTCGACACCGCAGACAAAATGTGGGGCGAAGGACCCGGATACAGGCGGGAATACTTAGTGTCGTAATGCCTCACTTCCAAATAATTCAGATTGGTGGGATGGGGTTTGAAGATCGCGAAGCATTCCAGCAAACAAAAGGTTGCTGCGCTTTCTAGCGGTCCTACCATCAACGGACGATTTTTCCAGCTTCGTCCAGAGGCGATCCAGCGCCGCATCTGGGCCTGCGACAGGCAATAAATGCCCGCATGAGGATTGGTACATTCGGCAAACTTAACGTTACCGATGGCAAAACGGGAGAGCCGATCCCACGCAAGGTCACGATCAATGGTTAGATCAATGTAACTCTTTTTCCCCTGACTCATCTCATAGCGATTGGGAAAAAGGAGGGCGTTGTCGTGCCCATAAACCCGGTTAAATTGCTCAATTTTTTCCAGGAAGAAACTGTCGGAGAGAACGATGTCGTCTTCAATGAACACAAACCAGTCATGCTGAGTGACCTGAGTTGCAAGCTGATCTTGAGCGACGAAGCCAATGTACATCGGGTCGCAGTCTATCGCTTCGTGCAAAACGAGACTGGCTTGCTGGTAATCGGGCAAGAAACGGGTGATGTGGCGTTGAGGAACGGTACAAATGACGATCTGAACGTCGCAATGTGCCAGGCTGGTGAGCAGTCCATCAATCGTGTGACGCAACCGTTCAATCTTTTGGGCACCAAATTGTCGATTTGCTGATTCTTCTGGAGTGGTGATGTGAGCGATCGCCACCATCACGCGGGGGCGTTTCCCAGGAAGTGACTGGGGATCTGCTAGAAACTCAATGACTTCTCGCCGCTGATATAGCAAAATTAGCTTGATTTTTCGCACAAACGCGTGGATTAGTTTGACTCCGACCGTTCCAACAAAAACAAAAGCGTTGATCAATCGCTGCCTAAAAGTCGTCGTTCCCATAGGTTTTGCGCTCAGGTGGCTAAACGGGCAATGGTGAGAGAAGGCGATTGCACAAAGGTAGAGTTGATTTTGACAAAAATAGTCTGATTTAGCCTCTATCCTGACTCAGAGATTACCGTGCTTGTTCCGATAAGCGCGTATTGGGCGCGACTAATTCTCAGCCTGCATCTTAGAAATTGCGATTCGCTTGCTCTAACCGTACCCTCTGTCCGAGAACCGCCGATTATTGTCGCCAATCTGCCGGAAAATAGAGCGATGATCCGTTTTAGTTGGAGATGAACAGGTTTGTGGAAACAAGGGTGAGCGATCGCTTAAAGGGCATCAACATCTACCTGATTGGCATGATGGGAGCAGGCAAATCAACGGTAGGGAAACAGGTTGCTCAGCGGTTGGGGTATCAATTTTTTGACACCGATACCGTGATTGAACAGCTTGCCGGACAATCGATTCCTGAACTGTTTGTGGAGATGGGAGAAGCTGGATTTCGCGATTTAGAAAGTCGAGTGTTGGCAGAACTCTCCACCTATACCCGGTTAGTAGTAGCGACGGGTGGAGGGATTATTTTGCGACAGGAGAACTGGGGCTACCTGCGGTATGGGGTAATTGCCTGGTTAGATGTGCCACTAGAGCAGATCCAACAACGGTTGCAAGCCGATACTGCGCGTCCGTTGCTGCAAAATGGTGACCTGGCAAGTCGGCTGCAAACCCTCATGGAACAGCGGCGATCCCTCTATGCTCAGGCAGATGTGCACGTGGGGTATGAAGCGGGCGACACGCCCGAACAAGTCGCCGAGCGTGTTTTACTCCAGGTGGGGCAAGTGCTCAAGCCAGAACCAAACACCGAGGATAATGGCAACTGAACTCTCCAGATGCGGTAATTTGGGCAATTAGGCACGAAAATGTTTGAGAAAGTCTGCTGGGACAGCCAGTACCCCGCTTGCCCGCTAGAATAGACAGACTTTAGACTTCCTGATATGCTGAAATTACACTTTACCGTGTACTTTGTCGATGTTTCTTGAGTCTGGTGCTTCTGATTCACCTGCCCTGGCGATAACGGATGCTGCACCAAGCTGGGTAGAAGCGCTGGTCGATTGTCCGGGTGCTCAGGGCGCGTTCACCTATCGCTTGCCGCCGGGAATGGTAGTGCAGCCTGGCGATATTTTGAGTGTGCCGTTTGGCGCGCAGCAGGTGGGGGCGATCGCCATTCGTTGCACCGATCAGCTCACCGGGGAGTTAGATGCCGCTCAGATCCGTTCGGTTGAGGCGGTGATTCAAACCGGATTCTTTCCACGCACTTATTGGCAATTGCTCAATCAGGTGGCCGATTACTACTGCACTCCGCTAATGCAGGTTGTGCGGGTGGCGCTTCCCCCCGGTTTACTGGCACGATCTCAACGTCGGGTGCGGTTGCTGCCGTCATCGCAGGAGTCAATGTCTGCCGCTGCTCTGTCAACCGCAGCACAACAGGTACTCGCCGTTCTGCGTGCCAGTAAAACTGGAGACTATAGTTGGCAATATCTGCAACGCCAGGTAGCGGGAGCAAGCCGTGGGCTACACGAATTGATCCAGGCGGGATGGGTAGAACATTACCTGGAACCCCCATCGCCTGTGCGTCCTAAACAGCGGCAAGCTGTGACGCTGACCGCTACGCCACCTGTGAATACTGAGCTTAGTCTGCGCCAACAAGAAATTGTTGCAGTATTGCGGCGGCAAGGGGGCGAAGCCTGGCTGGCAGAGTTGTTGCAGCAGTGTCAAACTAGTACGGGAACTCTCAAAACGCTAGCCCAGAAAGGTTACCTGGTGATGCGATCGCAGGAGGTGTTGCGAACTGGGCACTCCGGCACGATTCAAGCCGATGCTGCGAAACGGTTAACCGCCGCCCAAACAACCGCGTTAGCAGCCATTCAAAGCCTTACAGGCTTTCGGGAAGTCCTGCTGCATGGAGTGACGGGGTCGGGCAAAACGGAGGTTTACCTGCAAGCGATCGCTCCAATGCTGGAGCAGGGGCAGTCTACCCTGGTGCTGGTGCCGGAGATTGGGCTAACGCCTCAACTGACGGATCGCTTCCGGGCACGATTTGGCGATCGGGTGCAGGTGTATCATAGTGCCCTGTCAGAAGGGGAGCGTTATGATACCTGGCGGCAGATGCTACGGGGCGAAGCTCAGGTGGTGATTGGTACCCGCTCGGCAATTTTTGCGCCCCTTCCTCACCTGGGGCTGATCATCCTGGATGAGGAGCACGACAGTAGCTTGAAGCAAGAGCAGCCTGCGCCTTGCTACCACGCTCGGACGGTGGCACGATGGCGAGCCAGATTGGACAATTGCCCGTTGGTGTTGGGCTCGGCGACTCCATCCTTAGAAACCTGGATCAGGAGTCAGGCAGCAGCAGGTAGGAGGCAGGCGGTGGGCGGTGAGGGAACTGGGGACGGTGACGAAGAAATGCAACCTGCAACCTGCAACCTGCAACCTGCTCTAACGTCTCAATCTGCAATCTGCAATCCTCAATCTCTACCTCTTTCCCCATCATCCCCCTCTTCCCCACCCTCCCACCCCCCTGTGCTCTATCTCTCTCTGCCGACGCGAGTACATGCCCAACCGTTACCAGCGATCGAAGTAGTGGATATGCGGCAGGAACTGCATTGCGGCAATCGCTCGATGTTTAGCCGTGCTCTGCAACAAGCGTTGCGATCGTTGCAAGATGAAGGGCAGCAGGGCATTTTGTTTATGAATCGGCGGGGGCACAGCACGTTTGTTTCCTGCCGCAGTTGCGGTTATGTGGTTACCTGTCCCCATTGTGATGTGTCGTTGACTTATCATCAGCCCCACGAGGGGGCAATGCCGACGTTGCGCTGCCATTACTGCAACCATATCCAACTCCAGCCGCAAGCCTGTCCGAGTTGTGAATCCTCTTATTTCAAGCACTTTGGTAGTGGCACCCAGCGAGTGGTGCAGGAATTAGCTGCGCTCTTTCCCAGTCTTCGCATCATCCGGTTTGACAGTGATACCACTCGCACGAAGGGGGCGCACCGAGCGCTGCTAACTCGCTTTGCTCACGGTGAAGCTGATTTGCTAGTGGGTACTCAAATGTTGACGAAGGGAATTGATTTGCCGCAGGTAACGCTGGTAGGCATTGTGGCGGCGGATGGCTTACTGCACTTTTCAGATTACAGCGCCAGTGAACGCACGTTTCAAACTCTGACCCAAGTAGCAGGACGGTGTGGACGGGGCGATCGCGCCGGGCGAGTGATTCTACAAACCTATTCTCCTGATGACCCGGTGATTCAGGCGGTACAGCGGCAGGACTATGCTGCCTTTGCGGCGAGGGAACTGCACCAACGGCAGGCATTGCGCTATCCACCCTATGGCCGGCTGATTCTGCTGCGGTTCGCTAGTCCAAATCCGGTTGCGGTGCAAACTGCGGCAGAGCGAGTTGCCGACGCTTTAGCAGCTCAGTTGTCTGCCGAGGTGGAACGGCTCGGTCCTGCCCCTGCGCCTGTGTTACGAATTGCCAACCGCTATCGCTGGCAGTTGTTGCTGAAGCTTCCAGTTGTAGGGGATACCAATCTTTTCAAGGTGGAGCACCTGCGATCGCTCTGTCCTAGTACGGTGAGTTTGCTGGTGGATATTGATCCGATCTCAATGGCATGAGCCGCCACCCATTTCTGTTACAACCTTCAATCGTTGAACTCCAGACTTGAGTGATCCTACGGTTTGCAGGTGTGAGCTAGCAATAAAATCCGAATTTTTACGTAGCCTAACTCCAGGTGCTAAGTAACTGCTACTCATGCAGATTCACCATCCTACTGTTTTAATTCTTCACGTTTAGGGAATTTTAAAGCTGAAGCACCCGATGAAAGGTGGCTTTATTGGCACGACATTCACCTGTTTTTGCGTCCCTTAAACTTTGTCAAGAAAAAACTTGAAAAATCAGCCCATCATTTTGCAACCGCTACCCATCTCTATCCGTATAAGATGTAACTTTTTATGCTTTTATGTATGGGTTCTTTGTCCTAGTGCTTTGCTGACTCTGGAGCCTGTGATACTAGCGTGTTCGGTGCCTGTCAATCATCTACCAATCAAGGGGAGTTACCTGTGGATTTGTCCTGGTCATCTATCCAATCATCGTCTCAATTTGTTGACGTATCATTTGCCTCTGCCAACTACCTGTGGTCTTCCGCCGCTCCCTTACAAGAACCTACCTGGCAACTCTCTCAGCGTTCCAGTGGTGTTGGAGCGATCGCCTTTATTGACCCCACCGTAGCGAACTATCAAAGCTTGGCAGCAGGCATCACTCCGGGAACGGCGGTTTATCTGCTCGATCCGCTGCAAGATGCGGTGACCCAGATTACCCAAACCCTTCTGCGTCACACTGGTATTTCCAGCCTGCACATCCTCTCTCACGGCAACGCTGGCAGTTTGCAATTAGGCAGCACCCTGCTAAATCTCAATACCCTCGATCGCTACAGTGCTCAGCTTCAAGCGTGGTCGCAGGTCCTCACAGAGGATGCCGATATTTTGCTGTATGGCTGCAATGTGGGTGCCGGAGCCTTAGGCGAAGCCTTTTTGCAACAGGTTGCCCGTTTAACTGGAGCCGATCTAGCTGCCTCTAACGATCTCACTGGCAATGCTTGGCTGGGTGGAGACTGGGAGCTAGAAGTCAACACCGGCGAGATTGCCGCTTCCCTTGTTTTCCAATCGTCCGTGCTTGCTAGTTATCAATTCATTCTGCCCAGCCAGTTGGTGTCGGTAAGTGGTGCAACGCAAGGAAACAGTGATGCCTGGAACACGAACCCTACAACGGGTGACTGGGCACGGGATGCGATCAATAGTTCGCTCCAGTCTATGAGTGACGACGGTCGGTATGTGGTGTTTGTGAGTACAGCAACCAATCTGGGCTTTGATGATCAAAATGGGAATCAACGGGATGTATTTCTGCGCGATCGCCTCACAGGTGAAACTATCCTGGTCAGCGGTGTTTACAGCGCCGGTCAAGGTAACAACAACACGAACCGCACTGATTTTGCCCAATCCTACAATCCTGTAATCAGTGGGGATGGTCGTTATGTCGCCTTTGTGAGTGAAGCACCTAACCTCATTGGCGGTGGTGCCGACGAAAACGGTTACACCGCAGACATATTCCTCTGGGATCGAGAAACCCGCAAAACCACCCTCATCAGTCGTCGCAATTCCAACGGTCGTAGTACATATGGTCAGTCCATGTACCCCTCCATCAGTCGAGATGGACGACGTGTGAGTTTCTCCAGTCTCGGTTACGACTTAACCACATTTGAAGGATACGACTGGCAAGTTTACGCCTACACCTGGTCAGGTACACCCGATAATGGCTCTCTCACTAAAGTCAGTGTCAACAATAGCGGGCAGGCTGGCAATAACCAATCTGCCAACGAGTATCCAGCCCTGATCAGCGGCAACGGGCGTTATGTCGTTTTTGCGACTCGCGCCACCAACATGATCGATCTAAACAACGATGGCACCCCCGACCCTGACAATAGCCCCTCCTTCGATGTGTACGTCCGAGATTTAGACACCAATCAAACTATTCTGGTCAACATGAATGTGGCTGGAACTGGAAACAGTAATCAGCGCGCCATTCGCCCCACCATCAGCGACGATGGGCGTTATGTCGCGTTTATCAGCTATGCTACCGACCTGGTTCCAGGTGCCAACAGCGACCCCGGTTTTCGCCATGCCTACGTGCGCGATCTCGTAAACAACACCACTCAACTGGTGAGTATCAACAACAGCGGTATACCCAGCACTGGATGGTCGGATTTTGCCGTGATTAGCGGCGATGGGCGCAGTGTCGCATTCACCAGCGACGGCGGAAATCTGGCGAGTTTTGGAGGGGCTGTAGGCAGAAACGTATACGTCCGTAATTTGGCAACCAACACAACAATGTTGGTAAGCATCAACCAAACAGGAACCGGGTTTGGCAATGCCGCTTCCGACTCCGTTGAAAATACCGTTCCTTCCATTAGTTTTGATGGTCGCTATGTCGCATTTACCAGCGAAGCATCCAATCTAGTACCAAACGATACCAACGGTGTACGGGATGTATTTCTGCGCGATCTGGTTGGTAACTCAACCACACTAGTCAGCACAAATTCAGGTGGTACCGGCAGCGCTAATGCTGGCTCTAACTACGCCATCGTGAGCCGAAATGGCAGCGTCGTTGTATTTACCAGTGCTGCAAGCAACCTCGTAAGCACAGACACAAACGGGTTTCAGGATGTTTTTGTGTTCACGGGCAATCAATCCCCAATCGCCAACAACGACAGCTTCGGCACCAATGAAGATACGGTTCTAAGCAACAACGTTCTCACCAATGACAGTGACCCAGACGGCAATACGCCTTTAACCGTCAGTTTAGTCACAGGACCGAGCAATGGTTCCTTGTCACTCAATCCCAACGGCACGTTCAGCTACACCCCCAACACCAACTTCAATGGCACCGATACCTTCACCTATTCTGTGCGCGATAGTTTGGGAGCCAACTCCAGCCCTGCCAGCGTGGTGCTGAGTGTAACTGCTGTGAATGATGCACCTGTGGCCGTGAATGACAACTACACCCTGGCGACGGGTGCTGCCTTTAACGTAGCGGCTTCTGGTGTGCTGGCAAACGACACCGATATTGACACACCAATGGCAAACGTCAGTGCCAATCTTGTCTCCAGCACCAGCAATGGCGTGTTGAACTTCAATCCCAATGGTTCCTTCACCTACACGCCCAACATTGGTTTTACTGGCACTGACAGTTTCACTTACAGAGCGAATGACGGCAGTTTGAATTCTGGATTAGCAACGGTTAGTTTGAGCGTAACGGCTGTGGCAAATGCGGCTCCTGTTGCCAACAACGACAGCTTCGGCACCAATGAAGATACGGTTCTAAGCAACAACGTTCTCACCAATGACAGTGACCCAGACGGCAATACGCCTTTAACCGTCAGTTTAGTCACAGGACCGAGCAATGGTTCCT
>JACYLN010000116.1 GCA_015272515.1 Leptolyngbyaceae cyanobacterium C42_A2020_001 | reverse complement strand
ATTAAATAACCGCAGGAATCGGAGATTTTTGGCGTTGCTTATGGCTAATTGCCCCTGGTTACAGCTTCGCTTCAATTACGCCATAGAGGTAACTTCCCTGTTTAATCAAGCGATCGCTCAGCGGATGACGGCTCTCGGTTTGCCAGCTTGGTTTCTGTCCTGGACTGACGTGTTCTGCCCAAATGTAATCGTGGCGATGGGGGAAGAGGGCAAGAAAGCGATCGTCCCATTCCTGCACAGAGGTAAAACGCGGAGAAGGAGCGAGTTTCATGCTCTGTCCTCCTCGTGGAGCGAAATGGGATGTAGAAGTGAATCGTTGAATGGTTCAAAGGTTGGAGGATGCACGGTTAACTCCCTAAAAGTAAATAAAAGTCTTTCAGCCCCTTCTGTTGAAGCAGTTGGGGTTTTGACTTTTAAAGGGTTGCTATGTCATCCGGTAATCTCCTTGTTCTCTCAAATGGGAAAACTTGTAAGTCGATCTGCGACTGTAGTACGGGTGAATTTGCCGTAGTGAGTAGCTTAAGCGATCTAAGCGCAGATCTCGAAAAATGCAGCAGTTTTTAGAGAAATAATCTTCACTGTCTTGCCCTGTTAACGACCGACTCTAAAAATCTCTTCCGCAGTCAGTTGCAGGTCTGGGAAGGTAGGAGAGACCAGGCGATCGCTGCTCCGAAACTGCTTGACCTGATAGATCTCCTCCAGTCGATAAATGCTGATTGTAGGTTGCTTCGGCTTACCAATGAATTGAGTGCCACCCAAGCCTAAGTAATCGACAATCCAGTATTCAGGGATGCCCATCGTCTCGTAATCATCCAGCTTGAGAGCGTAATCGTCCTCCCAATTGGTGCTGACTACTTCAATCACCACCCGCGCAGATGTACCTTTAGTAATGGTTGAATCCTTTTCCCATCGCGGATCAGCGTCAATGGTTGCCCCATTCAGAACAATGACATCAGGCAGGTAGCCAGAGCGATCGCCTGATGGCTTGACAACACATTCCTTGGGGATAAAGTCGATAGAGTGTGTGCGGTCTAGTTCCTGAAATAGCTTGCCAGAGATAAATCCGGCAACTTTGGAATGTTTGCCAATGGGCTTCGGCATCTCGACGATTTCTCCCCCATGCAACTCATAACGAATCTCCGAGTTTGCGGGATACCAACTCAGGAACTCATCAAAGGTGAATAGTTTTGGTTCCTTAATCGCAATCATGGCGTGCTCCTTCAGAGATACCGCAAGGGTCGCCCCTATGCAGCTAGCGATTGGCTGCTTCTAAGATGAACGGCTGTTGAAGGTTGAATCTGAGAAGCTAAGTTCTCCCAGTGGTTGAGTAATACATCATCTGCCTCTGAAAGTTGCCCCTGATGGATGAGCAGCACTGGCTCTAAAACCTTTTGTCCCCCTCTTATGTACTCAGCAATCCGCAAGGTTGGGGAGTATCCAAGCTCGATTGCAATAGCTTCGATTTGCTCTGGCGTGTGACTTGTGACCTGGGCGAGGTCAACAAACAGCAATGCTTCACCAGCAGGAGTAATTTTAGGGATTCTCAGTTGGCTCCTGTCTTTCGACAAAACCGCCGAATTTGCAGACATATAACTTCCCCTTCTTTCTCGATGGTTGCTTGATCTCTAGCAGTTCTAGACCTCTTTCTTCAGCCAGCTTCTGACAGAGCTTTTGAGCTTCTTCTAACGACTCAGCCAGAATCGGCTCATAATCCGTCTGCCACTCCTCACGGTCAGGGTCGTTCAACGGCACCGCGATTGCCCCTTACTTTCCTAGGGAGTCTTGATTCTGCTGTTCCTCAAACTCTTTGGCAGCTTTCATCAAAATTGTTGCAACCAAATTGCTCAAGCTACGGTTTTCTACCACCGCCTGCCGTTCAAGGATTTTGACCACTTCGTCATCTGAGAAGTAAGCGCAAACACGCCATTTAGAAGGCACAGAATTATCCAGACTCTCTAAGTTGTACTGCTCCAAAATACTCTACTCCAATATTCTGTGAATAATTTTCCGTTAAAGTAGCATACTTTAACCTCTAGTATATTACTCTTTCTACAAAGATTCATTGCTGCTGCAATGCACTAGTAACGAACCGGCAACGAGAACGAATGGAATGTCAATAGCACAAGTTATTGAGGCTCAGACCTACTCCCTGGCAGAACTGCGCTGGCAGCTCTCCAGAGTTAGGGGTAAACGAGTTCCCGCTCGCACCTTGCGTTGGTGGCTGCGAGAGCTTTATATCGAACCCAATGAATTCGGGATGTATGCCACTGAGGATCTGAAGGTTTTAACTCGACTGGTGGTGTTTCTCAAGCGATGCAGATCGCTCACCAAATTCAAACAACTACTAATTCAGAAGATGGAAACTCATGCCAATGAACACCGAAGCGCTCAAGAATTCGATGAATGGCAAAACCCCAGAACTGCCCAATCTGAAACGCCCTGTTCCCAACCGTGATCAACACCATCAACGCCTGGAGCAGGTCAACGAAGCCACTCAGTCCGAGATCGCTGCTCTGGCGCAAACCGGAGTCAACACCATCAACGCCCAAGTCTTCGCCTTTGATAGCAAGCTCACCCGATACGAACGCGATACCGCTCGTGCCATGGCAGATCGCTTACGCCAGTCCCCGCTTCGCATCCAGCAATACCTAATGCAAGAATTGACGGTTGAAAACACCGCTGGTTCTGACTTTGCCGCCTTAATCGACGAGGTGCTAGAAGTTCCTGATCTCACAACTAACTTCCTGTCAATCGCCCTCTCCACCGCCCTCGGTGCCCTCCCCCTGTAAATTCTGCACGGTTTTACTTCATACCACACAGAAACTTCAGGAGACCTCCCATGTTCCACACCCTTCGCCGTTTAATTTCCACAGTGCTGGAAGTCCCCTTTGGGATTCTCCCCGCCCTCGCCTTTGGTCAGTGTCTCGCCTTCTAAGGAGAACTTTCCATCTATCTATGCAGCCCATCGACCCACGTCAGCCTGCCAACATTAAACCCCCCACGCCGGTGGACATCTGTAGAGCGAAGCAATAAGTGTCACAACCGAAGAAATAAATGTCACATTCCCTCTTCGCCTCAAAGCCTTACTCTAAAAGCTTTCTAGGTTTTTTAGCCGTTGATCTTTAAAGAAAATTCAACCGAAGAAATAAATGTCGTTTCGTGGGGCTACCGAAGAAATAAGTGTCACTTCGTTGGCTTAGAAGTTAGAACCTATACACACAAGTAGTTTCAAGCCTTGCTAGATTTACCGAAGGATTATGTGTCATTTCGTTGGAGCAGTTTCGCCTTCAACTTGGTGGGAGCTTCGCTGTTGCCAGAGGCGATCGCCTACCGACTCCAGGAATACTTCGCTCAGAGATTATTGAGTAGGTTGCTGTGTTGCCAGAAGTGCCACCTATGGAATCAGTGTAGCTGCACGATGGCTATCCTCCTTAAGAGGCTCCGGTAGAATATAAGAAGATAAACGTGTTGTCCTCGTATGGCTGCAACTGTTACACTCCAACTTCCAGATCCTATCTATCAGCGACTGGTCAATACGGCGATCGCAACAGGGCGTGCAGCTTCGCTGATCCCGTAGGGCGCGCTTGAAGAGGTCATGCTCCATGCCCTGAAAGTCGGTGGTCCTCCAGATTGGGAAAATGCACCCGATGAGTTTAAGGCAGATTTAGCCGCTCTTGACCGTTTGGAAGATGAGGCTCTACGGAAGGTTGCTACAGGTCACAAAACTGAGGAGGAGATGGCACGGCATTTTGAGTTGTTGGAGCGTAACAAGGAACACACTCTTACCTCAGCAGAACAGGTGAAATTGGCAGAACTGCGGTCGCAGGCGGATTTCTTCATGTTACGGAAAGCCCACGCTGCTGCTCTTCTCCATTGGCGTGGTCATCGTGTTCCCCATTCCTGATCGCTTGTGTATGCCTATAGTTCTGAATCTTTAAAGACCCAAATTCGAGAGCGCGATCGTCATCGCTACTGCTTGACTAGCGAAGCCAATAACGGTCTGCCGATGAGGTTTGACCATATTCATCCCCAGTCTAAAGGCGGGAACACTTCCTTTGAAAATGTTTGCTTGGCTTATCGCTCCTGCAATGAGTACAAGTCCGACTTGACCGAAGCTCCAGCTCCGCTCACCGGGGAGATCGTTCCCTCGTTTAATCCGAGGAACAGTGGTCAGAACACTTGCTGCTGCAAATACTCCAATACAACCATTCCCTTGAGATGGGTACGTTAAACTGGGCGAAGCTGTTTACGTGAGCGATTTCCAGTAGTAGTGGAATTTTTTCCGCGGTAAGGAGATGAAGCAGAGTGAGTTTGGCGCTGTCCACCTCGACGTTTTTTAGATCGCTGTTGGTCAGGTTGCCCTTTTGCCTGTACCTGAGAAGCAGCCGTTGGCTCGTATCCTAGAATGACATCTGTTGTTAGTTTGCGCTTTAATAGCTGTTCAATCCCTTGCAAAAGGGCGTTTTCATCTTTAGAGACCAGAGAAATCGCCCGTCCAGCATTCCCCGCGCGCCCCGTCCGACCAATCCGATGCACGTAGTCTTCAGGCACGTTCGGTAGTTCAAAGTTCACCACGTGAGGCAGTTGATCAATGTCTAACCCTCGGGAGGCGACATCGGTGGCAACGAGGACACGCACCTTCCCTTGCTTAAAGTCATTCAGAGCACGAGTACGGGCAGCCTGGGTTTTATTGCCGTGAATCGCAGTCGCTTTCAGCCCATCTTGAGCCAGTTGCTCCGCCAATCGGTTCGCTCCGTGTTTGGTGCGGGTAAAGACCAAAACCTGTTTCCAATTATTAAAGCCAATCAGATAAGACAGTAATTCTCGCTTACGATCGCGATCCACTGGATGCACAATTTGTTCAACTTGTTCTGCCGCTGTGTTGCGAGGGGCGACTTCAATCTGAACTGGCTGATTGAGCAATGTGCCAGCCAGTTGGCGGATCGCGGGCGAAAAGGTGGCAGAAAACATTAACGTCTGTCGAGAAACGGGTAATTTTGCCAAAATTTTGCGAATGTCGTGGATGAACCCCATATCCAACATGCGATCGCACTCATCCAGCACTAAGATTTCAATCTGGGACAGGTCAATGGTCTTCTGCGCCAGGTGATCCAATAATCGTCCGGGAGTTGCGACGACAATATCCACTCCCCGTTTCAACGCTTGCACTTGCGGTACAAAGCCGACACCCCCATAAACGATCGCTGACTTAAGAGCCAGATATTTGCCATAGGTTTTGACGCTATCACCGACCTGGGCTGATAGTTCACGGGTTGGGGTCAGGATGAGAGCACGCGGGTGGCGATAACTTTTTTGGGGGGAAGAATGGTTCAGGCGTTGTAGTAATGGCAGTGTAAAGCCAGCAGTTTTACCCGTTCCTGTCTGGGCACTGGCAAAAATATCATGTCCCTGCAAAATCGCTGGGATTGCCTGCTGCTGGATCGGTGTTGCTGTGGTGTAACCTTCGTCATTAACAGCACGCAGCAATTCGGTCGAAAGACCGAGGGTATGAAATGTCATAGATTAGATCGCTCTTAGTTGTGCCCCTATTCCCAATAGAATGCTGGGACCAGCCTAAGAGCAATAGATAGTTGTTTTTGTGGATGGCTTGAATAAACAAGTTCCAATACGCAATGACAGACCGGACGTAAATTGCGAAATTCAATTCTACCATATAGCTGCACGGTAGTGTTCTAGATATGTGGACGAGGTTAGACAGCTAGACCAAATTCATAACGGTTCCCAAACAGACCAATCACAATGTCGTGCAACCACTCAGACTTGGAAAAGCGAATGGTTCTGCGTGCTAACCGTTTAATGCGAGTCCGCACCGTTAAGTGCTTGCGCTCAATCCTCTGCGTGTCATGCTTGCCCACTTGATGCTGGTTTTCATCGAGGATGCTCGTGTAGCCACCCCAACCATCGGTGTAGAATCGCTGAATTCCAAACGGTCTCAACAGTTGCATCAATGCTTCAAGGGCCGCATCGGTATGAGGAGCGAGGACATAAGCCAGAACTTTACCGTGGCATGATTGAGCGCGTGCCACAACCAGCGTTGCTTCTTCTGATTGCCCACAAAGCTCCACATTTCGTCCATTTCCGTCGCCTCGACGCGCTCAACAACAACTTCGGCAAGGTCAGAGTGCGGCAGTTGCTCCAGCAGCGTTGAGTTAACCTGCCTCAGGTGACGAGACTTTTTTTAATTCCTCAATCCCTGTTGTTGGGCTGATACCCAACACCTGAGAGGTATCTCGAATGCCACTGCCGTTCAGCGCCATCTCGGTGATTTGGTATTTGACCTCAGGTAGATAGCCTCGATAGGAATAGGCTTGAACAAAGGTGCTACGACGACAATCAGGGTTGCGACATTTATAGCGTTGTTTTCCCGCCGCAGATTGACCGTGTTTGACGACATCAGCACTCTGGCAATCAGGGCACAGAACGGATTCTAGAACCATAACCGAGTTTGTGGATAGTGATAAGAATATTCCGCCTCAAATCCACATGTCTAGAACACCACCTAATAGAAGTCTCTATAAACCGTCAGAGTGCATCTCGAATGAGGGTCTGATACCCCTGCTCTCCAGAGATTTCCCGGAATCGCTCTTTAAGTTCGGGTTCCAGCCGGATACTCGTGACCTGCATTTCCGAAGTAGTACCTCGTTTGAGTGTATTCATAACCAACGCCCTAATTTTTCTAAAAGGGTGGACAACCTAATGCTACAAGTGTAGTATGTAGACATCCAGAATTGTAATACAAATACTACAACCTTCTATGATACGCATCCTCACCACCTTGGCCAGCGTCCATGTTCTACCCCAACATTGTTCGGGTAGAACATGGACGCTGTTTGCGTTTGAGGGGACGTATTGGTTTAGCGGCGGTAAATCCGTCAGTGAAAGCATTGATAGCACAATTCCTGCGGAACGCTTCGCAAACGCCGGACGACTCAATCCGGATCAATTCACTAGCAGCGGGAGGTGCAGGGCAATCCTGACACCGACATAGGGAAAGCCATATTCACTTCCCCAACCCCCGCTTCTGATCACCAGGAGCGGGGGTTATTTTTTGAGGAGAAAACTGATGCAGACCGAGCAATGACAGAAAATTCCCATACTCCAGAACCAGGTTGTGGTGTTCTCCAAGAACTATCTGCCCCTGGCGCGAATCAATCTTAAACGGGCGATCGTGCTCTTAGTTACCGGACAGGCAGAGACTCTGGAGTTTAGCAGCACCCAGCAGTGGGAAGTACGCTCGCCCAGTGTCGTACTACAAATTCCAGATCACATTCGGTTGATCAGTAATAACCCAGAGCGGCACTGGAAACTTCCTCCAGTAAATCGTCGAGAAGTCTTTCGCCGCGACAACCACACCTGTCAGTACTGCGGCAGCACCAAGCACCTGACGCTGGATCACGTTATTCCCCGCTCAAAAGGTGGACCCCATACTTGGGACAACGTGGTGACCGCCTGTGAGAAGTGCAATTCCAGCAAGGGCGCGCAGCGTAGCTGATCCCTTCGGGTGCGCCTCCTGCATGAAATCGGAATGGTACTGAGAACCAAACCCAAAGCACCGATGCATCCAGCGTTTGCTTCGCAGTTCCCCGAAGGGGTAAACGCTTTTGCCGAGCAGTTCTGGAAAGAACAGCAACCTGTTGACCCCTGACCTCAACCAAGAAGGAGGCACGACCGACGTTGAAGCTGAACTATACCGACGTTGGGCTGTCCATGGAGCGGACTATGACCAACCCCGAACTGTTGATTGCCCAGCGAGTCCTTCTGGCGATGCGGTTAGGACAAACGCTCCATGTTGAACCCGGTCGTGCCTCCTTTCTGCTGCCTGCTGATATTCCCCAACTGAAAGGGCTAGAGATGGCGTTACAGCGGGAGTACGGCTCAGCAGTCACCCTCATTGCTGTAGATGAGGAGTTTGTGGAAGTCGGGCTAAGCGGAAGCTGGATTGCCGAGGACAAGGACGCTCATGAAGGGATGTTCTTGACGGTGATGAGCGTTTACCCCGAAGGGGGAACTGCTCATCACCGCACTGAGTTCCTGATCTACAAGCTGTGGCAGATGAGCGAAGTCCACATTTCCTCTCCAGCTTAAGGATAAATCCAGTGGGAGGGAGCGATACAAGGATTTTCTGATAGTCGTTCTCTCCCGTTTCAAAAAAAAGTTGTAGTATCCCCTTGACACCTTGTAGCATGTTGTATTATATTTGTAGTATGAGATGAGACACAGAGGAGCGAATCCAATGAACACTCACTCCCT
>JACYLN010000070.1 GCA_015272515.1 Leptolyngbyaceae cyanobacterium C42_A2020_001 | reverse complement strand
AGGCAGCGGATTGTGGTTCCGCCATTCGTGGGTTCGAGTCCCATCGTTCGCCCTGGAGGTTATTGAGTCGAAATCAGCACCACAGTTTTGAGTTTAACTGCGCTTATTCGATCAGCTTTTAATACGGTTGCCTGTCTGTAGGAATGTTGGATAGACGCTCCTACAGACAGGCATTTGTTTTGTGGGCTGAATATTTTGCTAGCGTCCTATGGGTTTTTACACACCTTGTTTAGCTAATCAGGCAATTTCTACTAATTGGATGTGGAAGGTGAGATCTTCGCCCGCGAGAGGATGGTTAGCATCCAGGGTGACGGTGCCTTGAGAAACATCTGTGATCACAACGGGGATGATCCCACCGGTGGGGTGTTGAAGCTGAAGCTGTTGACCCACTTCGGGTTCAATCTCGGAGGGCATTTGTTGGCGATCAATGGTGAGTACCATCTCTTCTAGATAGGGACCATAGGCATTTTCGGTTGGAATCACTTGTGTTTTTGATTCTCCCGGAGCCATGCCAATGACAGCCTGTTCAAAACCCGGAATAATGGTTCCTGAGCCAATGGTGAATTCGAGTGGGTCACGTTCGGCGGAAGAGTCAAACACGGTACCATCGTCGAGCTTGCCGGTGTAGTGAACTTTTACCGTATCACCTTGTTGAGCGGACATACCCAAGTCTCCTTAAACGAGTTCGTTTTCTGCTATGGTGCGATCGCTAATCCCACTTATGCCCATTTCATCAAAGTAATTTAAGGAATGTGGTTGAAGGCATCTAGCCCCAGTCATTTTGTTGTAAACCATGAGAATTTTGACTACTCAAACCTGTCAGGTTGCCCTGGTGCCAAATGCTGATGCAGACGTGATTGTAATCGGCAGTGGCATTGGTGGATTGGTTGCAGGAGCGCTCCTGGCACGTTATGGCAAACGAGTGATTATTTGCGAGAGTCACACAATTCCGGGCGGTGCCGCCCACAGTTTTTCTCGACGCGGCTTTCATTTCGATTCGGGTCCATCTTTTTACTGTGGGTTGAACGATCCAAATTCTTTGAACCCCTTGCGTCAGGTGTTGAAGGTGCTGGGGGAGACGGTACCCGCGATCGCTTACGACCCCTTAGGGCACTACCACTTTCCAGAAGTGACCCTTCCTATTTACGGTAGTCTGGATCGCTACCGAGCCGCCCTGGCAACGCTTACACCTCAAGGAGCCGCCGAGTTAAAGCGGTTGGAGCAGCGTTTTCTCAAACTTTATGAAGCGTTAGGAGAGATTCCACCCCTAGCCTTAAGAGCAGATTTTGGCTTAGTTTCCATACTGTTCAGCCAGTATTTTCCAGCAATGGTAAAACTGCTATTTCAGCTTCCGGCAATCCGGCGCTCAGTGGCAGATTTGATGACTGACATTCAAGATCCGTGGCTGCGGCGGTTGGTGGATTTGGAATGCTTTTTACTGTCTGGACTTAAGGCAGATGGCACAGTGGCTCCGGAGGTGGCGTTCATGTTTGGAGAGCGATCGCGCTCAGTTATTGATTATCCTCTGGGCGGCAGCGGAGCGATCGTTCAGGCATTAGTTCGAGGGTTAGAACGCTATGGCGGTACTTTGCAACTGGGTACCCATGTGCAACAAATTCTAGTCAATGCTGGCAAGGTGAGCGGAGTTCAACTCCGTAATGGCGAAACCCTCCATGCACCCATTGTGATTTCCAACGCTTCCATTTGGGATACTTACACACAATTGCTCAAACCCGCTGATTTACCTTCTACATTCCGTCAAACCGCACTCGAAACCCCTGCCGTCGATAGCTTTATGCATTTGCATTTGGGCATCCGTGCTGATGGATTGCAGGAGTTAACTGGACACCATGTGGTGGTTCACAACACCGAAATTGACATCACCGTTCCCGGAAATACCTGCATGATGTCCATTCCTTCGGTGTGGGATGCTACTCTTGCTCCTCCTGGTCACCATACAATTCATGCCTACACACTGGAACCCTACGAGGGTTGGATACGAGACGCTACCTACGAATGCCGTAAACACGATCGCGCTCAGTCCCTATTTCGGGCATTGGAACGGGTGATTCCTGATGTGCGATCGCGGGTTGTGCTGGAGTTGATTGGTACGCCTCTAACCCACGCTCATTACTTGCGCCGCTATCAGGGCACTTATGGAGCAGCGATCGCGGCTGGACAAGGGATGTTTCCCAGTTGCCACACTCCAATTTCTGGGTTGTATCGCGTTGGCGACAGCACCATGCCAGGGATTGGTGTACCAGCCGTTGCAGCATCGGGCATCCTCTGTGCCAATACGCTGGTGCATCCGCAACAAACGAGGGAATTGGTTCACATATTGATGGGTGATGCGTAATGGGAAAACGGGAATGGTAGGGGTGGAGCCTTGTACCTGCCCAATACTGAGGAATTGGGAATGGGTACAGATTTGATGAATTATCGAGGTGAGTTGGCGGCGCTGAGTGCAGCGTTGATTTGGGCGATCGCATCCATTGTGTATACGGGCGTGGGGCGAGTTTTATCGCCGCTGATGTTGAATCTGGTGAAGGGGTTGATGGCGATCGCTCTGCTGATCGTGACATTGCTATTGTTTGGCACTTTGTTACCCGATGTCGGTCCTCAGGCAGTATGGCTGCTGTTACTTAGCGGTGCATTGGGGATTGGCTTGGGAGATACGGCTTACTTTGAAGCGCTGAACTGTTTAGGTCCACGGCGATCGCTGGTCTTAGAAGCGCTGGCTCCACCAATGGCAGCCCTCCTGGCATTGATCTTTCTGCAAGAGCAACTTCCGCCTCATGGGTGGGCTGGCATTCTGCTGACAGTGTTGGGCGTAACCTGGGTTGTGTTAGAACAAACCTCCTCTTTGCCAGATTTTCAGACGCGACCAACTCGTGGCGTGATTTGCGGAGTGTTTGCAGCGATCGCCCAGGCAGGAGGGGCGGTTTTGTCTAGAGCGGCTCTCATTGGTACAGATATCAGCCCTCTCTGGAGTACTTTCGTACGATTGGCGGCTGGAATTTTGATCCTGCTCATCTGGCTGGTGTTTCAGCAGCGCACAGTGCAAGAACTTAAACCCCTAAGGTCTTGGCGGTTGTTAGGAGTAATTGCTGCAACTGCCTTCGCCAGTACCTATCTGGGAATTTGGTTGCAACAGCTATCACTAAAATATGCCCCAACTGGCATTGCTCAAGCGTTGAGTGCCACCAGTCCCATTTTTGTGATTCCCATTGCCGCGATCGCCCTTCAAGAACGAGTCAGTCTTCAAGCAATCCTGGGGGCTTCTTTGGCACTTGGCGGTGTTTGGTTACTCTTCAACCGTTGATAACGAAAAAGTTTGAGTAAGAACTGCGTAGCAGTTTTTATAGCGGTACTGCTATAGGTTAGGACTATCGAACTGCTGAAAGTCCTGAAGTAACTGGATTACATTCTCAGCACTCAGTCCTCATTACTCAGCACTTTGCTATATACAACGAACTACCCCAACCCATTCCAATAGGCTATATCGCAATACAGAATTCACGCCTTTGAGCAAAGTCGGTAACAACCTTCACTCAGCGATTTGCCATACCTCATTGCACTGGAAATTGAGTTGTGAATCATCTAGATTCCAGCCAATTGCCGCACGGGTTGCTGCATCTGAGCCGCCGCCACCCGTTTGGGTTGCAACGAAATACTCGCCAACCCTCCGGCTGCCAGCATAAAAATTGGATTCACCATCGCGTTCAGCACACAATCCAGCATATACAAGACAACACAAACTGCTAATGCCGCTGCCGGAGCCACATTGGGGTTTTTCCACAACCTCACAGGATAACGCACCAGAAACGCAATACAGGGCAACAAAATCGATGCCGTCATCGTTGCCAATCCAAATGCTCCATTGATCCCAAATGCGATAATCCACAAACTATCGGTAACCGTCGTGTCCTCACCCATTTCATCAAACACCCGGTTTCGACCAAACCCCCCCCAGCCAAATAGCATCCGTTGGCGTGCTTTTGCGCCCAAAATCTCTTCATTGTCAAACCGAAACTGAAGAGAGGCAACCCGATCTGGACTGAAGACCTGAGACATGGAGCTAAGAATTTGCGTCTTCGGGAACGTTCCAGACGCACCCATGTACAGGTAATAGCAAATTCCTGCAATCAGCACCCACACAATCCAAATATTACGGAACCGCCATGCAACAAACAGAATGACCGCTCCCAGTAAAAACAGAGCATAAGCTCCCGTAGAACGAGACACAACAAATGTCAATAGTAGAATTGCCATTAACACGCCAATCGGTAAGTTCCAAAAGCGTTTGACAACTCCTGTTCTCCATAAAACAATGCCCATGAGGCTGGCAGTCATGAGCCAAACCCCCAACATCAAACCATGTTCCATGAACACCTGAGGTCGGTATCCGCCATAGCGAATAGATTGAGCTGCATCCCGTCCTGTATTAACTCCGTATACCAAAACGTGAAGGCTGGAAAATGTGCGGCTCTCGTACCAGCAGAGTGGGACATAAACCAACGCACCAATAAAAATCCCAATCGCCAACTGCTTCATCCCTTCCAGACTGCCCAGATACATGCGCCCCAAAAAATACGGCGTTCCCCAAGTCACAATTCCACCCAGCGCCTGTGAGAATCCATCATAGGGTCCCAGGTCGTTCGTGATCGAAGACATGAATGGTGACACCGCAGCCCACAGCACCATTGGAACATCAATCCAACTAAATCTGAAGTTGCTAAAGCGCTGAGAATCATAAATGGCTGTAGCTAGCAAAATCCCATAACTAGTAGCAGACATCTTTGTAATGTCTGGAATACCAGGGAAGTTGATTGATGCCACCGGAAGGAACAGAGTTGCCAGAATGAAACAGATAATTACGGCTCGTTGAGCTGGATACCGCAGGTAGATGTAGAGCACAATTGGAATCCAGCCATACATCATCAATGGTACAAGGGCATTGCCGGCAGGGAGCATAACTTATCCTTCTATGGACGTAATGTTGATTGCGATCAAGATTGCGGTTGGAACGGGTAGCAGCACGGCTCCGTAGTTCGTAGACTTTTCCTATGAATTTAGATCTTCCCTAAAAACGAGTTGGAATGACCAGGCTCCACCATAACTCACACAGTTAAAACACAAAAAATAGCACCATCACTCCCAGCGCCACAGTAAGGAACGGGAAATCTACTTCTGGTTGCCAGAGAGAAAGCCGTTGGTAACAGATTGCTTGAGCCGGATACAGCAGCCAATTGCTCATAGCGATGCCAAAGATCAACCCATACTCTCCTCCCATCGCATACCCGATGCCCATTCCTCCCAGCTTTAACCCCACCTGCAATCCTTGAAGCACGGTCATTTCAAAGGTGTTTCCTCTGGCCAATAGGACGTTTCCGTAGCTATTTCCAATTGATTCGACAAGTAGCCCGATCGCCAACAATTGCAGCATCCAGCCCGCATCCAGGTAGCGATTGTCATACAACAACCCAATTAACTGCTGACCAAACAGAATAAAGAAAAATGCTGCTGCCCAGTTAATCATCAACATAAACAAACGAGCTTTGCGTAAAACTGGGTAGAGCCGTTCCGGGCGCTCTCGAACAAGTTCAGCATAGGAAGGAAACAGAACCCGCGATCCCAGCATATTGAGCACGTCAGACATCACTCGCGAAAAAGTCAGCGCAACTGCATAAATGCCTAAAAAGGAAACCCCGGCGAGGCGGGGCACTACGAGGCGATCGCTTTGAAAAGCTAGAAAAGTCAAGATTGTACTGACAAAAACCCAGCGCCCAAAGCGTTGCAACTCTTTAAGAGCAGTCTTATCCCACTTAAAACGATTATTCGTACCTTCAAATAACGTATGACTTAGAGTAAGTTCTAAAACCGCAGCAACTAGTGCGCCCACGACCAAAGCCCAAACAGACTGATAAATCCATGCCCCAATCGTGATAGTGATCAACCCCACAATCTGGGTACTCAAATCCAGCAACGTTAATCGGCCCAGTGCTAATTGCCGACTTGCAACTGTCATCTTTGTGGAGTAGAAACCCGCAATAAAAGGTTGCAACCCCACTATTGGCAGCAATTGTGCAAGCATCGGTTCTTGATAAAACACAGCAGCGGGTTGCGCTAAAACACATGCAAAAATCCACAGAAATGTTCCCCGGATCACTTGAACCGTCCACCCTGTATTCAAGAACGTTGGATCGTCCCCCCGCCGATTCTGAACAATGCTGGCGTTAACGCCGGTATCAGAAAACATTTCCAGTCCAGAAATAAATGTGTAGACCAGCGCCATCAATCCAAACGCTTCCGGGTAAAGTAACCGAGTCAAAATCAAGTTGCTGCCAAACCGCAAGCCCTGGCTTAAAATATGCCCACTAAGAGTCCAAAGTGTCCCCCGGAATATTCGTTTTTTGAGAGATACAGGTTGCTGGCTCTCTGTTTTTTCTAAAGGCTGTGAAGGCTCAATGAACTGCTCCTCAATCATTTACTGTTCCCATAGTTAAAACATCGATCGCTGTACCGGAAACGGCGTGAACAGTAAGTTCAGGCATAAAAAATCGCTGCTCAAACAATAGCCGTGTTCTTCTCAACACCTCTCAACAGGGATTTTACAAACCTTAGGAAAAATTGATTAGCGTGTGCAATTTTCTGTAGTTCTACCCATCATTTTTATCCATCCTTATGCTAATGAATCCAGTAATCTTTAACTCTCTACAATCTTTATCCAGTCTTCTAGTTAGTGATGGCTTCAACATTAAGTTGTAAATCTTAGGTAAAGCACCCCTTTAATCAATGGGTGTCCATCCGTATCACGTTCCATAATGGCTGGATACCTTGCTCCCGCTGCATTAACTTAGATTCCGCGAGTTTTCACTGAACCTTACAAGGAAAGTTGCTACACCATTCCTGTTAACAGCAAAGCAACCATGTAAATCGCTCATTTTGAGTTGTCAGTTGTCTTGCAAAGGATATAGTAGTGAAACCGAGCAGATCAGTAAGATTGCTTTAAAGCGGGGTGTAGGTACCACTCAAATCCACATTTTGTTCCTCTTTCTGACAAAAACCCAATGATTAGGAAAACCCCCAAATCGATCGCAGGTCTGGCGCTATCTGTTGTCGTTGGTGCTAATTATTCCCTACCTGTGTTTGCTCAGCAGGCTCCTGCTCAATCGCCCGTTCAATCTCCTTTCCCTCCATCAAATCAAGTACCTGTCAACCCGACACCTACCATTAGTAATCCTGGGACTTTAGCAGACGAAGCCTACACTTTAGGCGCAGGCGATATTGTCCGAGTTGATATTTTTGACATCACACCAGAACTAGCGCTAGAACAACGCTACACCATCCTCACCGACGGCACAGTTAACCTTCCCTGGGTAGGAAGTGTGCCTGTTGCAGGATTGTCTTTAAGACAAGCAGCCGACGTTTTATCTCAACGGTTCAGTCGCTTCATCCGCAATCCAGTTGTGACCGTTAGCTTGCTTGCACCTAGACCCCTTAAAGTTGGCGTAATTGGTGAAGTCAACCGTCCAGGTTCCTACATTATTAGTGTCATCAGCAACGAGGTGACTCAAACCAGCCTCAACCAGCGAACCGCTTCTGAGGGTGGTAACCAGTGGCCTCGTGTGAGTCAGGCAATTCAAACCGCAGGCGGCATTACTGGGCTGGCAAATTTACGGGAAGTGAAAATTCGTCGTCCTAGAATTAGCGGTGGCGAAGAAGTGATCGCGATCGACCTGTGGCGTTTTTTGAGAGAAGGGGATCTTAATCAAGATATTTTGCTGCGAGATGGGGATACTATTATCATCTCGAAAGCAACCATTCAGGATTCGGAGGAAGCGACCCAAATTGCCACCAGTAATTTTTCACCCGCAGCAATCAGCGTTAGCGTCGTGGGTGAGGTTGGCACTCCAGGAACCTTGCAGGTTAAACCGACTACCACCTTAAACCAGGCTATTATGGCGGCGGGTGGTTTTAGGGGCGGAAGAGCAAGCCGTAAAAATGTTGACCTGATTCGTTTGAATCCCAATGGAACTGTTACGAGGCGCAGGATGTCGATTGACCTGGATCAAAACATGAACGAGGAGCGGAATCCACGTCTGTTCAACAACGATATTGTGGTGGTGAACAGGACATTCATTGCTGGTGTCAACGACTTCTTGATTAACGCGATCGGTGTTCCCCTAACAATCTTTAGTGGTATTTCAGGCTTTAGAGGTCTGATTCGTCCTAACAATTGATCGTTATTTAGGCTGACAGTTTTGGGCGCATCTTGTCAGAACGAGGTAAATGGAATAGGTGAGGTTAACATGCAAGCTGGACAGAATCTTCAGGGTTTGCCCTCGAGTAGTCATAACCGTTTAGATAATCCTTCATTCGCAACGGCTGATTTTGGGAGTGAGTCTGCGGAAGGTAAACCGAAAGGTGGATTCAAACTGCGTCCGATTCTAGCGATTCTTTGGCGAAATGCTTTTTTAATTGGTGGAGTGACAGCAGTTGCGGGCGGTCTAGCGTTCCTCGGTTATTTAAGGACTCCCGTTGTCTACGAAGGTAATTTCACGATTCTTGTTGAGCCAATCACCTCACAGGCTCGTGCCACTGACCCAACTGCCATTTCTCGTGCCCAGGTCACTCAGGACAATAGCTCGATCGATTATCCAACCCTGCTGGAGGTTCTGCAAAGTCCTGAATTACTGTCTAAAATCGCCGCTCAGATTCAATCTCGTTATCCTGAAGTTTCCTCTAGTTCATTGTCTCGTGACCTCGAATATCAAAACTTTACAGTTATTCGCAAGGGAACAAACCTGCTGGACTCAACCAGAACAATTGATGTGACTTACCGAGGAACTGATCCACAGGGGGTCCAATTCATTCTGGAAAAACTGGCTGAAGGATATCTGCGGTTTAGTCTTGAAGATCGCAAAACCCGCATTGGTGGAGGTGTCGAGTTTATTGAAGACCAACTCCCAGCGTTACAGCAGCGGGTTAATAATTTAGAGTCGCAAATTCAGGCGATTCGGCAACGTTACCGCTTTAACGATCCAAACGTTGAGAACCAGGAAGTAGCTGAACAACTCCGAGATGTGGAGGAAAAAAGGCTGGATGCTGAAACGTTGTTGCGGGAACAAGCAACGCTGTACGGCAATTTGCAGAACCAGCTACGCTTAACTCCAGAACAGGGTCTCGCTGCAAGTGCCTTGAGCCAAAATCCCCGCTATCAAGATTTATTAACACAGTTAAAGCGAGTTGAGAGCCAAATTGCTGTGAGTCTTGCTCGGTTTAATGAAGAGAGTCCTATCGTTCAACGGTTGCGAGAACAGGAACGGAATTTGAATCAGTTAATTCTGAGAGAAACGGGGCAAATTTTGGGGCAGAGTTCGCCAGGTGTACCGGGTAGCTCTCAAGTAGTTTCTTTTCAAGATGCGCTGCGAGTGAGTTTAATTGGGCAACTTGTCACTTCGGCGAACCAAACTAAAGCTCTGCAAGCAAGAATTAACCAAATTGCAGCGACAGAAAATGAGTTAAACAGGCGCTTGACTGAATTACCCGCTCTTACACGACAATACAACACCTTGCAACAACAGCTTGATATTGCAACAAAGACGTTAAATCAATTCCTTCTGCAACGGGAAACGTTGCGAGTAGAAGCGGCTCAGAAGGAAGTTCCGTGGGAAATTATTTCTAAACCTAAGTTGGCAACAAATCCGGTGACAGGTACTCCGATCGCAAAGCGGGGTAAGAAAGCATTACAAATGGCGGTTGCGACTCTAGGCGCTGGGGTACTGCTGGGCGTTTTAGCAGCGTTGCTACGAGAGCGGCTCAGAAATGTATTTGTGACCGCAAACGATTTGCAAGACGCAGTTCAATTGCCATTTTTGGGCGTGATTCCATCGGCTGGCAATCGAGTTGGGTCTCTGTCTAACGGTAAGGGGATGCGAGCATCTGATCCATTTCTGGATGCTTTTAGTTCGCTTTATACCAATCTACGTTTCCTCAATGCGAATTCTCCTGTTCGCTCTATCGCAGTTAGTTCCGTTGAACCGGGAGATGGGAAAACAACGATCGCTCTAAACCTGGCTCAAATGGCTTCTTCAATGGGACAACGGGTTTTGTTGGTTGACGCTAACTTTTTTGCGCCTCAAATTCATACATTACTAGATGTATCGAATCAACGGGGTTTAACTGATACCTTGCGCCAGAAGGTTGATGTTGAAGAGGTAATTCAAAAGTCTTCGTTGGATGATAATCTCTCTGTGCTGGTTGCAGGTCCTATTCAAGTAGATGCTACAAAGCTATTTGCCTCTTATGAGATGCAGAATTTGGCACGGCGGCTGCAAGAGATGTTTGACCTGGTGATTTACGACACGCCAGCTCTAGATGGTTTGACGGATGTGAATTTTCTAGCTGCCCAAACTGATGGATTGTTGATGGTGGTTGGTGTGAATAAAACTAAGCGTTCCAGGTTTAATGAAACGTTGGAGGGCTTGAAGAAATATCGCCTGCCCATTGTAGGAGTAGTAGCCAATCACACGAGCCGAAGACAGGCGTATTATTCGGTCGCGCAGCAAGGGGGAATTCAAAATGGGATGCCCTCGGCATTTCTTGGCAAGTTGAAGGAACCGAGTGATGCCGTTCGATAAACTTCTCATCTAAGGAGTTTCGACGTGGCTTGATAGTCTCAGTAGGACTTGGGGATTACTAGTAACAACAGTTCATTCGCGGGAACGAGCTGTTTTTTAGATAAGCGATGGTAACGTCCTCTTACCCTTGACGACTCGTAAAGGATTTTAAACCTTGACACCTGCTGAATTGTCATTTGTAGCCGTTAACAGTGTTTTAATTGCGATCGCGGTGTTGCTGCTGTTACCGATTTCGGTGCTTTTTATCGAGTGTGTGGCAGCCCTATTTCCAAATCACTCACGCTCAACAGCTACAGATACTCTGCGTCCACGGATCTATGTTTTAATTCCTGCCCACAATGAAGAGGCTGGAATTGGCGCAACGGTGGCTCCTCTTCTAGAACAACTTACTACTGGCGATCGCCTGATCGTAGTTGCTGACAACTGTAGCGACAATACTGCAACGGTTGCTCGTGAACTGGGCGCAACGGTAATTGAACGTCACGATCCGGAGCATCGGGGTAAAGGGTATGCGCTGGACTTTGGAGTCCGTTTCATAGCAAACCATCCGCCAGATGTGGTGGTAATTGTTGACGCAGATTGTAGAGTGATGCCCGGAAGCATTGAGCGCCTTGCCCAACTGGCAATTACTTGCAACCGACCCGTTCAATCAACTTATTTATTTGAACAGTCTGCCAATCCCTCTCCCAAAACTGCGGTTTCAACGTTGGCGATTATTGTAAAAAACTGGGTTCGTCTTGCAGGACTCAACAACTTGGGAATGCCGTGTTTGCTGACTGGAACTGGGATGGCAATGCCGTGGGAGATCATCCGAAGGGCACCATTAGCTAGCGGCAACATTGTTGAGGATATGAACCTGGGAATGGATCTAGCGATCTCCGGATACAGTCCCCTCTTTTGCCCCGAAGCACGAGTTACCAGCGTATTGCCTCAAAAAGAGCAAGCAGCTAAGAGCCAACGAACCCGATGGGAGCATGGTCACCTACAAACCATCAAAACTCAAGTTCCACGCTTGTTGAAAGCTTCCCTACGAACCTTGCGACTTGACTTGCTCGTACTGGCATTGGATCTACTGATTCCGCCTTTGTCGCTGCTTGTCATGCTCTGGTTGGTGGCTACTGCTATCTCGCTATTAAGCTTATGGTTGGGAGCCTCACATATTCCGGCTATTTTGCTTGGAATTGCAGGGCTTTTACTTGTTAGCGCGATTCTGCTTGCATGGGCAAAATTTGCTCGTTCCTACCTGCCCATCAAAGCGCTGCTAGCTATTCCTCTATATATTCTGTGGAAAGTTCCGGTTTACTTTGCTTTCTTGTTGAAACCACAGAAAGCCTGGGTTCGCACAGAGCGCGATGTTCCGTCAGATTTGCCTCGATAAGTAGGAAAGACACAGTCAGCGCAAGGATGTTATGAAAATTGCCTATTTAATGAATCAGCACCCCTATTCAAGCTGCACATTTATTCGGCGAGAAATTGTTGGGGTTGAGGCATGTGGGTTTAAGGTTTCTCGATTTTCAATTCGATCGCCCGAAACAAAACTGGTTGACGAGGCGGATATTCAAGAAGTAAACCAAACTCGTTACATCTTAGGAGCGGGTGCTGTTGGGTTGATGCTGGGGGTGGTGAGTACTGCGCTAATGAAACCAAGCCGCTTTCTCAGTGCTTTAAAACTAACTTTGAAAATGGGGCGTGTGAGCGATCGCGGCATGGTGGTCAACCTGGCGTACCTTGCTGAAGCCTGTGTGTTGTTAAAGTGGCTGCAAGATGACCAAATCGAGCATGTTCACGCTCACTTTGCAACGAACTCAACTGCCGTTGCTCTTTTGTGTCATACGCTGGGCGGACCCACCTATAGCTTCACAGTTCACGGTCCCCACGAGTTTGACAAACCCGAAGCACTGTCTCTGACCGACAAAATTGAACAATCTGCTTTTGTGGCAACGATTAGTTCTTTCAGCAAAAGCCAGTTATTCCGTTGGTGTGGCTATAAGCAATGGGCAAAAATTCATATCATTCGTTGCGGTGTGGACGATATGTTTCTGACGCATCCGCACGTTCCGCTATCACAACTACCCCGATTTGTCTGCGTTGGTCGGTTGAGTGAACAAAAAGGACACTTGCTACTCATCGAAGCAGTTAGCCAATTAGCGGCAGAAGGGTTGGAGTTCAAAGTTGTGTTGGTTGGTGATGGGCCGCTACGTAGCCAAATTGAAACAATGGTTACCCAGTTAAATTTGCAGAATCATGTGGAAATTACGGGATGGGCAAGCAATGCCGAAGTTCGGCAGCAAATTTTAGAGTCTCAAATCATGGTGGCTCCCAGTTTTGCAGAGGGCTTACCCGTTGTGATTATGGAATCTCTAGCGTTGTCACGCCCAGTCATCAGCACCTACATTGCAGGCACACCAGAACTCGTTCAGCCTGGCAAATGTGGTTGGCTGATTCCGGCTGGCTCCGCGGAAGCACTGGCAGGGGCGATGCGAGCAGCAATGCAAACGCCTTTACCAGAGCTAGAGCAAATGGGCAAAGCAGGTGCAGCCCTAGTTGTGCAGAATCACAACGCCGCGCATGAGGCGGGTAGACTCGCTGACCTTTTCCGCCAGTACGCGGCTGAAAGGTAAGCGACTCATAGCCTTTGTCCCCTTCCCCTATCTCCTTAGAATCGGGGATTTAATAAATCTGCAAACTGTACGGGGCGGGTTCAGCAGACTAATCTACACCCTGCAATGGATTTGGCAGCAAAACTCGCCCCTCCCAAATATCGAACTCCTGGCTTTGGCTTGACCAGGGGATTTAATCTTGGGGATACTTCACGCCCCACCGTTGGCGCATTGTATCCATTGCCTGCATGATCTGTAAGGTTTCGTCGAGTGGCATGATTTTGCTTTCGAGTTCGCCTGCTTGCAGACACCGAACGACTTCTGCGGCTTCATAGTTGTAGCCGTTGCCATCTAGCAGGTGCAGGTTGCTTTTGGCAGACTTCAGCATTGGCTCTAATTGGTAATACAACCGCTGAACCAGTGAGTTTTGCTTGATAGCAGCCGTGAGTTTTTGTTTCAAGCCCGACGAAGATTGAGCTTTGGACGAGGTGACTAGGGGAAATTTGGTAACGGTGGATAGTTTGTGTGGACGGTAGAACGGTTCATGGATACGGATTCTGCCGCGATCGCCCATAATTAGGGCTTCGTTGGGTGAGTAGGTGCGGAAGCTGGCAGAGAGAATGGCAAGTTGCCCAGTTGGATAGCTCAAAATCATCGCGGCTTGTTCATCCACCCCAGTCTTCCCAACAGTAGCCTGACTGACAATTTGAGAGGGTTTTCCTAAAAGTTGAAAGGCAAGGGAAAGGGCATAAATGCCGCGATCGAGCAACACGCCACCCCCCAATTCGGGATCGTAGTAGCGATTTTTGGCGTTAAACTCCGTAGGCACGCTAAAGTCAGCCGTGAACATCGAAACGTCTCCAATCGCCCCCTGCGCGATCGCCTGCTTGACCTGTTGAATCAGCGGCATGAAGCGCATCCACATTGCCTCCATGCAAAATAGTTGCTTGCTGCGCGCCAGCTCAATCACTTCCTGCGCTTCCCGGGCGTTGACGGTAAACGGCTTTTCACACAAAACGGCTTTGTTGGCATTCAAGCAAAGGATGCAGTCATCCCGATGCCGTCCCGCTGGGGTGGCGATGTAAACCACATCAACATCACTCTGGACAACCTCTTCGTAGCTACCAAAGGCTTGCGGAACATTAAACTGCCGCGCAAAGGCTTGAGCCGAACCGAGGCTGCGAGAACCAACTGCTACCAGTTGAGTATTGGGAACAAACTGAAGTCCTTTGGCAAACTCTCCAGCGATATAGCCTGTTCCTAGAATGCCCCAGCGGATTGTGTTTGGCATGGCAATATTTAGTGAGCGTTATGAGGTGAGGGACATTGATATGATCGTGCGGATTTGGTTGACTATCTCGCCCAGGGCATTGGCTCAATCGGTTCAAACGTTGATTTAATTTTGTAAGTGCAGCTATGTTCTAAAGCATTTTGGATTGCCAGAACAATTTCATTCACATGCAAGGAATATTGAGCCGAGAGGCGAGAGGGGCGATTTTCTGCGATCGCCTGCGCCATTTCAGCCACACCCCGGCTAAAGTCCATTTGCTGCGACCCTTTGTATTTGAACTTGGATGGATAGTTACTCTTGACTAATGGGTACTTCTTCCCAAATGGACTCATGAAGGTTTTGCGTCGAATTCGCATCATGCGCTTGATGAAAACGGGCGATTTGTAATACCAACTGTCATGGGTGCACAACACCCCATCATCACCGACAATTCGCAAGGTGTGATCGTGCGGGGCAATGATGCCGCAGGTGAGCCGGGCCACGACCCCGGAGGCAAACTGAATGCACGCCACGGAAAAATCTGGGGCATTGACATCTAGCGGTACATCAGTTTCTTTATCTGGAATCAGGCAAGATGAAAACGCTGTGACGCTAGTTGCAGGTCCAAAAAATGCCACTAACCAGGCAACGTAATAGCCTGCGTGCTCCAACGTGCAGCCAACTTCAAATTCGTCTTTGTAGGGCCAGGGAGTGCCCGATTCGCTCACCCACTGCTTGTAGGGCATTTTATGCACCAAGCCATCATCCATTTCGGCATAGACCACTCGTACTTTGCCCACCTGGTTTTCGCGCAGAGCTTTCCACAGGGTTTGAGCTGTTTCTCCCAGCAGGCTACAGGGTGCGGAAGAAATCTGCAATCCTCGCTCTGCCGCCAGCTTGACTAACTCTTCGGCTTCGGCAAAATCCATTGACAGCGGTTTTTCTGAGTAAACGTGCTTGCCTGCCAGTAAACAGGCTTTTGAGACTTCGTAGTGGCTTCTGGGGTTGGTGAGGTTTAAGACAATATCGACGCGATCGTCTTTTAGCAACTCATCAAACGATTTGTATGCCGGAATGGCGTGATAAGCAGAGAACTTATCGGCTCGTTCTTGAATGCGATCCATCACGCCAACCAGTTCTAGCTGCGGATGACCGGGTAGGGTTTTGACGTAATAATCAGCAACAAAGCCACATCCAACGATCGCAACACGAGTCTTTTGCATCAGATTACTCACTCTAGCCATTAGCATTCGCCCAACTTTCTAACAGTTTTCCCATCTATGCGGCAAGCTTAACGGTCAAACTTATCTGAACGAGGGTGGTTTGTTGAATCGGGAAATGGGGAATGGGGAATCTTTTAGGAATTGTTTTTAGTGGGAATTATGTGAGCAGTGACTTGAACTTTACCCAAATGGCGGACCAGGCGCTGTGCCTGATGTTTGTAGAGTGGGATGGGAAGTTGGGCGGGGAGGCTGGCCATTAGCTGTCGGGCGGCACTCAAACTACAGCCTGAAATGCGCGTGATTTCGTTTGCACCTTCAAAAATGGCATCTCGCGTTAGTGCTTTTTCCACCTGAATCTGCCAGCCTTTGGGCGATCGCTCCCCCCGTTCAATGCGTTGCAAGCTTTCACTGGTAGCAAGCACCACCAAGCGATCGCCCGCCTCCAACGAAATATCCTCCGACGGTAAAAAGGTGAGGGATTGCCGAGCATTGCGCTGGTGCAACACAGGAACAACCCCATAGCCATAGGCAATTTCAGCTAGTAAGAAACCGTTGAGTGTATCATCACAAGTGATTTGATACTCAGTTACCAACACGGTTTGGCTACCCAGGTGAAATAAGCTCAATACATTCTCGCCAAATGCAGCAGCAGCAAAGACTTCGGCTGATACAGCAGGTGCACACAGCACTTGAGCATAGGGAAACAACTGGGCGACATTATGGCTAAACAATGGATCTTGTGTGCGGAGCACCAGGGGGATAGACGGGTTTGCGGCATGAACCATCAACCCAATCTCTAGATTTTCCAGGTCATCATCCAGCACCACAATGGTGGTCTTAGCCTGCGCCAGATTCACTTTCGTGAGTGCCTCTGCTACGGAACCCACTACCAGAGGCATTTGCGGTAACAGGCTGGGTTCGATCGCGCTACTGTTAACGCCCACAACGGGCTGTTTCAACTCTTGCAACATGGCAACAATGCGCTGTCCCAGTTTGTTTAACCCAATCAGCACCACATGATGTTGGTCGGGAAGGGGCGGACGATTTTTGAAAAATTGAAATTTTGAAGTCAAAAGCGCTTCGGTAAGCAGGGCATACAACACGCCCACAAATGCCGTGCCTGCTAGAGTCAAAACCACACCCAATAATTGGGAGGTTCCAGATACTTGCGAATCGTCGGACTTGAGTCCACCAAAGACATCGGAGTAGCCACCCAGTAACAACGAAAAGGAGGCTGACAAAGCTTCTCGAAAGCTGACATCAGGGTATTCCAGATGCAGGAGCACAGTCCCAAGCGTTAACAGGAACAATGTCAACAGTCCACAGATTAAGGCTACTCGTCGCGCCCGATAGTGTTCTGTGGAGTGCCAGAAGCGAGTTGCTTGTCGCTTTAAATAAGCAAAAGAGAAGCACTGCATTCCCAATTTCCAGAAGCGAGGCTTTTTTCTGGCGGGTTGCTCCATGAGTTGGGCACGTCGCTCGGTTCGGCTTACGGGGACGCTGAGGCGATCGCTAATTTCAACATAGATGAGCGTATCTCCTGCTTTGACGATTGCTTCACCATCCCAGTCATAAAATTGCTCAATCGCCAGTTCCCCCGCTCCATGACATAACACTCGCCGCGATGAGGTGTTGAGTCCTCTGACCTGCCAGCGATCGCACCAGAGATCGCCTGACTGGATTTGATACTTTACGACTCGTAAGAGCCGATTATCTAGCTTGAAATAACCCGGAATTTCAGATCCTAATGCTGCAAATGCAAATGCTGAAGCAGATAAGTCCGTGGGTTCAAACGCAATAAAGTTTCCCAGGCTGGTCTCCAGAAAATGATTCAGGTTGTGTTTGGAGGAGCGCACAATGAGGCGAGCCGTAGGATTGAGCAACCGAGCCGCAAAAGCTGCTTCTGTGTTAACTCGTTCGTCATTGGTTACTAGAAGAACGGCACGACAATGCCGAATTCCTGCTTGTTCCAGAATTTCTGGCTTACGACAGTCTCCAATCATCAAGTTGGCGATCGCGTCTGGTAGAGTTGGCACTTCCCAATCATTCAGGGGAGCAACTTCAATCGCGTTAACCTCAACACCGTATTCTTTCAAGACAGCAACGCAGTTTTGCCCAATGCTGCCCAATCCACACACTAGAAACAGCGACAAACCAGACTGAGACAGCGCCTCTGGCTGAGGGGTGACTGCATCTTTGCGATTAGCAACCCAAGTACCGTTGCCAAAAACAGGGTTGTCTGGTGTGGAAACCATTCAATACATCAGCAGCATTTGCTATTTGAGGGTATCATTTGCGCTCAAATAGAGCAGTAACGCGCTGTACATCAGAAATTAAACCGTGTCTAGATCTAACGAGTTTTTGGACGGGGTGTAGTTTAGAGACCAGTTGAGGATGAGGCTTCCAGCGATCGCGCTTCGCACCGAACGAACGTCTTTTCGCTAGGCAGCGGCACAACCTGCACGGCGCAAGCTTTCAATTCTGGCTGTTTAGAATCGGGACAACATTCGGCATGGGTGAGGGTGTTGGCTTCTGCCTGATCGGCCCAAAGCGCGCCCCAGTGAATTGGCACAAATACGGTGCCCATTGCAATGAAGCGAGTTAATTTTACGGGGAACCGCGTTATGCCGCGTCGCGATCGCACCTCGACCCAATCACTCTCCTGCACCCCAAGATTCTCCGCATCCCGTGGATTCATTTCGATAAAGGGGTCGGGATGCATCTGGCGGATTTTCTCGATTCTGCCCGTGCGGGTTTGGGTGTGCCAGTGCCCATACAGTCTGCCTGTTGTTAGCACAAAGGGATAGGCGGGATCGGCTGGCTCTGCTAACCCGCGTGAATGATAAGCTCCAAAGCGGGCACGACTATCGGGGGTGGGAAACTGCCAATCTGTATACAGCCGTTTATTCGTATGACTCGTAGAGGACTGATCAGCAGCCGAGAGAGGCCATTGCAGCGGACCTTCTTGACACAGGCGATCGTGGCTGATGCCGCTCATGTCGCAGAGCCGTCCATAGGTAAGCTGCACATACTCGGCGTACACTTCCGCGGAAGTGATAAAGGGAAACTTGTCGGCGAAGCCCAGCCGTCGCCCCACTTCCGCAATAATTTCCCAATCGGGGCGGGCTTCTCCGGGAGGCTCCCGAAACGCTTGACACAAGGTTACAACGCGCTCGGAGTTGGTCATGGTGCCTGTTTTTTCGCCCCATTGCGCTGCGGGCAGCAATAGATGGGCGTATTCTGCCGTTTCCGTAGGATAGTAGGCATCCTGGCAAATTGTGAAGGGCGATCGCGTCAATGCCTGTTTCACCCGTTCTCCATCGGGCAAACTCACGGCTGGATTGGTTGCAACAACCCACAGCAAGCCAACTTCGCCTGTTTCCAGTCCCGTGATAATTTCCCAGGCAGTACGCCCCCAATTTCCAGAAATCTGTCCAGCAGGCAGTCCCCAAAACTGCTCAACTTCTGCTCGCTGCTCCGGAAACATCACATGACGATACCCAGGCAACAAATTGCACAATCCGCCAACTTCTCGCCCACCCATGGCATTAGGTTGCCCAGTCAGGGAGAACGGCCCCGCTCCAGGTTGGCCGATTTGCCCAGTCAGCAAATGCAAATTGATGATGGAACGCACTTTTGCAGTGCCCTCACTGGATTGGTTGATTCCCATTGACCAAAGCGAGAGGACTCGTTCTGATGTGCCCCACCAACGAGCAGCGGTTTCTAAATCGCGAATTGAAATGCCACACCGCTGCGCCACAAAATCTGGTGGGTACTGACGAACAGTTTCTGCAAATGCTGCAAACCCGGATGTGTGATTTTCGATAAAGGTCGAATGGCTGTATCCCCACTGCAACAACAAATAGGCGATGCCATTAAGCAAATCAATATCCGTTCCAGGTTGAATCGCTAAGTGCAGGTCGGCATCTTCCGCCGTTTGGGTTCGGCGTGGGTCAACTACGATTGTTTTGACAGCGGGATTTTTTTTATGATGCTTCTGTAATCGATTGTAGGCAATGGGATGGCATTCAGCCGCATTTGCTCCAATGATGAAAGCGCAATCGGTTTGTTCCAGATCGTCATAACAGCAGGGCGGACCGTCTGAACCCAGGCTTTGAACATAGCCGGAGACAGCGGCGGACATACACAGGCGAGAGTTGGAGTCGAAGTTATTGGTGCCTAAACATCCTTTCAGCAGCTTTTGAGCTACATAGTAATCTTCTGTTTGCATTTGTCCTGAGCCGTACATGCAGATGGCATCGGAGCCTTGTGCCGCACGAACGCTCTGAATTCGGTTAACTACATGATTCAGGGCTTCATCCCAACTAATCTGCTGAAAGGGCTGATCTAATTGCTCTCGGAACATGGGGTGGAGCAAGCGATTTTTATCGAGCGCTTCGGCAATGGTGGCTCCTTTAACGCAGACCATACCCTGGCTGGAAGGATGGGCGCGATCGCCCCGCACTTTCCATGCAAGATTTTCCTGGTTTTTTTGACCGTTTGTGCTGTTGGGTTGAGCTGAAGCAATTACCTCTAAGCCACAGCCAACTCCGCAATACGGGCAAAGGGTTTTTGCCGAAGTCGTCGTCATTCTTCTACTAGATCCGTTTGTTCAGCAAGCTCAAACATTCCAGACACAATTACGGGAGTGAAAAGGTTGGTTTCATTGACTCTCAAGCGCAAGCAGGGAATTTGATTGAAAAGGTTTCTCCCAACGCGGAAAACGTATGAATTTCCAGAAGGGCATCGGGAATCGCTTCAAACCGTGGCTTAATGCTTAATCTTCGTGATGCGCGAAGCGTCCAAACAGGAAATCAAGTGCCTGGTTCCGTAGGGTGTAGTATTCTGGGTCTTCCATCATTTGGGTACGGTTGCGGGGGTGCGGGAAATTGACTTCCATAATTTCACCAATTTTGGCGGCAGGTCCATTGGTCATCATTACGATGCGATCTGCTAAGAACAGCGCTTCGTCAATGTCGTGGGTGATCATCATGACGGTGATGCGGTGCTCTTCCCAAATTTTCACCAGTTCGTCTTGCAGTTCTTCGCGGGTGATGGCATCCAGTGCTCCAAACGGTTCATCCAAAATCAAGATTTCGGGATAGATGGAAAGGGCACGGGCGATCGAGACACGTTGTTTCATCCCACCTGAGAGTTGTCCTGGCTTTTTGTGGGCGGCTTCTTCTAAACCCACCATTGCCAAGTGCTCTCGAACAATTTCGATTTTCTCTTTTTTGCTCTTTTCGGGATAGACAGCGTTGACTGCCAGATAAATGTTTTCGTAGGCGGTTTTCCAGGGCAGGAGGGAGTAATTCTGGAACACCACCATGCGATCTGGACCAGGGCGGCTGATTTTGTTACCTTTCAAGCGAACTTGGCCGCTAGTTGGTTGATTGAATCCGGCAACCATGTTGAGTAGGGTGGATTTACCACAACCGGAATGCCCAATCACGCAAACAAATTCACCTTCTTGGACGGAAAGATTAACTCCATCTAAGACGGTGTAGTCGCCGCGTAGGGTTGAGTAGACTTTAGAAACATTATCCACTTCGAGGAAAGCTGATTTTTGGTGAGTCAGCGTGGGCGTTTGTGGACTGGTGAGGGTTTGCATAGGAGTTTTGGGGATGTTGGGCAGCATGGAATTTGAAAAATGTGAGGGAAGGGGCAGTGGCGCGATCGCGTCCTTACTGTTTTACTTCCCTCGTTTGTGCAGCTTTGTCTAAGCAGCTACCGTTGTGATGCTGTCTAGGCTGATTTCTTCAATGCGAATGGTGTTGTGGATAGCAAAGTTGTTGAGATAGCTAATGGGGTCATCCGGGTTAAAGACCACTTCGTCAAACAACTGAAAGGGTTTGCGATGCGGTTCGCTGGGCGGCAACCCAACTTGTTGAGCAGCTTCCCGGTACACATCTAATCGATGAGTACGTTGCAATATTTCAACCCAGTTTTTGGGGAAAGGAGTGATGCCCCAACGGGCCAATTGGGTCAAAATCCAGAGACTCTCAGAGGGCTGTGGATAGTTGCTGGAATCAACATAAAACTGGTTGAAGCGGAGTAGGCTGCGGGGTTCTTCATCCATGCCATAGCTATAAGGGTCGATGAAACCGGGGCGAGTGTATTCTGGAGCAGAGCCAATGTATTCAGGCTTGCAAAGCAACTGCAAAATTTCTTCACGGTTGCGGCGATCGTCACAGTATTCGCACGCTTCTAGAAGGGCTTTCACCATTGCCAGGTAGGTTCGGGGATGCTGGTTTGCCCACTCTTCTTGCACACCTAAAACTTTTTCAGGGTGTCCTGCCCAGATGTCCAGGTCTGTCGCTACAATCACTCCCTGGCCTTCAAACACGGCACGAGAATTCCAGGGTTCTCCAGCACAGTATCCTGCAATGTTGTTGGCTATCAAGTTAGAGATCATCTGCGCGGGGGGAATCACTGACAGGGTGACATCCTGATCCGGATTAATGCCGCCAGCCGCCAGCCAGTAGCGCAGCATCAGATTGTGCATGGAGGTAGCGTGCACAATGCCGAGGGTATTTGTGATATCAGGAGTTTGCTTGATGTGATTGGCAAAATCCTCTAGCGATCGCACGCCTTGATCGAACAAGTCCCTATCCAGTGTGATGGCGTTGCCGTTGCGGCTAAGTACTAACGAAGTGACCATGGGCAATGGAGCTTTGCCACCAAAGCCGAGGGTCATCGCTAGGGGCATTCCTGCAACCATTTGAGCGGCATCCAACCGCTTTGAAGCCATGCCTTCTAAAACCGCTTTCCAACTGGGTTCTCGTGACAGAGTAACTTCTTCTAACCCATGCTTGGCGAAGAAGCCCATTTCCTTTGCCACCACCAGCGGCGCACAATCGGTTAAGGGCACAAAGCCAATGTCGAGGTTGACTTTTTCCAGTCCATGCCGCGCGATCGCGGCAACCTTCTTCGATTTGCGCTTTTTATCCCGTTTCTGCTGGTTGAGGAAGTAAACAATCTCATTCCGCAACGCATAGTAGCTAGGATGATTGACGACTTCCAACCGTTTGCGGGGGTGGGGAAAAGGTACATCTAGAATTTGACCGATTTGGGCTTCGGGACCATTCGTCATCATGACGATTCGGTCAGAGAGCAGCAACGCTTCGTCTACATCGTGGGTCACCATAACGCAGGTAATCTGGCTTTCTTCGCAAATTTGCGTCAACTGCTCTTGCAAGTTGCCACGCGTTAGGGCATCCAGTGCGCCCAGAGGTTCATCCAGCAGCAGCAATTTGGGACGAATTGCTAGAGCACGCGCGATCGCGACCCGCTGTTTCATCCCACCGGACAATTCCTTCGGTTTCTTGTGAACCGCATGGCGCAATCCCACGAGATTAATGTGGTGATCCACAATGCTGTCACGCTCGGCTTTCGGCAGGTTTTTCATAACTTTGTTGACTGCCAGTTCAATATTTTGCTGAACCGTCAGCCAGGGCAACAACGAGTAGTTCTGGAACACCACCATGCGATCGGGTCCGGGCTGGGTCACTTCTCGCCCTTCCAGTACAACCCCACCGTTTGTGGGACGATCTAACCCGGCAAGAATGTTGAGCAGGGTGGATTTGCCACAACCGGAGTGCCCAATCAGCGAAACAAATTCACCCTGCCGAATTTTCAAATCAATGTTTTTGAGGGCAATGTACTGTCCACCGTTGGGCAGCTCGAAGACGCGATCGATGTGGTCAACTTCTACAAAAAAAGACATAGGTCTAGGAGGAGTAGGGGAATAGGAAGGGGGTGAGGGGTCAGGGGGTGAGGGGTCGGTAAATCACCATACCCAAAACCCCATACCCTGTTCTGGCTTTTGGCTTCTGGATTGCTTACTTATCTGAACTTACGAGGGTTGCTAAAAAGCCAACCAACTTATCGAGCAAGAAACCAACAATGCCGATGTAAATCAGTGCCAAAATTACTTCACTAATGGCTCCACTGTTGTAAGAGTTCCAGATGAAGAAGCCAATTCCAGTGTCGCCACGCAGCATTTCTGCTGCTACGATCGCCAACCACGCCAATCCAATGCCGAGCTTCAGCCCGGTGAACATATAAGGCACAATGGAGGGTAGCAAAATGTCGAAGAAATATTCTCGACTGGACAAACGCAGCACTTTCGCGACGTTTTTGTAGTCCTGCGGCATCTGTTGTACACCCACGGCTGTGTTGTAAACAATGGGCCAAATAGCAGTCACAAAAATGATGAAGATACCCGCGGGACCTGAGTTTTTAAAAATCGCAAGGGCGATCGGCAACCAGGCAAGCGGAGGAACCGTCCGAAGTACTTGAAACATCGGATCAACGGCTTCGTACAGAAGGGGAAATGCCCCAATCAGTACACCCACTAAAATTCCAACCACCGCCGCTAACGAATAACCAATCGCAACTCGCTGAAGACTGGCTAAGGTTTGCCAACCCAAGCCTTTATCCTCTCCTTCCACATAGAAAGGATTGATGATCAAAGGATCCCAAGTATCTTGGACAACCTGGATTGGTCCGGGTAGGGTTTGGGTAATTTGAGCAAAGAGTTGCCATAGTGCCAAAGCAACTACTAACGCAATCACTGGAGCCAGAAGCCGACGGGCATTTTTCTGGAAGTAAGTCGGGATATTAGCAAGGAAAGTTGCTGGAAAATTACTGATGTCTGCGCGTGTTGCCATGATGGGTGCTTGAAGTACTTTGAGGAGTGGAGTAGTCGAAACCTTGAAGCGGAGATTAGAGTATTGAGCTTGAGAAATCAGTCAAACCCAATACTCACCCTGTGTGATTAAGCCTTGAGAGTTTTGATTTTGAGGCTCTTGAGGTAAGCTTCCGGATCTTCAGGATCAAACTTGACACCATCAAAGAAGGTTTCTATGCCCCGAGAAGGAGTCTTGGGAATATCTGCTGCCGCCACACTCAAGCTCTTGGCGGCTTCGCGCCAGATATCTTCGCGGTTGACTTTCTTCACTAGCTCTTTCGCGTCTAGATCACCAGGCAAATAGCCCCAACGCTTGTCTTCTGTCACAAACCACAGATCATGACTTTGATACGGATAGGATGCGCTGTTTTCGCCATCTTTCCAGAACTTCATCAGGTGTGGGCTGTTCTCAACCACTTTGCCGTTGCCATAATCGAACTTACCTTTGGCACGATCAATGATGTCTTTTGCGGGTGCTTTAAAGTACTCACGTTTGGAACAGATTTCTGCCATCTCTTCCTTGTTTTCCATCTTGTCACACCACTGTTGAGCTTCCATTACTCCCATCAACAAAGCTTTTGCAGCTTTGGGATTTTTGTCTACCCAATCTGCCCGTAGCGTGAACGCTTTTTCAGGATGTCCATTCCAGAATTCACCCGTGGTAATTGCGGTGTAACCAATTCCCTGATTCACCAGTTGAGCATTCCAGGGTTCACCGACACAGAAGGCTTCCATTTGACCTTCTTTCATGTTGGAAACCATTTGTGGAGGTGGAATTACGATTAGAGATGCATCTTCGCCGGGGGTAATGCCACCTGCAGACAGCCAGTAGCGCATCCACAGGTCGTGGGTGCCACCGGGGAACGTAACAGCGCATTTAATTTCTTTGCCACCCGATTTTGCTTTTGTGAATGCGTCTTTTAGAGCATCGCTTTCAACGCCTACTTTCAAATCCTTGTAAGTGTTTGAAAGGGAAATAGCTTGCCCATCTAGATTGAGCCGCGCCAGGATGTACATGGGTACTTCCTTGCCATCCGTGATTTTTCCGGTGGTCATTAAGTAGGGCATGGGGGACAAAATGTGTGCTCCATCAATGCCACCACCCTGAGAGCCAGTGACCAGGTTATCGCGGGTAGCTGCCCAGGAGGTTTGTTTCACCAACTTGACATCTTTCATGCCATACTTGGCAAACATCCCCTTTTCTAACGCAATGATGAGTGGTGCAGAATCAGTGAGTGCGATGAAACCGAGCGTTGCAGCAGTAACTTCGGGTGCATCGGCGGCGCTGACGTTGACTGCGGGTGCTGCGCTGGGAGAACTGTTGGTGGAGGCGTTGTTAGAACCGGAACTGCAACCATGAATAATCATGCTGCCAGCGGCAGTGGCTCCAGCAGTGATCAAAAACTTGCGTCTAGACAAATTCGACATACGTAATAGAATCCTTTGATTTCAATGACTAAGATGTCTCAATGTGATTTGAGACTTTGTGGTGAGTTGGAGCGACAAAGCTAGGCGTTGTCTGAAGTAATTTGAAGGCTGGATGCCAGATTTGCTGGGGATGCGATCGCCCCTTCGGTGCGTGATGTTGCGCCAAAGTTCTGGATCAAAAGTTCTCGTAAAATTGGTTTGAGATCGTCACACGGAATGCCTTTACGAACACATTCGCCCAATTCGGCTTCCTTGCCAACTTTTCCGCCCATATAAAGATCAACGCCATCAACGGCTTTGCCATCTTTACGAGTTTTAGTGCCCATTAAACCGATGTCTGCTACCTGGGGTTGACCGCAAGAGTTGGGGCAACCAGTCCAGTGAATGCGGACGGGGCGAGAGCAGTAAAGCTCTTGATCAAGCTCTCTTGCCATTGCCAATGCCCGATTTTTGGTTTCGATCAGGGCAAAGTTGCAAAACTGGGCACCTGTACAGGAAACCAGCGATCGCACCAGTGGGGTAGGGTTAATCGAAAAGCGATTGAGCAGCGGCTCATTCAACAAAGGAGCCAGGCGCGAGTCAGGCACATTCGGGATAATGATGTTTTGCTCGACAGTAAGGCGCAGTTCCCCACTGCCATAAACCTCTGCAATCCGAGCGAGGTCAAACATATCGGCGGCGTACAACCGTCCAACCGGGACGTGTAGCCCAACGTAGTTTAACCCTGGCTGCTTTTGGGCATGAATCCCGACGTGATCTCGTTTATCCCAGACAATTTCGTCTTTGGGTGCGGCTGTTTGCAATGCATAGCCCAACTGCTGCTCTACCTCTTGCCGGAACCGATCCATGCCCCATTCATCAATTAGCCACATGAGTCGAGCTTTCTGACGATTGGCGCGTAAGCCGTGGTTGCGATACACGATCAAAATAGCTTCGCATAGGGCTACTACGTCTCGTGGATCAACCCACACATTCATCGGAACTGCGGCGGCGCAACGCTTGGCGGAGAAGAAGCCACCCACCAAAACGTTGAAACCGAGGGTGTCGTTTTTGTAGGCAGGAACGAACGCAATGTCATTGATCTCTGCGTGAACGGAGTTGTCGCGACAGCCTGCGATCGCAATATTGAACTTGCGCGGCAGATTTGTAAAGGATGGATTGCCTTCACCGTTGTTGGTAATCATGTCCTGCACCTTGCGGCACAAGCCTCGTGTATCAATCAACTCATCGGCATCAATGCCTGCAACGGGTGAGCCAGTGATGTTGCGAACGTTATCCATCCCCGATTGAACACTGGTTAAACCAGCTTCTTCAAACTGGTTGAAAATATCAGGAATGTCTTCAATCCGAATGCCTCGAAGTTGAATATTTTGCCGTGTGGTAACATCAGCGCTGCCATCTTCGCCGTATCGTTGCACCACTCCTGCCAGTACACGCATTTGACCGCTGGTAACCACACCATTCGGCATCCGCATTCGCACCATAAACTTGCCTGGAGTTACCGGGCGAAAGAATACACCGACCCATTTCAGCCGATGATCGCGATCGGTTTCATCCATCGCTTCCCAGCCAATTTGAGCAAAGTGCTCCAACTCCGCTTTAATTGCTAACCCGTCTTTCTCAGCCTTAAACTTTTCAAACTTATTCAGACTCGCTGCTGCTGGAACAGTGCTTGTCATGCTCACCTTCTTTATGAAGAAAACTCGGAAACGATGTTCATCAAACAAATCGCTGTCGCAAAATCTTGGATCTTGTGTCAATGGCTCAATCTAGAAACCTTTGCAACTCCACTTAATAAACACATTATTAAGAGACTTGTAGAAATCCATCCTTGTGCTTAAGTCGTGCATCGTTAGGACTACGTTAGAAGCAAGCAAGCGGAAAATTCGTATAGATAGTTACAAAACATTTCTTAGTATGAAGATTGCGCATGACTTCGATGCGTTACTAGCATTTCTCTAGTCCGAGTTTAAAACTTTCCGATTCTTGCCCAATTGGTGGATCTAAGTATTTTGATCAGCCAAGAGTATTTTTATATAAAAAATACTTATTTAGGTGAAAGCGCATTCTTCAACCTTTCATCCCTTACCAGAGCGATCCCATCCCACTCAACAACGATTACTCGCTCCGTTCTATAAGTGATTTCTATGTAGGCGAAGTAATGAAGGTCTGTTTTTTGTATTTTTTAATACAGTTTTTCTGGTATAGTTTAAGAATGAAGATTTAGATTAATCACTTATTCACTGGAGAGAATTGAGATTATGGATACTCAAGCACAAGCTCGTGCATTGATGATTCGCCATCAACATCTAATTAAGAACCGTGAACAATGCTTGTTGAGTCGTGCTGCTAATGAGATTGGAATGTCTACCGAGGTTGCAATGCGGAACGCCGAATATGGAAAAGCGCGTCCTTACTGTTCTGCTTACGATCACAGCACGGTGGGACTGAGCTAAAAATCTGTTACGGCTGTTGTGTGAATCCCTGAATACTCTGAAACCATAGTTAATCGGCATCGCGGCGACTTTTTGCTGAGGTGCCGATTTTTATTGACCATGATTTTATAGCTTCGGTGCTCAGTAGGCGTTCTGACTGGCTTTTGCCCCATTACACCTGGCTACGGCTATGTTGACCATAATCTGGGGATCGTTCTAGAAAGGCTGCTGCCTCTACGTGGGCAGTTTGTGAGAAAAAGTCGGCAGGTTGTACTCGCACAAGCTGATAATCCCCGGTTTTACACAGTTCTTTCAGGTCTCTGGCAAGGGTTGCGGGATTGCAACTGATGTAGACAATCCGTGACGATCGCAGTTGCAGCAAAGTTTCAATCACTGGTTTGCTGCATCCTTTGCGGGGGGGATCAAGTAGAACGATATCGGGTTGAAGGTTGAGTGTAGGCAGGAGTTCTTCCACGGAACCGATGTGAAAGGCCAGATTATCCAAACCATTCAGTGCCGCATTTTGAATTGCTTGTTGCACGGCTTCGGGCTGAATTTCTAGCGCGATCGCCTGCTTGACCTGTTGTGCCAGGGGCAGGGTCAAAGTGCCAATGCCTGAGTAAGCATCTAGCAGCGTTTCAGTTCCCTGCAAATGTAAGCGATCGATAACATTTTGCAAGAGTGCTTCCGCCGTTTCGGTGTTGACCTGGAAAAAGGTGTCTGGGCGGATTTGAAAGGTGAGTCCGGCGAAGGTTTCTTGCAAATAAGGTTGCCCAGCGATGCAGTGAGTTTCCGCGCCAAAAATCGCATTGGTGCGATCGCCATTCACATTCAGCGATACCCCCACCAACCCCGGATAGCGTTCTAGCCAGGTGGCTGTCTGCTCTTCCAGCCCTGCCAGGTTGGCATCTTTGGCGATCAGGGTGAGTAGCATTTCGCCTGTGCGCCGCCCAATCCGCAGGCTGAGGTGGCGAATTTTGCCACGATGTTTGGCTTCGTCATAGATGCCCCAACCGCGTGTCTGGATGTCTTGCTTAACTTCTGCCAGCAAGGGGTTGAGCCGAGAATCTTGAATCGGGCACTGATTTAGATTGATTAGATGATGGCTACCTTTCTGGTAGTAGCCTGCCTGTACTTGCCCGGTTTGCGATCGTCGAACTGGGTAAGTTGCTTTGTTGCGATAACCCAGTTCTGGTGCTGCCGTAAGTACGGGATCGACAATCGGTTGACTGAAGCCACCAATGCGTTCTAGAGCCTGGATGATCTGATTTCGCTTGGCTTCTAGCTGGTAGGCATAGTCAACATGTTGCCACTGACAACCGCCACACTTATCCGCCACAATGCATTTTGGGCGGACTCGATGGGGTGATGGTTGCAACAGTTCATGAAGTTTACCCTGAGCATATTGCGGTTTGACATGGACTAGGCGCACCCGCACGCGATCGCCTGTTACCGTATCTGGCACGAAAACTACCCGCTGACCATATCGTCCAACCCCATCCCCGCTATCGCTCAGGTCAGTAATTTCAACCTCAATCAGTTCCCCCTGCTGCCAGCCTGGTTGAGCTGAATCAGTCCCTTCTATGGAAATCAAATGTGTCACAGATTTTCCTTTGCTATGAATGAACGGAGCCATCGGGTAAGGTTGCCCACCTAAAATCGGTTCCTTCCAGTTTGGCTTTAGTCAAAACGGCACGATAAAGCGTGGCTGAGTTGAAGTTTGCACCATGCAGATTCGCTTCGTGCAGGTTTGCCTCCAGTAAATTGGCGTGAATTAGTCCTGCCCAGCTGAGGTCCGCAAACTCTAAATTTGCCTTACGCAGATTGGCTTTATCGAGGTTCGCAACCTTTAAGTTAGCCCGCCCCAAATTGGCACTACTCAAGTCGGCATGGCTGAGATTGGCAATATGCAGATTAGCTTTATGCAGGTTGGCATGGCGCAGATCAGCTTTACGGAAATCGACTTCTTCAAGATTGGCATTGGATAAATCAACACTGCTGAGATGGGCATGGCTTAAGTTAGCCCCGCGCAGATCGATCAGCACATGACGATTGGCAAACCGCCACTGATTCCAGCGATCGCTCCCCTGCAACAGTAATGACAATTGCTCCTCGTTTGCCAATTAAGTTCTCCGCCTCTGGTTATCTTATTGTCGCAATTCAACCAAGATTCAGCCGCAAGCTTAATTAATTAATAAGTAGGGGAATGGGGAAACTGAGGAAGATGGGGGAGAGGGGGGAGGGGAGAGGGTGGGAAGATGGGGGAGAGGGGGAAGGGGGAGAGGGTGGGAAGATGGGGGAGATGAGAAAGATATTGTTTCAAGATTGTCCCATCTCGCTTAACTCCCCTATCTCCAGCCTTGTGTCTCCTGTCTCCTTCCTCATACAACCCGAACCACTGTATGTCTCAATAATGAACAGTGAAACGTAGTGGAACATTTTGACCTATGACAACTGCGGTAATGAATGCGGAGAGCGTTGCCCGTACAATCCAATTGATTATTGCGCCAACCGTCTTGCTGTCGGTTTGTACACTGATTCAGAACGGAATTTTGGGGCGATATACGTCGGTGGGCGATCGCATGAGAAAGATCGACCAGGATCGGCTTCAGTTGATTCAAGACCGTACCGCAGAAAACCGGGAACAGCGCCTGGGGTTATTGGATAAGCAAGTTCCGGTGTTTATTCGTCGGCATACATTATTGCAAAAGGCGGCGTTAACCATTTACCTATCAATGCTGACGTTGCTGGTTTGTATGTTTGCGATCGCCATCTGTGTCATTTTGAGTTCAAACAGTTGGGCGATCGCGGCGTTGGGGTTGTTTTTGGTGGGGGCAGCAATTCTTGTGATTGGCGTTTCTCTCACAGCGCTGGAAATTCGCATCTCCCATCTTGCCATTTGTTACGAGTTGCGTCGCCTGTCAATTTGGGAAGACCTTTGATGAGAGAGTCGTGATTCCGGGCGTTGGCATCGCTGCATCTCGGCAATTCTTTACAAAACTTTTCGTTCTCTCATACAGCTAGCACGGTACGCTCTTGGTTGAATGGCGAAACTTGCTGAAAAGCAATAAGGTGCCTTTATTTACAACCCCAAGAATCGTTAAACTATCAACTGATACTCTGAAATACCGCGATAACCATGAGCGTAGTTAGCCAAGTCATTCTTCAAGCCGACGACGAGCTTCGCTACCCCACCTACGGCGAGCTTCAATCCATCCAAGACTTCTTTAAAACAGGTGAACAGCGGACTCGGATTGCCGAAACCCTGTCCACAAATGAGAAAAAAATTGTGCAGGAAGCCAGCAAGCAGCTCTGGAGAAAGCGCCCAGACTTTATTGCCCCCGGTGGTAATGCCTACGGTGACAAGCAGCGTGCCCTCTGCTTGCGTGATTACGGTTGGTATCTGCGCCTGGTCACCTATGGCATTCTGGCAGGAGACAAAGAACCGATTGAATCCATTGGAATCGTAGGCGCACGGGAAATGTACAACGCTCTCGGTGTACCAGTTCCTGGTATGGCAGAAGCGATTCGGTGTCTCAGAGATGCCTCTCTAGGTTTGCTGAATGCTGAGGATGCGGCTGAAGCGTCTCCCTATTTCGATTTCATTATTCAGGCAATGTCGTAGCAGCAATTTTACTGGCTCGATACGTCCAATCTCTCAAATTCCCACAGTTTGCGGTGGTAGCTGGTTTTAAACTAGAGCGATCGCAGAGTGTGGGAATTGTTTTTTGCCATAAAATCACCCAGAATCGTTAGGAAATCCCGCAATTTAGACGTGTAGGAATAAAGGAACGCTCACCGTGTTGTTTCGGGATTGCCCAACTCAATGTCTTTAATCCATGAGTCTCAAATTGATGACATTTTGACCTTCTGGTTTGTCGATCCCACGGGTCTTGCGACGAAGAATCGTAAAGCCTGGTTCAGCAAAGATCTGGCATTTGATCAGGAAATTCGCGATCGCTTTTTAGCGGTTTACGAGCAGGCAGCAGCGGGGCAACTGGATCACTGGCAAGAGACAGCATCCGGTGTTCTGGCACTCATCCTGCTGTTGGATCAGTTTCCCCGTAATCTGTTTCGGGGAATGCCACAAGCTTTTGCAACCGATGCCAAAGCGGTGTCTCTGGCGCAAGCTGCGATCGCCCGTGGCTTGGATCAAGCCATGCCGCCGATTCAGCGTTGGTTTGTGTATTTACCATTAATGCACAGCGAAGACCTGGAGGTTCAGCACCAATCCGTTGAGGTGTTTCGTCAGTTTGAGCACGATCCAGAGGTTCAAAGCTCTTACCCTTATGCCCTTAAACATCTGGAAGTGATTCAACGATTTGGACGGTTTCCCCACCGAAATGCCATTTTGGGACGGAAAAGCACCCCGGAAGAGACTGAGTTTCTGAAACAACCCGGTTCGTCGTTTTAGAGAAAACTAGCCGAGAGAACTTCTGCATGAGTAGCCAAGTTTTTAGCCCCACGGCTGAGCAAATTGACCGAACAAAACAGGCGATCTCCGCCTACGTAGACCGTATTAGCCGCAATCCTGAGCGGCGCGAGGGAGCCTACCCCTACTACCTGTTTCATGAGCCGGGACAGCCAATTCGTGGCACCGTGATGAGTTTCCACGGCTTCAGTGCCAAACCCCATCAAATGTGGCGACTGGCAGACTACCTCTTCCGCAATGGCTTCAACGTTTATCAGCCCTCGATCGCAGGTCATGTGTATGTCAACCCCGCTAAAAACTGGGCACAGGTTGATCTAAAACCAGAAATTGCTGAACCGCTGAAAGCCAAAGTGCAGGCAGATCCTGTACTCGGAACTTACTTAAAAAACGTAATGACAAATCCAGAAGGTTTTACGCGCCCAACTGGAATGCAACGGTTAGCACTGATTGCCCGCCTGGTAGCGATCGAGCCTCGGTTGCTGGATATCATCAAAGCAGTTGAGAAGCCAAACGATCCCGACTTCGATCGCTACTACATCTCATCCCACCTGGCCTATCTCACCGATGCCGAAGCACGATTGGCAGAACTAGATGCCATGCCCGGTCCTATTTTTACGGTTGGGCTTTCGGTTGGGGGTTCTGTGGCATTGGGGCTTGCCGCCGCCCATCCAGAACGGGTTCAGCAGGTGGTTGCCTATGCCCCACTGCTGCGAATTTATGGGGAAGAACGCCGCCGCTACATTAATCTGGCCGGTCCCTTAGACATCACAGAATCTGGCTGGGACCCGACTCTGCGCTTTCCAGTGGGTTGTTTGACAGCGAGCGATCGCTTTGGTAGCAGCTATGTGTTAGGGCAAAAAGCGCTGCAGTCGCTGCAAGACATTCCTGTGTTTCTGGTGCTGACCGAAAACGAAGACGCTGCCGATATTGAAACCAACACTACTTTCTTCGACAAAATTGGTGGCGGCAGAAACGGCAATTATCTGCATCTGTATCCAGCAAAAGATCTCGTACCTCACCCAATGGTTGATCCTACAGAAGTCAGCCAGGGTATGAGTAACCGCTTCTGGCAGAGCCTCTATCAAGAAACTCTGCGCTTCTTGACGACAGGCAACGTGGATCTCACCAACATGAGTAGCCTGGATCAAAACGCCGATATGCCGCCCGTGCCGCCTGCGAGTTGACCATTGGGAACAGGGACGACAATGTAGCCCTCGGCGCGATCGCCCAGTACCAGGTTGCGCTCTAACCCCCAATACCACCAATGAGCAGCAATGTAGGCACAAATCACACTGTCCAACTGGTCTTCAACTGCTTTCAACTCCGTTCCACGAGTGGGAATCTCTGGAACGGAGACTTTTGTATTTGCCAGGTTCAGCGACGGAACATGAGCAGGCAAATACTCAAAGATATAGTCCCGTAATCGGGCTAATTCGGTGCGGCGTTCTGCCAACCGCCCTTTTTTGTATTTCAAAATTTGCGGTAACCCAAATAGATGCACGATCGCCGGATGGGGAAACGCCTCGATCTGAAACCGTCCGGCTTGTTTGGGTTCCATGCTAGGTGCATGTTGAAAGCCCCGTTCTTCCAAACTTAAACCAAATGCTACTGTCCGCGCTGCAAAGGCCGACCCCAAATTCGCTGGGTAGCAGCCCGCATGATACCGACCAAAATGCTTATGTGCGAGGCGATCAGGTAAACGCATCCCTGTGGCATTGGGAATTAGGGTGGGGGCATCTACGGCAACCACACCCGACTCATCAGGAGTAAGGCAACCATCAACCCATGCAAGAACATCGGCGATCGCTGCATAGCGTTGCAAATCCAGAAGTTCCAACCTGCCATTTTCCCAGCCTAAACAGCACAATCCGCTTGCGCCCGAAGTCCAGCCAAAATCCACTCCCAAAAACTTCATCTTTCTGCCTTACAAAAATCACACCTGTTTCACTTTCCAAACGTCAGGGAACCTTAGAATGTGTGCAGCTTTTTCGCTAGTCAACGTCCCCGCAAAAACTCAGGTTCTTCCCATGAAAACTCTCGACTTCTTCCAACGTGCTTATATTGTTAACCTGCCTGAGCGAAAAGACCGCCGGAAAGCAACTGAGAAAGAACTCCAAAAAGTTGGGATGCAAATTACTCTGGGTCGATTGGAATTCTTTCCAGCAATTCGCCCGGATAGCCCTAACGGGTTTCCCAGCATCGGGGCACGTGGGTGTCTCCTGAGCCACCTACAAATTTTGAAGCAAGCACGAGATGCTGGACTAACCAACGTATTAATTATGGAAGACGATGTCTTCATGGATGAGTCATTCCCAGAATTTGAGGATGCCCTGATTGAGCAATTGCGTCAGGAAAAGTGGGAGTTTGCCTACTTTGGATATCCCACCATGCAGCCACTTACGCCACCTGTGAAATTTGCACCCTTCCATGAGCCGATGCTGACAACTCATTGTTATGGGGTGAACGCTAGCATTTTCGATCGCTTGATTACGTTTCTCGAAGAGTTGCAGCAGCGTCCGCCGGGGCATCCAGATGGTGGACCGATGCATTTAGACGGAGCTTACAATATGTTTCGGGAAAAAAACCCAGACATCTCAGCTCTCAGAACCTCTTCGTGCTTAGTGGCTCAACGGTCGTCCCGTAGCGATGTACAGCCAACCTCCTGGTACGAAAATCTACCCGTGACTCGGCAGTTGATAGAAATTGCCAGGGCTGGTAAGACGTTTATGCGATCGCAACGCTCAAATTTAGGATAAGTTCCCATGACCATTCTTGATTGCTGCCCTCAAGGGTTTCAATAGTTCGTCGTTACAAAACCGCTTTAGAATGCAAAAGAAGCAGATGTCATTCGATTGAACTATGCCCATCAAACGCGGTGATTTTGTTCGAGCAGTTCGGGAAAAGCTAGAAAACAGCCTGGAAGCCAAAGCTAGTGACCCCCGTCTTCCGTCCTATCTCTTTGAGACAAAAGGCGAGGTCGTTGATCTCAGCGGAGAGTATGCCCTGGTGAAGTTTGGCATTACCCCCACTCCTAATATCTGGCTTCGGCAAGATCAATTAGAGGCTGTAGACAAAGTAGATGGCACCAATTCTGGTTGGTTTATTGCCAAATCTTAAGAGCAAAACAGGAGATTTTTGTTTAGAAAACGGTGCGTTCTCGTAACTCGATATACCATTAGCTGACTAAACCTCACTGCGGGGTAGCTAATGGTATTACGCCCTTCTGAAATTTCTTGTGCAACGGCTCAAGTTGCGATCGTGGGTTCTGGCAATGTGGGGGCAACCCTAGCCCAACGACTTGCCGAAAAAAATATTGCAGATGTAGTGCTGCTGGACGTGGTGGAGGGTCGTCCGCAGGGGGTGGCGCTGGATTTGATGGAAGCGCGGGGAGTGGAGCGGCACGATCGCACCATTACTGGCACCAATGACTTTGCAGATACCGCCAACTCTAATGTGGTGGTGATCACTGCTGGGCTACCTCGTCGTCCTGGTATGAGCCGTGATGATCTGCTCCTAACCAACGGCAAGATTGTGCTAGATGTGACCCAGAAAGTCATGATGCAGTCTCCCAATGCCGTTCTCGTCGTTGTTACCAATCCCCTTGATGTGATGACCTATGTGGGTTGGAAAGCGAGTGGCTTACCACCGCATCAGGTGATGGGAATGGCAGGTGTTTTGGACTCTGCTCGCTTCCAAACCTTTATTGCAATGGAGTTGGGTGTTTCTATCAACGATATTAATGCCACAGTTTTGGGCAGTCATGGAGATTTAATGGTGCCCCTGCCGCGTTATTCCACAGTTAACGGTATTCCCATTGGCAAGTTTTTGGATGAAGCGGCGATCGCGCGTCTGGTAGACCGAACGCGCAACGGTGGCGCAGAAGTGGTGGAACTGCTAAAAACCGGGGGAGCCTACTATGCGCCAGCATCGGCAGTTTGCGTAATGGTGGAATCAATTCTCTATAACCAACCTCGGATTTTGCCCGTTGCCGCGTATTTACAAGGGCAGTACGAGCTGGATGACATTTTCATTGGAGTGCCCTGTCGGTTGGGCTGTCAGGGAGTAGAGAGCATCCTGGAACTAGATTTGACGGACCAGGAACTGGCAGAGTTGCATACTTCAGCCAAAGCTGTACGCCAGAATTTAGAACACTTGCGGTCTTTGTTAGGGGAATCGGGACTGAGCTTTTAAGCAGGAAAAGGAGGCAACTTTGGCACGGAAACGATTTGTGATCGAGATGGGAATGGGTGTTGATCAACACGGGCAGGAGCCTACAGTAGCAGCGGCACGGGCTGTACGAAATGCGATCGCCCACAATGCCCTGCCTGGAATTTGGGAAGTTGCCGGGTTAGACCATCCCGACCAAATGATCGTGGAGGTTCAAGTTGCAGTGCCCTACCCAGATCAAGTCCGGGAAGCGGAAGTACTGGCAGTACTTCCGTTTGGTCAAAAAACACTCAAGGTTGAAAATGGCGGCATGGTGGTTCAGGGACGCGCGATCGCCTCTTTGGATGACAAGAATGACGAAATGCTTGTTGCGGTCGCATCGGTCACTGTCTTTGTGGATGGGTAGAGAACGGGTAAAAACCAGCCTCTTTTCTACAACTACTACAACTTCTACAGTCGCTGTAGCAGGCTGAGACCGTGGGTATCAGTACCGCAGGTGTTGAGTAAGCCATAGGTGGAACTCAGCCGCTGCACCTGCTCAGTTTGGCAAGGGCTGGGACACCACGGATTGGGGTTGTTGTAGGCGTAGTAGGTTTCTACACCGTCAATACCAACTTTTGCAGCTTCTGCAATCAAGTCTTCGGGCAATCGCCGATAGCGAACCGGGTGCGCCAAAACTGCCAACCCACCTGCTGCGTGAATACTGGCAATGACGTGTTCAGCCAATGCCTCTGTCCCTTTGGGAGACTCGCGCTGAACGTAAGGCTTCATGGTTGAACTATCTGGATTGAAGGCATAACCCAAAATATGAACTTCAGTATCCAGCAGTTTGGAGGTAACTTCAATGCCTGTCCACAAACGCAACTCTGGGACAGGGTTACCTCGCCAAGTGGCAGCTTCACAAAATGTTTCTAACCATCGATGCGCCCGCCGATATCCTTCAGTTGAGTGGTGATCGGTAATCGCCATCCCCCGCAGTCCAATTGCGATCGCCTGTCTCATCAGGTCCTCTGGTTGCAACTGCCCATCTGAACAAACGGTATGCATGTGGAAGTTGTAGGACAGTGGACAACTGTCGGCATGAAGCGTTTCAAATACTCGCCTCAAAGCCTGGGCATCACGTGCCTCGTAGCTTGAAGAAGTAGAAACCGCAGCGAGATTAACAACCATAGAGCGCCTCAAAAGGGTCAGGTGGGCGGAGGATGAGAATACCGTCTTGACTCAAGACTTTAACATCCAAATCCTATCTTAACTTTCTGTTACTCGAAGTAACCGGAATACCTTTTCAGCAAAAAATTGTCAACCCCCACCCCATCAGCTTTTCGTCAACTCTCTCTGGCTGATCATAGTTTCGCTACAAATTTATAAGTAATTTTAATCAATCCGAAGATTCATTGGGAGCCGTACGTAAACTCCACGAGGATCGTTCAACACGTTTAAAATCGCTAGGTCGGCTTGGATCTTTCGCAATTCCTGAAGCACTACATCGTCTCCTTGCAAGTATTTGGCGATCTGATTATCAGAGTTGCCAAATAACACTTCTGCGAAAGATGGAGGTTCTGGGTATTCTTCTATTTGCCATCTTTCCCCTAGTTTTGCTCGCTTTGCAGCTTCTTGCAGGGCTGCTTCTAACCCACCTAGTTCATCTACTAATCCCAATGCCTTTGCCTGTTTTCCAGACCAAACTCGTCCCTGAGCAATTTCTGCCACTTTTGCTTTTGGTAGTTTGCGTGAGTCTGCCACTTTGGTTATAAATTGGTCGTAAATTCGATCAACGCTTTTTTGAATCAGCGCAAGTTCTTGAGCTGTTTTGGGACGGGTAATGGTTTGAATGTCAGCATAGCGCCCTGTTTTTACTGCGTCCCAGGTTACTCCGTTACGGTTTGCCAGTTCTTGAACGTTAGGAAGTAACCCAAAAACGCCAATTGACCCAGTGATGGTGTTGGGTTCAGCAAAGATGCGATCGCTATAAGTGGAAATCCAGTACCCACCCGAGGCAGCAACGCTTCCCATTGACACTACAACAGGTTTCTGTTTGCGGGTCAAAATCACCTCCCGCTGAATCACTTCTGAGGCAACTGCGCTTCCTCCGGGACTGTTTACCCGCAGCACAACGGCTTTTATGTCATCATCCTGGCGAATTTCACGCAACAGTTTAGCAAAGCGATCGCCGCCTATTTGATCGGAATCACCCTTCCCATCAACAATATCTCCCTCGGCATAAACGAGCGCAATTTTGTTTTTACCACCGCGCTCTTTCTCAACAGTAGAGCGTGCAACTTTCGCGTAGGTTTGTAAATTAATCCGCCGAAAGGAGTTGTTATCTTCTGTGGAGAGTTGTTTGAGTTGCTCAACCACTTCATCCTCGTACCCAACCTTTGTAATCAATCGTCGATTAAGCGCTTCGGTGGGTTCTAAAAGGCCGTCACTATCTGCAATAGATTGAAGCTGTTGGGGCGTAACTTTACGTTCTTGATTAACGCTAGTCGAAAATTCGTCCCACAAATCGCCCAGGAGTTGTTGAGTTTGTTGGCGATTTTCAGGGCTGCGTTTTGTTAGAAGAAATGGTTCAACCGCAGACTTATATTTGCCCACTCTCGTAACTTGCACACCAATTCCGTATTTCTGCAAAGCGCCTGCAAAAAATGTTCCTTCTGAGTTGAGACCGTTCAATTCCAACGAGCCAAAGGGGTGTAGCACAATAGAATCGGCAACGGAGGTCAGGTAATATTCCCGCTCACCCCAATCTAAATCATAAGCAACGACCTTTTTACCTGTTGCCCGAAAGCGTTGGAGTGCTTCCCGAATTTCTTTTAAGGTGGCATACCCCGTGCTTCCAGACATTCTGCCGTGGAGATACAGCGCTACAATTCGCTGATCTTTTGCAGCTTGATTAATGGCATCCAAAGCGGCTTTTAACGGAATGCTTGAGTCACTTCCCAGCGCTTGTCCGAAACTGCTGACATCGCTTCGCAGCCCATCTGTAACATCTAGTGCCATGTTAAAGGTCAAGACGGATTTTTCTTTGACGCGGGGTACGGGATCTCGTGATGCCGCCAAAATTACTAAAAACAACAGACCGCTGATGCTCATCCCCAAAAAGATGAGTAGCGCCAACAGACTAGCAAAGGTGTATTTGAGAAAATCCCGCATTCAAGCTGCTCTCCGGCTGATGCCATTCGTAAATCCAGATTGCTCTATTATGGCTTCTGCAACAGGGTTTCGAGAATCGCAATTTGGTGATCGCCTGTCGTTTTGGGATTTCGGGGGCGATCTCGCAGGCAGATGCAACGAAACCTCTCCACTCGCCCCAACTGGGGTAACGAAGAAAGCGGTTAAACTACACCGAGCACTTTTAAGACATCCTCAAAGGGTTACGGAGAACCAGGATTTTACGTAAATTAGAGGCGTGAATACGCAATTATACTGAGACTAAAAGCTTGCTAACGAGAGATCTCAACGTTTTTTCCGTATTTACTCGATTTCGTTTTGAATTATTTTTTTATTTTTATGGTTAATTCTTTGACTTCAAAAAGAATGCAAAGAGTTTAATATTTTGCTGAACAATCTTAAGAATGAAATTTTTTGAATAAAGTTCTGGAAGTCTTTTGAATAAAGGGTCACACCCCCTTTTACAGATAAAAACAATTCAATTACTTTTAGACTGGAGATTTGTTTGAAAATCTTCATGGACTATTTTTCTGATGTTTCTGATTCAAATGAATTGCACTGATAAAAATACCTGGCAAATAACTTTTACTTGCGTGAGTGCCTGTATCATATCAAGCAAATTAAAAACAAATGCTTCATTCGTTTGTTCTTAAGAGGGTATTTGCACTTTTCAAACATCCTCTAAAGGCAAGCGGTTCAACTGTTTCAAACCAATTGCAGGTCAGTAAACGCAATCTTTCTACTTCTGAGAACCTGAGATGATCCAACCTTCGAGCAGCCCTTTGAGTTTTAAAGCTTTTTTATTCAGGAGAGATAAGAATGCTACGAGATGCCCTTGTAGTAGGGATTAGCAATTATCAGTATTTACCCGTACTGAACGCACCTGCTCACGATGCAGAAGCGATCGCTCATCAATTGGACAGTACTGGAGACTTTCGGGTTACTCGTCTTCCTGAAATCATTCAATCGGAAAAACTGCGAGTTGGAATTAAAACTCCGGTAACGTTAGCAGAGCTAGAAGCGGCTTTAGTCAAGCTTTTTAAGCCAAAAGGAGACACAATTCCCCATACTGCCTTATTTTATTTTTCAGGGCACGGCTTGCAGAAGGATGCTGGAATTCGCGAAGGTTACTTAGCAACCAGTGATGCGAACCCCAGCGCACATTTCTATGGTTTATCGCTTTTTTGGCTGCGGCGACTGCTGCAAGAAAGTCCAGTCAGGCAGCGAATTATCTTATTAGATTGTTGTCATAGTGGTGAAATCTTAAATTTTTTAGAAGCAGACCCTGGTGCCAAATCGGGAACTGATCGCCTGTTTATGGCAGCTTCCCGCGAGTACGAAACCGCCTACGAGTCGCTAAACGGTCAATACAGCGTTTTCACTCAAGCACTGCTAGATGGACTTGACCCTCGCCGTTTGCCAACAGGGGTCGTCACTAACTATGCCCTAACCGATTGGGTCAGTAATGCCCTGAAAGGCGAATCTCAGCAGCCCCTGTTTGAGAACTCTGGTAGCGAAATCGTTTTAACTCGATGCCACAACCCGCTCACCGTGTTACAAACAGCCCCTTCCCAAGATGTTTGTCCGTATCGGGGGCTAGAACCGTTTGAGGAAGGACACGCTGAATACTTCTTCGGGCGAGAAAGCCTAACCGATCAACTACTCAATCAGTTAAAAACTGGCAACTTTGTTGCTGTGTTAGGGGCATCTGGTAGTGGCAAATCTTCGTTAGTGAGAGCGGGCTTAGTTCACAAATTACAGCGCGGGCAAGCCTTATCAGGCAGTCAAAACTGGCAAATTCGAGTGATTACCCCCACCGAGCAACCTTTAAAGAGTCTGGCAAATGCCTTTATCAATCCGGCAACAACCGCTGTAGATCGAGCCGAGCAACTGCGACGCGCCGAAGTATTTTTGCAGGAAGGCACATCGGGGTTAACCCAACTGATCCGCGCGAGTTTGATTGCTGAAAATAAAAGCACTCGTATGGTGCTGATTATTGATCAGTTTGAGGAAATTTTTACCCTATGTCAGGGTCCAAACGCTGAACACGATCGCAACCGTTTCTTCAACTGCTTACTGTCTGCATTGCGGGATGTGAGCGATCAATTTAGCCTGGTCATTGTTCTACGGGCTGACTTCTTTAATAAATGCCTATTCTACAAAGGCTTAGCAGAACAGATCGAACAGCACTTAGTCATGGTTACGCCGCTCAGCTATGAACAAATCAAGGCTTCTATCATTAAGCCTGCAAAGCGGGTGGGATTGGTGTGCGAGCCAAACTTGGTCTACAACATCTTGCTAGACATCGTCGGTGCACCCGGTGAACTACCGTTGTTGCAATACACCCTGTTAGAACTGTGGCAACGACGACAGCAAGACCCTAACGGTAGTCCCCCCCGACTCACATTAGATGCCTACGCCGAATTAGGGGGAGTGCGAGGAACGCTGCAAAAACGAGCAGATGAGATTTTTTACAGCCTGTCTTATGAGGAGCAACGGGTTGCAAAACGCATTTTTATTGCACTGACTCAATTAGGAGAGGGCACAGAAGATACTCGACGACGCGTGTTGAAATCGGAATTGGTGAGTCCTCATTTTTCTGCTGAACTTGTTGAACGGGTGCTGGAAAAGCTGGTAATTGCCAAATTGGTTGTGACAAATCAGGTCACTCCAATTAACTGTCACCAAGAACGGATTGACCAACGGTTTGCCAATGTGTCTACAGCGCTACGTCTTGCTCAGGTGGTGCGAACTAAATCCATTCAGACTGGGCAACCTGGAGTATTGACTCAATCACTCCCCCAAATTCAAACAACGCTGACGAAGGGCTACAACTTGAACGTCACCCGTCTTTCTCATGTGGTGGATTTCAACGCAATTCAGCCGTCTGTAGGGAATGGTTGCCATGAGACGGTGGATATTGCCCATGAAGCGTTGATTCGTAACTGGAGCCTGTTGCGTTCCTGGTTGGATGAAAACCGAGAAATGCTACGTCGTCAACGCCAGATTGAGCGGAGTGCACGGGAGTGGAATGCAGCAGAACAGATGAGATCGCCGGAATATCTACTGCGGGGGAGCCGCTTAATTGATGCGGAAGATTTTTTGGCTCATTATCCGGATGAGTTGTCTGCCCTGGCACAGCAGTATATTGCTGTGAGTCGAGAGGAGAATTATCGAACGAAACGAGAACTACGGTTGTTGCAGGTGTCGGTTCCTTGTACGTTGCTGATAGCGTTGGGGATTACGTTTGCTCAGTATCGAGTGGCGAATAAGAGCCAGGCGGAGAAAAATTTTCAACTTCAAATTGCGACATCGCGCCAGTGGTCGGCGATCGCGCAATCGGTTTTGCAGGAGCCTGACAATGACCCAGTTACCTCGCTGTTGATCAGTCGCCTTGCCGCCGAGCGAGGGCATACCTACGAGGCAGAGGCTAGTTTGCGGGCGGCACTGCAAAAACTGCGGCTACAAGCAACGCTGCAAGCTGACAATGTTGCCTTGCAACAGGTTACCTTTAGCCCTGACTACCGTTCGCTTGCCACAATTGATACGAACGGTACGGTTCGCCTCTGGTCGTTAACCAATCGTCAAATGCAACGGGTCTTGCCGTGGCAAGATTCGCAATCGAGTGATGGTGCTACATCGGCAAGAGTGATCACATCGGTTGCTTTTAGCGGCGATAGCAAGTTTGTGATTGCTGTTGCTCAACGCTCCCCTGAGGTGCGGGTTTGGTCGGTAGAAACGGGTGAATTACAGCATCGCCTGGGAGGATTTTCTGCCGCGATCGCTCAATTTGCCGTTGATCCAACGGGCAAGTGGGTGGCTGCCAGCAGTGGAAAAACTCTCAAGATTTGGCATATTGCTACAGGTAAGCTGTTAGCCGAAAGAACCCAGCTTATGGATATCCATAGTTTGCAATTTAGCGCTGATGGAAATCAACTATTGGTGGCTGATACCCAAGTGGTAATGTTGCTTCAGGTGATAGAAAACCGACCAAAACAGTTGTTCAACTCCAGAGGTTTAGTAGAAAAAGCAGCCCTTAGTCCGAATGATCAGTGGGTGGCGATCGCAAATCGCCAGGGTGAGATTCGACTCTGGAATACCCAAACCGGAAAATTGCGCCAATCCCAACCAGAGTTGAACCAAAGCTTTTCGGGTGCTGGCTCTGCTCGTTTACCCATGCTGCTATTTAGCCCTAATGGTGAACGACTTGCGGTTTTAAGCGCTAATGGGTTGGTTGCGGTGAAAGATTTCTCGTCTGGAGCGCAGTGGATTGCAGAAAATCAGTCTGATAAAACATCGAGTGCAGGAGGGAGTGATCAAGGTGCGATCGCCTTCAGCCCTGACAGCCAACAGCTTATGATTGCAGGACGCAATCCTGCTCCTGATACTTCTACGGCGATCGTGTCTATCCGAAATGCTGCCACTGGGCAGGAAGTTGGTGTGTTGAAAGGACATACCAGCGCTATTCAGTCGATTCAACCCAGCCAGGATGGTTCTTTGATTGCCACTACTGGCGCTGATGGCACGGTGCGAATATGGACATCGACTGTGGGAGGCGAACTGCCCTCCCTTAAACTGAAAGATAGTGCAATTGAGTGGGCAAATTTTCAACCTAATGCGGGAATTTTGGTACTGGGCAGCGATGGTACATTTCGGCGCTGGCAAATGGTTTCCGGAGGTGATACCAAGCCCGATTCAATTGCAACCACTCTTCAGCCCACTTCTGTGGCTGGCAGGTTGATCGATCAGTTAGCGACTGATTCACGGTTATCAAGCGTTGTTGCCAGCAGCGATGGCAAGCTATTTGCGATCGCCAACAATCAAGGGCGTGTTGAAGTTTGGCAAATGCAGCCTGATCAATCGTTGATCCATTTGCACACCCTGCAAAGCGCAACGCCTGAGTCGCAAACCGTGACTCAAACAAAGTCAGAGCAACCCCAAGTAACAATTATCCATCGCTTGGCTTTCAGTCAAGATGGACAAAAGCTGGTAGGAATTGGAGTAGACAAGGTTCTTCGCGTTTGGGACGTATCATCCGGTCAACTTTTGCACCAACTGACCGGCCACGAAGCTCTGGTGGAACACGTACATTTCAGCCCAAGTGGAAAGCAAATTATCAGCGCCAGTTGGGATCGCACTGCCCGCATTTGGGATACAGATTCTGGGGCGCTAATCCGCACGTTGTCTCATTCTGATGCGGTGACAAATGCTCAGTTTAGTGCCGATGGTCAACGCATTCTTACAACAAGTCTTGATGGCACTGCACGAGTGATTGACGCAACAACAGGAGCATTGCAGGTGATTCTTGCAGGGCATCGAGGAGCGGTTTTAGATGGAGACTTTAGCCCGGATGGACAGCTTCTAGTAACGGCCAGCGCAGACGGTACTGCGAGACTTTGGGATGCGAATACTGGCGTTGAACGAGCGATTTTACGACCGCTTCGTTCTGGCGCTGCCCAAGAGCTGATTAAGCAGGTAACTTTCAGCCCGGATGGACAGCACGTAGCAACGCTGAGTGATAGCGGTATCCTGCATTTGTGGGCAGCAAATTGGCAAGGCTTGCTAGAACTGGCGCGCGATCGCAGCCTCCGACAACTCAAACCTGAAGAGTGCTTACGCTACCTGCGCTTAACTCCAACTGCTTGCCCGTCCTTACCACTTTCGTCCTAACGAGCGCGGACCAACACGGTTAAGAATCCTACGAGCCGTTTTCCGTGGAAAGACCCGGTGCACCACCACGGAACTCTCCTGTAAAACGTTTTCCGTTGTTGTAAACAGCGGTACCGCGTCCATCGGGAAGACCATTTTTCAGCTCCCCTGTGTAGGTCTTAAAGGCGCTACCACGTGGATAGGTGCAGGTTCCTTTACCCGCTAAAGTATTGCTGTAAAACACCCCAGAACAGCGAATTCCACTGGCGCTGGTAACTGCACCATTGCCGTTAATCACACCGAGATAAAAACGTCCCGTATAGGTATATGCAACTTTACCGTTTTCGTAAAAGGTGAAAGTGCCAATTCCATGCGGTTGCCCGCCTGCAAACTGCCCAACGTAACGGCTGCCGTCAGCAAAGGTGTAAGTGCCTTGTCCATGAAACTCGCCGTTGCGAAAATCTCCCTGATAGCGACGATTATTTGCCACCTCTAAAAAGGTGCCCTTGCCGTTGGGACGACCGTTTCGCATCTGCCCTTCGTAGCGATCGTCATTCTCATAAACCAAAACCCCACTCCCGTTAAAGGTGCCATTTCTGACATCTCCCCGGTAATACTTATAGGGGTTCCCAGGATCAATTTCTTCTCGCTGGAAACAAATTCCGCGTCCACTGGTTCCTTGAAACTGTCCCTCACATCTCCAACCCTCTGCGAGGTCAACAAATCCGTAAGCTGCTTGAGAGGGAACTGCATACCCCACAATCATGGCTGTACTGAGAAGGGATAGTGCAACTCCGGCTGTGAATGGGAAGACCCGTGGCATTGAGCAACTCCTCATTATTAGTTCCTCTACGTCTTGTCAACTAAATGTGCTCTTACGGAACTCGGTCAAAGACGATGCTTGAAAAGTGCGAATTGCTGCTCAAATAAATCCTCCAGGCTCTCAAATTTTGGGAGATGATTTAGAAATCTGCCAAGAATTGAAGGATTTAGGGGGCGAATCAAAACATTTGATACTGCTCAAACACCCTCTAACTATTTTGCTCTAATTATTGAACGAGTTCCATCTGCTTAAACGCGAATAAATTATCAGCAAGCAGTTCACTTTAAAAATCTTAGGCGATATTTTCAATAAAGTATCAGAAACTAGAATACGAAACTGTTTTGTCCACCGCAATCGTTTCTAGCTTAAGGGTTTGCTTTTTCAAGATTATGCTTTGAGGAGAAGCCGAGAAAGTCTATCTTTCAATGATTATTAAGATTTATTACGAGTCGAGAATCTCCCCGTTTGAAAAATCCCATTCTGGTTCATTTTGGGTTCGGCAAAACTGGATAATTGTTTACATTTTGAATTCAATCCTGAGAGTGTTTACCCACTCATTCCCTTGTTTACAGTTTAAACAACTGCTCAGTTGCAGGAAGATTATGGCTACAGCCTTGTCGTTAGATCTTTAGCCAAAACGGATTAGGGCTTTAAATGGGATGGGAACTACTAGAAATCGATCAAGGCAATGTCCTGATCCCTTCTACAAGTCCTTGACAAATTCCTGTTAGAAAATCCAGGTTTAGTGTTTCAAGGCGATCGCTGGCTTGATGATAGTGGGGATTTCGCATAAAGGCAGTATCGGTTACCATGATTGCCCGGTATCCCCGGTCCCAAAAGGGAGCATGATCGCTTAATCGCGTAGCTTGAACAAATTCTCCACGCATTCCAGCGGGCAACCAGCGACTGGGGATGCCTGCGTTAGAAATGGTGTGATTGAAATGAAGTAAATCGGATGTGGTTGGAATGTTGCCAATTAGCCCAATAAAGTTGCCAGTACTGGGATAAATCGCTTTCATCGCGGCGATGGGGTAACGCTGAGAATTTGGAGTTTGGGTGCAGTAGCCCAGCATTTCTAAAGACAGCATGAGGCGTAGTTTTTGCCCTTGCTGATGCAATTTTTCAGCATAGCGATCGCTGCCAATCAATCCATACTCTTCTAGATCAAAGGCAGCCAAACGAACCGGGTATTTTGCGGGTTGGGTAGAAAACGCCCGTGCCAATTCTAGAAGCGCCGCTACACCGCTAGCATTATCATCAGCTCCGGGTGTTCCTGGAACAGCATCATAATGAGCGCCAATCAGAATGGGGGGGTCTTGCGTTTCTTTCTGAGCAGGAAGGTTTAAAAGCAGGTTTGTGTGGGTACGCTGTTGATAGGTGAATTCATGAATTTCTAGATCACCCCATTGTTGAAGCTGACTGCGAATATAGTGTTGGACGTAAAAATATCCTTCAGTTGCCATGTAAGGATCGCGTTCTCGCACAATTTCCAGAAGGTGCGATCGCAGGTGGCTTTTTAGCTCCGTTGACTCCATTGAAGATTTTGCCTGCTGTGAACTCTTTAGGGGTGTCTTCAGCGATTCGTAACACAATAATCCCTTCGACAATAACAGCAAATTCTCAGCTTTTTGTGATTTTTTCTGATGTCAATTTCCAATGATTAAGGTGTGAATTTCGACAGACGAATCATCTTAGGGTTATCTTGGAATTAACGTGCTTTGGGAGGGATAAATTATGCATCGGAATTGGTTAGTTGCGTGGGCTGGAGTTTTAACCCTGGCGATCGCGGGGTGTGCATCAGAAGAAACTGCCCCCCCGGCAGCCACGTCTCCTGCTCCTAGCCCTTCAGTTGCAGTTAGTCCTGCTCCTAGCCCCAGTCCCAATGCAACTCAATCCCCTGCTGCCACCCAAACGCTTGCGGCTCGGAACCCAATTCAGCCACCAGTGCCAGGCTTAATTCCGCCAACCAATGCCCAGGAACGCCAGAAGCAGGTAAGAACCGAAATCAAAACCAGCGCCACCGCAGATCCGTTTGCAGTTCTACCTCCGGAGCTGCCCAAACCCACGGTGACCGCTCGACCCGTTCCGCAAGTTTCGCAACTTCCAGCTAACCGTCCAGGTGGTACGAGAACTGGCCAGCCTGGAGGCACAACCGCCGCTCGTCCTGGTTTTCCTGGCATTCCCAGACCCAGCATTGCGAATGCGCCCAAAAAAGAAATTGAATCTCCCTCTATTCCTAAGGCACAAGATGCACCATTAGGCTTTGCTCTGCCCCCCACCCGACCTGCAAATGCACTGCCACCCCGCCCCTCGACTGACATAGCACAAGCAGTTGAGGTGACAGGTGTCGTCGTGGTGGGTAGAACGCCTCAAGCGATCGTGGTTGCTCCAGGTGATGCTACTAGCCGCTATGTTAGCGCTGGACAGCGGATTTCTGGCGGTAAGGTGTTAGTGAAGCGGATTGAACTGGGCGACGGCTCAGAACCCATTGTTATTTTGGAAGAAAACGGTGTGGAAGTGTCTCGCTCAGTGGGTGAGAAGCCGCCTCAAGCGACTGCTAAACCCGCCGCATAGTTACCGGATTTTTGGAATTTGCTTTGAAGAATGAATGTAGAAATGTGGTGCCCAGTGTTTGCTCAGGGGCACTCTAAGTTGAGTTCATTCTACTGAGGCAAATTGGTATGGCAGCAAAACCTTTTCGTTGGGCGATCGCGGTTTCTTCCCTGGCGTTCTCTTTTGGCGTATCTGAAGTTGTGAATGCACTGCCAGGTGATCCAAGTTTCTTTTGCCACGAAAGAACTGTTTATGGTCAAATAATCAACCGAAATGGGATGTGTAGTCAAAATCCTAACTTGCCCATCAAGGAACCCGTAGAAACGAGTGATAAACCTGTCAGTAAGACACCCTCTAGTAAACGTGTGGTAGTTGAACGTGAAGCTAAGGAAATGATGGATTTTTCAGAACTTAGCTACGAGGATGGAATCTTAAGCGGTTCTGTAAAAAATAGGACCAGAGAAACGATGAGCAACGGAGCCATTCAATATGAAGTTCGCGCCAGCAAAGACAAAGTAAATTGGAAAACCATTGGGATGGGATCTGCTTGCTTTGTAGATGATGAGTTAGGACGCGGTAAGATGACAGCTTTTCAAAGTTCAGTGCCCTCAAATGGAGACAAAATTATTATCACCAGCGTTGGTTCTAGTTCTCGCTGCGGCACAACAATTTCTAGAAGTAGTAGTTTAAGTAGCACTGGCAAATGTACATACTCTTGGCAAAAGGATAGTGCAGGTAGACTGTGTGGCAGGAGAGCTAAGTATAAGTAATTTGTAGATAGGCTGGCGAGGTGTAACTGTGTGGCTTCAGACTTTGATGCATTACGTTTGCACCCTACGCCAAGGACGCTTGGGAACGAAAGTAAAATAAAATCGTTAACTTTGTTTAGGGGCTTACCATTCCGGAAGCAACCTTTTGGTCATCGCCAATGTTTTCGCTCGAATGCTAAGCCCTTGCGATTGGAAGTTGCCTTTGATAGCAATCCGGTCGAAAAGTATGTCAGCATTGGAGGGTGCTTCAATGTGTTGGATCCATGCCAGTGCAAACATTAACCTCTTCTCTTCCGTTTTTAGGTCCCGATGTCGCGTCGGATTATGATCGCGCGCGGGTGGTAATTCTGCCTATCCCTTTTGAGGCAACAACTACCTATCGGCGTGGCTGTGAACAGGGTCCTGCTGCCATATTAGATGCGTCTCAGCAGGTGGAGTATTACGACGACGAACACGATCGCGAAATGTGGGAGGTTGGCATTTACACAGCCGAGGCGATCGCGGATACCCGCAATGGGCGCAAAGTTTCGTCTGAAGCCATGCTGCAAGCAACTCAAGAAACTGTCGCCAAGTTAATTGCAGACGGTAAGTTTGCGATCGCGCTGGGCGGGGAACACAGCATTACGGCTGGCGTGATTGCAGCCTACCGTCAGGCGTATCCCAACCAACCCTTTACTGTGGTGCAGATTGATGCCCACGGAGATCTGCGTCATGAGTACGAAGGTTCTATTCACAATCACGCCTGTGTTATGAAGCGAGTAGTGGACATGGGGCTTCCAACCGTGCAAATCGGCATCCGCAGTATTTGTAGAGAGGAAGCCGATCTGATTCGTGACAAACAACTCACCGTGATTCGGGCGCGGGAAATTGCCCTTCAACCCAACTGGATGGAACGTGCCCTGGCGGGTATTCAAACTGAAAAAGTATTTTTGACCATTGACTTGGATGGGATTGACCCAACGTTGATGCCTGGTGTGGGTACACCAGAACCCGGTGGCTTGCACTGGTTTGCTTTGCTCACCTTTTTGCAGCAAGTATTTGAGCAACATGAGGTGATTGGCGCAGATGTGATGGAACTGGCACCCATTACTGATTCTGTTGTTTCGGAGTTCACAGCCGCCAAGTTGGTCTATAAACTAATTGGGTATCAGGCACTAGCCAAAGGCTGGTAGTTGGGTTCGTCTCCTAATAAACAACGGTTATAGAAGCGATGGGTACTGAGATTGGGGGCTACGCTCCAGATTTTGAATTACCGGGAACCGATAATTCGGTGCATCATCTAGCTCGTTATCTAGAAACGTTTCGAGCAGTAGGGGTGGTGTTTATGTGCAATCACTGTCCCTATGTACAGCGCTATCTGGAACGGTTGAAGTCAATTCAAGCGGATTTTGAAGCGCAGGGGTTTACGCTGATTGGCATTAATCCGAATGACGCGGAACAGTTCCCTGATGATAGTTTCGATAATATGCAGCGCTTTGTGGTAGAGCGGCAGCTTAATTTTCCATATTTGCGCGATGTTACACAGGATGTTGCTCATAGTTTTGGGGCTGAGAAAACTCCTCACGTGTTTTTGCTGAATCAGGCAGGCGTGCTTTGCTACAGCGGCTTGATTGATGACAGCCCTGACAACTCAGATGGGGTGAAGATTCAGTACTTGCGGGATGCGATCGCTCAAATTTTGAACGGAGCGACGGTTAAACCAACTGCGACAAAACCAGTAGGTTGCTCTGTAAAATGGCGGACATGATTGTTTTACCGGAGAAAATGGGAATATTGATTCTGTCCTGAGACTCCGCTTCGATAGACGAAGTTTTTTCTAAGGAGTATCTTGAGGAAGGTATTTGGAGCAAATGTGTCACCCCATGGGCATAACTTATCGACGAGTTGTACTAAAGTTAAGCGGCGAAGCCTTAATGGGCGAGTTGCAGTATGGAATTGATCCTGAGGTGGTGCAAAGCATTGCTCAAGAGGTGGCGGATGTTGTAGCTAACGGAGTACAAGTTGCCATTGTAGTGGGTGGTGGTAACATCTTCCGAGGCATTAAGGGCGCGGCGGCGGGGATGGATCGGGCAACGGCGGATTATATCGGCATGATTGCAACCGTGATGAATTCCATGACCCTGCAAGATGCGCTGGAACGAATCGGTGTACCAACCCGTGTTCAAACTGCGATCGCCATGCAAGAAGTTGCCGAACCTTACATCCGGCGACGGGCAATTCGCCATCTAGAAAAAGGTCGAGTGGTGATTTTTGGTGCTGGTTCAGGCAACCCATTTTTCACAACGGATACTACGGCTGCCTTACGAGCGGCTGAAATTGGGGCAGATGTGCTGTTCAAAGCCACCAAAGTGGATGGTGTATATGATTCTGACCCCCGGTTGAATTCACAAGCTCGTCGTTATCAAACGTTGAATTACGGTCATGTTCTTACTCAAGACTTACGGGTAATGGACACGGCTGCCATATCCTTATGTAAGGACAACAATATTCCTATCATTGTATTTAACCTTTCGGTGCAAGGAAACGTGCGCCGAGCTGTGATGGGAGAGCAAATTGGAACGCTTGTGGGAGGTTTCTGTGAAATTAGCTGACGTTGAAGACCATATGCATAAATCCGTTGAGGCAACTCAGCGATCGTTCAACACCATTCGCACAGGACGCGCCAATCCTGCCCTGTTAGACAGAATCTCAGTAGAGTACTATGGTGCGCCAACCCCGCTTAAGTCATTGGCAAACATCAACACTCCCGATGCCAGCACAATCGCGATTCAACCCTTTGATCGCAGCAGCCTGAATTTGATTGAGAAGGCAATTCAGTTATCTGATTTGGGGCTAACACCAAACAACGACGGTTCTACGATTCGGATCAATATTCCACCGCTCACGAGCGATCGCCGGAAGGAATTGGTCAAACTAGCAGCTAAATTTGCGGAAGAGGGTAAAGTTTCGATTCGCAATATCCGACGAGATGCAGTTGATTCGGTTCGGAAACAGGAAAAGAATAGCGAAATTTCTGAGGATGAATCGCGGGATTTGCAAGACAAGTTGCAAAAGCTGACCGATAAGTACATTGCAAAGGTAGAAGAGCTACTAGCCGACAAAGAAAAGGACATTACGACGGTCTAGTGTATGTTATAGGGAATGGGCGAATCGGGGTTCAGCAACGATTAACCCCACTGAAAGCACGCCAGGTTGGTTTCGTCTATAAAATCATCAGTCGTTTCGATTGGGCGAACCACATAGGCAACGTGCATTGGGTAGCCTTGAGAGTAAATTGCATCAATTCGTTTTAATGCAATTTCACGATTTTTATAGATGCAAATCGCCTTTTCCTGCCCGTTTGGGTAACGAATACAAATCTGCCAAGTCATCTCTTTAGCCTCCTAATAAATAAATCCTCTCCACATCCCCACCCGCGGTTTTTCCTGAAGCTCCAGGTTTTGAATTAGCTGTGGTTTAAGCACCATTGCTTCTCAGCTTCATGAACTTTTCATGGATACATCCTAAGCCCAGGCTGCAAATTTTTACTCCGTGCATTCTGTGAACTTTGCAGATGATCGCAAAGACACTGTTTGGTTAATCGATCCGTGAAGATGCTGACCTCAAATGGCCTTTTCCTGGTTAAAGTTTCCGTAGTACTGTTTCGGTGAGTTCGCTGTGAAGTTGCAAGTTCGTTTGTGTGATTTTGATGTTGAACTCAAATCGACTCCTGAAACTCCGGTAAAGTTGTGTAAACCTAGCGTAATGATGTTCATCCTTATTCAAGCCCTCCCATTCTGAGGAAGCTTACCTAACATCAGTGTTTGAAAGTTTTATCGGATTCGGTTTAAGGATCATCAAGGCATTTCAGAGGAGATTCCTAACATGGTGTTTGACTGTATTGTCGCAGGAGCTGGACCCGCAGGAGCATCGGCAGCGTATCACCTGGCAAAGCGAGGACGCTCAGTACTTCTGGTAGAGAAGCAGTCTTTACCACGCTACAAGCCGTGTGCGGGTGGGGTTTCTCCGGCTGTTGCCCAGTGGTTTGACTTCGACTTTTCACCTGCGATCGCTCAACGCGTGGAAACCATCGGCTACACCTGGAAGTTAGAAGATCCGGTTCAGGCCAGGCTGGAAAATCTGGAGCCGATGTGGATGGTACAGCGCGACATATTTGACCATTTCCTGGTGCAGCAGGCGCAGAAACAAGGGGCAGAACTCCGAGATAATACTGCCGTGACAGGCATTGAGTTTAAGGGCGATCGCTGGCAGGTTAATACTGCCAATGGTCTGGTTGAAGGCCGTTATCTGATTGCGGCAGATGGGGCAGAAGGTCCAATGAGTAAGTGGCTGGGCTTTAAAGAACCGAAGCGCCGGATGGGAGCTATTTTGGAAGTGTCTACCCCAGGGGTGGCGCAAACCGATGCCAGGTTTGAGTTTGGCATGGTGAAAAATGGCTATCTCTCTTCTTTTCCTAAAGGCGAAGGCTGTTCCATTGCGGCTGCTACGTTTCGGGGTGGAGATGCTTCTGACCTGCAAACATCCCTGAAAGATTACGCTGCTCAATCAGGCTTCAATGTGGCAAACTGCAAAACTTTCACTCATTCTCTTTGCCTGTGGGATGGCAACCAGAAATTACATACCCAAAATGCATTGCTGGCAGGAGAAGCGGCATGTGTGGTTGATCCCTTGCTGGCAGAGGGAATTCGCCCCTCAATGTTTACGGGGGTGAAGGCGGCAGAAGCGATCGATCAAGCATTGGCAGGCAATTCTAGCGCGTTAGAAACCTACAGCAAGATTGTCAGCGACGAGTGGGGAGCCGACATGGTGTGGGCACAGCGCATTGCTGGAGCTTTCTACCGATTTCCGGGGTTGGGCTACAAGCAGGGAATCAAACGTCCGGCGGCAACGTCTTACTTTGCCCGGATCTTGTGTGGACAAATGCGCTACTCAGATATTGCCAATACGGCGATCAAACGACTGTCGGGTGGGTTGATTCCTGGTATGGGTTGATCCTATCGAGTTGATAGACGGGCTGTAGTTCTGAGAATTTGCCCTGCCAGGATTGCCGCTCCAAACCCGTTGTCGATATTGACTACGCCAACTCCGGCAGCGCAAGAGTTGAGCATGGATAGAAGGGCGGCTAACCCGTTAAAGCTGGCACCATAGCCAATGCTGGTGGGTACGGCAATTACGGGGCAATCGGCTAATCCAGCAACGACACTGGGCAATGCTCCCTCCATACCAGCAGCTACGATCAAAACATCCGCTTCGGCGATCGCTTCCCGATGACTGAGGAGGCGATGAATTCCGGCTACACCTACATCCCATAATCGCTTCACCTGAAACCCAGAAAGTTCTGCTGTGATGGCAGCTTCTTCAGCAACCGGAAGATCAGCGGTGCCCGCAGACAACACGCCAATCAACCCAGGATGGGAAGGTGCAGAGGGGTAGGGCTGGCTGGTTTCGTTACGTCCCTGTACGGCACAAATTCGTGCCAGGGGGTAGTAGTGCAATCCAGATACCCTTTCTTGGAGTTGTTCGTACACCGCAGGTTCAATCCGGGTCGCCATAACGACGGGGGTTTTATGACGCATCACTTCCATAATGCGGGCGATCTGGTCGGGGGTTTTGCCAGGTCCCCAAATCACTTCGGGAAAACCTGTCCGCAGTGCGCGGTGATGATCAATCCGGGCAAAATCTTCGACGGGTTCATACGTTAAGTATTTGAGTTTATCCAGGGCGGTTTCTGGAGACACCTCTCCCTGGGCAACGGCGTTGAGTAAATGGCGAATCGCTTCTGGTTGAGTCACGGTTATGTCGATCAAAGAGTCTATTTCTACTGTAGTGGGAAGAGAGGAACTGTAGTGCAGGCAAAGATGCCCGCGTGATCGTCTCGCTCACGCTTATTCGCAATTTGGCAAAACTGACCTGGCGGACTAGTAGTTAGTTCTTTGCTTTGACTCTTAAGGTGTCGATGTTCCACAGGCCCCAACTGGGTAAGCCGGAATAATCAATGCCTTTCACGGTATTGCGGGCTGCCATGAGGGCGCGATCATTGACAAGGAAAATGACGGGCAGATTTGCTTGAACGACGCGTTGATATTCGGCGTAAATGGCTTTGCGTTTGGTTTCATCGAGTTCACGGGCACCCGCAATCATCAAGCGATCGATGGCTTGCTCAAACTCATAGGGTTGCCAACCTTGCAGCGGTGGCTGTCCGGTTTGCTGTTTGAGGTTAAAGGAGTGGGACCCCCCCGTACTCATCCACAGGTTGGCGGTATTGTGGGGTTCGACACCGCCTGTAAAACCGATGATGTGGGCATCCCAGTCGCGGGTGGCGGAGGTTTTTTCCACCAGGACGTTGAAGTTGATGGGGGTAAAGTCCACCTGAATGCCGATCTTGCCCAAATCTTCTTTGACTTGAGCACCGATCGCTTCTCGTACCTTGTTGCCGGAATTGGTGAGTAGGGTGAAGCGCACGCGATTACCCTCAGCATCAAGTAATTGCTTTTGGGGGTTGTACTGGAATCCGACGGATTGCAGCAAGGTTTTTGCCTTCTCCGGGTTGTAGTCGTACACCTTTAAGCCTTGCTCTGGTGTTAAGAAGTAGGGACTTTGGACGGAGATGGGCGAGTTTTGCACAATGCCCAGCCCGCGAAAGATGTTGGTGTTAATTTTCTGGCGATCGATGGCGTGGGCGATCGCTTGCCGAAAGGTGAGATTGCTAAACCAGCGCAGTTTGATTGGGTCAACGATGGGGTTGCCATCTTTATCTTTGGCAGGGTTGAGATTGAAGGTGATGTATAACACGCCTGACCAGGGTCCGCCATTGTAAATCTGAAAATTGCCGCGTTTTTCTTCTTGCTTCAGTAACGAGTAATATTCTGGGCGCAGGGGACGGGCATCGCCCATAGCATCCAGTTCACCGGAGCGAAACCGAATTAGCTGAGTGTCGGTGTTTTCAATGAATTGCCAGACGATACGATCGATGTAGGGGAGAGGGTTGCCCTGGGGATCTTTGCGCCAGTAGTAGGGGTTGCGCCGAAATACCAGGCGTTGGCCGGGGGTATAACTTTCCAGCAAATAGGCACCGTTGACGATAATTTCCTGGGGTGGTGTGTTGGTGTTCCAGGTGGAGATAAATTTCAGGTTGCCGTCGGAGCCTTTGGTTTTCAGCGTTTCTTCTAGCCGATGTTTGGGCATGATCATGATGCCATCGGGTGCAGCGGTTGCCCGCAGGAACGGCGCAAACGGTTCTGGTAGCAAAAATTCAACCTGGCGATCGCTGAGTTTGCGAACTTCGGGAAACACCCCATTGGGAAACCGTTCATTTGGTCCGATGCGGATGGAGTCCTTTGCATCGGTGGGAACATCCGGATTAAACACGACATCGCGATAAGTAAACACCACATCATCGGCGGTGAGCGGTGTGCCATCTGACCACCGAAGCGGCGATCGCAGCGTGAACACAATCCGCTTTTTGTCGTCAGAAATCGTCCAACTTTCTGCCAGCGCTGGCACAATATTGCCTTCTCCGTCTTCGCGGGTTAAGCCATCAAAGGCGAACAAAAAAATGTTTGGAAAGGTTTGATTATTGGCAAAATTGAAGGTTTTGGGATCGGTTAGGGTGCTGATCACCAGTTGAGAACCCTGTGCCGCCTGAGTCTTGAGCGTTGTACTCTGGCAGCTTGCCAATGGCAGGAGACACCATACAACCAGCAATCCCAGAATCAGATGGCGCGTCCCGTTCCAGAGAATGGTTGCTAGCGCTTGAGTTTGTGATGCCTTACGGCGCTTGCCCATAGTGTCTATTGTTACGGCGATGTAGGTGAGGAAGGGGCGGAATCTGGGCTGGTTGGATTAGTGGTGCCAAATGGAGCCGGGGAGCTTAGCCCACCTCCCGGTGTGGCAAAGGGATCAAAAGGATTGAAGGGGGTGCTGGGAGAGGGTAAGGGGGTACTGCTGGGTTGGGTAGGGGTTCCGCCGGTTGTGGGGGAGTTAGCGGGGACGGTAGCCAGAGCAACGCGATCGCCGCCTACTGCCCGCATTAAATCAACCACCTGAATCACATCGTTGTAAAACGCATTGGGGGAGGCATTGAGTACCAACGTTCCACCAGGTTTACGGGCAATGTATGCCTGAAACTCCTGATAAAGCTGGTTGCGATCAACCGGGCGCTTGTCAATAAAGGTTTGTCCCGTCGGACCGATCGTGACCACTAGCATCTCGCGAAAGCGATTATCACCCAACCCCGGCACCGACAATGGAGTGCCTGTGCTGGCTCGGGGCAGATCGACCCGAATTGCTTGCTGTCGGGTAAACTGTAGCGCTGCCAGGATGAAAAACGTCAGAATGCAAAAAATTACGTCGATCAACGGAATGATTTGAATCTGAACTTCTTCTGTGGGAGCGTCAGTATGAATCTTCATGGCTAAACATCCTTAACAACTACAGGCTGGGAGATGCTTCACCGGGGTTTGCTGCGATCGAGTCGTCTGGCAAGGAAAAGGGAGATAGTCCATTCTGCCCGTGTTCCTGTGCCCAGCGTTGGCGATACAGCAGTTCCAATTCATTTCCCGCTTTGCGAAACACTTTAACCTGATTGAACAAAAATGCCTGGAACAAGCGGTAGAAAACCAATGCCAAAATTGCCACAACCAGCCCTGCCGCCGTACTAATAAGCGCTTCACCGATTCCGCCTGTGACTGCTGCTGTGGATTCGCCGCCAATGTCACCGATGCGGATTTCGCGCAAGGAGATGATTAGCCCAATCACAGTACCCAACAATCCTAGCAACGGTGCAAGGGCAATCACGGCTTCCAAAATCTTGTCTCCCCGACGCATCCCCGCCAGTTCTTCGTCGGCTGAGGTTTCTAGCGCCAACCGAAACAGATCGGGGTCTGCTTCTTTCAACTGCAACGGCGCGTAGAGAAACCGACCAATGGGTTGGTCATACGCTTGTCTGGCAACTTCGGTAGCGGTGACCCAATCGTTCCGCCGAATGGTATCTAAAACTCGGTTGACGGTTTCTCGCTCTTTGGTCAACACGCCAAACCAAAACCACGATCGCTCAAATATCGCCGTCAGCGCCAAGATTGAGAGCAGCAGCAGGGGAACCATTGTGGGTCCACCTTTTTGAAACAGTTCTGCAACGTTCACTGTCTTCTCCTCGATATCGTGCTTGCGCCAGATTCATTTTAGAGATTTCAGGTCTGTTTCAAACGCAACCAGACAAATTTATCTGGGGTTATTGTCTGGGAGGTCAGTGGAATGGTCATTTAAGGAAACGGTGTTGGTCTGACCATTTCGCATTGAGTTAAGCAATGACTCCTCTTCTTCATACCGCAAGATTTGCTGGGGTGTGCCAATCCGAATTTGGTGAGAGTCTAGGGCATGGCGCACCCGGCGGCGAAACTCTCGTCCTACGGGCCATTGTTCTAAGGGTTTGGTCTTAATCCAGACGCGAATCAAGGTGCCTGTGTGGGAAAGTTGCTCAACTCCCAACACTTCTGGTGGTTCAATCATGCGATCGCGCCAGCCCGGTTCCTGATAAAGCTGTTGGGCAATGTCATTAATAATCGTTAAGGCATGGTCAATATCAGTTTCGTAGTCTACTTCAATCTCAAAGTTGACCCGTGACCAGGTACGCGTCAGGTTTTCGACTTTGACAATTGAACTGTTGGGAATGGTAATTAACCGCCCCTCGGCATCGCGCAGTTGAGTAATTCGCAGGTTCATGTTTTCGACCAGCCCTGTACTGCGATCGATCGCAATCACATCGCCAATACCGTACTGGTCTTCCCACAAAATCAGACAACCGTTGACCAGGTCTTTTACTAGGTTTTGAAAACCCAACGAAATCGCAAAGGCAACGATCGCGCCACCTGCCAACACGGAGGCGATGGGAACTCCCACCAACTGAAGTGTCCAGGCAATGCCCAAACACGAAATCAGAAAGGTTTTGAGTCCTCTGAGCGCTCGCATGGTGGTGGAAATTCTCAAGGATTTGCGCTGGGCATCTTCAAAGGCAAAGAACAGCCCAGACAGTTCATCATTCTCCCAAGCGTGGGCAAGGCGATTGAGCAGCAAATCACCAATCCAGTTCAAAACGGCGATGGTCAACCAGATCAACAGCAGCTTGATAGGAATCCCCAGGAGTGTTCCTCCCAATTGTTGGGTTTGAGGAAACAGGTTGAAGATTAGCCCGGTTCCATAAATCCAGGTGACTAGTTGCCCTACGCTTAACAACCAGCGGATCGCTGCCAGGATGTTACGGCGGCGCTTTAAGGTGAACTGTTGGCGCAGGTTGTGGATGCGATCGCCAGAATCGGATGAGGTTGTGGCTTCGGGATGATTCGCGGTGGCGGCTTGTTCTGCGATTGCGGGGTCAACCGCAGATAGTTCCGCTTTTTGTTCGGTCGTAAGGCGTTTATCCCGCCGATTGACCAACCACAATGCTACCCACAACAGGATACTAATGCCGCAGGTTCCTATCCCAATGAGCAATGCCACCGAAATTTTGTGCTCAAACCGTTCTGGTAAACGCTCTTTTAGTTCTTCTGACAATTTTTTGTACAGGGTCGCCTGCCAGCGTTGCGCCAGTTCATCCACAGTCAAGCCGTAGTAATCCGCATCTTGATTGGTGATGGTAATTAACTCTTGAAGCTGGGAGCGGTAGGCATCTTTGGCGACCAACACCGTTTGCCCCCGCAACTGGGTGGGAAAGACTTGTAATGTTTTGGGATCGAAGTTGGTGGTAAAGCCGCGATCTTCCTGAATATCTTGGGGCTGGTCTTCGGCAATCACTCGTTTGAGGTTGGCTTCTACCACCTCTGCCCGGATTTCAACCGGAACAATTTTGCCGGAATTGGCGCGATCGCGCACGGTTGGCGCAACCACTTTGAGCAACTCTTCGCCATCTAGAGTCACGGGGGCGACTTCAATCGCACCGTATCGGGTCACACCTGTAGGTGGGCGGTTGTTCTCCTGCCCCACGTTGGGAGAGGGCACCGAAAACTGGGCATCTGAACCAGAGGGGAACGCCGATAGCAGAAGCGCCGCGAGCAATCCTGCGATCACCCACTGGATGCCCCGAACAACTGAGTGGAAATTGCCACTTTTCATTTCCACAACCTCAAACGTCGATCGCTAATGGTAACTAAGCAACTTTCAAGATAGTTACGTCGAAGGAGAGGTTTTGAGGAAAGGTAGAAGGTAGGAGGCAGAAGATGAGGGGGGTGAGGCAGTTAGGGAGTGGATGAGTGGACGAGTAGGTGAGTGGACAGTGAGTAAAGTCTCATCCTCCATCTACTCACCTACCCATCGACCCATTCCCCATCCCCTAAACCCCCTATTCCGATTCCCTACACACCCTGCCCAGAGAGTGATCTGCCTGAATCTGAATCGTCAGGTCTGCCCGTTCTAGTGCGGGTGGCATGAAGAGTTGGGGATGCAGTGCTTTCCAGAAATATTCAACGAAGGCGGTAATGTCTGCATCGCTCATGCCGGGTTTGCCGGAGGCTTTCATTTGATGTTCTGCTTGTTTGCGCCATTCTAAGCTGAGGCGATAGTCGGGCGGGTACAGCACCCAGAGGCTATCGAGCCGTTGCCAGAGGGGAAGATAGGCTTGCAGACGGGTATTACAGGTTTGGGCGAAGGCGCGATCGCGCTGAGTGAGGATGGGCGGGAGGGGATGCTGAAAGGCGCGCTGCTTTGCAGATACCGCAAGGGTTGCGTCGATGGGACGAACGCCAACAAACCAACCCTCAAATAGCACAATGTCAATATTTTCAACGGGTTCTGGGGCGATACGATCGCCGATGCCGTTGTGCAGGGATTTATCAAATCGAGGAATGAAAATGGGCTGGTTGGGAATGGGCTGGCGCAGTTGATCCAATACTTGAATGCCTAACTCTACGTCATGGGTGCCGGGTGGGCCGCGCCAGATCAGTTGCGGATCTTGCTGTTGAAGTTGGAGGCGATCGCGGTAGGTTTTGTACAAATCATCGAGCGACCAAGCCAGCGCTTTATAGCCTAGCTCCTGCAAAATCAGAGTCAAGATTTTGCTAAGGGTCGTTTTGCCAGTGCCCTGTCCGCCCAAAATGCCTTGAATCCAGGGACGGGCGATCGCTTGCCGCCGCTCTACAAGTTGCTGTGCCAACGGTAGCCACAATGACCAGAGGGTGGACAGGTGAGCATCCGGGTGTCCGAGATGAGCGTTGCACCATTGAGAAAAAGCTGGGTAGACTTGCTGGAATACGGTTGCCCGTTGACGAACGACTGTCTGGATGTGGTTGGGATCGATGCCAAAGGCTGCCATGCGATCGCTGTCTTGCCGTTCCCAGGCTTCTAACTCGTCCCAAACAGCTGTTGGGGGCGAGTTTTGCAATAAAGACCGTAGCGTTTGCTGCAACAAGACAGAACTTTTAACTCAAGATTTACGCCAAATTTTACTGTCATGCCTATAATGAGATGCCTCCAAGCCTTCACGCAAGATGTCGGTTTGGTTGGTCGGATTCTAAAATGGCGCTAACTGCTCCAGGCTAACCTATGACTTCCGACGCTTCTGTTCCATCCTCTGTGCCCATTGCTCCTGAGTCATCGTCCAACCCCAGCCCCCCTGCGGAAAATGGGAACGGGGCAGAACCGTTGCTGGAACGCGATCAGCAAGTTCGCCTCAAGAGTGAGGGCGGCAAACTGTTGTTAATGCTGCCACCCGAAGGAGACTTAGAGGAGGATAATCCTGCCAGCACCCTGACCTGGAATGAGGTTTCGCAGCAAATTCGGCAACGCTTGCATTCTGGAGAACGGTTGTGGCAGGCAGAAACAACGGTTCACCTAATTGCTCGCGATCGCCTGCTGGATGGGCGACAACTTCAAGAAATTGGAGATGCGCTATCGGAAGTGCAATTGCGGCTGAAGCGGGTGTATACCAGTCGTCGCCAAACGGCGGTTGCGGCGGCTACGGCGGGTTATTCAGTAGAACAGCAATCTTCCATTGCTCAGATTAATCAATCCAATGGTGATACTCCCCAGGCGTTGGTAGAACCGCTGTATTTGCAAACCACGCTGCGCTCTGGTGCCGATGTGCAGCACAACGGTACGGTGGTTGTCTTGGGTGACTTAAATCCGGGGAGTTCAGTGGTGGCGGATGGGGATATTTTGGTGTGGGGACGGCTGCGGGGATTGGCTCACGCGGGGGCAAAGGGGAATGCACGGGCGTTGATTATGGCGCTGCAAATGGAGCCAACCCAGTTGCGAATTGCCAATTTTGTAGCCCGTCCACCGGAAACACCTCCGGCTGAGTATTATCCTGAAGTTGCCTACGTTACGGCTCAAGGGGCGATTCGGATTGCCAGAGCGATCGATTTTTATCGGCAAGGTGGAAGCGATCGCCAGTAAGCGATGAAGTCTCAGCCAGAATCGGGGCTGGAAGCTCCAAGTTCAGACCCGCAATCTTTACGCGATGTGCGACTTTCTTGAAGTTTCCTTCAATACTGCATCTGCCCTCATCCCCAGCCCTTCTCCCAACGTTGAGAGAAGAGAGCCAGAAAGGGTTTAGACTCCCTCCTCACCCAGATTTGGGAGAGGAGGGTTGGGGAGGTGAGGGCGAAATAGTGGTACATCGCGCAATCTTTGAGTTCAAAGCCGCAACGATCGCGTTTTGGACTGTAATCATCTTGAAAGTGGGAGCGATCGCGTTTGCAGCAGAAAACTTCGGCGCAAACCTCGGAGTTTTTATCCAAAAATTGAACATTACCGTCAACAAGCCCAGGACTTACGCAGTTGAATCTTTTTCGCCCCCCAAATTTGGGGGGAATAAGATTGAAGTCCCCCAGAATTGGGGGATTTAGGGGGCAAGTGCGTAACTCCTGAGGCACTCAAAACTCCGAGGTTTAGCAGATCTGGCGGTTTTGAGTTGAATAAAGCATATTAGATGGACAAGACACTCGCTCTGATGGCAAAGGAACCCCCTGTGGCAAACGAGGAACAGCTTGAACGGCTGAAGCAAGGCATCAGTGGTTGGAACAAATGGCGTAGAAACAATCCAACAGCCGAAATAAACCTCAACGGGGCAAACCTTAGCAAGGCAGACCTCAACGAGGCATTCCTCAGCGGGGTAGACCTCAGCAAGACAGACCTCAGCGAGGCGAACTTCGGTAGCGCAAACCTTAGATGCGCAAACCTCAGTGAGTCACACCTCAGTAGGGCAAACCTTAAATGGGCAAACCTCAGCGGGGCAGACCTCAGCAGGGCAAACTTCAGCAGGGCAGACTTTAGCAGGGCAAACCTCAGCAGGGCAAACCTCAGCGGCAAAGACCTCAGCGGCAAAGACCTCAGCGGCAAAGACCTCAGCGGAGCAGACCTTTCTAGAATTCAAGCACTTGAGACAAATTTCACCGGAGCTGTATTCACTGGAGCTTGTATTGAAGACTGGAACATCAACAGTCAAACGAAGCTGGATGATGTCCAGTGTGACTACATTTATCTGAAATATCCGGATCAGGAGCGACGACCCAGTGACCCAAATCGCAACTTTGCACCGGGGGAATTCACCAAGCTGTTTCAGAGAGCGCTCACTACAGTTGACTTGATTTTCCGCAACGGGGTGGATTGGCAGGCTTTATTGATTTCGTTGGAAAAGTTGCGGGTGGAGGCGGATGGAGCGGAACTGTCGATTCAGGCGATTGAAAACAAAAATGATGGGGCGTTTGTGGTGCGGGTGAACGCTCCACCAGAAGCTGACAAAGCGGAAGTCGAGAAATTTCTCAAGCAAGAATACGAGGTGGCATTGACAACCCTTGAAGCGAGATATGAATTGCAGCTTCAGCTTCAAGGAGAACAACTCGCGTTTTACCGAGAAGAGATGGCAGCAAAACGACAGGACAATACTCAACTGATGGGAGTTATTCAAGTCATGGCAGAAAATCAAGCCCCCAAGTACGATATGCGCGGCTCAAACATTGGCAATTTTATAGACACCGCTCAAGCTGGAAGTCAGCAATCGAATGTTCAATTTATCAACATGAGTCAGGATTTGTCTCAGGCGGCAGGGCAGATTCAGGAGTTGTTGAACCAGTTGCAGAGGACTGGCGTAACGGCTGAGGTGGCTCAAGAGCAAGTGGCAACGGATCTGGCGAACCAGGCAAAGAGTAACCCAACCGTGATGGGCAAACTGGTGGGTTGGGGACAAACCCTGGCGACGAAAGCGAGAGAGACGACCGTGAGTGAAGCGGCAAAAGCAATTGTTCCCTAGGCACTGAGATTAGCTGGGGTGCCACTCCCTTGATGCTAAGGAGCGTGGATTAGATAACTCCGAATTCTTAGGTAGGATGTGTTAGCGCAGCGTAACGCATCGCCTCAAAGGATTGGTGCGTTACGGCTAGCGCCTAACACACCCTACAAAATGCAGTTTTATTAAATTCCCATTCCTAACGAGATCTATATACACGGTAGCCTGTCAGGAGAGGGATTTAGGAAGAGATCTGCAAGGCTGCATCGAATTCCCATCGCTATCTTGCCGCTTTTCGAGTATAAGGAAAGCAGTTTTGATATGGTTGTATAACTCAGGGCGTTTCCGTGGGTTAGGGCAAGCGTTTAGTTGTTTAGTGATTAATCTCATTCCATGAGTCGCGTCATTGTTGTTACGTCTGGTAAGGGGGGAGTGGGGAAAACAACCACAACCGCCAATTTGGGGATGGCTTTAGCAAAGCGAGGTCACAAGGTGATTGTGATCGATGCGGACTTTGGTTTGCGGAACCTCGATCTGTTGCTGGGGCTGGAGAATCGGGTGGTGTATACCGCTGTGGATGTGCTGGCGGGGCAGTGTCGGCTGGAGCAGGCTTTAGTCAAGGACAAACGACATCCCAATTTGATGCTGCTTCCTGCGGCGCAAAATCGCACGAAGGATGCGGTAAGACCGGATCAGATGAAGCAACTGGTGAATGCGCTCGCGAAAGCATTTAACTATGTGCTGGTGGATTGTCCGGCGGGAATTGAGATGGGGTTTCAGAACGCGATCGCGGCTGCCAAAGAAGCCTTGATCGTCACCACACCAGAAATTGCTGCCGTGCGAGATGCCGATCGCGTAGTGGGATTGCTAGAAGCGAACAACATCAAGCAAATTCGCCTGATTGTGAATCGGTTACGTCCGGCAATGGTGCAGGCAAACGACATGATGACGGTTGAAGATGTGCAGGAAATTCTGGCAGTTCCTTTAATTGGGATTGTGCCGGATGATGAACGTGTGATTGTGTCCACCAATAAGGGCGAACCATTGGTGTTGGCAGAAACGCCTTCCCTGGCTGGCACGGCATTTGATAACATCGCTCGACGACTAGAAGGAGAAAGTGTCGAGTTTCTGGACTTCACCGCTCCCAACGATGGCTTCTTCTCGCGGTTGCGTCGAGTGTTAACAACCCCCATTGGCAAAAAGTCTTCTAAATAAGCTAGTCAATCGTCAATCCTCCTAATTTAGGCGTATAAACCTTACTCTACTCAGCACTCAGCACTCAGCACTCAGCACTCAGTCCTCAGCACTCAGTCCTCAGCACTCAGTCCTCAGCACTAACTCCCCCTACACTCCATGCTGCTTGAATTTCTAGAACGTATTTTCTCTCGCTCAGACAATAGCCGCCAACAGGTAAAAAATCGGCTGCGGCTTGTCTTGGCCCACGATCGCACCGATCTGTCGCCCCAAATGATTGAATCGATGCGAAAAGAAATTTTAGAAGTGGTGTCACGCTATGTGGAGTTAGACACTGAAGCGATGGAGTTCTCTCTGGAGAGTAATCAGCGCAGCACGGCTCTGATTGCCAACTTACCGATTCGACGGGTGCATACTTCTACTGAGCCAGATCGGCCAGAGACGGCAAATGTTGCGATTCCAGACATTTCGTTGGATAAAGTGGGTGAATCAACCAGCCCGGATTCAGAAATCGCACCGGATTCTTCTGAGCCTGATCATGCTGAAACTGAGAGCGCGCCCCATTCTGAAAAGGCTGCATCAGAAATTGCCCCATCTTCCTTGCCTGAAGCATCCTCGGATGTCACAGAATCACCCAAATCTGAATCGGTTACCTGACCTGTGATTACTGGAACGACTAAACTTTTAGGGGTAATTGGGCACCCAATTGAGCATTCCCTGTCGCCGACCATGCACAATGCGGCGATCGCGCAGTTAGGCGTTGATTATGTCTACTTGCCGTTTCCCGTCAAGCCGGAAGATTTAAGTCAGGCATTGGTTGGGTTTGGGGCGATTGGGGTGCAGGGGTTTAATGTCACCATCCCCCACAAGCAGAGCATTATGCGCCTGTTATCTGATATTTCACCATTAGCACAGGCAGTTGGAGCGGTGAATACGGTCTGGCGGGGCGAGACGGGATGGCATGGAACTAATACTGATGTAGCGGGCTTTTTGGCTCCTTTGCGATCGCTGAAATCAGACTGGAGCCAAACAGAAGCGTTGATTTTGGGCATTGGCGGTGCGGCGCGGGCGGTGGTTGCTGGATGTGCAGAGTTGGGATGTGCCAGCGTGCGTGTGGTTGGACGCGATCGCGCCAAGTTGGCACACTTTCAAGACAGTTGGGCCCATTCTGCGTTGGTGGTGCATTTACAAACGCACCTCTGGGAAGCATTACCAAATCTGTTGCCCACGGCTGGGCTGATTGTAAACACTACACCCATTGGGATGTATCCCAACGTGGAGCAATCCCCAATTTCGCTGGAGCAACTGCTGCATCTGCGACCCGGCGCGATTGCTTACGACCTAATTTACACTCCCAGTCCCACGCTGTTTTTGCAATATGCCGCCCACTACGGCGCAACCACGCTCGATGGGTCAGAGATGCTGGTGCAGCAGGGGGCAGCGGCATTAGAGCAATGGCTTGATCAAGCCATTCCCGTGGATGTGATGCGGCGATCGCTGCATCAGCACCTCAAACTGTAACGTTCTACACACTCATAAACCTTACTGATTAAAGGGTTTAGGCTTTTTGTTAGCATAGACCTTTTTTTATTGCAAATTTTCTTGACAAATTGTTACAAACTGGTTTACATTAATTTACATAACCACAGCGAGGTAACTCAAATGAAAACCGTTAACGAACAAGGATTGTTTAACAACTACGCTTCTGAGCCTGCGGTTTACTACGCTGAATTCCCCTCTGAGTACCAACAAAGTCAGTATTTATGGCAAGGTGCGGTTGCCACTTTGGTTGTTGCAACGCTGTTTTTAACCGCAATCTCGGTTGGCTAGTTTCTGAACTTATTTGTCGTTTTGTTCATTGCTATGCAGGTTAAAGATCCCTGCAAACCTGCATAGTCCGTGAAAGCCCAGTTTTGTCAAAGTTTTGTCACAAAAAATTGCGTAAGCAGTGGCTTAACGGCTGACGTAATAACTATGAGATGAACTTTTGTAACGCAAAATCGTTCTCTCGCCATGACTCATCGCAACTCTCGATTGTTAGGAGCTTGAAAAATGTTTGCACCAATTGTGGTTGTGTTTCGTCGTTTAATGGGAGATGCCAAATTTGTGCGGTTGCGGGGACAAGCGATCGCATTGCACGCGCAGATTATCACCAAGTTTTGCGATCGCTGCGGCATTGATCGCACCCAGCGCCAAAGCATGATCCGTCTGGCCCGAGATAACGGTAAGAAGTTGGGTCTATTAGCTTAGGAGAAGACAGGAGGCAGAAAGATTTGAGATTACTGCTTCCCCCTTCACCTTCCTTACACCCTATCCCCGATTCCCAGTTCCCCATTGCCAGTCTTTAACCGCCAATCTCCAACCAGCCATATTTCCCTTAAACCAGTCCTGCCCGTAGCGCTACGACTGCCGCTTGGACTCGATCATCGACTGCTAATTTGTTCATAATTCCCCGAACGTGGGTTTTGACCGTATTGGGGCTGAGATAGAGAGATTCTCCAATTTCGGTGTTGTTTTTCCCTTCTACCAGCAACTTGAGCACGTCCATCTCTCGCTGGGTTAATTGTCCAATATTGACATCCGGCACAGGGGGTTTGAGGCTTTCTAGTACTGACCTTGCCACTTGTGGGTCGAGGTAGGCGGCTCCTGATTCTGCGGCGGCGATCGCGGCTAGCATTTGCTCAATACTGGCACCTTTGACGCAGTAGGCATCTGCCCCACTGGCAAGGGCTGCTAACACTTCTGTTTTATCCATGTGAGAGGTTAGCATCACCACGCGCACATCTGGCAATTGCTTTTTCAGCTCGTCGGTGGCTGCAATTCCGTCTTTTCGAGGTAAGCCAATGTCCATGATGATGAGATCCGGCTTGTGCTTCAGGGCAGCTATCACCCCTAAGTAACCGTCCTCAACGATTTCAACGATTTGAAATCGGGGATGGGACGACAAGATGCGCTCCAGTCCAAGCTGGATCATGGGGTCATCTTCAACAATCAGAATTCTTAGAGGCGTTTCCATAGCAACCGCGATTCGGGTAATGCATTACAGCTTATCGAGTTTGGTAGAACTGTCAAAGATGGGAAGGGTAAACCAGAATGTAGAGCCGTGCCCTGGTTGGCTCTCTACTCCTATCTGTCCACCGTGGGCAGCAACAATTTGGCGACATAAATAAAGCCCTAGTCCCAGACCAACGGTACGCCGCGCGTGTTCTCCCCGCTTGTAAAGCTCAAACATATCGGCCGTTTGCTCTGGAGAGATACCAACGCCACTGTCTTGAACGGTGCAACGCAGCATGGAAGGCTGGGAATGTTGTGCTGATTGAGAGGGGGTTGATTGTACCTGAGTTGAATTTGCATCGAGGGTGAGGGTTAAGCCAGGAGGATTGTGTTTCAATGCGTTGGCAATCAAGTTTTCGTAGACTCGGCAGAGCTGGTTGCGGTCGGCGTAGACTAACGGCAACTCTTTGGATAGTTGATTTTGCAGGGTTACGTCGTCTTTTTTGAGCATGGGTTGCCAATCTGCCGCGAGCTGCTCAACGAGTTGATGCAGGTTGACGGCTTCACGCTGTAATGAAATCCCGATCAGGTCGTTGGAGTGGGTTTCTAGAAGCGAGTTGATGAGTGCGAGTTGGCGATCGTGGCTCTGAATCATGCGTTGCAAAATGGAGTGCGAAATGGTGGCAGCGCCAGTGCCAGATTCGGCTTCTTCTAACAGGCTTTTCAGTACCATGAGTCCGCCTGTGACTGGGTTTCGTAGGTCGTGGGAGACGGCATGGAGAAAAACCTGAACCGCTTCTTGGGCTTTTTGACGTTCGCGAATCTCTGCTTGAAGTTGTTGATTTTGAGCGAGGAGTTGGTTTTGTAGGGTTTGAATGGCGAGATGGGTTTGCACTCGCACCAATACTTCTTGAATTTCAAAGGGTTTAGTGATGTAGTCAACGGCTCCAACTTCAAACCCTTTGATTTTATCGAACACTTCTGAAAGAGCTGTCATAAAAATGACTGGAACATCTTTGGTGGTGGCGATCGCTTTCAACCGACGACAGGTTTCAAACCCGTCAATTCCCGGCATCATGACATCTAACAAAATCAGGTCTGGTTTTGCGTAAGTGGTTTGGGCGATCGCGCTTTCGCCATCTTGGGCAACTCGCACCTGATAACCAGCATCACTTAACGCTTTAACCAGGATGCCTAAATTAGTGGGGTTGTCATCCACTAATAAAATTGCGCTCTGTTCAACGGTGTCTATACCCATGCAACGCTCATCATGCGTTTTTAGCACTGTAATGACAGTACTAGAATTCTGAGGTTTTTGTGCTCTTATTCATTTTTATACCTCTTTCACCTCAGTACGGGACAAAAAGCTTGAAAGGAGTAGCGGGGTAGGGTTTCATCAGAA
>JACYLN010000050.1 GCA_015272515.1 Leptolyngbyaceae cyanobacterium C42_A2020_001 | reverse complement strand
GATATCGGTCTACCGCTCTCCTTTCAAGATACAAGGGTGAGGGCGCAAAGGTGACGCTCCCAAGCCAAATCAGCGTCGCAAATCCCTAGCAAGCGCCACACCCTAGTTTCACCAATTCAGCCCTAAATCAATGCTCTTCGACCGAAGCACTCAACTAAGTTATTGCTGACGGTTGCGCTGTTTAGCATCCGAGGCGATCGCTTATTGCGCTGAAAATTGACCAAGCCGATGCACCGCTATTTGATACCCCAAACTTCTCTTGTTGTTATTTCCCAATCGTTATAGGGAATTCTTGATGCAATAGTCAGAATCTCACAATCGTATGGTTGTGTAGATGCATTGCAAAGAAGTGCCAGATCTTGGAACGAGCGGAAAGTCCTTATACATTGCCAGAGTATGACTAAGCTCCCGTCAAACAACATCGCTCTTGAGGTTCAGGGAATGATTCAACAGGAAGCCCGGTTCAATGCCTTCTTTGCTGGGGCAAACGCTGGCTTAGTGATCTTTGATCGCGACCTGCGATATCGGCAAATCAACGAAGCATTGGCGGAAACGAACGGTGTACCCGCAGCAGATCACATCGGTAAAACGATTCGTGAGGTCTTGCCGCACCTGGCAGATACTTTAGAACCCATGTTCCAAAACATTTTGGATACAGGCATTCCCATTTTGGACTATGAACTGGTAGGAGAAACCCCAAAACAACCGGGAGTGATTCGCTATTGGCTGGCATCGTACTACCCCTTAATTGACAAAGACAGTTCGATTATTGGAGTTGGAGGGGTTGTCATTGAAATCTCCGATCGCAAAAAAGCGGAGAACGCACTAAAGCAGAGTGAAGAACGCTTTCGATCGCTAGTTGAAGCAACATCGCAAATCGTTTGGAACGCGAATGCCCAGGGAGAGTTGGTAACCGAGGATCTCAGTTGGAGCGCATTTACAGGGCAGAGCTTTGATGAGTATCGAGGCTTGGGTTGGCTGAATTCGATCCACCCCAGCGATCGCCCCCATGTTGCCGAACAATGGGAGCAAGCCGTAACCAAGCACGGGCTGTATGAAGCAGAATTTCGGATGCGTCGCCACGACGGCGAGTATCGTTACATCAGTAGCCGCGCTGTTCCTATATTGGAAGCCAATGGTGCCATTCGTGAATGGGTTGGGGCAAACACTGACATCACCGAACGTAAGCAAGCAGAAATTCTCATGGCGCAAGCCAAAGAAGCAGCAGAAGAAGCAAGCCGAGCGAAGAGTGAATTTCTTGCCAATATGAGCCATGAACTGCGAACCCCGCTCAACGGCATTATGGGCTACGCTCAAATTCTGCAACGCTCTAAGCTACTCGATAGCGAAGATCGACCACGCATTGATGTGATTTATCAGTGTGCGTCCCATTTATTGACCCTAATTAACGACATTCTCGATCTATCCAAAATTGAAGCTCAGAAAGTGGATCTAACCCCTTCAGACTTCCACTTCCCAGCATTTTTGCAAGGCGTTGCAGAGATGTGCCGCATTCGGGCAGAGCTAAAAGACATTCAGTTTCATCACCAGATTGCACCAGAACTCCCGGTTGGAATTCGGGCAGATGAAAAACGCTTGCGCCAGGTACTGATCAACCTATTGAGCAATGCCATTAAATTTACTGACAAAGGTAGCGTAACTTTTACAGTTAACTACGCTGCTGCCGAAAAGATTCGGTTTGAAGTCCGCGACACTGGCATTGGCATTGCCCCAGACAAGCTGCAAGCCATTTTTCAACCATTTGAGCAGGTAGGAGATGCCAAGCGACAAACCGAAGGAACGGGATTGGGACTGGCAATTAGTCAACGCATTGTGAGCTTGATGGGAAGCACGATTGAAGTGCAAAGCGAACCAGGTGTTGGCAGTATTTTCCGCTTTGATGTGAATTTGCCTGTAGCAAATGAGTGGGTTAAAACTTCCCAAACAGACGATCGCGGACAGATTATTGGGATTCACAACCGCCGTCCCAAAGTGGTCGTGGTTGATGATAAGTGGGCCAATCGCTCGGTAGTGTCTAATTTGCTCAGCCCCATTGGATTTGAAGTATTTGAAGCGATCGATGGGTTGGATGGTTGGCAGAAGATTTTAGAAATTCACCCAGATGTGGTAATCACTGATTTACTAATGCCAGAACTCGATGGATTTGGCTTAATTAAGCAAATTCGCGATTCAGAAATGTTGAATCATCTTATTATCATTGTCTCATCCGCTAGTGTTTTTGAAACTGATCAACACCGCAGTCTTGAAGCAGGTGGTAATGACTTTTTACCCAAGCCGATTCAAGCCGTAGAACTACTACAAAAGCTGCAAAAGCATCTAAAAATTGAGTGGATCTACGAAGAGTGTGACTCTCCAGTTTTGGTAGAATCCGTCTCGGATGAATTGGTTGCCCCACCAGCATCTGAGCTTGAAACACTGTACGAATTAACAATGAAAGGTAATTTCAAAGGCATTATTAAACAAGCAGCATTGCTTGAAGAGATGGGGCAAAAATATCGTCCTTTCGCACAAACGCTGCGCCAATTAGCAAAAGAGTTTCAAGACGAAAAAATCTTGGCATTTATTCAGTCTTACAGGTAATGGGTGTTATGTCTTTAGCTCAACCAGCAGCGACGATTCTCATTGTTGATGACAACTCAGCAAATTTAGGTGTTCTATCCGATGCTCTTGATCAATCAGGGTATGAAGTATGGGCAGCAAAATCCGGCAAGATTGCGTTAGAACGAGTCAAATATGCATTGCCTGATTTGATTTTGCTCGATGTGATGATGCCAGAAATTGATGGGTTTGAAACGTGTCGGCAGTTGCAGGCAGACCCTCGCACTAAACACATTCCCATCATTTTTATGACGGCTCTATCTGATACTGCTCATAAAGTTGAAGGGTTGCAATTAGGAGCGGTCGATTACATCACCAAGCCTTTTCAGCAGGAAGAAGTATTGGCACGCGTCAAATTACATTTAAAGATGTATGACTTGTCGCGCAAGCTGGAAGAAAAAAATTTTCTGCTGGAGCAAAAGGTTCAAGAAGTAGATCAAGCTTACAACAGCCTCAAGCAAATGCAGCTTACGCTGGTTCAAACTGAGAAGATGTCGAGTTTGGGGCAAATGGCGGCTGGAATTGCCCACGAAATTAATAATCCGGTTAATTTCATTTACGGCAATCTAGGTCATGCTCAAACTTATACCCAGAGTTTATTGGAATTACTACGCCTGTATCAGGAAGATGTTGGTGTTCCAACTCCTCGAATTCAAGCAAAAGCTAAAGAGCTAGATTTAGCCTTTATTGAAGAAGATTTGATCAAACTTCTGGCTTCAATCAGTACGGGAGCACAACGCATTCAAAAAATTGTTCAATCAATGCGGGTGTTCTCGCGACTGGACGAAGCGGCAGTCAAATCTGTTGATATTCACGATGGGATTGATAGTACTCTGACGATTCTGCATCATCGCTTACGAGCTAGACCCGAACATCCTGCGATCGCAATTGTGAAAGATTACGGTCAACTACCAATGGTGGAATGCTACGCCGGGCAGCTAAATCAAGTCTTTATGAATATTCTTTCTAATGCGATTGATGCCTTAGATGAACACAATCAGCAGCGATCGTCAGACTCAGCCACAAATTCTTCCAGTCAAATTCACATTCAAACCCGAGTACTCAATCAAGACTGGATTGCGATTCATATTCGAGATAATGGACCAGGTATTTGTGAAACAGTCTATCCTAAACTGTTCGATCCCTTTGTGACTACGAAACCCGTTGGCAAAGGAACCGGATTAGGACTCTCAATCAGCTACCAGATTATTGTAGAAACCCATGGAGGCAAACTGTATTGCCAAGATAGCCAGGAGCATGGAGCTGAATTTGTCATTGAGATTCCCATTCGGCAGCGAGTGTTACAGGCAGCTTAATTGATAGCGAAGACTCAGGTTTTAGAAAGAGTACTATCGTTTATCTGTGGAGGACGTTTGAGTTCTCGCAGCGTCCGTATTTCAGGATAGGCGATCGCAACGATCGCCACCACCAGAATGGTGCCAATTCCGCCGCTGACAACTGAAGCCGTCGCTCCAAACCAGGCAGCCACCAACCCAGACTCAAACCCGCCCAGCTCATTCGACATACTAATAAACACGCTATTAATCGCAGATGCTCGCCCCCGCAAATGATCGGGTGTCCACAGTTGCGCCAGAGTATGCCGAATCACCACGCTGATGTTGTCTAATGCACCAGTTAACACCAGCATGAGTAGGGAAAGCCATAGCGATCGCGAATATCCAAAAATGATAGTCACTACCCCAAAGCCCACCACTGCTCCCAATATAGTCACTACCCCAAAGCCCACCACTGCTCCCAATAAGGTTTTGCCTGCGGGTTGAATCGGCGGCAAATTAACCAGAACTGCCCCCATCAGCAGGGCACCGATCGCCGGAGCTGCCCGCATCCAACCCAGTTCAGCGGCTCCCACGTGCAAAATGTCTTTGGCGTAAATCGGTAGCAGTGTTACTGCCCCTCCTAACAACACCGCGAATAAATCAAGGGTCATCGCTGCCAAGACCACGGGATGCTGGGAAAGAAATTGGAATCCGGCACTCAGCGATCGCAAAGACAGCGGCTCACTAGTCGAATTAGTCTGGCGGTTTGGCAGTTGCCCAATCAGGAGCAGGTAAATCAGGGTTGCAATGGTGGCGATCGCATAAACCGGAACTGCTCCATGCAACCAGGCGATCAACAAGCCACCCAGCGCCGGACCCATAACCGCCGCCACCTGAAAAACAGCACTGTTCCAGGTGGCCGCATTGATATATGCTGCATCGGGAATATAGCGCCACAGTAGCGCATCAGTAGCAGGCTTATGAAACCCACGGGCAAGCCCCATCAGAAATAAACATCCGTACACCATCCAGATTGCACCGTGCCGAAGGGAAACCAGCATTAACCCCAGTGAACAGACTGCCATCAGCCCGCCGCAAACCAGAATGATTTGCTTGCGATTGGCTTGATCCGCAAAATGCCCTGCCAGAAAAGTCACTGCCATGATCGGCAGAATTTGCACCAGACCCACCCCTCCCAACACCAATGGATCACGAGTGCGTTCGTAGAGATCCCAGCCGACGGTAACGGTTTGCATCTGAAACACGGTGAGCAAAATTAGCCGCGCGATCGCTAGATTCCGATAACTGGCGAACCGTAGCGCCAGGAATGGATCGTGGCTAGTCGTTGAATTCCAATCCTTCATCTCAAATTTTCCTTGCAACTATTCGCAGGCGGCGATAATCTGCTGTCCAGTTCCCGGCTTGATACAGCACGGGCTTCAGGCATTCCTCAACCCGCTGCATCACCTGCATCTGTTCCTCAGCAGACACATGGGCAAGAATGCCATTGGCAAACATTCGCAGCCAATTCCTTAATCCCGCATCGCCATCCTCTAACTGAGTTGGGCGATCGAACAACACGGCTCTTGTTACTTCCAACCCTTGTTGTTCCAACTGGGTGGCGTACTCGCTCACAGTCGGGAAGTACCAGGGATTCCAGGTATCACAATTCAAATGACCGAGATGCTTCAACTCAGCAAATAGAGCTGTTGCGATCGCGCCAATATTGCCCTTGCCGCCAAACTCTGCAACAAACCGTCCACCGGGTTTCAGTGCTTGATAGACACATCGGATCACGGCATCCGGTTCTGGAATCCAGTGTAAGGTGGCATTGGAGAAGACAGCATCAACCGGGTTGGAAGGTTGAAAGTGGCGAGCATCCGCGATCGCAAAGGTGAGGTGCGGATAGGTTTGCTGGGCAGTAGCAAGCATCGCAGGGTTGGCATCTATCCCAAACACCTGGGCACCACTTGCTGCGATCCTGGCAGTCAAATGTCCAGTACCGCATCCCAGATCGAGAATATGTTCACCTGCCTGAGGAGCTAACCATTCAAGTAGCGATTCGCCATAGTGCCAAACGAAGGCGTGCTGGCAATCATAGAGGGCAGCGTTCCATTGATTAGACATCGTTTTTCCTCCTTTACAATGGGATGGCAATTTTAGCGATCGCGGGAGCCGTCATCCGGCAAAGTCTCACTTCTTCCCGAATCTGCGCCCCTAACTGTTGATAGAATGCGATGCCGTTGGCGTTGGTCGTTGCAACTGTCCACTCGATTCGCCCACAATTGCGGCTTTTAGCAATTTGCGCCACGTAGCTCACCAGGGCAGACCCCACACCCTGTCTGCGCCAATGAGCTTGCACAAACAAGTCATCGATCCAAATGGTTTGCTGCGCCAGAAAGCTGGAGTAGGTTTGCGAAAACAAGACAAAGCCCACCGCTGCGGTATCGACTTCGGCAAATGCCACTTCTGCACAGGGGCGATCGCTAAACAGAGTTTGTTTCAGGAGTTCGGGTGTGGCAACAATGGGGTCACGAAACCCATCAAAGGCAGCTTTTTGATGGATGAACATTAGAATTTGGTCGAGATCCGCGATCGTGGCGGCTCGAAGCTGAATCGTGATTGGTTGCATGGCAATTCTTGGTTGACGCTCTAAGGGGTGCGAATCAAATAACTTCAGAAACCTCACCCCGCCTGCGGCACTCCTCTCCGAGCCGGAGAGGGGCAGGGGAGAGGTGAGTTCAACTGAAAAATTCGATGTGATTATAGCCGTAGCCATCTGTAACGTGGCTATGGCGAGTCAGAACGCCTAAGCCAGCATTGGCTTTGCCACTTTTTCCTGTCCTAAGCGTTCTGACCAAAGCTATAAATTCATATTCCTAAGTTGACTGTAATCAAGCTTTTTATAGATGTCCAATATATAGTTAGAGCAGAATTAATACTTTGGCGATATAACTAAACGATGGAACTGCGGCATTTGCACTACTTCATCGCTGTTGCGGAAGAGCTAAACTTCAGTCGTGCGGCTGAACGTCTACACATGGCGCAACCTCCCCTCAGCCAACAAATTCGGCAGTTAGAAACAGAACTCGGATTTCAACTCTTCCATCGCACCAAGCGTCAGGTGCAATTAACAGAGGCAGGACAGACCTTTCTGGTAGAAGTGCAGCAAGTATTGCAACAGCTAGACCACGCGGTTCATGTGGGGCGGCAGGCAAGCCGGGGCGAAGTGGGACAACTGGCGATCGGCTTTGTTAGCTCCACCGCGTACAACGTTCTGCCGCCGATTTTGCAAGCCTTTCGTCGCCAAGTTCCCAATGTCACGCTGGAGTTGCAGGAGCTAACCACCCGTGAGCAGTTGCAGGCACTGGTAGAAGGCAAATTAGATGTGGGGTTTGCCCGGCCGCCAGTGGAACAGCCAGAATTGGCAACAGCGACCATTTTTCGAGAACCGTTGATGGTAGCGCTGCCAGACTCTCACCCGCTGCAAAAACGCGATCAGGTATCGGTGCGATCGCTAGCAAATGAACCTTTCATCTTATTTCCTCGTGTCGTTGCTCCAGGCTTGTATGACCCAATCATCAGCCTATGTTTGCAGGTAGGCTTTAGCCCGCAGGTGGTGCAAGAGGCGATTCAAATGCAGACGATTGTGAGTTTAGTAGCGGCTGAAATGGGAGTGGCGATCGTGCCACTCTCGTTGCAAAATCTTCAACGCCAGGGAGTCATCTACAAACCCTTACAAGACTCAACTCCAATGGTGGAAGTTCTGATGATCTGGCGCAAATATCCAAGCCCAACCGTCCAACGCTTTTTAGACATCACCACCCAGGTCTGCGCCCACCTAACCTGATCCCAAATGGATAGCGACGCTCGCAGAAAAATTCGCTAAGGTAATCACATTCGCCGCTCATCATCCCCCATCCGATGAACCCGCCCAAAAAATCTAAAAGCCTGCAAGAGATTGTTAAACAGCGTCAGCAAACTACTTTTGTCGGACGAGAACCGCAGATTGCCCTATTTTGGCAAAACCTGGAGCGATCGCCAGAATTCCGCGACTACTTCATCTTCAACGTCTGGGGTCAAGGTGGGGTGGGCAAAAGTACCCTGCTGCGCCAGTTTCGCAAAATTGCTGACGAAGCCCAGTTTGCCACAGCACTCACCAGTGAACATTCCTCAGATTAAGCACTTCCCTCTTTACTCTTCAAACCAGCAACAGCGCTTAACGGTGAGATAGTGGGAAAACTAAACCTAGCACCTAGATAGGGAAAAATTTAAGGGCTAGGTATGATTGACTTTCTTCATACGATCAAATCAACATTACTTTGGTTACTCAAACCAATTCTCCTAATAACTCATTTCCTTTATTCAGAGGTGCAGCGTTCAGGCGGACTTGCCCATTTGAGGCGCGGATATATGTTGTGCAATCGTGGGCAGCAACAGGAAGCTTTAGAAAATTTTAATCTCTGCGGGTCAATTCCCCGCCGCTCTGCGGCGTAAAATGCAGAGATGA
>JACYLN010000022.1 GCA_015272515.1 Leptolyngbyaceae cyanobacterium C42_A2020_001 | reverse complement strand
AACCAGTGACCCCTTCCGTGTGAAGGAAGTGCGCTACCACTGTGCTAATCGCCCAAGCTTTGTTATTATAGCTCACCTTTGGTTTCTGCCTTTACCTATTAATTTCAGGGATCAACCTTTTTTGCGGGTGATTGCCCTTTTCCAGTTGATATTTTTGTCTAGCGGTAAAAACCAGTAATCGCCAGAATGCAAACTGCACTCAGAGCAAATACGCTAGTTGCTAAAAGTTTGAGGGTTTCTGCCTGGCGGTTATTCTGTCTTACGTAAACTCCTGAAGTTCAGCCAGTACAACCTTCTGAGTATCATCCACTTCCAAATTAGTGCTAGGGGTTGATATCCTGAACAAACCAATCATTGGCTGCATCAAACCAATAGAGTCGGCGGTTCTGAGGATTGCCTCGTAGTTCCAGATGATCAACCCGGGTGGGGTTGAGCAAGAGCAGGCAGAAGTGGGGTAGGGGAATCACTGAATCGGGCTGTAGAGGGTTAAAACCATTTTCATCCCTGGGTTTGCCAGGATGTGCCCAGGCGAATTGAAGGCGGGCAGCATCCGACAGCTCTTGCCACGATCGCTGTCTTGCCTTCACTGCCGACTCATCCGCACAATTCATACGCACCAGGGTTAATTTCCCCGACAAGCGAAATTGTTCTCGAGTGTTGGGAAAATACCAGCAGGCTTCGCTCCAGGCATTATGTTCAATTTGCTCTGCTTTGTCGCTGCGAGCATCGGTGACAAACTTCAGTTGGTTCGTCTCATCCAGAAACCCACGGAAGACTACGGTGCGATTAGCGGGGCGACCATCCGCATGAACTGTTGCCAGTTGCAAGTAGCGGGCATAGGGTAGAGAGCGGTTGCGGTGCAGAGCACGAGCCAGGGGCGATCGCCAGGGAGCTAACGTCATTTACTGCTCCATCCACCAGGGAACCAGGTATCGAGCATCCCGCAGGCTGGTATCTAGAGAACGGTAGTCAGGCTCATGCTTACTGACAAGTGCCCAAAAATCGCGAGAATGATTGAGATGAACTGTGTGGCAAAGCTCATGTATCAGAACGTATCTTACGAGCGGTTTAGGCAAAAATAAGAGTTTGCAGTTGAGGCTAATGGTTTTACGAACAGAGCAACTGCCCCAAATCGTTTTTTGTTGACGAACGGAGACCTGCTGAAACGGTAACCGCACTTCCTGGCTAACTTTTTGCAGCCAGGAAGGTAAATACATTTTGGCTTTACTGGCAATCCATTGTTGCAGCGCTACTTTACAGATCTCGATGTCGGTTGTATTCCCTTGCAGAATCAATTGATGGTTAGAGCGTTCAACCACCCGAACACCAGGATGATCGGTGGTTCGATACTCAACCTGCCAGGTTTGGGCGATCGCTTGCAGTGCTATCCGGTTTGGACGTTCTGCCAAAACATCTGTGCCAGCCTGCGTTTGCTGAGTCACCATCCGCCGCACAACCCGTTCTATCCAGCGTTGCTTACTCTGTAGAATCTCAGGAATGCGTTTCTGGTCAAATCCTTTAGGAACAATAACCTCAAGATCTCCCGTAATTGACATTTTCAAGGAGACGTGTTTAGCTTTTGGGCTTTCCCGAACAGTGTAATCTAGCGACATTTCCCCATGTATGAACAGACGGCGCTACTCACCCATGATGCACTAAATAAAGGAGGTATCGCCGATCCAAACCATTGATTTTTCTAAGATTTCTGCACTTTGTGAACACAACAACAAAAGCAAAACCCTTTAGACTTGAGAGAAGTTTAAAGAATTGATGCTCAATTATGCATCCTATGGGGTCTTCGCTATTTACTCAAAGCCTGACGTTGCGTTGGGCGATCGCAAACGATGCCGCTTGGGCCGCCCCTCTTTTGTTGGCGGCAGGTCCTGCCTTATTCAGCTACATTTTGGCATCCCCGTCTCATCAAGCAGAAGACATTTTGTATCAAGCATTTCAATTTCCCCATCATGCCTTTAGCTACGAGCATACCCAGGTGGTGGAAGTGGAGGGGCATCCGGTGGGGTTGCTTATTAGCTATCCAGGGGCATTGAAGCGGCAGGCAGACGAAAAGGTGCATTTTGTCATGGCGCGGATCATGCCACTGCGAAAATTACCCAAAATTCTGGTGAACGTGGCAGATTTTAGCCGCATCAAACAAGAAGTCGCCCTTAACGACTACTACATTCTAGGAGTTAGTGTTTTACCCCAATTTCAGCATCGGGGCATTGGCTCTTACCTCTTAAGCCAGGCAGAGCAACAGGCAGCAGCCCAGAATTGTGACGCTATTTGTACGGATGTTGCCTACAACAATGCGATCGCCAAACAAATGCTTGAAAAACGAGGTTACACGATCGCTCTTAGCAAAACCACCGATCGCTTTGAGCAAATGACCCGGGCAGGCGGCATTCATCGCCTGATGAAGCCCTTAAACCCCGGTTAACCGCAGATACAGCACTAGTAAGGGGTGGATGCCTGGACTGAGTCAGGTGGTTCGATGGATCGTTCTGGTGTGTTGGGTGCGTCGTCTGGGATGTACTGAGCATCAGTATTGGTTTCTTCCGGTTCCAATTTAGGAGTAAGCGGAGTTGTGGGAGTGGGAGTTGCCGAGCGATTTTGTGGCGTTGTTGCGTTCACAAAGTGTTGATACATGACGCGGGAAATTTTCTGCACCAGATCGTAGGCGCGATCATCGTTGAAGGCGCGCTTAATCAAAACGGCGGTAGCATAACGTTTGCCGCTGGGCATATCAACCAATCCTACGTCACCAATCAAAATACCAATATCACCAGTTTTATGAGCGATCGTTGCGCCTTCTCCTAAGCCTTGTGGCAGTTGACTATTGTTAACTGTGCGACGCATGATATCCAGCAGGCGATCGCGCGATCTCAGCGAAACCAACTCGCCCTGGCTAACCCGTACCATCAAGCTAGCCAATTCTTTAGGGCTAGTCGTATTTGTGCCCTTCAAATCGGGCAATAAATTCGTAATTTGGGTAGCTGATAATCCCCAAGACTTAAACCGTTGGTTCACAGCCTGAATGCCACCCAACCGATCAATCAACATATTGGTTGCTGTGTTATCGCTGATCGTAATCATCTTGGTGGCAGTTTCTAGGGCAGTGAACTGCGCCCCTGGCGGCAAATACTGCATATCCCCAGACTCTGTAGCGATCAAATCCTTTCGCATTGTCAACTTTTCATCCAGGCGAACCTTGCCATTGTCCACATCCTGAAAAAACGCAATCAGAACTGGAACTTTAATGGTACTAGCGGCTGCAAAACTACCGCTGCCACCCCAATCGACAAAACTGTTATTGTCTAGATCGATGAGAAAAACGCCCGGAGTAAATCCAGGATATTGTTGCGCCACATTTTGCACAGCCGTTTTCAGTGGTGCTAGTTCCTGGGTCAAGACAAGCTGATTAGATGTTGCTGGGTGTGCTGGTGCATTCTTTCCAACCGAGCTTGCCTGTTTGATAGATTGATTGGTGCCATCACCCCAAACAGAATTGTTGGCTGGATTCCACGCAGACAGAACCGTTCCTGCAAGCACGCCCACACCCACACTTAGAATCACCATTCGCGCTGCATACAGGGCGATCGCTAAACTGCGAGATTGAGGACGAACAGAAACTTCTTCCTGCTTCCGCAACTTGGAACGCCGCCCATCTGTCAAGAGCGTTTTCTGTCCTTGGAGTAGGGTCGATTGTTGCAGAGACGTACTGGCTTGAATTAGGGTGGGTTGGTTTGCCTGAAACCGAGTTTTAGAACGGTGAGACAACGGCGTTACCTGCGATCGCGCCTCTGAGTACCCGCGTCGGCGAGACTGGGGCATCATCGACGTGGAATCAGAAAAATTGGAGCGGGAATTATCCACGTTTCTGCGTAACGGTTCGTTCGGCGATGAAGATTGGCTTCTGCCATTCAACGATTGCAGCCGACGATTTGCTGGGGAGATGCCTGACGCAGACTGCCGACTATCACGCTGAACAGCAGCCGAGAACGGTTGAGAAGGTGTCGATGATGTCTGATTTCGACTGGTGCTTAGTTGACCCAATTGACTGATTGAACCGGAACGGCGATCGCCGTTCGCGCCGAGTGACTGTCGCTCTAACGGAACATGCCCCGTCATGCCACTAAGTTTGTGAGCACGCTGTTGCCGCCGAGAGCGCTTACCCGCCAACCAGCCCCAAAGATTAAACCCTTTTTGCACATTCTTTGAAGTAGCTGAGCCAGCACCGATTTGGCAAATATCCCCCTTGTGAGGAACATTGCGCGATCGCGAGGGTTGACGGCGACGCTTAAGCAGATCCGATCTGCTGCTGCGCGAACTTTGTGAAGACCCTCCTGACTCTGGCATACATACGCTCCATCACCAAATTCATGGCAAACGTTAGCAGAATTATTCTGGACTGTCGAGTTAAACGTTTCGCTTTGTTAATTCTCTACGGAATTGCTGAAAACGCTTATTTTCTTCTTATCAAGATTTACACGATTTACGCCGCTCTTAGCAACTGCAAAATCCAGTCCAGCCAACGGATTGCCGCCTATATAACTTTTAACCTAATAGAGCAGAGTTGATTAAACGGATTTGTGAACTTTTTTGCAATCACCCCTTCTTATCACTTGACTTGCTTCAGTGCCCAACTCATCTGGCGCAAAACTCCCCGCAACATCGCCACCTCTTCGCTAGTTGGGAGTGCCCGGTTATAAAGCCGACGAAACTTCTTCATGCGGCTGTCAGCCGTGTGAGGCAACAAATAGCCCACCTCCAAAAGCAGCGCCTCAAACTGTTGATAAAAGCCTTCCAATTCGTCCAGAGGTGCGGGGGGCTGGGGAATAGGGGATGAGGAATGGGGGTGGGGGGGGTGAGGTAAATCCATACCCGATACTCGATACCCGATACCCTGGTTTATCTCACCTGACTTCTGACTTCTGATTTCTGACTCCTCCAATCTAGAATCTTCAATCGGCAATCTCAAACCTTTCTGGTTTCTGCCTTCTACCTCCTGCCTTCTCCCGTACTGATGCAGTTCATAACAGCAAATCCCTACTGCCTGCGCCAGGTTGAGGGAGGGATAATCGGGATTGGCAGGAATATAGACAAATCGATGGGCGTGACTTAGCTCCTCATTGTTTAAGCCCCGATCCTCAGGACCAAAGATTAGGGCCATGCTGTCTGGTTCAGCCGCAGATTCTAGCAGCCAGGGAAGGGCATCACGGGGAGCTTCCAAAGTAATCGTAGGAGACCAGGGTCGCCCAGTTGCTGCGATCGCCCGCCGACACCCCACCAATCCATCTGCTAGCGTTGCAACGACCCGTGCCGCTTCCAACACATCTGCTGCACGAACCGCCATTTGTCGAGCTTCTGATCCCACGTAGTCACAATGGGGGTTCACCAACACTAGCTGACTCAACCCCATATTTTTCATGACTCGCGCCACCGACCCAACATTCAACGGGCCGGCCGGCTCAACGAGAATAATGCGAATGGCTTCTAGAGCAAGGGAGGGCATGGGGATGGGGGTTTAGGGAATGGGGAACAGGAGATAGGGGGGACGGGTAAAAGTGGCATATTCTTGTAAACAAGTATTACAATCCAGCCAATTCCTGCTGTTTCAAGCCCCCTCTCTACCCTACACCCGATACCCTATCCCCCTCTTCCTGCCCTACACCCGATACCCAGTCCCCTAGCCCCTTTTAATCCCATGCCTCGCGGAGTTTCTAAATCCAACCTGCCAACAAAAATTTGTCCGGTATGCGATCGCTCATTTACCTGGCGCAAAAAGTGGGAAGATTGCTGGGATGACGTGAAGTACTGCTCAGATCGCTGTCGTAAACGTCGTTCAAACGCAAAGGGCGAAGGTGGGGATACGGCTTAGTTCCATATCCCATCCCAGTTTTTAGTGGAGGTTTGTTGAATGGCTGCCCAACGGGTGCAACCCAAATTGATTATTCATGGAGGCGCGGGAAGTTCTTTAAAGGGAAAAGGTGGCGTTGAAATTGTTCGGCGATCGCTGCACAGAGTGTTGGAAGAGGTGTATCCCTTGTTGCTATCGGGTGCAACCGCGCAAGAAGCCGTTGTTAAAGGTTGCCAGTTGCTTGAAGACGATCCCCGGTTTAATGCGGGTACGGGTTCAGTGTTACAGTCCGATGGGCAAATTCGCATGAGCGCAGCATTGATGAATGGTGTAGCGCAGCGATTCAGCGGCGTGATTAACGTGTCTCGTGTGCAAAACCCAATTCGGCTAGCTTTGGCATTGCAAGAATCACCTGATCGCGTTTTGTCGGATATTGGCTCGACGGAACTCTTGCGGGAACTGGAACTGCCGCCCTACAATCCACTGACCGATATTCGCCTGCAAGAATGGATGCACGAACGCCAGGAAAATTTTGAGAAACAGATGGCAGGCGTGGTTGCTGAAAGAGAATTGGTGGAAGACAGTGCCGGACGCGGCACGATTGGGGTGGTGGTGCTGGATGATCAGGGACGCTTAGCAGTTGGCACATCCACAGGCGGCAAAGGGTTTGAGCGGATTGGGCGAGTAAGTGATTCTGCCATGCCTGCGGGCAATTACGCCACTGCTCAGGCAGCAGTCAGTTGTACGGGTATTGGCGAAGACATTATTGATGAGTGTTTGGCAGCCCGGATTGTGATTCGGGTAGTGGATGGCTTGCCGCTGCGAGAGGCGTTTGAGCGTTCTTTCAAAGAAGCCTATCAGAATCAACGAGATCTCGGCGCAATTGGGCTAGATGCCACGGGTGCGATCACCTGGGGCAAAACCAGCGAAGTCTTGCTGGCGGCGTATCATACGGGCAATGCGATCGGTGACACTTTGGAATGGGAAGGAACAGACTTAACCGACGGAATTTCAGGCTAGAAAACAGATCAAAAAACACAACTCAACTGCACCAACTGCGATATCCTTACCCCACAGCAGACGAGAATAAATCCAAGCTGGGCAAGGTATGATGTGCCCTTAGCGGACGTTGCAGCATGATACAGGAGTGACCCCACATGACTTACGAAAAAATTGCTCCCCCGGAAACTGGAGCGACTATCACCTTCCAAAACGGTGAGCCAGTGGTTTCCGACAATCCCATCATTCCGTTCATTCGTGGGGATGGAACGGGCATTGACCTGTGGCCAGCCTCTCAACGAGTCTTTGATGCCGCCGTGGAAAAGGCGTATGGGGGTAAACGCAAAATCTCCTGGTTTAAGGTATACGCTGGCGACGAAGCCTGTGAGCTGTATGGCACCTACCAATACCTGCCAGAAGATACCCTGACCGCCATCAAAACCTATGGCGTTGCGATTAAAGGTCCGTTAACCACTCCCATCGGCGGTGGTATTCGATCGCTCAACGTTGCCCTCCGCCAAATCTTTGATTTGTATGCTTGTATTCGCCCCTGTCGATACTACGCAGGCACCCCCTCTCCCCACAAAACCCCCGAAAAACTAGACGTGATCGTGTACCGGGAGAACACTGAAGATATTTATTTAGGAATTGAATGGCGACAGGGAACGGAAATGTGTGATCGCCTGATCAAACTCCTGAATGAAGACTTGATCCCCAGCACCCCCGAACACGGTAAAAAACGGATTCCGCTGGATGCAGGCATTGGCATTAAACCAATTAGCAAAACGGGTTCGCAGCGATTAGTACGTCGCGCTATGAAGCACGCCCTGCGCCTGCCCCAAAATAAGCAAATGGTGACCCTGGTACACAAGGGCAACATCATGAAGTACACCGAAGGAGCCTTTCGCGATTGGGGTTACGAATTAGCAACCACGGAATTTCGGGGGGAATGCATCACGGAGCGAGAATCCTGGATTTTGGGCAATCAGGAAAAGAACCCAGACCTATCACTGGAAGACAACGCCCGCATGATTGAACCTGGTTACGATGCCCTCACCGTGGAGAAGCGGGACGCGGTATGCGCTGAGGTGAAGCAAGTGCTGGATGCCATTGGGGACACTCACGGCAACGGCAAGTGGAAAGACAAAATTATGGTCAACGATCGCATTGCCGACAGCATCTTCCAACAGATCCAGACCCGCCCGGATGAATACTCAATCCTGGCAACCATGAACCTGAATGGAGATTACCTTTCCGATGCGGCGGCGGCGATCGTCGGGGGATTGGGCATGGGTCCTGGAGCCAACATCGGCGACGAGTGCGCCATCTTTGAAGCCACTCACGGCACTGCTCCTAAACATGCTGGACTCGATCGCGTCAACCCTGGTTCTCTGATTCTTTCAGGTGTGATGATGCTGGAATATCTGGGTTGGCAAGAAGCCGCTGACCTGATTAAAAAAGGCTTGGGCGATGCCATCTCCAATCGCGAGGTAACCTATGACCTGGCGCGATTGATGGAACCACCTGTTGATCCGCTCAAATGCTCAGAGTTTGCCGAAGCCATCATTCGGCGCTTTTAGCGTTCATATCCAACGTCAAAAAAATATCGCTGGGTGTAGGTACATCCAGCGATATGCCCTATTTTGAGAGTGGTTGCGTTTTATAGCCGTAGCCATCTGTAACGTGGCTATGGCGAGTCAGAACGCCTACCCAGCATTGGCTTTGCCACTTTTTCCTGTCCTAAGCGTTCTGACCAAAGCTATATCTATAAAGGCGCGATCGCTTTATGCTTCAGCAGCCTTTTCTTGCTTGCGGCGCTTCATCCGCTTCAGCCCAGCCAAAGCTGCTGCACCCATCGCTGCACCTGCCATTGTGGTGGGTTCGGGAACAGCACTGGCATTGAATGCCACGCCATCATTACCGCACTCCAGGAACACGTTCGCCAGGAAGCTACCGGTAGGCAACAGGCTGCGGTCAAGGCTAAAGCCAAAGGTATTAGAACCCGCTTTATCACCAAAGTTCAAGCCCAGTTTGCTTAAATCCGCACCCATCAGAACAGCGACATCACCCAGTTTCACACCGGAGGAAATCGAGTTTTGGATGCTGCCCTTGCCGTAGTAATCGTAAGCGGCTTGCTTGGTCGCGATCGCGGTTCCTTGCGTGTTGGCTTTGTCAAACCCAGCATTGTAATAAGATTCCAGGCTGCTATAACCCATATTTTGGGTCGCTACGCTGGTGGTTTTAACATTAGAATACACCCCTAGTCCAACCGCTGAGTCGTTGGTAGCAGCAAAGCGCACTCCAAACAACTGTCCGGCGGCGGCGGCATCAGCAAACTTTTTGCCAGAGAAGTTGAAGAACAGATCGCCCCAGCCAATCGTGCCGTTGGTCACACCATTTTCTTGCACACCGGTCAGCGACGTGCCACCTGTTAATGCTACAAACAGGCGATCGCCCTGAACGCTCATTGCCATGCCGCGAATATCGTACTGATTACCGCCTGAACCATCACCCACCGCATCGTACTGATAGGTCCAACCAGCACCCAGCGATTGAGCCTTTGCACCCTCACTTGTAACCGAAATCAGTCCCACAGCTACAGAAGCACCCAGTAGCGTTGCGAACATCAAATTCCGTTTCATAATCATCCAGCCTTTGTTGAGGTTTGAGGTGAACTACACTCATCCTGCCCCAACAAAAGCCACCAGATACCGGGTTTGGAATAAGATTCTGTTAAATATGTGACAGAATTTTATGTGTCTATTACTGAAGAGAAAGGACTGAGTCCACTGCGGAATATACGGATCTCTTAGTGCTAAATTTACAAACTCTCTCAGTTTAGCGATTTAAGCGGAACAGCAGAAAAACTCCAGCGCCCATCGCAGCGATCGTAGGCAGCCAACCCGCAAAAAAGGCATTGAAAACTCCAAACTGATAGAGTGCTTGTCCCAGAATAATCAGCAAGTAATAGGAAACGATGATAATTAGGCTGAGACCAAACCCAGCGGCGCGGCTAGTTCGCTGGGGACGCACTCCCATCGTTGCCCCCACAATCCCAAATGCCAGGCAAGCAAAGGGAAGCGACATCTTCTGTTGCAACCGCAACCGCATCTTGCGAATCTCTCGCTGATTCCCGCTCTGCTCAATCAGTTGCAGATATTCATTGATTTCCGCCACATTCATCTCGTCTGAGTCGCGGGAGGTTTTGGCGATATCCAGCGGAGTTCGGGGCAATTTTAGCTCCTGTTGCTCAAATCGCACGATGTTTCGATAAGACCCATCAGGAGCTACCAGGTAGATTGTGCCGTTGAAAAAGTCCCAGGATTTTTGCTCTGGATTCCACATGGCAGATTCCGATGCCACAATTTGGTTCAATCCATCTTTGGAGAAGTCTAGAATGGTCAAGCCTTTCATCCGTTGACCATCAAATTCTCTGGCGTAAAAGGTTCGGGAAAGTAATTCTTCTCTACGTCCATCGGGGAGCCGGACTTTACGAAATTCTTGATAAAGAATATTTCGTTCACGGAAGGAGGGTTTTGCTTTATTTACCGCTTGCTCCAATACATCGGAGGCTTGTCGATTGGCGGCGGGAACGATCGCTTCATTAAAGGCAAAGTTGATCGCTGTTACCAAAAGTCCAATCGCGATCGCGGGTGCTACCAGCCGATAGACACTCACCCCACAGCTTCGCAGCGCGATCAGTTCGCTATCACTGGATAACCGTCCATACACCATCAAGCAAGACAACAGCATGGACATGGGAAAAGCAAATCCCACAAAATACGGCAGCTTCAGCAGCAGTATTTGTAGCGCGGTGGAAAGCGGTAGCCCAGATTCGGTGACGCGACGCAACAAGTCTAGTAGCACACCAATCGACAGCCCGATTGAGGTAAAGGCAACCACCCCAAACAAAAACGGCATAATCAGCTCGGTCGCGATGTAACGATCCATGATCGTTAGACCGAAGCTAAAACCCTTTGAGGGATTGAAGGAGGGCTTATTTGCGGTAGTAGCGCTAGTAGCCATTCATTGTTCAAAGATAAACGTTTGTAACCGAAGGGGCGACGCTAGACCTGGAAGCGATCGCCGAGATAATACTGTCTTACCTGGGGGTTGTTGTAAAGTTCTTCTGAACTGCCTGCCGCCAAAATTTGTCCATCTCGCATGATGTAGGAGCGTTCAGTAATTGCCAGCGTTTCACGCACGTTGTGATCGGTAATCAGGATACCTAAATTGCGCTCTCGCAGGTTGGAGACAATTTGCTGAATTTCGGCAACGGCGATCGGGTCTACTCCAGCAAATGGCTCATCTAATAACAAAAACTTTGGACCTTCTTGCCCAGCCGCTAAGGCTCTGGCTAGTTCCGTCCGGCGACGCTCTCCACCAGAAACCCGAATCCCCAACGTATTCGCAACCTTCTCTAGACGAAATTCGTGCAGCAGGTAATTGGCTCGACTGTCCCATTCTGAGCGGGGAACATTTGTCTGCTCCATTACCAACAAAATATTCTCTCGAACCGTTAAATGTCTGAAAATGCTGGCTTCTTGCGCTAAATACCCAATTCCTAACCGTGCCCGTTTATGAAACGGCATGGAGGTAATTTCAGTATCATTCAGCCAGACTTGTCCATCGTTTGGCTTCTCCAACCCTGTTGCAATGTAAAACGTTGTGGTTTTACCTGCGCCATTGGGTCCCAACAAGCCAACGATTTCTCCCTGTGCAACCGAGAGACTCACACGGCTAACGATTTTCCGTTGCCCGTAGGACTTATGTATGTTCTCCAATACGATCTTCAACAGCCTACTCCAAGCACAGCTTTTATCCAGCAATTGGCAAAATCATCTTACCAAAGTAGACGGCTAACACAGTCTTCTAAGGTTTTAAGGAGTGGTGTTGGTTGGATTGTTCGGAGCAGAAAACTCCGGCTGACCAAAAGGTTCAACCACTGGAGAAGGGATGGGAACTGCGGCGGGCGTGGGGGAGGGAGATGGTGCTTCTTGCAGAATGTAGATTGCTTCCACTTGTTTGGGGGCCTGGGGCAGGGCGACAAATCGCCCTTCATCAATTAAATAGGTAATGGTTTCACCTCGCAGGCTGTTCCCCTGCTGCAATACATACACATCGCCTGTGAGGATGATGCGGCGTTCGCGGCTAAAGTATTGCGCCTGAGCAGCGGTCGCCTGAATTTGTCTTGCAGGGTAGTAAATTTGGACATTTCCGCGGGCGGTGATTACGCCAGTTTTCGCGTTTGCCTCTTGAATATCCGATCGCAACGTCAGCGGGCGACCAGGTTCAGCACCGGTTTGCGCGATCGCCACCTGGTTTTGCGAGGAGGCTAAATTCAACGAGCTATTTGAGAGGAGAACCGCTGACAGCGTGACTGGTGCGATCGCAGCGAGTGCCAGCCAGCGTCGAGAAAATTGAGAAATGGGAAGACGATGCATCATGGGGCGAACAAGAGCAGGTAAAGGTTGAACCGCCTGTACCAGATTACTCAAGAATCTTACAGTACAGGATTGGGGATGTGACACTAAAAAGACGACACCGACGACGGTTTACACCAAATTCTGACGATAAAATTTGATGAACTGCACCACACCAGTCATAACATACAGACGCCAAACCGTTTCGCAAAGTTTCTGCTATCTGTATGAAAAGGAAGAAAGCAAGCACGAGGCACTACCCCTACGGTCTGTCTTGCCCATCCCCTTGATGCCTTTCACTAATCTTCAATCCCCCATCTTCTATCCCATCACCCGTTACTCATTCCCCATTTCTGAATCCTCGGCAACTGCAACGCTTCAGGCGCTGAAAAATTTACATTGTCTGTAGAGGAAAGTCCTAATTGTTGAGCGATCGCTTCTACGCGATCGGGTCCTGCAACTTGAAGCTGCTTCAGCAACACCCCTGTTTCATCCACGAACCTGTCTACATCAATGCCGCCATAGTCAGATTGATAGGTTCGTAGTCGATTCGTGCCTTCTCCCATTAGAATCACTGCGCCGCGCCAGTTATAGTTGCTTAAATGATGCAGCGCTACAGCAATTTGCAAAATTCCCTGGTAAAAATTTTTCTCGTCCGGTAGTGCATTAATCCAGATTGCTTCCAGCGTATCGTGACAGGCATAAAACTCCTGCTGGTTAAACTGCTCCACTCCCTGCCAAAATTCTTCAGGCATGTCTTTCATGACTTTTCTCAGATTTGCACCCAGATAACGAGGGAGCTTACAGGGTGAGTTTATCTTAAAGCCGACTGGCTGGATTTTGAAGTTGCTGCTGCAAGGGCTGTTCTGGCTGGATGAGAATACCAGAATATTGACTGGCGATTCCCCGGCTGCGATCGCGACCCTGAGCCTCACCGTCAAGTTGTGTCCAAAGAATCCAGCGGCTTCCCCTGGGCAACGTTTTCAAGCTGGCGGAGTTTTGCGTCAACCAAACGATGGGTACCGTCGGGAGATGGGGAACTCGCGCTTCCTCACCCGCCTGAGTTGCTGCCAGCGCTTCCAATACCACCTGATTGCCCTGGATCAAGCCTGTGGCGGCTGACCATAGTTTTACATTTAAATTGCGGTGGCAAGCATAGAAATAAAGCGATGCCGCGGCAATTACCGCTTCCTCAAACGGGTCAACCGATGAATCAACCCCATCCACCAGCCAGGGTGTATTACTATCCAGTGCAATGATCAGTTCTTGCCCACCCGTGAAAACTTCCAGTTCCCGTACTCGCAGTTCGCCATACCGCGCACTTGATCGCCAGTGTACTAAGCGGATTGGGTCACCCCAGCGATAAGGACGTAGAGATCGGGTTAATCCCTCTGTGGCAGCGTGAGCGCGGCGATCGCTGCTAAACAGCAAACTGGCATCCTGACCCATTTCGTCAATTAACGGGCAGCGAGTGAGTGGTAGCACGGTGGGGTACACGACCGCGTGTGCCTTCACTTCATAGCTCTGGCGACACCAAAACAAACCCAACGGATTTGCCGTCCGGAGTTGCACCGTTTGCCAACTGTAAATTCCCCGACGCTGCGTTGGGTAGTAATGCATCCAGTGATGGGAGCGTTGGGCTGGGATGAATTCAATTGATCGAGTGGCTGGATTGCCTAAGGTTAAGGGTATTTCATCCTTGACTTGAATCAGGGCTTTGGGTTGGTTACTCTGATTTTCGATGATTAGTTCAATGGTTAACACGTCCCCCGCACTAACAGGGTGAATCGGTGCACGTGCCACGTTAAGCTTTCGCAGAGTGCGTCTTGGTAAAATGGCAGCGATCGCCAGCAGTGCCAAGCCGATTCCGCTGATGACATATAGCCAGCCAGATAGGGTGTTCATCCCGGCTATAAAGAAAAATACCGATAGCCCTCCCAGTAACCCACCGCTATAAGCAGGGGTAACCCAGTGAGACTCGAACCAGTCGGTAATTTTTCGGTTTAGACGCATGGTTTTGCGGAGCCATTGTGAAATAGGTTTGATGACGAGAATCTAAAAATCCGGACTCCTACAGAGATAATCGATACAATGAGGAGTATTAAAAAAATTTGTGTCAGCAAATTTACGGCTTGCTTATCGTTTTATATCCCTTCAGGCTAGTTTACCCAGGTCTTACCCAATCGACCTCTTTGACGGCTTGATGAGTTTTTCCTGATAAGTCATTTACTTGGGAGACGTTAATGAACAGTTCAATGACCCCTCGCCACAACGAAGGTTCATCTCCAGTGCCACCACCGCCCCCCGCTCCAGCGTCTTCAGCAACTATCAAGCCAAAGAACATGATTGAGCAGATGGTACGGGATGCCCATGCTCGTCAGGCTTCGGATATTCACATCCGGGTGGGAGAGTCACCACGATTTCGGATTCAGGGGCAAATGGTGGTTCTGCGTGATCAGGTGAAGGTAACACCGCAGCTTTTTGAGCAGTATTTGGCTGAAATTCTAACGCCTCACCAGCGGCAACTGTTTGCTCAGAATAAGGAACTGGATACTGCCATTTTTTATCCAGGATTGGTGCGCTGCCGGGTGAACTGTTTTGATTCTCTGACGGGTGGGGCGATCGTACTGCGGCTAATTTCGTTAGAAGTTCCATCCATTGATGGCTTGGGACTGCCGGAAGTACTGAAATACCTGTCTACGTTCTCGCAAGGCTTAATTCTGGTGACGGGACCCACTGGATCGGGTAAGTCTACTACCCTGGCTGCCATGATTCGCCACATGAATGAAACCAGTACCCGCCACATTGTGACGATCGAAGACCCGATTGAATATGTCCACACGTCGCAAAAGTGCCTGGTTAGTCAGCGAGAAGTGGGACTCCATACCCTGGAGTTCCAACACGCGCTACGAGCGGTGTTACGGGAAGATCCGGACGTGATTCTGATTGGGGAAATGCGCGATCGCATCACAGTGGATACTGCCCTGAAAGCGGCTCAAACGGGTCACCTGGTATTGGGAACGCTGCACACTCGCAACGCGATCAACGCTTTAAACCGATTACTCAACATTTACAACCCGGATGAGCAACCAGCTATGCGGGTGCAAATCACCGAGTCGCTGATTTCAGTCATTGCTCAATTGCTGATTCCTACAACGGATGGACGACGAACGGCGGCCCATGAGATTTTGATTAACACTCCAGCAATGGCAGACTACTTGCTAAAAGGGAACGAAACCGAAGCCTTCCAGTTGATGGAAACAGGCGCAAATGAGGGAATGCAGGTAATGAACCAGGTCTTGTGTGATCTGGTGCTATTGGGCAAAATTAGCCCCGACGAAGCGGTGAAAGCCTCACCTGATCCGGGTGATCTGCGGCGGCGGGTACGAAATGAAGGCTTTGATCCTTCTCGGTCTTCAAACCGCGAATTTTTGCACAACGTTTGATCTCTGCCATTGTGTTTTCTCAAATCCCCCCATTTTTGTTTTGGGGGATTTGAGGGTTTAGCCAACGGCAATCGCCGTTTTGGGTTGCTTTAACCAGGTAAATCGGAAGGTTGTACCTCCCCCTACTTGAGACTCCACGTAAACAGTCCCCCCTTCTGTTTCCACAATTTTCTTTACAATTGATAATCCAATTCCCGTATTCTCTTGTTCATCACGGGCTTTGAGCGTTTGGAAAATAGTGAAAATTTTGGTGTGATACTGAGGTTCAATCCCAGGTCCGTCATCGGATACGGCAAATTCTAGAAACGAGCCTTTATCCTCAACAGAAACGCGAACTACTCCATCCGTGCGATCGTGGTGCTTAATGGCGTTGCTGATCAAGTTGGCAAAGACTTGACCGAGAAGCAATCGTCGGGTAGTTAATGTTGGCATATCCGCCCCGATCTCAACCGTAAAGGTTGGTGGAGGTGCCAGAGAATCTACAGTTTCGTTGAGTAAATCCTTGACTTCAAAGGTTTCGATTTTTGCCTCAATTCGTCCAATGCGGGAGTATTGAAGCAAGCCATTGATCAGAGCTTCCATACGGTAAACGCGCGATCGCAGCAATTGCAGTTGCTTCTGGTTTTCCTCAGGAATTTGATCCATCAAGTCTTCTTCAATCCAGACAGACAGATTTGCGATCGCCCGCAATGGTGCCTTCAAATCATGAGAGACGACGTAAGCAAACTGATCCAAATCACGATTACGCTCTTGTAAAAGCGCCGTAGTTTGCGCCAGAATCGCGTTCAGTTGCGTTAGTTCGTTAGCACGTTCTTGCAAAGCCTGTTCTGCTAATTTCTGCTCAGTAATTTCCTGAACTGTGACATTAATACCCAAAATTTGGTCATTACCACTTCGCAATGGGTAATAGCTGGTCAACCAATCTCGTTCTCTGTCAGGTTGTCCGGGAATGGTGCCATGCACCTGCTGATTCAAAATAGGTTTACCCGTTTGTACCACTTCCTGGAAAAAACTTTCTTGTATTTCTCCTAGTTCAGGCAAAACTTCCCGCACTGGTCGCCCGATATGCTCAGAAGCCTGAACTCCGTTAATTTCCGCTAAAAAGTCGTTGATCCGAACAAAGCGAAATTCCCGGTCTAATACACATAGCCCAATGGGTGCGGTAGCATAAATGGCTTCAATTTCAGCAAGTTGTCGTCGTGCGGTTTCTTCACTTTGGCGCAGCGTTTCTTCTGCAAGTTTGCGTTTGGTAATGTCTTGAACAACGCCTACCATATGGCTCACTGAACCATCAGCATTGTATTCACCCCGTCCAAAAGCATCTACCCAGCGAATTTCGCCATTGGGCAAGCGCAAGCGATACTCAAAATCGTAATCCTGGCAATTTTGTAGGGCAGTTTGAATCTGTGCTTCAACGGTTGCCAAATCTTCTGGATGAATCCGATTTGCCCAATCGGTGTAAGTTCTTGCTGAAGTGCCCGGTTCGTAGCCAAAAATAATTTCGTGGTAAGGAGTCCAGTAAACCTGATCAGAGGCAATATCCCATGCCAATAAGCCCATCTTGGCGGCATCTAGCGCAATAGTCAGGCGATCGGCATAGATTTGAATTTCCAGCCTTGCTGCTTCCGTTTGCTTGCGTGCTTCTTGTTCGCTAACTAATAGCGCTTTTGTTTGCTGGTTTGAAGCTTCAAGCTGGGCAGTTCGTTCGGTAACCAGTTGTTCCAATTGATCCTGATATTGCTTGAGTTCTTGCTCCACTCGCAATCGTTCTGCAATTTGGGCTTGCAGTTCCTGGTTAGTTTGCCGGAGCTGGGCTGGGCTGGGCAGTGCTAAAGCTTTAGGTACGATTGGAACCAGTTGAAAAGCTGTGAAGAGTGAAATGGCTGCTGTTGCGCTCTTTAACACGCCAGAAGACCAGTACGTGGGATGCCAGAGCGTCCAAACTTCCATCAAGTGAGTGGTGCCGCAAAACACGATGAATGCACCAAACAACAAAAAGATCCAGTTGAATGGTAGATCGCGTCGTCTGCGGACGAAATACAAAAGGGTGATGGGGATGGAATAGTAGGCGACCGCAATCAGCGTATCCGACAACACATGGAGCCATACCAATCCAGGTTTCCATAGATAGCAGTGACCATGCGGAATAAACGGACTAGAGCTAAAAAGACTGTGCAAAGCATCCAACATAAGTTTTTGGCAGCTTGCCCAATGGCAAAACGGGAGTGTAATTAGCAAATCAGAAAAAAAAAACGTTTGTCTACTCTCCGGGGAAGTAGACAAAACAACCGAAACGCATTAAGCGCGAAGAGGCAGTGATAGAAGAACAGAACATCGTAGAATGCTAGGGCAATTTGTTAGTGGGCGCAGAGACATCATGGCTGAGGTTAGAGTTGGCATTATTGGCGGTAGTGGACTTTACAAGATGGAAGCGCTCAAAGATGTGGAAGAAGTTGAGGTTGAGACACCCTTTGGCAAACCATCCGACTCACTGATTCTAGGAACTTTAGAGGGAGTTCGTGTAGCTTTTTTGGCACGCCACGGACGAAACCACCATCTTCTACCGTCTGAGTTGCCTTTTCGGGCAAACATCTATGCTATGAAAAGTTTGGGAGTGAAATATTTAATTTCAGCGTCTGCGGTTGGCTCGTTGAAAGAAGAAGCAAAACCGCTTGACATGGTGGTGCCTGATCAGTTCATCGATCGCACCAAAAACCGGATCTCAACCTTTTTCGGGGACGGTATTGTGGCACATATTGCCTTTGGCGATCCAGTGTGCCCTAAACTGGCTGGAGTTTTGGCAGATGCCGTTGCCAGCCTGAATTTAACTGACGTTACGCTCCATCGAGGCGGCACCTACGTCTGTATGGAAGGTCCCGCCTTCTCAACCAAAGCAGAATCCAACCTGTATCGCAGTTGGGGAGCTACCATTATCGGCATGACCAACCTGCCCGAAGCAAAATTGGCGCGAGAAGCCGAAATTGCCTATGCTACCCTTGCTCTGGTCACGGATTATGACTGTTGGCATCCCGATCATGACAGCGTTACCGTAGATATGGTGATTGCCAACTTACAGCGCAACGCCATCAATGCCCAAAAAGTGATTCAAGAAACTGTTCGTCGCCTGACTGAAGCTCCTCCCGAATCCGATGCCTTCTCGGCATTAAAGTATGCCATTCTCACGCCGCTCGATAAGCTATCCGCAGAAGCCAAACAGCGATTGAGTTTGTTGTTAGAGAAGTATGTTTAAGAACTCAGGAGTCAGGAGGCAGAAGACAAAAGAATTTGAGATTTAAGATTATTGATTGCCGATTCTATAAATGGCGTTATTCTCAGTCCAAAATCTTCAATCTAGAATCCTTTTTGCTCCCCAACCTCCCTTGTCGCCCCCTCTCCCTCACCATCCTTTCCCTCCTTCCCATGCCAGATTGCCCCAAGTGTCACCAACCTGTTGATTCGCAAGCGCTGGAGTGTCCTTATTGCCGAACCGTGCTCAAAGCCTATGGGCATCCGGGAATGAAGCTGTATCGGGCAATGGATGGTGAGCCGCTGTGTACGACGTGTGCCTATCATGAGGATGATACGTGCAATTTTCCGAAGCGACCTTACGCGATGGACTGTACGCTATATCGCGATCGCGATCAAGGGATTGCCAGTCCTACGGCGGGCTATACACCTCGTGTGCGTCTCAGGGTCTGGTTTTCTCATAACCTGGTGTGGATGGTTTTGATTGGGTTGCTTCTGTTCAGTCTGTTTATTACGCTGGCGAGCTAGTTTTGGCTAAATCAGGTTCAGGATGCAACCGCGATCGCGGAATCAGGGTTTGCTTCCAGTAGAGTATTTGGCAAGGCGAGTTCTGTAGCCGGTTTCGTGTCTTGGAAGACGGCTAAATCAAACCAGAAGGTTGTGCCTACGCCAACTTCACTAACCAGATGAACACGGCTGCGATGTTTTTCGATAATATTACGCACGATCGATAATCCCAAGCCAGTTCCTTCCAGGGTGTGAACTCGGTTTTCAACCCGGAAGAAGCGATCGAAAATCGCGATCTGATCCTCAGAGGCAATGCCAATGCCTGTATCAGAAATTTCTACCCGTACTCGCCGAATTAGAGTAGATGGTTCGCCGAGTTCAGAGCCATTGCTGGGGTCGTTTGATTCAGGTTCTAACGCGTATGCCCGAATTAGAGTAGATGGTTCGCCGAGTTCAGAGCCATTGCTAGGGTCATTTGATTCAGGTTCTAACGCGTATGCCCGAATCATAACTTTGCCGCCAGATTCAGTGAATTTGAGAGAATTCCCCACCAGATTAGTGAAAACTTGCAACAGCAAATCGTAGTGCCCTAACACAGGCGGGAGATTGGGCTGAATTTCCTGGCTAAGCTCAATCCCTTTATCGCGGGCGTTGAGCTGGTATGTTCGCAGCGTTTGCTCGATGGGTTGCGCCAAGTCTACCGCTTCAAAGTTGTAGAGTTTACAAGATTCCAACCGAGACAGATCCAGCACGTCGTTCACTAGGCGAGTGAGGCGATCAGTCTCACGGTTAGCAGTCTCTAAAAACTCGCGCCGCTCATCGAAACTCAAATCTTCGCCATATTCATACAGCGTCTCAATGAACGACTTGATGTTAAATAGGGGAGTTCTCAGTTCATGAGAGACGTTGCTGATAAACTGGCTTTTGGCCTCGTTGAGTTCGGCTTCGCGGGTGATGTCTTGAACTGTGATAGCAACGCCTTTCACGTTCTCACGGTACAAATCAAGCACGCTAGTAAGAAGAATGCGAATGGTGCGATCTACTGGGTCTTTAAGCGTGACGCGAAATTCCCCACCTTCCCGCATTTCGCCCTGTGCCATTCGGTAGAGCGGACGAGTAATTTCTGTCTGAACGGCTGCTGGCAGAAGGTACAGAACATTGTTTCCCTCAATTTTCTGCCCTTCCCAAACAAATAGCCGACGAGCAGTTGGGTTGACCAACACCACATTCAGATTTGTATCCAGCAGAACGGCTCCATCAGCAATGGTGGAAACCAGCGTTTCCAGTTTGGCTTTTTCTGCTGTGAGTTCTTCAATGTTTTGCTCTTCGTAACGCTCTAGCCGCTCCGCCATCTCGTTAAAGCTGACGATCAGTTCCCCTAATTCACCGCCAAAGGGTAGATCAACTCGCTGTTTGAAGTTACCAGAGGCAATATTTTTGACTCCTACCAACAATTCCTTGATTGGTTTGGTGATGGTAAGCGCGTTGAAAACGGCTCCCAAAATTACCATGACCCAAATAGAAACAAACACGGCGATCGTGACATCACGGGTCAAGTGAGAGGATGTAACAACGGTGGGGTTCGGATTTGTCCCAATTGCTAGGACTCCTTTGTAAGCTCCCTCATAGATAATTGGCACAAATACATCGGTCACTTCACCATCTGGAGTCAGGTGTTGCCGTACCATCGGTGCATCGGTATTTGTGGCGTAATCGTCGGGTAAGTGAATTTTGCGACGAATCGTGAGAGAATTTTGCACCTCGGATTCTGAGAAGGGAATTCCCAGGTAAATTGCGCCTTGCTCATCGGCATACAACATATAGCGAACACTGGAGGTGCTGCTATAAAAGCGATGAGAGAAGCGGGCAAGTTCTGTGAGGTTATTTTCTCCAATCAAAGGGGTAACGTTGGCAGCCAGCAGCAAGCCCAGATCCCGACCAAAGCGAGTGTCATTGATGCGGGCATCTTGCTGAATGGTGTTGACTGCCCAGAAGGTGAGACCGCTCATGAGTAAGGACACAACAAGCGTCGCCACTGCCATCAACTTGGTCTGGAGGGTAAACTCAGACCACCAGTGGGAGAGCGCATCTTGAATTCGTTTCAGAAAAGCGAGCAAAGCTGATTAGTATCCCGTAGTTTGGTGACGAACATAGTCGTTAGTTACTAATTTTCTAACAAGTTCACACAAACTCACAACTATCCTTTACAACTCTATGTTAAGTGAGGGCTTAATGCTTCTAACTCGATGCCCAATGTCGCGTCGGTAGTACATTTCATCAAAGTGAATCTGTTCAACTGCTCCATAGGCATGGGCGATCGCTGCTTCAAAGTCTTCTCCCAGTGCGGTTACGCCCAGTACGCGTCCGCCATCAGTGACCAGATTTTGTCCACGTCGTTGAGTTCCAGCGTGAAATACAAACGCCCCCCGTGCCTCTGCCTGGTCAATGCCAGTAATCGAGTTGCCTTTTTTATAAGCCTCTGGGTAGCCTCCCGCTGCCAGCACAACACAGGCAGCCGCTCCGGGTTGCCATTCAATGGCGGGAAATGACTCTAGCCGTTGTTCAGCACAGGCTAATAGCAACTCGTGCAAAGGGTTTGTCAGTAATGGCAAAACAACTTGTGTCTCTGGATCGCCAAAGCGGCAATTAAACTCAATGACTTTGGGATTACCGCTGGGCGTAATCATTAACCCGGCATAGAGAACTCCCCGGTAGTCAATCTGGCGCTTTCGCAAAGTAGCGATCGCAGGTTCTAAAATCTCTTGCTGAATCTGCTGCATCAAGTCAGGTGTTGCGATCGGTGCTGGAGCATAGGCACCCATACCACCAGTGTTTGCACCTGTATCGCCCTCACCAATACGTTTATGGTCTTGTGCTGGAACCAACGGGCGAACTGTAATACCGTCTGTGAGTGCCAAAACCGAGATTTCTTGCCCAACCAGGTATTCTTCCAGTACAACTCGCTCTCCCGCCTCACCAAACTTGCCAGCAAACACGTCATTAATCGCAACTTCTGCGGCTTCTACCGTTTCTGCGACAGTTACGCCTTTGCCTGCCGCTAGCCCATCGGCTTTCACCACAATCGGCGCGCCTTGCTGCCGCACATAGGCGATCGCTGGCGATGCTTGAGTAAATACTACTGCCTCAGATGTCGGGATCTTTGCCTCCTGCATCAACGCTTTTGCCCAGGCTTTGCTGGCTTCGATTTGGGCCCCCATTCGAGTGGGTCCAAATACCCTTAGTCCCTGATTTTGCAAATAATCAGTGATTCCTGCGGCAAGGGGCACTTCGGGACCTACCACAATTAACTCAACTCCGTTGACCAGCGCAAACCGGGCAATTCCTTCAAAATCCAGGGCATTCATCGCCAGGTTCATGCAGCGTGGAGTGGAGGCAGTTCCTCCGTTTCCAGGCACACAAATCACCTGCTGCACTTTTTCCGACTGCAACAGCTTCCACGCGATCGCGTGCTCCCGCCCACCATTACCAATCACCAGAACCTTCACGTTTCTTCATCCTTCGCTGAATTCGGAATCAATGCGCCTACACCCTCGGTTTAATGCAACCAAGATTATGTCATGCTCTTGTTCGGAATTCTAAATTACGGACAAAGAAGTGGAGGGAGGGAAATGGAAAGGGGGGATGGGGTGTAGGGTAGAGGAACGGTTTTGGCGGCGGGTCGTCTTGGATATTGGGCGCAGCATTAAAGCGAATTCGGGATACTTTGGGTTGGCGTGGCATAACTGAGTAGGAATGATTTAGGAGGAGCAGGATGATTCGTGGTTGGGTTGTGTGGCAAGTTGGAATGATGGTGATGCTGGCAGGCGTGGGCATGGGAGGTGATCACGCGATCGCTCAGATGACCCCGCCCACGACTCAGCAGGCGCAACCAGAGCAACCTACGAACGACCAACCCATTAGCCCACCAAAGGTTCAACCCCAACAGCCAACCCAGCAAAAGCCTGACGCAAAACGGAAACCTGCTCCACTCGATCAGTTTCCACCGAATCCGTTGGAAGTTACTTCTGATGATCCCCTGGTTCCTTACGATTACAAGGATCGTCCCCTGACAGCGGAGGAACAACGAGAAATTTCAGCCGCTGCTGATCGGTTAACCCTGATTGGGGCAAAACGCCTGCAAGCGGGTGATGCGGTTGGTGCGTTTGAAGCCTGGAATCAGGAATTACGGTATCGACGGCTACTCGGCTTACTTACTCAAGAGGTACAAGCGTTAGGGCGGGTGGGGGATGTGGCATGGCTGCAAAACAATAATTTGCAACTGCGTTATATTACTCGACGGCTGGATCAAATTCGCTTACAAACGGAGAGACCGCTCGCAGATCTGGAGGGCGATCGCAAAACGTCACCCGAACTTTTGACGACAGCAAAGCGAATCCTACTGGTCGAAGCTTTAGGATTAGCGTATCAGCAGGTGCGATTGCCCAAAATAGCAGCTAGCTTATATGAACAAGTGCTAACCGATGCTCGTCAGCGCAACGACTCACTCAAGACCGAAGCGATACTGATTGTGCTGGGGCAACTCCATTTAGGTTGGTTTGATTACGCCAGTGCCGCCAAAGTTTATCAAGAACTGCTGCAACGGGCACAAGCTCGACAAGATCTATTTAACGAGCCGATTTACCTAACTCAACTGGTGTTCATCCATGAACAGGCAAAACAACCTGCTCAGGCAATTCCCTACCAGCAACAACTCATTCAGTTTTACCAGAAGGTGAATGATCCCAAGCCTGTGCCGAAGGTAATCACGCAAATTGCGGACAACCAGCGGCTTTTAGGACGGCTTGACCTGGCAGAGGCGAATTATCAGCTTGCTTACAAAACCGCGCAACCTCAACTTCTATTTGCTGATGCGGGTGATGCCCTAAAAAAACTGGGTGAGATGTATCGTGCAAACAATCGCTTAGACTCTGCTCAGCGCATCTATGCTTTTCTGGTGAGTATTGAACAGCAGGCATACAATACCTACGGCATCATGAACGCCTACGATCAACTAGGACAAATTTATCTTCTACAGAAGGAATACCCGGCAGCGATCGCCGCCTTTCAAAGCGGACTCGCGATCGCCCGCCAATTGAAATTCCGCGAAGATCACTTTACTGCTCAAATTCAGCAAGCCACTCAAGCAGATTCTGGCAATGAAAAGTAGAGAGGCGGCGAGGGAGACGGGAAAGAAAGCATCGTTCGGTAACCCGTACATCCTAAGTGATTGCATTTGCATCTCTCAGTTGGCTAAATTAGCACTCAAGAGTTGAGAGTGCTAAAAATTGACTCTAACTCCGCTAGACTTGTAGAGGTCACGATAGTTCAGCAAGCCAACATTGTTTGATTTGTCTGAACCGTAATGTTAGCTCGTTTTAGTGAACGCACCATTTCATTGGTGAATCCCTATTCGGGCAGCATTGTTCTGAGAATTTTTTGTCTACATAGCTCGTCGCTAGTTTGGAGAATTGCGTATGGCTGCTGTTTCTTTAAGCGTTTCTACCCTGCAACCACTGGGCGATCGCGTTTTCGTGAAAGTCAGTGCATCTGAAGAGAAAACTGCTGGTGGTATCCTTTTGCCCGATACCGCAAAGGAGAAGCCTCAAGTGGGTGAAGTCGTTGCGGTCGGTCCTGGTAAGCGCAGCGATGATGGCTCGCGCCAAGAACCTGAAGTCAAAGTTGGTCAAAAGGTTTTGTACTCTAAGTACGCTGGCACCGATATCAAGCTGGGTACTGACGAATACGTGCTGTTGTCTGAAAAAGACATTTTGGCGATCGTTTCCTAATTTTGGATTTTAGATTTTGGATTTTAGATTCTGTCTAAGTCCAAGTCTGAAACTCACCCGTTATTCAATTTGAAATCCAAAATCCCAAGTCGCAAATCTAAAATCACTGAGGAACTATGGCTAAACGCATCATCTACAACGAAAACGCTCGTCGTGCATTAGAGCGCGGTATGGATATTTTGGCTGAGGCAGTGGGTGTCACTCTCGGTCCTAAGGGTCGCAACGTAGTGCTGGAGAAGAAGTTTGGCGCACCCCAGATTATCAACGATGGTGTGACAATCGCGAAGGAAATTGAACTGGAAGACCACGTTGAGAACACGGGTGTTTCTTTGATTCGTCAAGCGGCTTCTAAGACCAATGATGCAGCAGGAGATGGCACCACCACTGCCACCGTGTTGGCTCACGCCATGGTGAAGGAAGGGCTGCGGAACGTTGCGGCTGGTGCAAATGCGATTCTGTTGAAACGTGGGATCGACAAGGCAACCAATTTCCTGGTTGATAAGATTGCGGAACATGCTCGTTCTGTGGAAGACTCGAAGGCGATCGCTCAAGTCGGCGCAATCTCTGCCGGAAACGATGAAGAAGTGGGTGCTATGATTGCCAACGCCATGGACAAAGTTGGCAAAGAGGGTGTGATCTCTCTGGAAGAAGGCAAGTCCATGACTACTGAGTTGGAAGTGACCGAAGGGATGCGCTTCGACAAAGGCTACATCTCTCCCTACTTCGCAACGGACACCGAGCGGATGGAAGCGATTTTTGATGAGCCATTCATTCTGTTGACTGACAAAAAGATCACTTTGGTACAAGACCTAGTACCCGTTCTGGAGCAAGTTGCCCGTGCTGGTCGTCCTTTGGTGATCATTGCTGAAGACATTGAGAAAGAAGCGTTGGCAACTCTGGTTGTGAACCGCTTGCGGGGTGTGCTGAACGTGGCGGCTGTGAAGGCTCCTGGCTTTGGCGATCGCCGTAAAGCCATGCTGGAAGACATCGCCGTTCTCACGGGTGGTCAAGTGATTACCGAAGATGCCGGTTTGAAGCTTGATGCCACCAAGCTTGACAGCCTGGGTAAAGCCCGTCGCATCACCATTACCAAAGACAACACCACCATCGTTGCAGAAGGCAACGAAGTGGCTGTCAAAGCGCGTGTTGAGCAAATCCGTCGTCAGATGGAAGAAACCGATTCTTCTTACGACAAAGAAAAGCTGCAAGAGCGCCTGGCAAAACTGGCAGGTGGGGTAGCCGTGATTAAAGTCGGTGCAGCCACCGAAACCGAGATGAAAGACCGCAAGTTGCGCCTGGAAGATGCCATTAACGCCACCAAAGCTGCCGTTGAAGAAGGCATTGTTCCTGGTGGTGGTACTACCCTGGCTCACCTCGCTCCCCAGTTGGAAGAATGGGCAAACAGTAACCTGACGGGTGAAGAACTGACAGGTGCTCAAATCGTCTCCCGCGCGCTGGCAGCTCCCCTGAAGCGGATTGCTGAAAACGCCGGGCAAAATGGTGCGGTGATTGCTGAGCGTGTCAAAGAGAAGGAGTTTAACGTTGGCTTCAACGCTGCCACTAATGAATATGTGGATATGTTTGAAGCAGGTATCGTTGACCCAGCAAAAGTGACCCGTTCTGCTTTGCAAAACGCTGCATCCATTGCTGCAATGGTGTTAACTACCGAGTGTATCGTGGTTGATAAGCCCGAACCCAAAGATGCTGCTCCTGCAGGCGCAGGCGGCGGCATGGGCGGAGATTTCGACTACTAAAAGCTAGAGGCTGGGGATTAGGAGCTAAGGACTAACTTCAACCCCAGTCATAAGTTGAACAAGAGAGCGATCGCTTCTTTCAAGAGGCGATCGCTCTCTTGTTAAGTCTTAAGTTTCAACCGCGACTTCAACAGAATCATGGGCTTGCTTCTGTTGAGTGAGTTGAGCGGTGTATTGTTCGCCCCATTCGCGCATCAACAGCAGAATGGGTTCTAAACTGCGTCCGAACTCGGTGAGTGAGTACTCCACTTTAGGCGGTACCTCCGGATAGACCGTGCGTTTGACCACGCCATCCTGCTCTAATTCCCTTAGTTGTAAGGTCAACATTCGCTGTGTGCAGCCTTCAATCAGACGGTGCAACTCATTGAAGCGTTTAGTACCCTCCATCAAGTGAAATAAAATTACACCTTTCCAACGTCCACCAATGACATCGAGCGTAGCTTCTACAGCGCATCCATAGCGGCAATCGTACTGTCGTTTCGGCATTTCATCACCTGAGACAGGATACTTTTTGATAGTACTCCACAAAAATGTGTGTACTTGGCAAATTGAGAAGTAGTCTTCACAATTAGAGTGTAAAGCGGCTTAAGCGCATCGCGTTGCTACAAAGTTCCCCAACTCAAACGCGAATCAGTATTTTACACATTCAACACTGCTAATTTGCAATCGCGAATTTGTACAGATGGATTGGCGATCGCTGATTATGACCTATGCAAAGGAGACAGTTATGAAAGCGTATGAACTTCGGAACCAACCAGGTTTGCAAGCCTGGGGTTTTGTTGAACGTCCCATCCCCGAACCGCAATCCGGACAAGTGTTGGTGAAAATGCACGCAGCATCGCTCAATTACCGCGACCTGCTTGTGGCGAAAGGAGCTTACGGCGCAAAAGAGTTCAAACCAATCACGCCCTTATCGGATGGGGCAGGCGAAGTAGTGGCGGCTGGGGATGGCGTAACGCGAGTGCAAGTGGGCGATCGCGTGGCTGGCATTTTCATGCAAGACTTTATCAATGGGAACCTCACTCGCGAAAAAAGTAACTCAGCTTTGGGCGGGGCGATCGCCGGAGTTTTAGCAGAATATGTTGTATTTGATGAAAATGGACTGGTCAAAATTCCTGATCACCTAACTTACGAAGAAGCCGCAACCTTACCCTGTGCAGCAGTTACAGCCTGGAATGCATTAGTCACTGAAGGAAAACTTAAAGCAGGAGACACCGTATTGCTACTAGGAACTGGTGGCGTATCTGTCTTTGCACTTCAGTTTGCTAAATTAATGGGAGCAAGAATTATTATTACGAGCAGTCAAGATGAAAAGTTAGAAAAAGCCAAACAACTTGGAGCAGATGTTGGCATTAACTACAAAGTAACTCCGAACTGGGACGAAAAAATTTGGGAGTTGACTAACAAGTACGGAGCCGATCATGTAGTTGAAGTGGGGGGAGCAGATACTTTAAATCAATCACTGAAAGCAGTCGCTTATGGTGGAAGTGTTGCATTGATTGGAGTTTTGACTGGACTTAAGGGTGACATTAATACGGCACTAATTTTGCATAAACATATCCGAGTGCAGGGAATTTATGTTGGTTCACGTAGGGTGTTTGAGGAAATGAATCGCGCGATCGCCCAAGCTCAGCTTCATCCAGTCATTGACCGTGTGTTTGAATTTCAACAAGCAACCGAAGCGTTAGCATACCTGGAGAGCGGTGCTCACTTTGGCAAGATCGTTATCAAAATTCAATGAGCTAAACATTATTTTTAGCGAACAGTCGTCAGAAGGCAATTCCCCTTACTGGCGGCTGTTTTCCAGTGTTGGTCATACTGCTTGTATGATGAAGAAACCATGTTGGCGCAATCGGATAACAAACGACGAGTTTCGACAGTTAACTGAAGGCAATGCTTGTGCGATATAGCGATCGCCCCACCGTGTTGAGAAAGCTTAATCCCATTGAAGCGAAAGTAGACCAGTTGCTAGAGCACTCTGAACGCGACCAAAATTAGGTGATAACGAGGACAAGGGCTGGAGCAACTTTCTGGATTGATAGCAGCGCTCCCTACGTTAAGCTGTATTACAGATGGTTACAATCCCTCACACCCCGTCCCTAAACCAATGAATTCTGAAGAAACAATCGTGGTGAATTCACGCAACTCGCTTCTGGCTGCGTTGAGTCTGTCAAATCAACAGATCTGGCTGCAAGCGTTGGGGCGATCGCTGTGTCAAATTAGTGCAGGCTTAGTCTATTTCTACATTCCACTGGTGTTTGTTAATCAAGTGGGATTGTCTGCAACATCGGTAGGCTTCAGCGTTGGTTTGAGTTCGCTGACAGGAATTGCTGGACATATTCTGGGTGGAGTTCTGGCAGATTCTCCCCGCTTTGGACGCAAAACTACCCTGATCTTTTCAGGTGGAGTTGGAGCCTTAGTTGCATTCACTCTGGCGTTCACTCAAACTTTGCCACTCCTAATGATTGCCAGTTTGCTACTGGGTTTGAGTGTGGGGTTTTACTGGACAGCCGCTGATGCAGCCGTGATGGATGTAACCGTTCCTGAGGAGCGATCGCAGGCGTTTGCGCTTATGAGTGTTGCCGAAAATTTGGGCAATGGGGTTGGGATCTTGGGGGGCGGAATTTTGTTGACGTTAGTACATCAGTCACATCAAGCCTTATTTATTGCTTGCGGACTAATCTATTTAGCATTTGTGCTAGTGGTGCAGTTCACCATGCCTGAGACTCGGCAACTCCATGGGTCTGAACAGCACGCTACCACTGGACTGTTAATTGCCTTGAAAGATAAGTCGCTGCTGATCTTCATCCTGGCAAACGTTCTTTTCACCACTTACATTGCCCTCGTCAACAGCACCATCCCGCTATACTTCACGAATTTTGTGCCTGCTATTTCAGGAGGCGCAGGAGCAACGGTTGGGAGCACAGCCAATCTGTTCACTTGGTGCTACATCGGTGCGGGTGCAATCTTGCAACTTCCCATTGCTCAATTGTTTAAAGGACTACCGAAAGTGCGCGTATTGATGCTAGCACTGATTCTATGGGCAGCAGGTTTTGTCCTTGCTTGGGCAACAGGAACTGTTCCAGTGGCGCAGTTTGTTTGGGGGGTGGTGACATTATGCGTGATGTCTCTTGCCACCATTATGTACAAGCCCTTTGCAGCGGCGATCGTGGCAGAACTGGCACCAGCCTCCTTGCGGGGAGCTTATGTAGCCATCAGCTCTCAGTGTTGGGCGATCGGGTATTTTGTGGGACCAACCCTGGGTGGATGGGGCATGGATCAACCAGCGAGGATTGCGGCTGAGTTTTGGTTGGTTGCGGCTGCAACAACGGTGCTGGGGCTGCTAGTTCTCATGGTTTTCAATCGCATTCATAAACCATCAACTTTACCCACAGCTCAACTCCTAACTCCTACTGTCCCCAAAATCCAGTAATCAACACCCTACAACACTGCCACCCTAGCGAATGCTAGCCCCGTTCTCAAACATCGTTCTTCTGTATCCTTTTGTCTAAACTAAAATGTGTAAACCAATCGCAGAAACCACTCAAAAATGGCTCCCGTGGAGCGGTTATTGGGATTGGCGACGATGAGAAATGCCGGGCTGAAACTAATACTGTCGTTGAGGTCAAAGCTGTAGTAGCCTTCTACATTGAGCTGAGTAGCATCTCCAATATCACGTTCAATGAATGGTTGACCGATCGCTAACCCTGCAACCGAACCAGGAATCACAATGTCGCGAATGGTGCCGCCCAATGCCCAGGTTTTGGGGTGCAAATCGAGGTCTTGCCGCAGCAATGAATTAAAGCCATTGTAGGAGCCGATACCAAACCGCCCAAAGGCAGCAAATTGACGATTAAAGCGCCATTCAAAATTAAAGCCTCCTGCATTGATGGCGGTGCGGTTCACGGTAGCGGTTGTGTATTGCAGGCGGGCAATCAGGTTTTTATGGAAGGCGTACTCCAGTTCAACACTGCCCTGGTTGCGTCCGCCAAATAGCCCTTCGTCTTCGGCTGGTGTCCCTGCATCGGCCGCAACGTACAGCGCTCGTAGGGTCAAGGGAGAGTTTTCTGTGGGCTTCCAGCTTAGAGCTGCGCCAGCTCCACCCGGGCGATCGACCTGATTCTGAACAATCAGGGGATTGTTCATGAAGAAACTGGAGTTGAAGTTGGTGAGGGAATCGTTGGCAAATCGGTTGTAGTCGATAAAATCTCTAGGATTGAGCCGCGCGCCAATTATGAGATTGAGGTTTTGAATCGGTTGAAAGGTGTAATACAGTTTGCTGATTTGCACTGTATTTGGCACTTCGACAAAATCAGCCCCTCCCCCATCTGCCAGGATGCCGTTGGTGCCAAGCAGATTTGGGCCCCGACGGTTTTGACGATTGCTAATCGCATCTCCACCGTTGTTTCCGGCTTCCAATTGCGTCCGGAGTAGATCGGTGCCTGTAAAACTGGTGTTGAAGTCGAGGCGAACACGAGTAAGGATGGTGGTAATGGCGTTTGAGCCATCGGTGAAGCCGAAAACGGTTTGTGCTTTGAGTTTGGTAGTCGTGGAAAATTGCTGTTGCTCTAGCCGGGCGGTGAGTGGGTCGAGTTTGGCGATGCGATCGCGCAAATCTGTCAAGATTGCATCATAGGAATCTTGCAAACGCTTGAGGGTGGCAAAATCTTCGCGAATTTCGGCAATTTTTCCAGTTAATAACTGTTCTTCCACCTTTGCCATGACAGCGCTCAGGGTTGCCGCAAATTCGTAGCGAGTCAGTGCTCGATTGCCGCGAAAGGTGCGATCGCTGTAACCAGAAATGACTCCATATTTTTCAACCAGTGATTTTAAGGCTTGATACGCCCAATCGGTTGGCTGTACGTCACTCAGTTCATCCACCGAGCGCACCTGCCCCAATGGCTCCTCTGCCGCAACCGTATTAAGGCAACCCAAAGGGTCGATGGTTGAGGCAAGTTGCAACGCATCCAAAGCACAGTCGGAGGGTGGAACGGAGTCTCTGTCACTGGCATGGGCTGGATTTGTACTTGCCCAGCTATACCCTGATAGCAACCAAAACTGAAGGAGACTCAACCCTCCAGCTAACCAAAAAATGAATTTCACGCGATCGCTCCTCACCCAACAAGCGTCTTTAACAGAACCAAACTGCTCAAATTAAACCCTATCAAGGACGAAAGCGACTAGGGGGAGTCACCTTGAAGACGATGAAGGGCTAATAAATTACAAATCTTGGGCATGTGTTGTAAGTCTTAACAAATAAGCGTTCTATTGTTACAGCAAGGCTTGGTAGACTGTGAATCATGTCTTAGCGACTGAATCTAGAGAAAAAACGACTCATGGTAGATTCCCTTAAAAAGCCTGCTTTTGAAGAGATGCGTCCCGGCATCAAAGTTCCAGCGAAGGAAACCATCCTCACGCCCCGCTTCTACACCACGGACTTTGATGCGATGGCGAAGATGGATATTTCTCCAAACGAGGATGAACTGCAAGCCATCCTGGAGGAATTCCGGGCAGATTACAACCGCCACCACTTTGTTCGGGATGAGGAGTTTGCTCAATCCTGGGATCACATTGATGGCGAAACCCGTCAACTGTTCGTTGAATTCCTGGAGCGCTCCTGCACGGCTGAATTCTCTGGATTCCTACTTTACAAGGAACTCAGCCGCAAACTCAAAGACAAGAGTCCGGTGCTGGCAGAGTGTTTTTCGCTCATGTCACGGGATGAAGCGCGACACGCTGGCTTCTTGAACAAAGCCATGTCCGATTTCAACCTCCAGCTTGACCTGGGCTTCTTGACCAAGAGCCGTAAGTATACCTACTTCCAACCCAAGTTCATCTTCTACGCCACCTATCTATCTGAGAAGATTGGCTACTGGCGATACATCACCATCTATCGCCATCTGGAACAGCATCCTGAGAATCGCATCTATCCAATTTTCCGTTTCTTTGAGAACTGGTGCCAGGATGAAAACCGTCATGGTGACTTTTTTGATGCCATCATGCGGGCACAGCCTGAATATCTGAACGATTGGAGAGCGAAGTTGTGGTGTCGCTTCTTCCTGTTGTCAGTGTTTGCAACTATGTATCTCAACGATGTGCAGCGCTCTGGCTTCTATGCTTCGTTGGGTTTGGATGCCCGCGAATACGATAAGTATGTGATTGAGAAGACGAACGAAACGGCGGCTCGCGTCTTCCCTGTCATGTTAGATGTGGCGAAACCTGAGTTTTACGATCGCCTGGAAGTGTGCATCAAGAACAACGAAAAGCTAGCTGCCATCGTCAACTCCAACACGCCGAAACCGATTCAGTTCTTGCAGAAATTGCCTTATTACGCCTCCAACGGCTGGCAACTGCTGAAACTGTACTTCATGAAGCCAATTGATGTGGACAAGACGCATGGCGTTGTTCGTTAAGCATCTGGGCGAAGTAGATCCTATTCAGCTAGAAACCCGGAATTTTCTCTAAGAGCAACGGATAGTCTGAATGGTGAATTGGTTTAAATCTAAAGCTCTGCATTATTTTTTTGGTGCAGAGCTTATTTTTTGCGACACTAAGGGGAGTGTGAGGATGAGTACAAGCAATGAGTTTGATGAACGTGCGATCGCTGTTGCCAGCGTTTCCAACTGAATCCGCTATGTCTACCCCCTTTGCCAGTTCCCTAAAGCCCTCACCTTTGAGGGACTCTGGATTGCTTGCTTCCTGTTTGGGGGTGGCGAGTGGGGCAGGAGTAACGATGTTCCTAGCCAGTGCTTTCATCCTGATGGCGACTCCTGCTTGGGGCAATCCCGATGTCTCTTACGATGCTCAGGATTTGATGCCGCCCACTACAGAACCGTTTCTAAGTTCACAGGTGCAATTGCAAGAACTGGAGCCGCGATCGCTAGAAACAAACTCCACCCTTGCCCAAACCTCCGATCTACAACCATCCGAAAGTAAAGAGGCTCCCAGCACCAATATTCTAGACACTAGTCCTGTCTTTCAACGGTGGAATCGGGAAGTGCCAAACGTCTTAGAGGACATCAAACGAGATCCCGCCTTTCGCACCCGTGCCCGTTTGGGATTGTCCTACTTTCCCTCCACTTTCGATTCCCTCGGCTGGAATGTGGGTGTTGAGGATGTGTTCATTGGGCGCACTGGATTGACCATGAGTGCTGATTATCAGGCAACCTTTACAGGCGATCGCAAAGCAGGCGGCGGCGAATTCCGCTACTACCTTCTGCCGTTGGGCGGGTACTTCAACATTGCCCCCGTTCTTGGTTATCGCTACCTAGAAACACCTCGCTATGTTACGGATGGTTTAAACGTGGGTGCAAAGTTTCAACTCGTGCTGTCGCGCACGGGTGGAGCCGACATTTCCTTGACTCAAACCTGGGTTAACCCGCGCCAGAGCGAAGAAGTTGGCATCACGAAATTCTCCTTCGGCTACGCCCTAACGAAAAATCTGCGACTTTCAACGGATATCGAGAAGCAAAACTCCAAGCAAAAGAAAGACACCCGCTTTGGCATCAGTTTTGAGTGGATGTTTTGAGGTGAGATGGAAACTTTAAACTTCGGAATCATGCATCGGCTGTATGGTTGTGATTCACTTACGTGTTTTCTTCCTCCCATTTCACTTAGACCCATTCGAGTGGAGCGGGGGGAATGGCACTGTGATTCACTTACGTGTTTTCTTCCTCCCATTTCACCGCCCTTTGTGCCCTATCTCCATCTGCTTTTCCCCAAATGCGATCGCTTCTCCTGCGAGACAAACGTAGAGGAAAAAGCAAAATCTAAGATTTTTTAGCACTCTTGGGTCTGGAGTGCTAAAGTCAATTTTGGAGAATTGCGCGAGTACACTATGGCAAAGATCGTTGTATTTAATGAAGAGTCACGGCAAGCGCTAGAACGGGGCGTGAATGCTCTCGCTGATGCCGTACGGGTGACATTGGGACCCCGTGGACGCAATGTGCTGCTAGAGAAAAAGTATGGTGCGCCTCAAATTGTGAATGATGGCATCACCATCGCTAAAGAAATTGAGCTGGAAGATCCCCTGGAAAACACGGGGGCACGACTGATTCAAGAAGTTGCTTCGAAAACAAAGGATTTGGCGGGTGACGGCACCACCACTGCAACCGTGCTGGCACAGGCAATGATCCATGAAGGGCTGAAAAACGTGGCAGCAGGGACGAACCCAGTAGCTCTGCGGCGGGGAATTGAAAAGGCAGTGGCAAAACTGCTGGATGAAATTAAGGCGATCGCCAAACCCATAGAAGGAAATGCGATCGCTCAGGTTGCTACCGTTTCGTCTGGGAACGACGAAGAAGTGGGAGCCATGATTTCCCAGGCGATGGATAAGGTCGGCAGAGATGGCGTGATCACCGTGGAAGAGTCGAAATCTCTGGCGACGGAGATGGAAGTAGTGGAGGGGATGCAAATCGATCGCGGTTACCTTTCGCCCTATTTTGTCACCGATGCCGAACGCATGATTGCCGAATACGAGAACATGCTGCTTCTGCTGACGGACAAAAAAATCAGCTCGATTCAAGAGCTAGTGCCCATTCTAGAGCGGGTTGCCAGAGCCGGACAACCGTTGTTGATCATTGCTGAAGACATTGAAGGCGAAGCCCTGGCAACGCTGGTGGTCAATCGTTTGCGGGGTGTGTTGGCGATCGCGGCAATTAAAGCACCCGGATTTGGCGAGCGGCGTAAAGCCATGCTGCAAGACATCGCCGTACTCACAGATGGACAAGTCATCTCAGAAGATATTGGCTTGAGCCTGGATACCGTTAGTCTGGAAATGTTGGGCAACGCTCGTAAAATCACCATCACCAAAGACAACACCACCATTGTTTCCGGTGGGGAAGATTCAGAAGATGTGCAAAAGCGTGTCACCCAACTGCGGCAAGAGTTGGAACGTTCTGATTCGGAATACGACAAAGAGAAGCTACAAGAGCGGATCGCCAAACTATCCGGCGGAGTGGCGGTGATTAAAGTCGGAGCTGCTACCGAAACCGAACTGAAAGATCGCAAGCTGCGGATTGAGGATGCCCTCAATGCCACCAAAGCTGCTGTGGAAGAAGGAATTGTTCCCGGTGGCGGTGTGACTTTAATTCATCTCGCTTCTAAAGCGAATGAGATCAAATCTCAGTTGAGCGTCGATGAACAGGTGGGAGCCGATATTGTGATCAAGTCGCTGGAAGCACCCTTGCGACAAATTGCCGACAATGCAGGCGTGGAAGGCTCTGTGATTGTGGAAAAAGTGCGAGATATGGATTTCAACGTAGGCTACAACGCCCTCACCAACCAGTTTGAAGACATGATCGCCGCTGGCATCGTAGATCCGGCAAAAGTGGTGCGATCGGCATTGCAAGATGCTGGCTCGATCGCGGGCATGGTGCTGACCACCGAAGCTCTGATTGTTGAAAAACCCGAGAAGAAACCCGCAATGCCTGCCGATGGTGGTATGGGTGGCATGGGTGGTATGGGCGGTATGGGCGGTATGGGTGGCATGGGAATGATGTAAACCTGAGTCCTGCTGAAAGAAGAAAATGGGTAATGGGTAACGGATGATTGGAGATTGAAGATTGGGGATTGAAAATTGGCGGATTAGCTTAATCTGCAATCTAAAATCAACAATCTAAAATCTCCCTCCCTCCCCGCCCTTGCCTTTCTCATCTTCCCTATCTATCCCCCATTAGATGGTGGCGATTGCAATGTAATGTAGCTGTTGAGTAAAGATGAATTGGGCACGAAGATGTGCTGTCCACCGGGCAGAATTAGCTGACTGATAAACAGCGACTTCTTTAACCTACCAGCCGTAATTAGTTGACCCATCGGATTGCTGAGCGCGACCTCCTGATCATCTTTCAGTCCACTCCAATTTGAGGAGTAGATCAAAACGAAACCCGCGATCGCGTTAGCAACAATAGAGTAAGAACTAAGAACGAATAAAATCCCTAAGACCACCATCACAATCAGAAACGTCGGTGAGCCAAAACCGGGTAAGTAAGGAAGGGCGATCGCGCAGCCAACTGCACTAATTAAAATTGTGGCAAGACTCACCGTGGGGCTAATCCATTCCTGATCAAACCAGGCGGCTCGGCTATCTTTTCCTAACTCTGTAATTACCAGTTTTACTAACGCGATCGCCAGCCAGGCTAGGCAAGCAATCACAGTCAAAATTACTAGATTTGGGAGATATTGAATCAACGATTCCAATAAAGACTGAAACTGCTGAATTGTACTATTTACAAAATTCGATAACTCTGTATTCTCCAGCATCAATCCCATCATTGAGAGTGCTAGAAATCCCAGTAATGTTAGTGGAATCAGTCCCCATTGCAACCACCGATTTGAATTTAACCATTGAGGTTGCTGAGTATTGCGTGGCTTAAAAAATCGATTAAATAGTTTCAATAGAATTAACGAAATTAGCAGGAGAAACAAGAGTCCACCGACTATCATGAATGCATTGCGTTTCCTCTGTTGCTTCAGCTTGTACTGGCTTACCGCATTATCGATCGCGATCGCAATGTCTTGAGCAAATTGTTCTCGTGGAATGTTGAGTTTTACAGCATCTTGATCGCGAACTGTCACGATTAATTTGTCATTCACTACCCCCGCCTCTTCGAGGTTTGCCCCAATAAGCGTAACTCCTTTATCAACTCGGGAAGGAGCCGTAAACGAAATGGATCGTTCAGTGACTGGCTGACTCGTATCGACTTTGAGCGACGAATCACTTGCAATTGCTTGCAATCGTTGGCTGATAACCTGCGCTCGTTCTTCCGCCGAAATTCCTTCTGGGATACCATATCGCACTCGAAAAACTTCTTTCCCATCTAGCACCACAGGAAAGCCATCTACTTCATTGCCTATGAGTTTTAGTTGAGCGTTGACTGGTACTCTGTGTACTAGTAAACCCACTAGAATAAAGAGTGCAAAATAGACTGTCAAACGTTGCCAACTGGAAGATTGAAAAGGGTTTCGAGAGATACGCATTGCCTGACTGATTCAAGAATGCTCCATTTTATATCTGCTCATTTCAAATGCTGCATTTTTTCTAGCTAGAAAACATTCGCCTCACTCAATTTGATACGTTTGCAAATAGGCAGTCAATAAGGTTTTTGTTTCCGCTATTATCTGATGCTGAAAGGCGCGATCGCGGGTGAGAGAAAGCCACAGTAGCTCATTCACTACTTTAATTGTCGTCATAGCAATCAATTCACATTTTTCCAGGGTAAGAGAAGTATTTCGTTGTGCCAGGAAACGGGCGAGGATTACCAAAATTTGCTGATCGTATTCATCAAGGTTCCTGGCATCCGCAACCGTCATTAAATCGATCAAGTGGTTTAGCACAGCTCGATAGCCAGGATGATCGGTCGCGAATTGATCAAAGGCATCTACCACGCGATCGACATATTCTGCAATTGGCGCATCTGCCATTGCTGCATGAAGCTGTGCAAATAGGTGATACTCTTGCTCAAAATATCGGTCGGCTAATGCCTTCAGCAACGCTTCTTTATCTGGAAAAAATTGATAAAGCGTTCCAACGGGCACCTCTGCCCGTGTTGCGATCGCTCGTGTAGTGGTTTGGTCATACCCCACTTCAATAAAGAGTTGTTCTGCTACGTCAAGAATCCGATTCACTCGTTCTTGACTGCGGGCTTGCTTGGGTTGTCGCCGTATTTTGGCAGATTTCTGGAGATCGGGTGCCATAGTTCACTTTCATGATTGACGAAACATGAACACTGTTCATATTATAAAAGTGAACGACGTTCATGTTTAATCTCATCCTATCAGTGGAGGTCACGATGAAGTTAATCACATCTCCCACCAGCCCACTCAACTCCAATTCGCCCCTTAATCGGCAACCAATCGCCAATTTAAAAGGATGGTTGCAGGCATTCCAGGGCGCAAAAGCATTTCTGGCGATCTTGTTGGATGACAGCGGCAATCTAGACTTGATTGATGAGTTGGGTTTTAGTTTGCTGGATAGCCCTGCCTTTCAACTTGCCATAGCAGAGATGAAAAACGATCCAGATGTTGCGGCTATCCTTGCCGAGCGATATATCGCTCCAGATCACAATCTAGGAACCTTGTTGCAATTACCACCAGACTCATTGGGCTACAAATATGCCAGCCATTTACAGCAGGCAGGATTTGAACCCATTATGATCGACCTTCCCATTACATCAGAGAGCCGCTATGTGGAAAACCGCTGGCAACAAACCCATGACATCTGGCACATCATTACAGGATTTGATACCAGTGAGATTGGCGAAATTGGGTTGCAGGCGTTTTACCTGGCGCAATTTCAACTGCCGTTATCGAGCTTACTGATTGCCAACGCGCTGATTGCGGCAACGGTATTTCAACCGGAATCTTTGTCGCCATTGCTGAATGCGATCGCCCAGGGTTGGGAGATGGGGCAAACCGCCAAACCCTTGATCGCGCAAAAGTGGGAAGAAGCCTGGGAAAAACCCGTTTCGGTCTGGCAGCAGGAGTTAAATGTGCAACCAATCGCACTATGACGACATGTAGTCTTTTCTGGCGGACTGTGAGGTTGACCTATCCCTGGTTGCCGCTCCTGATCATGGGTTGGCGCACATTACAAGCCTCTGGGCTGAACCGCGATCGCGCTCAGGTTCGTTTCTGGGTGTTGTTGAACCGGATTGATTTTGCAAATTTACTTGCGATCGTCCTAGAAATAATCCAACCCGAATATTGGGCATGAATAAGGTTTTACCGCAGGTAAGTCTGCCGGGTTTGGCATTACCTACCTGCGGTTAAGTTGAACCTCGGTGCAAGCGTATCAGGTGATGCTTGCTTTTAGCCTTTAGGTAAATAAGAACCGGGCTGTATTGCTACTTGCCAGGTTAAGCCCAAGCGTATCGGCTGTGAAGCCGCTGACATTCCGCAACTCCAGCAACAGTTGCCCCGTGCCAAACCCAGCATTTTCGGCAATACCATCGCTGAGCCGGAAGAACGTACTGCTGCCATTGCTAACAACATCGATCGCGTCAACGCCTGCAAAGTTGAGTAAGTCTCCACCCACACCACGAGTAAAGTCACTCACAATGCTGGTGCCATTATCCACACCCCGGTAAACCACCGTATCGATGTCAGTATCAACGCCCAGACTGAGAATGTTATTGCCCGATCCACCATTGAGAGTGTCGGCACCCAGCCCACCAATCAGAATGTCGTCACCATCGCCGCCGCGTAGCAGATCATCCCCACTCAGACCATCGATGATGTCGTTGCCCCCCTGAGCATTAATCACATCATTGGAGTTATCAAACCCAGTGACGACATTATCCAGGTTGTTGAGGAATGTGACACTATTCTGGCGTAACACCTGATTGACGATCGCATCCGCATTGATCACATCAAAACTGTCTTGAATCACAGTTTCGTCGTTGAACAAAATATTGCCCAGATCAATGCTCGCTCCAGTCTCAACTCGCAAGTTATCCAGGTTTTCAAGGGCGAAGTTCTGGAGAATCACTTTGGTGGTGCTATCACCTTCAAAGGCAATTTCTAAATCATTGCCAGTTTGAGTCAATAGCATGTTTTTGGCAGTGAATGCAGCTCCGGAGAGCTTCAAGGTGTCCACCTCTGCAATGATCTCTGATGCGGGGTTGATACCCAAGCCAACACCACCAAAATTCTGAATCACGGTCGTTTCAATGGGGATGTCAAAGGTTTTGGCACCACCCGCTCCATCCAGAATGTCATTGACTCCACGAATGGTTACGGTGACGGTCTCTGTGGCGATTCCACGATTGCTATCACTCACGCTGTAACGGAAGCGATCGCTGGCAGTTTGTCCGGCATTGAGTGCCTGAAACGCGCTGCCCGGATCATAGGTTAGGGTGCCGTCGGGGTTGAGCGTCACACGACCCTGAGTTCCGGTGGTATCCACGTTGGCAATTCTTAAGACATCAGTGATGTCCGGATCGCGATCGTTCGCCAATACATTAAACGTCACAGCGGTATCTTCATCCGTGGCGATCGCATCGGGCTGGGTGATGGGTGGGCGATTCACAAACTGAACCCTGCCAAAAATATTGGCGTTATCGGTGGCAAGGTTCAGTGCATTGGATGCCTGGTTATTCAGGAACGAGATACCTGCCGACTCAAAGTTTGCACCCTGCACAATAATTTGCGTGTTGGCAGTCGGGTTGGCAAAAATTGCACCCCCTTTACCTTGCCCAGCGGTACCCGCGGTGACTCGCTCACCCGAAATTGATGGAGGTGTGGAACCGCCCTGACCACCTGTGGTGAGGTTGTTTTGGAAGGTGGTGTTACTCAGCGTCAGGGTGCCTTCCCGCAAGAAGATGGCACCGCCTAACCCAGCCCCACCGCCACCAGCACCCACAGACCCTCCCGATCCCGGATTGTCTCCAGATGCATTAGAGATACCGTTTCTACCCGGTGTACCGCTGGCACCATTGCCACCGAATTGACCACCCACTCCGCCTACTCCAGCCGCACCACCGGAGCCAACCGGAGCTGGGACGAAAAAGCCCAAAATATTGGCACCACCGCCGCCGCCAGCACCACCGCCACCGCCACCGCCACCAAAGGCACCCGTGCCGCCGTTGCCACCCTGACCGCCATTACGACCGCCAAACGCAACACCCGCGCCACCAGCACCGCCGCCGCCACTGCCACCAGCACCGCCGCCACTGCCAAAAGCGCCCGTACCGCCGTTGGTACCGTTGCCACCTGGGGTGCGATCGTTTCCGGCTGCGGTGCGTCCGGCTGCTCCCCCGGTACCACCAGCACCCAAAGAAAAGTTGTTGTTCAGGAAGTTGATAAAGCCCCCGTTGCCACCAGTTGCGCCAGCGAAGCCATCGCCAGAATCCTGACCACCCCGTCCACCGGCATTTGCTACGCCGTTCGCGCCATTGCCGCCGATCGCCTGATTGTCGATAAAGCGCATATTATCGAGCGTGACGTTGCCGTTGTTGATGATTAAGGCACCGCCTAAGCCCGCACCGCCGCCACCGCCGCCACTCAGTCCGGGTCGTCCAAAGGCTCGCCCGCCTGCGATCGTTAGGTTGGAGAAGGTGACATCGGTGTCAGACTCGTCAACTTGAAAAATCTGATGCTGTCCACCACCGCTGATGGTGAGGTTGCCATTACCGATGAAATTGGTGTCATCTCGAATGGTGGGTAAGGACAAAATCAGATTAATGGAACCGGAAACACCAGTGAGGTCAATGGTGTCTGCTCCGGGGGTGGCGTTTGCTTGCAGAATCGCTTCAATCAGCGTGGTAACTCCGTCTCCGTTGTTGATGGCATTACCTGTGCTGGTAACGGCGATCGTGCCAAATACTCCTGCATAGGTTTCCTGAAGTTGTTTCGAGAACGCCAATGGAGTTTGAACCGTGCCAATCTGGACTTCCAGTTCCCAGTTGCCACCCAGGGCTGCATTGCCTGTGGGATAAGCGGTTGCGGCAACATTGGCTCCAGTGTAGTGGTGAATTTGCTGGAGAAACCATTGGGACACGTCAACTGATTCACTTGCAGCGACCTGACAACCATAAATCAGGAGGTCTGCTCCTGGTTGCAAGGCACACCGCCACTGCCATAAATCAAAGGCGTAGGTTTGCAGGGTGCGGAGGTTGAGATGAGTATTGCCAAGTTGGACGCTCCCAGGCGCACCGTGAGATACGATATGGAGTGCTGTAATTTCGGTTTGCTCGTGCAAAATTTCCGTGATTTGGGTTACGCCATCTCGATCGCTATCTAGCATGACAACTGGAATTGTTGGATCAATGCCAGTAATCAGGTCGTCCAGATCGTCTAATTGGGCATCTAGAATCACCAGTTCGGAACTGCGATCGCGCCCAACTGGGATATTCAAGTTGTCAACAGCATTCGCATGAAAAAGTTGGGCAACAAAAACCGGGGCTAACATTCAGATTTCTCCTTTGAAGTAAAACGCCAAACATCTTGAACAGGGCTTGTTGTTTTACACGAGAGAAAAATCAGAAGTATGCAATCTGCCTGCACAAAGTTTCTGTTAAACCAAATGATTACTCTAAACGGCAACGCCCTTCGGTGCTGCACTCCAATCGTTTTTGCCGAGCTGATACAACTTCGGCGAGTGAGGGTCGCCCAGTCAGGGCAAGGCGTTTGTCTGCCCAAATCCCATATAACGCATCAGCGATCGCACCCACTCCAGGCAATTTGGTCACGGCATAGACCCAACCCATGCCCAAAATTTCGTAAACCCGTCGGAATACCTCTACGTTTTTGAGCACCGTTCCATCCGGCAACACTGCATGAATGCGTCCCATCGCAGTTTCAAAATCCACACCACCGTTGGCTTCTGGGCTGTAGTCATTGCTAGCGATGTCTACAAAGGCAACTCGACCTCTGCCTGCATCCTTTTTTTGTAAAAAATTCACCTCCCGCACACACAGCGGGCATTCCCCGTCATACAACAACTTGATTTGCCAGGATGGGTTTGGGGCAGGAACGTTGACTGATTCTTGAGTTTGGGGATTTGACAGGCGCATATAGGTTGACTCGGTCGCATAGAGAGATGAAGTGTCTCTACTTTAAGAGAAATTAAGCTGCTGGTAATTGGCATTAGGTAAGAGTCCATAAGTGTGAGTTGCTAAGGACTATTGCTCACGGCGATCGCAAAATACCCAGAGCCTTCGAGTCCGAGTCTCTATCTATGAAGGTAATTTCACCTGTTGCTTTCGTTAGCAGCTTCAATTTCTAGGGAATACTAGGCTCAACTAAACCACTGACAAAGTAGTGTCATTGCAATAGATGAGTTGAGGGATTGGTGCTTTTTTGATTGGCTTATCACCGTATTTATACAGAAAAAGCCGGACTCAAACTGGCATTGAAATCTCTTATTTAGGAGGAAAAGTGTTAGATTACTTGCTAACTTTTTATATTTGAACTCCATTACTCATCGTTACTTCATAGACATACTTAAGTGGGGCTATTAGGATGATTGTTTCAACAGTTTATGGTTCGGTTACCTACTATTAAGAGTTACAGCCTATGAAAGCAGTCATCCTTGCTGGAGGATTGGGTACTCGTTTAAGCGAGGAAACCGCCATTAAGCCAAAGCCGATGGTTGAAGTGGGTGGTCAGCCAATTTTATGGCACATCATGAAGATTTACTCTGCTCATGGAATTAACGAGTTCATTATCTGCTGTGGCTACAAAGGATATGTCATCAAGGAGTATTTTGCCAATTACTTCTTACGTATGTCTGATGTGACATTTGATATGTGTACGAACCGGATGGATGTTCATGCAGGAAATGCAGAACCCTGGCGAGTCACTTTAGTAGACACGGGCGAACAAACGCTAACAGGCGGACGCTTGAAACGAGTGAAAGACCATATTGGCAATGAAACATTTTGTTTCACCTATGGAGATGGCGTTAGCAATATTGATGTTACGAGGCTGATTCAATTCCACAAAGCACAGGGAACTTTAGCCACTCTCACAGCGGTTCAACCTCCTGGTCGATTTGGCGCGATCGCACTGACTCAAGAACAAACATTAATTTCCTCCTTTCACGAAAAGCCCGACGGAGACGGTGCTTACATCAACGGTGGCTATTTTGTGCTGGAGCCTGAAGTGATTGATTACATTGCAGATGACTCCACAACCTGGGAACAGGAGCCACTGCAAAAACTCGCCCACTTGGGACAACTCGCTGCCTATAAACACGATGGTTTTTGGCAGCCAATGGATACATTAAAAGATAAAAATTACCTGGAAGAACTGTGGCAGCAAAACAAAGCTCCCTGGAAAGTTTGGTAAGCCGATTGATTTGAATGATTGCTTTCTGTGGAGGTGGAAGCGTAAGCATTTATGTACGACTTTGCAATTATTGGTGGTGGAATTGTTGGGCTTTCAACCGGGATGGCGTTAGGACGGCGGTATCCAAATGCCCGTATTTTAGTGTTAGAAAAAGAAAGCCAGTGGGCATTTCATCAAACTGGCAACAATAGTGGAGTGATTCACTCTGGCATTTATTACAAACCTGGCAGTTTTAAGGCGAAATTCTGTCGAGACGGTTGCCGTTCAATGGTGGAATTTTGTCAGGAGCATAGCCTGCCCTACGAGGTGTGTGGCAAAGTAATTGTTGCGACTGAGGAAAAAGAGTTGCCACTTTTGGAGAATCTCTATCAACGGGGTCTACAAAACGGCATTGAGGTGGCGCGCATGACGGCGGCAGAAGTCAAAGATGTTGAGCCGTATGTCAATTGCTTGGCAGGCGTTCGAGTATTTTCAACGGGGATTGCTGACTACAAACAGGTTTGTACCAAGTATGCTGAACTGATTCGCTTACAGGGCGGTGACTTGCGGCTGAATACGAAGGTCTTAAAGATAGTGGATACACCCCAAGGAAAGGTGCTGGAAACGAATCAAGGCGCATTTGAAGCTCAGTTTGTGATTAACTGTGCGGGGCTATACAGCGATCGCGTCGCCAAAATGAACGGGGTCAATCCGCAAGCAAAGATTGTGCCATTTCGGGGAGAATACTACGAACTCGTTCCTGAAAAGCGGTATCTCGTCAACACGCTCATCTATCCAGTTCCAAACCCAGCCTTTCCGTTCTTAGGCGTACACTTCACCAAAATGATTGATGGTAGCGTTCATGCTGGGCCCAATGCAGTTCTCAGCCTCAAGCGCGAGGGCTACAAAAAAACTGACTTTAATCTGAGAGATTTTGTTGAAGTCATGACTTATCCTGCTTTCTGGAAATTGGCATCCAAGTATGCTGATGAAGGCATCAAAGAAATGGTGCGTTCAATCAGCAAAGCGGTTTTTGTCCGCAGTCTGCAACGGCTGATTCCAGATGTGCAAATGGAGGATGTGATTCCAACTCATGCCGGAGTTCGGGCACAAGCTTTGATGGATAACGGTAGCCTGGTGGATGATTTCCTCATTGTCAAAGGCGATCGCTCCATTCATGTTTGCAATGCTCCTTCACCCGCTGCCACCTCTTCCATTGAAATTGGTAAAGCGATCGCAGCTCAGGTTCCAGCTCCCACCACTCACCCAATTGCAATCAGCGCATAGGACACCGCTATGAAAGTACTCGTTACCGGCACAGAAGGATATCTCGGTTGCCTTTTTGCTCCTCTCTTGCTTGAGCATGGGCACGAAGTCACTGCGGTAGATACAGGCTTCTACAAAGTTGGTTGGCTCTACAATGGCACCCAGCAAACTGCGAGAACGCTTAATAAAGATATTCGCCACATTACTCCGGAAGATTTGCAGGGCATTGAAGCGATCGTTCACATGGCAGAACTGTCCAACGACCCCACCGGACAACTCGCCCCCAACATCACCTACGACATCAACCATAAAGGCTCCGTTCGCCTGGCAGAACTGGCAAAACAGGCAGGGGTAAAGCGCTTCGTGTATATGTCTTCTTGCAGCGTGTATGGGATTGCCAAAGTGGCAGGAGATGTGACCGAAGAAACGCCCGTCAATCCCCAAACCGCCTACGCCGAGTGCAAAGTGTTGGTTGAGCGAGATGTGACCCAACTGGCAGACGACAATTTCTCACCCACCTTCATGCGAAATGCCACTGCCTTTGGTGCCTCGCCGCGGATGCGGTTTGATGTAGTGCTGAACAACCTTTCAGGATTGGCATGGACGACAAAGGAAATTAAAATGACCAGCGACGGTACGCCCTGGCGACCGCTGGTTCATGCCCTGGATATTGCTAAAGCCCTATTGTGTGTACTGGAAGCACCACGGGATATTGTGCACAAGCAAGTCTTTAATGTGGGCGATAGCGCGAACAACTATCAGGTGAAAAAAATTGCCGAAATCGTGGCGGATGTGTTCACCGGATGCCAGGTCAGCTTTGGCGATAACGGTTCTGACAACCGCAGCTATCGAGTGTCGTTTGACAAGATCAATACCCAGCTTCCAGGCTTTAAGTGTGATTGGGATGCGGAACGGGGTGCAAAACAACTCTATGAGGTCTTCACTCAAATTGACCTGACGAAAGAGGTATTTGAACATCGGGGCTTTACCCGCTTGAAGCAACTGGAATATCTCATCCGCACCCAACAAATTGACAAAGACTTCTTCTGGAGTAAGCCATGATTTTTACAGAAACGAAACTGAAAGGCGCTTTCATCATTGATCTAGAACTGCGAGAAGATCAGCGCGGCGCGTTTGCCAGAACGTTTTGTGCCAACGAGTTTGAAGCTCACGGGTTAAAACCAACCGTTGCCCAGTGCAATTTGTCGTTTAATCACAAGGCTGGGACATTGCGCGGGATGCATTATCAGGTGCCGCCTGCTGCCGAAACCAAATTGGTGCGCTGCACGCAGGGCGCAATCTACGATGTGATCATTGATATGCGCCCCAACTCCCCTACGTTCATGCAACACATTGGTGTCGAGTTGACCGCAGAGAATCGGCGATCGCTGTACGTGCCTGAGATGTTCGCTCATGGCTATCAATCACTAACCGATGGAGCAGAAGTAGTGTATCAAGTGGGTGAGTTTTATACCCCTGGATACGAACGAGGGTTACGCTACGACGATCCGGCGTTAGGGATTGAATGGCCGCTACCAATCACGGTGATTTCTGAGAAGGATGCTGCCTGGGCATTAGTTGAACCTGTTTCGGTTTAGATCGTTGGAGGAGTGGTGCATGAAGTTGAGTGTTATTCTTCCCTGCTACAACGGAGCGGCAACGATCGCAACTCAACTGGATGCACTCACCACCCAAACCTGGAGCGACGGTTGGGAAGTGGTTGTCGTCGATAACGGCTCAACTGACCCCTCAATGGAGATTGTGGAAAGCTACCGCGATCGCCTGCCCCATCTACAAATCGTCAATGCTCACCCGCCCAACCAGCCCAGACTAGGAGTGTCTCACTCGTATAACGTGGGACTTCAGGCAGCGATCGGAGACGCATTTGTGTTTTGCGAAGCCGATGATCAGGTAGGGGAAGGCTGGTTAACAGCGATGGGCACTGCTTTGTCTCAGCATGAATTTGTTGCAGGGTCACTGGAATACACTCGTCTGAATCCCGAATGGCTGATCGCCGCTAATCCCAACTGGCAGCAACGCGATCGCCCCATCCACAATGATCATCCGCCCAATCTGCCGTTTGTTTCTGGCTGCAACATCGGTTTCCAGCGTTCGGTTTACGAGGCAGTGGGCAAACTAGATGAATCACTGTTCTGCGTTTGGGACACTGAATACTGTTGGAGAGTGCAACAGGCGGGCTACCCGCTTACATTTCTGCCCACCATTCTGATGCACTATCGCCTGCGTCACACGCTGTCGGGAATGTATCAGCAGGGCTATCGTTGGGGTAAGGAGTACCCGTTACTCATTTTTCGGTATCAAGACCAACCAGCCGGATGGGCAACCTTCGTGCAGGAATTGACGAGTCTCGTTCCCTACGTCCTACCAGGAATCAAACTGAGTTTGATGAGTTTGTTGAATCTTCGCCGGGGCAGAGGTGGGTTTGCGATTTGGATGAATGGCTTGGGATGTCGCCTGGGAACGATTCGCGCCCTTAGTCAGTTCTTGTTAGACACGCAGGTTTTTGGGCAAGCGTCGCCTCGTGGGCAGCAGCCGTTAGAGGAGAAAGCATCAGGGCAATGAAAAAGGGTTTGAGCAATTAGGAGTTTGCAACCATGTTGATTGTGGATACAGCATTGAAAGCGCGTCAAGAAGCAGCTAACCCGGTGCGGGTAGGGATGATTGGTTCCGGCTTTATGGGACGCGGCATCGCCAATCAAATTGTTAACTCGGTACCTGGAATGGAACTGGTGGCAATTTTCAACCGCAATGTAGACACTGCAAAACGCGCCTATACAGAAGCTGGAATTGAAGACGTTCACGTGGTGAAAACGGTAAGTCAATTGGAAGCGGCGATCGCGCAAGGTAAGCCTGCTGTCACTGATGATGCGATGCTACTGTGTCAGGCACAGGGGATCGATGCCTTAATTGAAGTCACGGGGGCGGTAGAGTTTGGTGCCCATGTTGTGATGGAAGCGATCGCCCACCAGAAGCATGTCGTCTTGATGAATGCGGAACTCGATAGCACCATTGGTCCGATTCTCAAGGTTTACGCCGACAAAGCAGGGGTTGTTCTGTCTGCTTGCGATGGTGACCAGCCTGGTGTGGAAATGAACCTCTATCGCTACGTCAAGAGTTTAGGCGTTACGCCCTTGCTCTGCGGCAATATCAAAGGCTTACAGGATGCCTATCGCAACCCCACCACCCAAAGAGGCTTTGCCGAAAAATGGGGACAAAATGTTCACATGGTTACTAGCTTTGCCGACGGCACCAAGATCTCATTTGAGCAGGCGATCGTGGCAAACGGTACGGGCATGACCATTGCCAAACGGGGAATGCTCGGCTACGACTTCAATTTGCACAAAGATGAACTGATTCAGCAATTCAACCTCAACTACACCGGACACATTGACGACCTCACCAAAATGTATGATGTAGACCAATTGAAGGAACTCGGCGGCATTGTGGATTATGTGGTTGGAGTCAAGCCAGGACCGGGCGTATTCGTATTTGGTACCCACGATGATCCCAAACAGCGCCACTACCTCAACCTCTACAAACTGGGTGAAGGTCCGCTCTACAGCTTCTACCACCCCTATCACCTCTGCCATTTAGAAGTGCCCCTTTCCGTAGCAAGAGTCGTGCTGTTCCGAGATGCAGTGTTGGCTCCGCTGGATGCGCCAATGGTGGACGTGATCACCACTGCCAAAATTGATCTGAAAGCGGGCGAAACCATCGATTGCATTGGCGGCTACATGACCTATGGGCAATGCGAAACTGCCAAAATTACTCAGGCAGAAAACCTGCTACCCATTGGTTTGGCAGAAGGATGCCGCCTGAAGCGTGACGTTGCCAAAGATCAGGTGCTCACCTATGAAGACGTGGAGTTGCCGCAAGGTCGCCTGTGCGACAAACTTCGAGCAGAACAAAATACCTACTTTGCCTCCAGTCGCACATTGGCAGCGGTTTAAGCGGATCGAGCCAGGAAGGCTTCGCAGACGGTGACAAAGTGAATCGGGGTTTCTTGCATCGGGTAATGCCCAGCGTTAGACATGACGTGTAACTCCGCCTGAGAAAACCACTGCATGATGGTGTTTTGCACCACTTCCGTGGGAACTCCAGCATCGTGTTCACCTGCGATCGCTAGAAACGGCACCGGGCATCCCTGCACATCTGCTGCGAAGTCTTCCTCTGACCACATATAAAAGTAATCTCGAAAGGCATCGGGTGACGTGGTGCGGAGTGATTCGTTAATCATGAATTGCTCCCAAACTTCTGTATGGCGGTTTCCGGTCGTGACCATACAAATCGTGCCGCGATTGGCAGGAACTTCCCATGCGGTGGAAAATAACTGTTGACCGCCTTCATCCATGGGAATTTTGCAGGCGGGAACCGGAGTCACCCCGATCGCCGATTGGACGCGATCGCCATACTTGGCACATAAGTACTGTGCGACTTTCCCCATCATTGAGTGCCCGATGTAGTGAAACCGCTGCCAGCCTAATGAATCTGCCAGGGCAATCACATCCCCAGCAATTTCAGCGATCGTGTGTGTTCCTGCGATCGCCCGCGATTCTCCATACCCCCGTGGATCGACAAAGCAATAGGTAAACCGGGAGCGATCCAGCCAGGGGTGAATGGGCTGAAACACGGAGCGATCGCCCAGCCATCCCCCCATCACAATCACCTTTTGCGGACCGTCTCCCAGTATTTCGTGTGCCAGAATCACGGATGTGGACATAACAAATTTCCTGAGCAATTTACAGTTGAGTAACATATAGCCGTCGCCATGGGAAACGTGGCAGAGGCAAGTCAGAGAGCCTACCCAAAATGGGCGTTTGAACAATTGGTTTTGTCCTCAGCTTTCTGACCAAAGCTACATATCCGTAGGATACCTATCTCCCTTGTTTAAGAACAAGCCCGATCCCGACTCCTTATCAAGGGTTCATGTCTGATTAAGCAGTAATAAAGAAAATATGGGAATCAACTAAGAAAATATACTGAATTGAATTTAGATAAAACTATAAAAATCCAGTACTATCACTAGATTTAGTGGCATCAAAGAAATCATTCCGGATACCTTCAATCCTCAATAGAAGATGTATCAGGAACTCATCGAATTTACTCCAAAAAGTGCGCTTAATTGTTTATTTACTCCTGATTAGTAGTGAACTAGAGGATACATTTTTTCTGTACTCACTCTGAGTCTTCCCTGTTGATTGACTTGTTGTTATCCTTCATTCAAGACTCAAACCTATGCCAACTATTTTCGTAACGTCCACGGCTGACAGTGGGGCAGGGTCGTTAAGAGAGGCGATCGCGATCGCCCAATCTGGAGATACGATTGCCTTCAACCTGGCACCTAGTTCTACAATTACGCTGACTTCCGGCGAGATTCAAATTACGCCCGGCAAAAACCTGATCATTGACGGGGCGGGTGCTCCCAACCTGACGATTAGCGGCAATAACAGCTCTCGCATCTTTTTTCTCAATTCTAATGTCAGCTTCTCTACTAACCTAACGGTTCAAAATCTGAATTTGAGTAATGCTTACACCAGCGATCGCGGTGGAGCTATCCTCGCCGAAAACCGTGCTCAACTCACCCTTATAAATGTTGGCTTTAGCAACAACACCGCGGACCGGGGCGGAGGCGCAGTGTTTGGTGCCTGGGAAAGCAATATTGCGGTGGTCAACAGTCGGTTTACCAACAACATCGCGATCGCCGGAAACGATGAACGGGGCGCAGGTGCGATCGGCTTTGTTAGCCCTGGTACACTATTTGTGCAAAACAGCACGTTCAGCAACAACCGAGGCATTAACGGAGCCGCTATCAACAGCCTTAACGGCAAATTGCTGATTGAAAACTCCCAGTTTCTTAACAACGACACCACTGCTGCCTACTACGACACCGGTAATCCCAATCCCTTTTTGCGGGGGTTTGGTGGAGCCGTTTACACCGATCGCGCCAGTTCCACAACCGAGCCAGCAGGTTATATCCGCATTAGCAACAGTGTGTTTGAAGGCAACCGAGGACGGGGCGAGGGCGGAGCCGCCTACCTCTATACCGCTGCCGGACAGGATAATGTGATCATCGAAAACAGCCGCTTTGTGGACAATGCGGTTCTGTCGCTACCCGGTGGTAACGATGGTAACGGCGGTGCAGTCACCGTCATTAGTAACGGCTTTAACCGGGGATTGGAGGTTCGCAATACCACCTTTGCCAACAATGCGGCACCCAGCCAGGGCGGCGGATTGTGGGTATATGATTCTCCCACAACCATTACCAACAGCACCTTTTCTGGCAACCGGGCAGGCGGTGGACCTGGTGACGTGTTTAGTCAGGTGGGCGGCGGATTGGCGTTTTACAATGCTCCCGCCACGATCGCAAATACGACCTTTGCCAATAACAATGCTGCCTGGGTCGGTGGTGCACTCTCGGCAAATAGTTCTGCCGTCGTCACCTTCATCAACTCGTTGTTCAACAACAACACAGCAAATAATCAATTCCAGATTCTGCAACATGCTTCTGGCGATAATTTCATTGATGGCGGTGGGAACTTGCAATTTCCAGGCAAACTCACCAACTTCTTCAACGACAAAAACGTGGTGCCGGGAGTTCTAATTGCCGATCCATTGCTGAATCCGCTGCAATTTGTCAATGGGGCACTGGTGCATACGTTGTCAGCAGGCAGCCCAGCGATCGATGCGGGAGTGGCATCTGGCTTAGGCACGGATCAGTCCGGCGCACCTCGTCCGCAGGACGGCGATCTCAACGGGACTCCATTGGTAGATATTGGCGCAGTGGAAGCTCCCGGCATCCCCATTCCTGAAATTGGGGTACAAGATGGAGCTGTCAACATTTTGGATGGTAGCCCGACTCCAATCAACTTTGGCAATGCGCTGATTGGGGACACCCTGACTAAAACCTTTACCGTTTTGAACACGGGCACGGCAACGCTCGATTTAACTGGGTTGGCTTTACCAACGGGATTTAGTTTGGCAGGTGCCTTACCAGGAACGCTGGCATCGGGTGCTTCCACGTCTCTAATTATCCAGGTTGATACCAGCACCGCAGGAACGTACTCTGGCACGTTCGTGTTGGGTAACAATGATAGCGATGAAAATCCGTTTGACTTTACGATTCAGGCAACGGTGAGAGGGGCAAACAATCCGCCAGTGGTTGCGGTGCCCATCCCAGATCAGGGAACCACTGCCAATTCGCTATATCAGTATGCGATCGCGCCAGGTACCTTTTTTGATCTGGATAACGACACGCTGGCATTGATTGCAACTTTGACGGGCGGCACTCCGTTGCCATCCTGGCTCACCTTTAACCCCGCCACAGGCACCTTCAGCGGTAACCCTGCTCCTGGCGATGTGGGGATCTTTAGTATTGACTTGATTGCCAACGACGGATTTGGCGGCACTGCAACGGATACATTTGTGTTGACGATCGCCCCCGCGCCGATTTTGCCAATTTATGGCAGCAACGACTCGGAAACACTGGTTGGCACCATCAACCCGGATATCATCTATGGGTTTGACGGGCAAGACATTCTCTCTGGCGATCTGGGAGATGATGAGATTTGGGGCGGTGCTGGACACGATCGCCTGTTTGGGCAAGCAGGGAGTGACGAACTGCACGGTGAGCTTGGCAATGACCAACTCTATGGCGAGGATGGTGACGATCTCCTGTTTGGCGAGGATGGCGACGACTTGCTGTATGGCGGCGCAGGCAGCGATCGCTTGTATGGCGGCGCAGGTACAGATATGCTCACCGGCGACGCGGGGGCAGATATTTTCGCGATCGGTGTGAATCAAGGCATCGACACGATTCGCGACTTCCAACTGGGTGAAGATCAAATTGGGTTAACAGGTGGACTCACCTATGGGCAACTGTCAATTACTCAGCGCAGTAGCCAAACCTGGATTCGGGATACTGCCACCGCTCAACTGATTGCCCGCCTGGATGGAGTTAGCGCATCCGCTCTAATTGCCCAGGCTGCAACCTCATTTGTGGTGATTTAACCCCTATCAATTCTCTATTACAGGTTAGGGCATAGCAGTGCTATGCCCTAACAATTTGGATACTTCTGAGTTGTTTTATTTATGGAGTTAAGTTCAGTGCAGTTATAAGGAAATCAATCCTAAAATCGATCATAGATAGCTTATTGATCTTCAACAATGGCGAAAACGGCAAAACCTCCTTGCTCTGAATGCGGTAAGGGAACCCTTCGCAAACACCCTATTCTTGGTACATATCTGTGTGCTAATTGCCAGCGCCAGCACCAAAACAAGTATCGATACATTACTAAAACACGAGCGCTAGGTGAGTATCGCCTTAAACCTAGTGACCTAGAAGGTCTAGGTGTCCATGAGGTTGATAATCCTTATTACAAAAAGGCTGCACCAATGCAGCTCTATCTACTCAATCAGATTGAGGAGCTTTCCAAGAAGAAATGGGGCAGCCCTGAACCTTACACTGTTGAATTTGTTGAATTTTCTAATAAACTTCTTGCTTGGTTTCTTGAAGATACAGAGCGGCTAAAACAATTACCTCCTGATAAATTCCAATACTTAATCGCTGATCGACTTGAAAATATGGGCTTGAGCGTGCAGCTAGTTGGTGATGTTTATCGTAAAGATGGAGGAGTAGATATTATTGCTTATCCCAATGGGAACTATGCTTTCCCGTTTTTGTTAGCCGTTCAAGCAAAACATCATCACTCCAGTCGTAAAACAGGTGCTCCTGATGTCCGTGATTTTCATGGAGTACTTACTTCACAAGCATCACCATTTCACATGGGTATGATCGTAACAAACACGTCTTTTACTGCGGATGCTCAATGGTTTGCTGATAATAATCAAACTTTGTTGAGACTTCGAGACATGAAGGATTTAAGCCGTTGGTTGAAAAACGATTTTGTGAACGAGTCTGAATGGCGTGAGATTCCTGAGCAAGTTGAGCTTGCACCCGGTGTCACAATAAAAATTCCTAAACGACAGCTTTGGTTACCAGACAAATCAGTTAACTTGTAATATTAACTGACGGAATTTTTAAGCTTAGTAGATTTTCGCAGTTGCCGACAGATGATTCATCAGCGTGGGTTTAGTTTTATTGTGTTCAGGAGTGGTATGAGTTTTTGATTAAGAGCTGCGTAGCCTTGTGGGTTCAGGTGCAGTTCGTCTTCGCGATATTGCTGTGACAATTTGCCCTGATTATCGGCAAGGATGGGGACGGTATCGAACACAATCACCTGGTCTGATGCTAGTCCGGTGATGAAGGTGTTGACATCTTTTACGGCTTCAGCGATCGCGTCTGACCAAAAGGGTTTGCGCTCCAGCGGCACTTCCCCAACGGGAAAAATCGTGGTCACAATTACAATTGCGCCCAGCTTTTTTGAGTCCTCCACTAAATGCTGAATATTTTGTTTGCAGGCGGCAGCGATCGCCGCCTTTTGAGTTGGAAACAAGCCAATGGTTTTCAGGTCATTCACCCCAACTTGAATCACAATCACGTCCGGCTGCAAGGGGCGCATGTGGTTAGCAAATCGTTGTGCTACCTGGATGGAAGTTTGGGAACCAATGCCTCGATTGATAAACTCGAACCCGCTGATATTGGGTGCTGACCACTCCGCAGCTCGGGAATCACCCAAGAGCACCACTCGATTTTGCTTGGCATTGGGGCGCGGGATGGGATTTGCCGGATACACCTTCAACCCAAATGGATCCAGTCGGGTCTGGTTGAGTTCAACGTAATACTTGACTGCCCGATTGTAGAGCAGGACGTTCAGTAGAACAGAACCTCCCAGGAGCAGGAGCAGGGCAATGAGCAGAATGCCAAATTTATTCAACTTCATTGCGGGGTCAGTGGCATTTCCAACGTTTTTACCAGAAATGCCCATTTGTCGGCGGTTTCCTCAATCATCTTAGCAGTGGGTTTTCCGGCTCCGTGTCCGGCTTTGGTTTCAATCCGAATTAACACTGGATTGGTGCCTGTATGGGCAGCCTGGAGAGCAGCAGCAAACTTGAAACTGTGGGCGGGCACCACGCGATCGTCGTGATCAGCAGTCGTAATCAGGGTTGCTGGATAATCGACGTTGGGTTTGAGGTTGTGGAGTGGCGAGTAGGTATGGAGCGTTTTAAAGTCATCTGGATTTTCGGGAGAGCCATATTCCGAAGTCCATGCCCAACCGATGGTGAACTTGTGGAACCGAAGCATGTCCATCACGCCAACATCGGGCAGAGCAGCCCCAAACAGATCGGGGCGTTGCGTCATGCAGGCCCCTACGAGTAAGCCACCATTGCTGCCGCCTGCGATCGCCAACTTCTTGGGAGAGGTGTATTGGTTCTTAATCAGCCATTCCGCCGCTGCAATGAAATCATCAAACACATTTTGCTTCTTGTCTTTCATTCCAGACTGATGCCATTCTTCACCATATTCGCCACCACCCCGCAAACTGGGCACTGCGTATACGCCGCCCATCTCCATCCACACCAGCAAGCTCACCGAAAAGCTCGGAGTAAGCGATACCCCAAAACCACCATAGCCATAGAGCAGCGTGGGATTGTTGCCGTCTAGTTTGAGTCCTTGCTTATGCACCACAAACATAGGGACTTGAGTGCCATCTTTGCTGCGGTAAAAAATCTGGCGCGTCTCGTAATCTTGTGGATTGAAATCCACTTTGGGCTGGCGGAACAGGGTGCTTTTTCCGGTCACCATGTCGTAGCGGTAGATGGTGGTGGGTGTGGTGAAACTGGTGAAGCTGTAGAAGGTTTCGGTGTCTTCTCGCTTGCCACCAAACCCGCCCACCGAGCCGATTCCTGGCAGTTCCACATCCCGCACTGGGCGACCATCCAGGTCAAAAATTTTGATCTGGGTGTAGGCATCTTTGAGGTAAGAAGCAACAAATTGATGGTTGAGGGTACTCACGCTCTGGAGAGTTTCAGCGGCTTCCGGGATGATTTCTTGCCATTGAGCGCGATCGCTGTTGGCAATATCAATCGCCACCACTCGGCTGCGGGGCGCGTTCAAATCAGTGCTGAACCAGAAGCGAGTTCCCTCGTTATCGATGAAGCGATATTCTGCTTCAAAGGTGTTGACCAACTCAACCACGGGCGCATTTGGGGTGATTAAATCTTTATAGAAAACCAGGTTGCGCGTATCTGTTCCCAACCACACCGAGACAATCAGATAGTGTCCATCTTCGGTGACATCGCCGCTAAAGCCCCATTCCTTTTGGTCGGGACGTTCGTAAATCAACACATCTTCCGATTGGGGAGTTCCCAGACGGTGATAGTACAGCTTCTGGAAGTAGTTCACATCTTCCAGTTTGGTTTTGGCTTTGGGTGCGTCGTAGCGCGAGTAAAAAAAGCCTTTGCCGTCTTTCGTCCAGGATGCACTGGAAAATTTGACCCATTGCACCAGATCTGCCAGATCTTTGCCCGTGTCAACCTGGCGCACTTTCCAATCTTGCCAGTCGGAACCCGAAGTGGATAAGCCATACGCCACAAGCGCACCATCTTCGCTGATGGCTAACCCAGACAGAGCAACGGTGCCATCGTCAGAAAGCTTGTTTGGATCTAGCAGCACGGTAGGCTGATCCTCAAGGGACTTGAGCGTATACAACACGCTTTGATTCTGCAAACCGTCATTTTTGAAGAAGAAATAGCGATCGCCTTGTTTAAAGGGTGTACTGTATTTTTCGTAGTTCCAGAGTTTAGTCAGGCGCTGTTTGATGCGATCGCGCTCCGAAATTTGCTCTAAAAATCCAAAAGTCAATTTATTTTGTGCGTCAACCCAGGTTTTGGTTTCGGGCGAGTCTGGATTCTCTAGCCAACGGTAAGGATCGGCAACGGTTGTACCGTGATAGTTATCAACCTGATTCCCTTTAGGGCTGGCAGGATAAGCAAACGTAGAGTTAACAGGAGTCATAGCTTCAGCCACAGTGAACCTAAGTCCACTATGACAGATGAAAGCAAGTACCAGACCAACGCACCCTAAAATGATTCGATTTTTCATTCAGCGATAGCAGTGAGGAATGACCAATAACACTCGTGCAGAAGGTAGCCCCCTTGTAGTTGGGACGCTCAAACGAGTGCATCTCTTATAGTTCTAAATCCCATCAAGTTCATTATTTATCCGGAATCCACCTCGGATTTGTTTATCCTTCTGCTTCAAGCGGAAATAAATCAGTCAGAATGGAGATGACATTTGTAAGGCAAGCAATATGAGGGTTTTTACCAGGCTTTTTGCGATCGCAGGTTTTGCCGCTGCTGTAACTATCTCCGCACCGGGAGATGGCAACGTCATAACTCCAGCATTGGCTCAAGATGATGCTTGTTACATGGTCAATTCGTCTGGTAAGCGCGTTAATCTGGGGAAGCTTTGTCGGGGTGGCACGGCTCAACCTGCGGCTAGAGGTTATTTTCTGGCTCGGATCAAGCGACTGGATGGCGGTACACCTGTAATTGATGTGACGTTTAACGGCAACCGCACTTACGAAATGCTGGTAGACACAGGGGCAAGTGGAACCTTAATCACCCGCTCCATGGCCCAAGCGCTCAACATTCCCATTGTTGGGGCGGGACGCTTCACAATGGCAGATGGCAGAAATATTATTATGCCCGTGGGTCGCATCACTTCGATGACGGTGGATGGTGCCACCGTGCGAAACTTGAATGTGGCGATCGCGAACGACTCTGCCGATGGTCTTCTGGGCAGTGATTTTTTAGGCAATTACGACATTAAAATCAGACGGGATGTTGTGGAATTTTATCCTCGCTAGAATTTACCATCCCCTATCCCCTATCCCATTCCCTACAACACTTATGCATCGATGGAGTTCCTGGTTTTTAGCAAGTCTTGTGTTTGCGATCGCCCTCACTGGCTGCGGCGATTCACCCTCCACCCAATCAGGGGATGGTAACCCACGTGGACGATTGGCAACCGTTTTGAACCGGGGTACTCTAATTTGTGGGGTGAGTGGAGAGCTCCCTGGATTTAGCTTTGTGGGGCAAGATGGCAAATACTCTGGGTTAGATGTGGACGTGTGCCGCGCGATCGCCGCTGCCCTGTTCGACAATCCCGAAGCGGTAGAGTATCGCAACCTCAACGCCAAAGAGCGATTTACCGCAGTACAAACGGGCGAAGTAGACATCCTCAGCCGTAACACCACCTGGACAACTAGCCGCGATACGTCGGTGGGTCTGGAGTTTGCACCCGTTGTATTCCATGACGGGCAAGGCATTATGGTGAAACAAGCTAGCAACATCAAAACTCTCGCAGACTTAAAAAACAAATCGATTTGCATTCAGATTGGCACTACAACCGAACAAAACTTGACCGATCAAATGCAAAAACGGGGAATTCCCTACAAACCTGTGGTATTTGAAGATGTGAACACAACCTTTGCCACCTATGCAGAAGGACGGTGTGACGGGGTAACCGCTGATCGCTCCCAGCTTATTTCCCGCCGCACGACGCTTCCCAACCCTGCGGACCACATTATTTTGGCAGAGCCATTGTCAAAAGAACCGTTGGCTCCGGCGATCGCGGGAGGGGATTCTGCCTGGGCAGATGTGGTGCGGTGGACGGTGTTTACCCTATTTGAGGCAGAAGAACTGGAAATTACCTCTCGAAATCTGGCTCAGTTTACAAGTAGCAAAGACCCAGAAGTACGTCGCTTTCTGGGTTTGGAAGGTGACTTGGGCAAGGGCATGGGCATTCCTAACGATTTTGCTGCTCGCATCGTCAAGCACGTGGGCAATTACGGCGAGGTGTATAACCGCAATTTGGGACCGCAAACGAAGCTGAACCTACCCCGTGGACAAAACAACCTGTGGACGAAGGGTGGATTGTTATTTTCGCCACCGTTCCGGTAATCAGGCAACGTTTGCCCGGGCACCACATTGAGCCGCGTAGGCGATCGCCAGTCCATCAGCACTATCATCTGGCGAAGGGGGTTCGGGCAAGCCAAAAATGTGCATCACTGCCTGTTTAATTTCAAACTTACTGGCTCCATATTGGGCAACAGCAGCTTTTACCTGAGATTGATGCAAAAAAATAAACTCTGTTAAACCGCAATCTCCTAGCGTCAGTTCAATCACGCCCATCGCGCGTAACACCTTGTTGGCGTTGGTGTTTTCCCGTCCAAAAAATGGCATCTCCATCGCCACAATGTCTGGCTTGAGCATGGAGCACAAGTCATGAATATCATTGCGAATTTGACTGAGCCGCTCATACATGGGAACATTGGCAGCCGTGCTGATCACGCCATAATCCAGCGCATGATTTCCTCGAATCGCCCCAAACCCAATACTGGCGATCGCAGGATCAATCCCCAAAATGACGCAGTTCAACAAATCGCAACTATCCATACCAATTGCCCTGTACTCCTATGAGTGCCTGGAGTTAGTCATGGTTATTCTAGTGTATTTGTTCGCAAACACCTACATTTTTGGGCGTTGCTGAATAGAAGTATGAAATTACAAAGTGAGTTTCTGGATTGCCCCCTAAATCCCCCAATTCTGGGGGACTTTGAAGACTGTTTCCCCCCAACTTTGGGGGGCTAGGGGGGCGAATCATAGCTGGATTCAGCAACGCCCATTTTTGTTGGTTTCAGGTAATCATCTTATTCAACGCCACCTGCAACTCTTGGGTCACGTCTGCAACGGCTTGACGGGCGGCTTGGCGGTTAGATTGATACGTTTCCCAGCGCTCTGTAATACAAATCGGTTTCCCGACGGTAATTGTGGATTTACGCCAACCCAAGCGGGGACGACGGGGAAATTTCTGCCCTTTGATTCGGGCGATTGCGTCAAATAAAATCAACGTTACTTCAGCAAAACGCTCAACTGTGGGCTTCTCCTGCACGTAAGTACCCGTTACTGCAACAAAACTTTCTACCAACCGCATATGCTTCACTCGCAACAGCGCTTCTTCTGCTACCCAATTTCCCAAACCTCGACTCACGGATGAGAGCTGCTTAACATCAACCACATCATCTCGATACACATAACGCCAGCAGGCTTCTTCAATGCGACGACACCGTTCTGTTAAACCTGCTTGAGATTCAAGATTGAAGTAATGTTCGGATACCTGTAAAGCAATGTTTAGCAATCGTTGAAGACGCAATGAAAGAAGTAGATTTGTTTCAGATGAGGCATCATTATCGCTTAATTTTAAGGGTGGCAATACTTGATGATAAAACTCACGATAGAAATCTTCGAGTTGGGATAGAAGGCACTCACTTAATCGCAATAATCGTTGATAGTAAACTGCTTGACGATTTGCATCTGGTTCTATTTCTAAGTCCTGAGAGTTTAACCCGCAATCTTTTTCTAACTGGCTTAAAACTCGCTCTAAATTTGCCCAGACGGGAGTAGTGTAGTGATATTGAATGCCGATTGGTACAATGAAAACCTGCTCAGCCCGATTTGCTTTAGCTAAATCTTCTGCACACCAAAATCCTAGTTGAGCGCCACCCGACTCTAACTCGCTGACAATCTCGCTGTGTCCATTGGTGCCACCTTCAGGGGCGATCGATAGAGGAAATTTGCCATTAATCAGCAAATCTCTGGCTGCCCGCAGGGCAACGCGATCGGCAGGTCGTTTGCCCCGATGAATGGGAATTCCACCCAACCTGGAAAACCACCAGCCAAGCCAGGCACCGGCCCAAAACGGCATTCCGCGATCGTAGATAAAATGACTATGAATCGGCGATTTGAGTAAGATCCCTTTCTGACGGGCAACTCGTGGCACAATGCGAGATAGGAGAAACAGCACAGACAGGGGATCATCCACTTCCGGATGCCGAAATGCCATCAGAAAGCGAATCTTTCCGGCTTGAAATTGCTGATACAAGTGAACTAATGCCTCAACATTGGTTGCCTCGATCGCCGCAATCCCCGATGGTAGCCATGCTTTGAGACGAAGCTTGAGCATGAGTGGTAACACAGCATGGGTAACTCGCAAAACGAGGGGGTTAAATGCATCTGGAATGAAACTCAATCGAGAACGCAGATAGCTCATAAGCACCCAGCCAAATTAGATATGCTCATTGCTTGAGTTGGACGATAACGGGGGTGCTTCTGCAAGATGGCGTTCAATCCAGTTAGTCATGTCGTGCAGTATCTCCTGGTAGTTCAACTCGTTTTGGAGTTCATGGTAGGCACCGGGATACTCGATTCGCTCTTTGTCTGCTAGAGGCAACTGTTCAAAGAACACACGGCTTCCCTCAGGCGGCACAAAGCGATCGCCGCCACCATGCAAAATCAACAGGGGAGTTTTCAACTCGGCACTGTGTTGTTTGATCCAGGCGACCGTCTTGAAAAATTCTGTCGCAAGCCGAGCAGTACCCCGCTTATGGCGCAGACTATCTTGAGTGTAGGCAAGGTTTACGTCTGGGTCACGAGAACCCATGCTTGAACTCACTCCGCTACTGAGGCTAAAACGAGGGTAGATCAAAGAAAATAGCGTTCCCAACGCTAACCGAAAGCGGGAAATTTCCACCTTGCCCATCGGCGGCGAGATGGCAATGACACCCTGCACCGCATTGGGAAAATGCAGCACATAGTCTAAGGCAACCACGGCACCCAGGCTATGGCCCACAACAAAATAGGGCTGCTTCGCTAGTTGAACAGTAACTAACTCCAACAACACTGCCAGATCAGCTCGATACTCTGCCCACGTGTTGATAAATCCTCGTTGTCCAGAGGAACATCCGTGTCCCCGCAAATCAAGGCTGTAGACGGCAAAGTCTTGATGGACGAAGTGATCAATCAAATTACCAAAAAGCCCTGTGTGCCCGCCCAAGCCATGAATGATAACAACAACCGCACGAGGATGAGACACTGGTACCCAGCTTTGATAGTGCAGAGTCGTTTCTCCCTGACTTTTTAGCGTGCCTTTCGAGTGGCGAAGGTTGGGCGAATGGCTGAGCTGGTGGCAACGATTAAGGTAATGGCTAGGTAACGTGTTCACATCGGCTGGGTAAAGGTTTGCTCACATACATAGAGGGTATCATTCCCGTCAAACGGTGAATGGTAAAGAAGTATAGCGCGATCGCAAAAGAGGATAATTCATCTCAAAAATCTAGGGGTTTTATGAGTTTCTTATTTTCTATTTCTATACTCTGGCACAGTTCTATCAAAAGTAAGGACTATGACTGCAAGTTTTGCCCCAGAAGAGTTAAGAACCATTGCAGAAGCACCGATGTTAGCGGGCTTTGCGCTATCCATGGTTGACGTGGGAATTGTGTCAACCGTTCCAGAAGCCGCTGCGCTGTCAAAACAAATTGCTGGTGCGGCTAAGTCCTATCCAACCAATTCGATAATTCAAGCGGTATTTTCAGAAGAGGCACTCAAGAGTGGTGCGGTAAAGCTGGAGCCCCCCGCACTTAAAGCTGAAAACGCACAGTCAGAAGCACTGGTTGATGAAGCGATCGCTCGCGTCAACGCCGCCCTTACAACCTTGAGTGGAAAGGTATCACCAGAAGAAATTCAGGAATATAAATCGTTCATTTATACCTGTGCAGAGGCAGTTGCAAATGCATCTGGGAGTGGCTTATTTGGTTCGGGCGCAAAGGTGAGTGAGAAAGAATCAGCCGCACTTGAAAGGCTCAAAACCACACTGGGATTATAGTTGTAGCGCAGCTAACAGCGTTCCTGATGGTTTGCATGAAATACAACGCTTTCACTTCAACCAACATTTCAACCAACATTTGAGGAGACATTCCCTGTGACTATTTTTCTAATTTCGATTGTGGTAACTGCCATCAGCTTACTCATCATCTCTAAGCTGCCAACGGGCGTAGAAGTTGACAGCCCCTTTATTGCACTCATCGCCGGAGCGATTATCGGTGCTATTAATGGTTTTTGGGGGTTATTTCCCAACTGGTTGCGAGCAATTCCGGCAATTCTGAGCTTGGGGTTAATTCCCTTAATTGGCAGTATTATCGTGTTTGGTTTAACGGCGTTACTGGTTGAGGGCTTCCGATTGCGCTGGGGAATTGGTAGTGCTATTTTGGGGGCAATCGCGCTGGCAATCGTCAATTCCATCCTCTTTTTCATCCTGCGTCAAACGGGGTTGGTGGCAGTTTAGGGATGGGCGGGGACTGAGGGATTGCAAAGTCTGCCTATGTGGAGAGTTCATAGCGGCTGGCGTTCGTTATCGTGCAACAAGACCGTGTAATGTGATAACGATTTTTTTAACGCGAGGTGCTATGGCTAAAAAATCGAACGATTTGCAACAACCATTCAATGACGCAACAGCAAGAGCAGACGCTGAAGCAGCGCTCCAATCAGAGCTTGGAGAAGCAGGGACAATCGCGGCAGATCGAGAAGAAATTGCCAGTCTAGCAGATGAGGTGGGTTTGGAAGAGGTGAGCCTCGACCCAGCCGAGCTAGATGCGATCGCCGCTGATGATACAGACGATGACCTGAATGGAGACGATAACGGGGTTGAGGACGACGCTGACGACGAAGTTATCAGTGATCTGCCACAGGAGGTTACCCAGTCTTATGGAACAGGATTGCAGGGACAACCCAGCGATCGTGCCGGGCGTTACTCTCGCCGCAGCAACCAACGCTTTTATAACGAAGCCGATCCCATCCTCACAGGTGGTGATATTGATGCCAACTACGAGCAAGCAAACGCTGTTGGAGATGAAGCTGTTGGTGGAACAGTTTCTACGCCAGATCAAGATATTGTTGACAATGTGGCGGCCGCTGTAGGTCTGGAACTGGACGATCGCTCTGACGTAAGAATCAATGCCATCTTAGAAGAACGAGACGATCGCCGCTGGGAGTTAGATCCCAAATCCTCTGAAGACTACGAGGAGCGTCGAGATTAGTAGTCTAGATTTGCGTATGGCTTTAATCGAATATCGAGATTAAGTAACATCTAGTTTGGTTCAGTGCTAATCAGCATCGTAATCATCAGAAAAAAGAGGAGTTTTAACGCTCCTCTTTTGATTCGATGCTTTTCTGCAAAGATTGAAATACTCAATGCTTTGCAAAGTGCTTTACTAAAGTAGTTTACCGAATTGCGTTTTTATAGTTTAGATTTGTTTCTTTATGATGATAGGGATAAGATTTTTTGTTATCTGCCCAAGGTAGAAGAGATTTGTAAAAACTATGTGTATGGTAGGATTCTAAACTTTGACCCTACAATCATGATTAAAGAGTTCAATCGATAGTGATGCCTGGTTGGCTCAACCATTGGTGGTATAAAAAGCAGACCCAGGAGGGACTGACAGGTTATCTGTTTATGGCTCCGATGATTTTGATCGCAGGAGCGTTTCTGATTGTGCCAGTGGTTTTCTCAGTTATTCTGGCATTTTATAACGTTCAACTATTGGGTGAATTGAGCTACCGATTTGTGGGGCTAAAAAACTTCGTTCGTATGGTAGAGGATGAACGAGTTTGGATTGCTCTGCGAAATACGGCAACCTACGCAGCGATCGTCGTTCCTACGCAAACCATTCTTGCACTCAGTTTGGCATTGATTCTCAACAGTCAAATTCGAGGCAAACAAGCATTCCGAGTAATTTTCTTTTTACCTACAGTTACCTCTTCAGCAGTCCTCACTCTCATCTTTATGTGGATCTACAATTCCAATGGATTGTTAAATGCAATCCTGAGTTTTTTGGGTTTACCAACTTATAACTGGTTGGGTGATCCAGCCGTTGCTCTAAAGGGCATTATGCTGATGAATATTTGGTCAACGGCTCCACTATTTATGGTGATTTATCTGGCAGCGCTGCAAGATATTCCAGAATCACTGTACGAAGCGGCCACCATTGATGGAGCCAGTCGCTGGGAAAAACTGCTGCATATTACGTTGCCGTTTCTCAAACCAGTAACGTTTTTTGTGATTGTGATGGGGATGATTGGCACATTTCAACTTTTTGACCAGTCTTATATTTTCTCAGCCGGGTCGGGTGGTCCCAATAACTCAACGTTGACGATTGTGCTGCTGATTTACCAGTACGCTTTTAAGAATCTGGATATGGGCTATGCGCTGGCGTTGACGCTGATGCTGGCGTTGGTGTTGATGGCAGCAACGTTGATTCAACGGGCAGTGTTTAAAGAGGAACGATTGGATTGAGGGGGCGCGATTGTGAAAACCATTCGGTGGACAACTGGAATTTTCTATCTGTTGCTGATTGGCTATGCTGTGATTACGCTAGTGCCCTTCTTGTGGGCATTGTCGGCTTCCTTTAAACCACTGGCTGAAATTGCCGCAGGAGGAGTTAATTTCATTCCAGAAGCCTTTACCACCGATAATTACCGCACGATTTTTGTTCAGGAACCTTTGTTTGGGCGCTGGTTGTTGAATAGTGCGATCGCCGCAATTCTGGTGACTCTGTTAAATGTATTATTTAACTCGATGGCAGGGTATGCGCTAGCTCGAATTCGGTTTCCCGGTAGCCAGGTCTGGTTTTTCATGATCCTGGCGGCGTTAATGATTCCGGGGCAAATCACCTTATTGCCAAAGTTCTTGATTTTGAAGTCGCTGGGATGGTTAAACACCTATCAGGGGCTGATTCTTCCAACCGCTATTAATGCCACATTTATTTTTATGATGCGTCAGTTTTTTCTAAACTTCCCAAAAGAGTTAGAAGAAGCCGCGGCATTGGATGGATTAGGACGCTTTGAAACCTTTTTTCGAGTTGTCTTACCGTTGGCAAAACCAGCTTTAGCTGCCCAAATTATTTTTGTGTTTATGGGTTCCTGGAATGAGTTTTTACTGCCATTGGTAATCATGTCTGACCCTGAAATGTTTACGCTGCCATTGGGCTTAAATGCGTTCAAGGGGCAGTACATCAGCTATTGGAATTACATTATGGCAGCATCGATTATTTTTACGTTGCCAGTTCTGGCGCTGTACTCTTTTTTCAATCGCTACTTCATTCAAGGCGTAACCTTTACGGGTGGAAAATGAGCGATCGCCCCTTGCCCCACCTCACAATCCCTGCCGCACCAGCACTTGCTCAAACCATTTGTGCATCGCTTCAGGAGAGCAAAAGGCATTAGCAAACTCGCGCCCATTTTCACCCAACACTTCACACTTAATTAAATTTCCCCAAAGATCTGCAATTGCATCTGCTAAACTCGCGGGGTTGCCAGCTTTGTAAAAGACGGCATTGGAGTTGTGAAAGGCATAGTCGCTGATGCCTGAAAGATTGGCCACAACAAACGATTTGCCCAAATGCATTGCTGTTACTAGAGATGTGTGGTCACAGGGTACGGTCGATTGACGCATCGACAGCACCATGAACTGGGAATGATACAAAATGTTTGTAATAGCCGCAGCAGATAGCCCCACCCGTAACCTGACGTTGGGTGGAATTTTGGCTGCGATCGCGCGCCCTCGTGGAACGACCAATACCAGCGGGATGTCTGGTAATTTTGCCATTGCTGCCATCAACGTTTGATAGTCCTGACCGTTCTGGCTGATAGCACAAATGTAATTGCCCGGTTCTAAAGCGGGGGAAGGGTCTATTACGGGTACGGAAATAGCACGGTGCTGCATCTCAAATCGGGCAAAGGGAATTCCAAAGTACTCTCCGTAAAATTGCCGTTCTGCCCTAGAATGCACGATAAATCGCTGAATTGTGGAATATACCCACTGCGCCAAGACGTACCGCAATCCATGAGGCATTTGAGGCAGGTAAAAAGATGCTGCAACATGGTTAACTTTTACATCCTGCAAGATGGCAAAAGCAGCACACCAAAACGACATGGATGGATTGCCAGTCATCAATAAATCAGCCTGTTGCTGCTTCACGGTTTGGATCGCTTGCCAACTTGCTCTAATCGTAGCGAGATTGAGCGAGGGAACTACTTTTTCAAGTAGCCCACGAGGTTTATCAGTGCAGAAAAACCATCGACGCGGCTTTTCATCCAATGCTTCGGCAAGCCATGCCCAGTTATCTTTTGCGGAAGCGCAACACACAATGCAGGGGAAATTTCCCACCGTTGATTTGGAACCACGGGGGAGGTACACACGAGTATTCATAAACCAGGGTGAGGTGAAGGATGATCCCAAAGGTCTAGTCCAGCAACGCTTTGGGCGCTTAGGTGAAATGCAATCCCTGATACCTCACTATTTTTACGGATGAATGGATGAAGTTTTTACAGAGGTGCTTAAACTTCCATAAATCTTCAAACGCGTTAGGGATTTCACTGAATTTAGTAAAGCTCCGATAAAAGCTCAAAGGAGCTTACGTCGCTTTCAAGTGCGATCGCCGATCTTATAGCGATCGCACTAAGGAATATTAACTGGACACTTTTTTGATGCTGGGCAAGTTACTGGCATGGTTCCACCAAGTCAGCAATTTAGGAGTTTGAACTGTTACGGCTTGAAATTCTGGGGTTCTTGAGAAATAAATAAAAATGGGGATGAGATACAGATCGGCAATGGTGATCTCGCTTCCCAACAAATAAGGACTGCCCACCGCTATCGCTTCAATCGCTTCAACTGCGGTTTTGGCAGGGGCGATCGCATTTTGGATTTTTTCCTCATCAGGCTGACCACCCTGCCGGGGCACGATCAGTCGTTGAATCACAATCGTTGAGATTGCAAGCGAGTACAAATAGCTATCAATAATACCCATAATCTGGCGCATCCGAGCCTGAAGCAATGAGTCAGACGGAGTGAATTTGTTGGCAGCAACCACCGCATCCAGATATCCCACAATCGCGGCCGTCTCGTAAATCACCGCTCCATCTACTTCCAGCACTGGCACTTTACCAAAGGGATGCTTGGCTCGATACTCTGGAGTATTGGTTTCACCTTTGAAGAAATCCACGTCTTGCAGGCGATAGTCTACTCCTGCCTCCTCAAGCAGCAAGCGGACGGTGCGAACGTAGGTGCTGATGGGAGTGCCGTAGACAGTAATATTCGTCATAAGTTGCCGTTAGTTGAAGTGATTTTCTTTCTCTAGTTAGTTTAACCGTTATCAAGTTCGCCCTATTCTAAGGAATGGGAACTGATTAAACAGGAAAAGTTAAAAATTAAAAATGGCTTTAGTAAGGATTTACCGCCTCTAATTTTAGATTTTGAATGATTCATTTCCGAGGGTTAATGTTGTGTCCCGTTTGGGCAGGAGGATGGCGTGGTCAATCGAGTATTGGTTGCAGGGGCAACGGGTGGGGTTGGGCAGTTAGCAGTGGCAAAGCTACTGGAAAAAGATTTGACAGTACGCGTGTTAACCCGAAGCCGAGAAAAGGCTCAGCAAATGTTTGGCGATCGCGTAGAAATCTTCATTGGGGATACGCTGCAACCAGACACGCTGCCAGCCGCCACTCAGGACGTTAGCTACATCCTCTGCTGTACAGGAACTACGGCGTTTCCCTCCGCTCGCTGGGGCTTTCATCTCCCAGAGGATCTCAACCCACTGCAACAATTCCAGGCATGGAGCAAGATTTACCTGGATGCCAATTATCGCAACGCGATCGCCAGCAATAGCCCGTTGAAGGTAGATGCAGAGGGAGTGCGTAACCTGGTGAATGCGGCTCCGCCAAATTTACAGCGATTTGTGTTTGTTTCCTCCTGTGGTGTTCTACGCAAAGACAAACCTCCGTACAACCTGTTGAATGGGTTTGGTGTGTTAGACGCAAAGCAGCAGGGCGAAGAGGCAATTGTGCGATCGGGCTTGCCCTACACCATCATTCGTCCCGGACGCTTGATTGACGGACCTTATACTTCCTATGATCTCAATACCTTATTAAAGGCGACCACCAACGGCAAACAGGGTATTGTCATTGGTACTGGCGATAGGCTAAATGGACAAACTAGCCGGATTGATGTGGCAGCAGCGTGTGTTGAAAGTTTAAGTTATCCAGAAACTGCTGGAAAAACGTTTGAAATAGTTAATCAGGGTAGCCGAGCAACTACGATTGATTGGGCAAACCTATTCGCTCAACTGTCATCATAAAGAGAAACAATTGCAGGTAGAAAAAGAATGGCACAGGGAGATTCTGTATTCGGTTTTCTAGCAGCATTTGTAGCATTTTTAAGTCTGTTCTTTTTCTTAGATATTGGCAATCATTCCCTACGGGCAGACTCACTTAAATCTCTCCTGCTTGTTCAAACTGCTGCTCCAATGCAACCAACACGATCGCCAGGTCTCTACCGCATTCCGCAAAAGGGCAAATTTGGCTTTATTGATCGCACAGGTAAAATTGTGATTCCACCCCAATTTGAACTTGCCTGGAGTTTTGTAGAGGGGAGATCGCAGATCAAATCAGATGACAAATACGGCTATATTGACGAAACTGGCAAGGTCGTGATTCCACCTCAGTTCCGCTTAGCATTTGCTTTTTCAGACGGGCTAGCGATCGTTGTCATTGGCACTAAATATGGCTATATCGACACTAATGGAAAGCTCGTCATTCCAGCCCAATTTGATGAAGCCCTTACCTTCAAAAATGGTTTAGCCGCTGTCAAAATTGGCCAAAAATATGGATATATCAATAAAGCTGGAAAACTGGTGATTCCACCCCAGTTTGATTACGCCATGCATTTTGCGGATGGACTTGCACCTGTTCAAATTGATGGTAAGCGTGGCTATATTAATCAAACTGGAAAGTTCATCATTCCGCCCCAATTTGAAGGCGATTGGCTGTCTGGTGTATGGACATTCAACCAGGGATTAGCAGGCATTGAACAAAATAACCAATGGGGATATATCGACACTACAGGAACGATTGTAATTCCACCTCAATTTAATGAAATTCGCGAGTTTTATGAAGGGCTTGCCAGTGTGCAAGTGGCAGATAAATGGGGATATATTGACAGGACTGGAAAAGTAGTTATTCCCTGCCAATTTGACAGAGCTGAACGGTTTTCGGATGGGATCGCCGCTGTGAAAATTGAAGATCAATACGGCTATATTGATAAAACTGGAAAAATGATTATCCCGCCTCGATTCGGCTATGCTTTGGCGTTTACTGATGGTTTAGCGTTGGTTTACACCCCAGAGGGAGCGGCATACATTGACAAAACTGGAAAATTTATTTGGGGTCCGGCTAAATGAGAATGTAAGCTGTTTGCCTAACCTATCTTCTACAATTCTTAGCAGGATCTCCAATGTTGATGAAAGATCCATGAAACTCTTGAATTTTTCTGACTAATTCGATTAGTTCTTCTCTCGTCAACTTGTTGCTCATAGTATTTTCTGAGGTTAGGGTTTGGAGCAATCGTAGTTAACGGTGCGATTGCCTGCTTGACTGACAAAAGTAATGGAAGTTAAAACGAAAGCTAGGAGGGAAGCAGA
>JACYLN010000081.1 GCA_015272515.1 Leptolyngbyaceae cyanobacterium C42_A2020_001 | reverse complement strand
TTCAAAAATTAGGCTTAAGCACTTATACTCATCGCAAAAGTGGGATGCACTCGATTGCTAGAAAAGAAAATACCTGTACGGGCAGGCAGGGAATATTTTTTTGGAAATCGCCTAAAGCCAGAATTACAACAATTCACCTTCCACTAAAAAACCACGACACATAATCACCGGAGAGTTAACTCGATGATTCATTGGACATTCATGACGACCACAACGTTCGCAACTGGCTTGAACAGGCAAGATTAAGTCATTCGCTGGATATAAACTGATGTGTTGTTTAGTAAACGCTTGAATTTCCAGTTCAGAAACCGTGTGGCAAACGAGAACAGCCTTTTTAATGTTTAGAGCTTCCCGTTGACGGTTGATTTGTTGGAGTGTGTCGGCAAATCCTTGAGTATCAGTGCGAATCGTGATCAGAATTTTTTGTGGCAGCGTGGTGAAACAATCAGGCTTTTCCTGCTCAAAAAAGTCTTTGTATTGCAACGTGAGGGTACCATCTGGATAGTGAAAGGTACGAATGCAGCGCAGAAATGGCATTGTAAAGTTGCCGTTTGTATCGATCGCATGCCACCAAGACTTGTACCAAGCGTAGTGGGGCAGGCGCAAAATATCCTGGATTTGATCTCGTTGAAAGCCAGAACTCGTAAGCAGAGCGATCGCAGGCGCTAGCGGCAAATTCTGCGCCAACGTATGCATCTCTGACTCGTGCTGGGTGAGACGAGTTAACTCCTTACTATCTTTCGTTCGACTGCTGTTTGCAGAAGGTGACTCTAGATAAGGAGAGGATGCCAAAACACAACGAATCGCCTCAAACTGCAAAATTCCATCCGCAGAGGCATGATCCTTAACCGGAACACTAACCTCGCTAGAGATTGTGCCGATTTGAAAAGAAGCTGCAATAGGTGGAAGACAGTTGCTCAATAAAGATTTGAGTAGGGCAGAATCTGCGATCGCTAGCGCCATCTGAATCTGATCTCGAACATTCGCCATTCGAGTTTGTCCATTCGTTAGATGCAGCAGCGGATCATAAACCACTCGAACTCTTGCCCTCAAGTCGTGCTGTTATTCTGGCAAGAATTTGAGGCTTCGTGGCAGTTCCACCACCGGATCTTAAGGATGCTTTAACATCGCAACCTTCTATTTAGATAAATGTGTCTAAGCATCTCAATCGGTATCAATACATCACACTTAATTAATAAGCGTCCCTAAGAAAAAAGGGTTGATGAGTGTGAGCATCAACCCTTTATTTAGTTATGGAGCTTTAGAGCCAGATACTACTTAGATTCGGTGAAATCGGCATCAATTACATCATCCTCTGCACTGCCGCCTGTCCCAGGAGGGGGAGCACCTGCACCTGGATCAGAAGGTCCGCCTTCGCCTGGAGCCGCCCCACCTGCTTGCTGGTAGATGTTGCTACCAATGGTGTAAAGCGACTGTTGCAACTCGGTCGTCAGAGACTTGATGCGATCGAAGTCTTCCTTCCCAGCCGCATCTCGCAAGTCTTTGATCAAGCCTTCAACTTTGGTCTTATCGGCTTCAGGAACTTTGTCACCCAGTTCACTAAGTTGCTTTTCTGCCTGGTATGCCAGGGTATCTGCCTGGTTCTTGAGATCAATCTTTTCACGCCGCTCTTTATCCACAGCAGCGTTGCGCTCGGCATCATTCACCATGCGCTCCACTTCATCCTTCGGCAGAGTAGAGGCTCCGGTGATGCTAATGGATTGCTCCTTACCAGTACCTTTGTCTTTTGCAGTGACTTGCAAAATACCATTCGCGTCAATATCAAAGGTTACTTCGATCTGGGGTACACCACGGGGAGCAGCGGGAATGCCATCCAGTCGGAAGGTTCCCAGGCTCTTGTTGTCGTTTGCCAGTTCCCGTTCCCCTTGCAGGACGTGAATTTCCACATTACTTTGACCATCCACGGCAGTTGAAAACACTTCTGACTTCTTGGTCGGGATCGTGGTGTTCCGAGGAATGATCTTGGTCATCACGCCACCCAATGTTTCCACACCCAATGACAGGGGAGTCACGTCTAACAGCAGAATATCCTTCACTTCCCCTGCCAATACGCCTGCTTGAATGGCAGCACCCACTGCTACCACTTCATCCGGGTTCACGGTTTGGTTAGGATCTTTGCCCAGTGTACGTTTCACGATTTCCAAGACAGCGGGAATTCGGGTAGAACCACCCACCATCACCACTTCGTCGATGTTTTCTTTACTGAGTTTGGCATCGCGTAGCGCATTCTCTACCGGAATCCGGCAGCGATCGATCAAATCAGAGCAGAGTTCCTCAAACTTAGCGCGGGTGAGGGTGGTGTCGAGATGTTTGGGACCATCTTGAGTCGCGGTGATAAAGGGGAGGTTGATTTCTGCCTGAGTCACACTTGAAAGCTCAATTTTGGCTTTTTCGGCAGCTTCAGTCAGGCGTTGCAGTGCCTGTCTATCTTTACGGAGATCGATGCCTTCAGCTTTGCGAAACTCTTCAGCCAGGTAGTCTACAATTTTCTTATCGAAGTCGTCGCCACCCAGGTGAGTATCACCTGAGGTTGCCAACACTTCAAACACACCATCGCCTACTTCCAGGATGGATACGTCGAAGGTGCCGCCACCCAAGTCAAACACAAGAATGGTTTCATTGCTCTTCTTGTCAAGCCCGTAGGCAAGAGAAGCAGCAGTGGGTTCGTTGATAATCCGCAGTACTTCCAAGCCTGCGATTTTGCCAGCATCTTTGGTCGCTTGACGCTGGGAGTCGTTAAAGTAAGCGGGAACGGTGATTACTGCTTGGGTTACGTCTTCGCCCAGATACTTACTGGCATCTTCTTTGAGCTTCCGCAGCACTTCGGCGGAGATTTGCTCAGGGGCGAACTGTTCGCCTTTAGCGGGGCAATCTAGCTTCACGTTATTGCCCACGTTCAACACTTTGTAAGACACTTCGGTCATTTCGTTGGCCACTTCTTCAAACCGACGACCAATAAACCGCTTCACAGAATAGAAGGTGTTTTCGGGGTTCATGACGGCTTGACGCTTGGCAATTTGCCCTACTAAGCGATCGCCATTTTTGGCAAACGCAACGACCGAGGGTGTCGTCCGAAAACCTTCGGCATTGGCGATGACAGTCGGTTTGCCACCCTCCATCACTGCAACACAAGAGTTCGTGGTACCAAGGTCAATTCCGACAACTTTTGCCATGAGTGCTTCAGCTCCATTAACTACAAAAAATTACACACGAAAATGTTGGGGGGTGGCGATGCGACTTGCCACTCTAAAGAATCGGGATGCGGTTTAAGCTGAATGAGACCTCACTCTGACCAACGCCGCACTGCAAGATACGCCTCCTTATATACTGAGCGCGATCGCGCCTTCTGATGAAGGGGTATTTACCGTACCTGCTTGGGGGGTTCAGAGGGAGATGAAAACAATGAGGAGACGGGGAAGCCAGGGAAGGGAAAGGCTGAGGATCGGAACAATTCCCACCCTCAGCCTTGCTTACTTGTTACCGCACACTCATTACGTAACTGCTTAGACTTGAATTTAGGAAGTAGATTCACCCAGAGAAACCTTCACCACTTTGGGCTTTTCAGCTTCTACTTTGGGCAGGGTGAGAGTCAGAATGCCATCCTTAAATTCAGCCTTGACCTGATCATTTTGAATTGCAGTTGGCAGCGGAATCACTCGTTGGAAGCTACCATACCGAAACTCAGAACGATAAATTTGATGCTCTTTATCTTCCGTCTTCGTTTCAGATTTGTATTCACCGGAGATAGAAACCGCTTCACGAGTCACTTGAACATCCAGGTCATTAGCATTAATGCCAGGAAGTTCAGCCCGCAGAATCAATGACTCATCGGTGCTCTTTAGCTCAATTGCAGGTGACCAGGCATGTCCATTCACCTTACCAGTTGCACGACTAATGGGTGCCAACTCATCAAACAAATCATCAAATTGACGACGTAAAACATCGAATTCTTGCCAGGGTTGCCAGCGAATAATTGCCATAGGTTTCACCTCGTAAATCGTTCTCAGTAGCAAACAAAAATGAACAAACTTGAGTAAGCAGTCGTCTCGTTCTGAATTGCAAAGTGTTAACAAAACAACTGTGTTCTTGGATTACAAACTAAACAACTAGATAGCTTTTTCAAGTTGTCAGCCCTTGCAAATCCACACTCTTAATGTAGATCTGGCAAATAAATTAGACATTGAGGCAAACCGTACAAGCCAAGTTGTGTTTTACGCCCAATGCTTAACAACAAGGAATTGGAATGGTTGGTTAAAAGTTTGGGCACTCTGGCAAATGTACCTTGACTATGCCAACATTCATGCCTCCTAAAAAGCATCATTTCCGGCGTTGGCACAAATCGTTGCTATTTTTATGCTTGTTGTTTTTAGCTGCTGTCAATGGCATCGCCTACAACCAGGCTTACAGCATGATGCACTTTGTAGACGCAAAGCAGCGCACTGCTAAACCTGAGAAACTGTCGCCGCTTGAGAAACTGAAGGTTGTGCTAGCGGGAGTAGAATTACCCCGACCGAATAACGTTCAAACACCAGGAAGTAAAGGACTAGCGTACACAACCCATCGCATTCCGTTACCTAGTCACGAATGGTTGGAAGCCTGGTTTATGCCAAATTCTGCTGAGTCTGGAATTGTAATTCTGTTTCCACCTTATGCAGCCAGCAAAGATGCACTGCTACTACCAGCAAAAACATTTCACGATATGGGGTACAGTGTGCTGCTAGTAGATTTTCGAGGAGTAGGTGGTTCTAGCGGCAGCGACACAACTTTGGGTATTCGGGAAGCAGAGGATGTTGCAACAACTGTTGCTTTTGCCCAGCAAAAGTGGGTAAAACGTCCGGTGATTCTGTATGGTGCATCGATGGGGGCAACTGCCGTCATGCGAGCGATCGCCCACAAAGAGCTTTCTCCAGATGCCGTCATTTTAGAAAGTCCTTTTGAGCGACTACTAACGACTGTACGGCATCGGTTTACCGCGATGGGCTTCCCAGCGTTTCCTGGTGCAGAACTGATCGTGTTTTGGGGGGGAGTGCAGCAACAAGTTGACGGCTTTGCCCATAATCCAGTGGAGTATGCTCAGTTGATCAAATGCCCGACATTACTGATGCATGGCGAGGCAGATAAACGAGTGACGGTGCAAGATGCTTCTACGAGCGCCAAAAACTTGCCCGCCGCAAAAACGTTTGTTATCTTCCCAAACGCAAACGGACACGGAGCATTAGCAGCAGACAACCCTAATCTCTGGCGACAGCAAATACGTAAGTTCTTACACAGTTTGCAGCGATAAGATTAAAGAAGTTCGCCGTTTATCAAGTCATCATGGTTACGTTATCTTCTGCCTTAAAAGAACGCTTGTCTCAACCGCTCAAGATCGGGGATTTTGAGGTCAATAGTCGAGTGTTGCAATCTCCATTGTCTGGCGTAACCGATCTAGTGTTTCGGCGATTGGTGCGGCGCTATGCTCCCACTTCCATGATGTATACAGAAATGGTCAACGCAACGGGGCTGCATTATGTAAAGCAACTGCCCAAAATTATGGAGGTTGACCCCAACGAGCGCCCGATTAGCATTCAATTGTTTGATTGCCGCCCCGACTTTTTGGCAGAGGCGGCGCAGATGGCAGTGGCAGAAGGAGCAGACACCGTGGATATCAACATGGGGTGCCCGGTGAACAAAATCACCAAGAATGGCGGGGGTTCTTCTTTGTTGCGGCAACCAGAGCTAGCTGGGGAAATTGTGCGATCGGTGGTGAATGCGGTCAACGTTCCAGTTACTGTCAAAACCCGTATCGGCTGGACAGATAAGGAAATCAACATTTTGGATTTCGCCAAGCGCATGGAAGATGCTGGAGCCAAAATGCTTACGGTGCATGGGCGCACCCGCGCTCAAGGCTACAACGGGACTGCCAAGTGGGAGTGGATTGCAAAGGTAAAGGAAGTGCTGTCGATTCCCGTGATTGCCAATGGCGATATTTTTTCTGTGGAAGCGGCTGTGAAATGCCTGGAACAGACGGGGGCAGATGGGGTAATGTGTTCGCGAGGAACGCTGGGCTATCCGTTTTTGGTGGGCGAGGTGGATTACTTTTTAAAAACGGGTGAAGCAAAACCTACCCCTACTCCAGTTGAACGGTTGCAGTGCGCTCGAGAACACTTACAAATGTTGTTTGAGTACAAAGGCGATCGCGGCGTGAGGCAAGCCCGCAAACACATGACCTGGTATTCCAAAGGCTTTATGGGTGCCGCCGAACTGCGGGGACAACTCAGCACCATTGAGAACGTACAGCAAGGTTTAGAGTTGATTGACCAAGCGATCGCCCGATTGGTTGAATCCAGTGAAACCGTGCAGGAAGATGAAGCAGAAGCAGCACTGATTCCGGCAGGAGCACTCTAAGAAGATTCATTCAAAAAATAAGGTCGATTTTGCTTTGCATTTGGCTACGCGAGATGCCGTCGTTGGCTAACTCAAAGCAAACGACCAATCGATCTCGCTGGTTGACAACAGTCTGCTATCTAGTTTTTGGGCAAGCCTAACGATCAGACTGCCAAGCCAGCTAGACTTGGATCCGCTCTCCACAAAGAATGACCAACAGCCGCTCCTAGCAAGTTGCCGTTGGTCGTCTTGAAAGCTTATTAACTAGAAAACCGCTAACGTTTTCGATAAAAGCTTATAACAATAAATAACAAGCCTAGTTGTAGCGTCTCTTGCGACGCGCGACTATCGCCTTGCGCTTACGCTTTTCCAGAGGAGTTTCAAAGTGGCGATGAGATCTCAAATCAGCCAAAATCCCTGCCTTAGAAACCTGGCGTTTAAATCTTCGGAGCGCTGAATCGATTCCTTCATTTTCACCAAGAACTACTTGGGTCATTCGCGATGATCTCTCCCAAAACTAAAAATACAATCTATGAGCCTTTCAAGTAAGGCGGCGATCACCTATTATACCTAAGACTCCGCAGCCTGAAAAGCCCTTGAGCAAAAGCTACCACTGACTGATAAAAGATAGGTCAAGGGTACTAAAGTTGGTACTTAAAGCCAGATTAAGGTATTCCATTGCCTGAACCAACCATTGAACCGCCTCTCGTTTGAATGCCTCGTAATGATTAAACAGAATTGAGAAGCGTTTTTCAAGATGGGGTTTAACTTTTCGACAAATTAATACAATTTTTAGCAAAAGCCCAGTTGTTAAAGCTGGTCCAATATTTGAAATCAAGTCCACAAACAAGAAATGATTTGGCTTTTGCAAACTTTCAACAACTAAAAAGTTCAACAGTTGACTGCACGTTCTCACCAGCAGAAAATCATTCATTTTTTGAGAATTACTTTCTGGCAACGTGTTTTTAAGTTGTGTATAAAGCTGATTGTTGAACTGGCGACTGCCGTATTCAGTGTCTACTGATGAAGTGATGTATTGATATAAATCATCCTTAAACCCATGAAAAGTTGCTGTTTGGGAACTGTGAACCAGGAAACATTGGGCTAAATCTCGATAGGTGTATATTCCTTGAGACTTACCTGCAAAATGCTTGAGAGCTGTGTACAACTCCTGATCAGGCAAGAGTGTTGGATTGTTGACTGGTTGTAAGACGCGGGTGGCATTTTCTGGCAGGTTGCTGCGGCTAAGTTGAGATCGCCGCACTTGATAAGTAACAAACTGCGACAAATCAATCTCATACTGTCGTTGTGCCCGCGATCGTAATTGACGAATCGTTTGCTGTTGTTCATAGGTACTGCCTTCTGCTAAGAGGCAGTGGTCGTAGAGATAGGGATAGCGCCGAATCAACATTCCCAAAGGCTCGTTTCCGGCAAGATGCCCCGAATCAACCGTTTGTCCCATGACTTGGGCTAACCGACGCAAGGTTAAATATTGCTCAGTAGTAGTGAAGTCTCTAACTAGTTCTCGGACACGGCGGACTGAGCGAGAACGAGATAATTCGTATCCTGAGCGAGAGGGGGTTGACTCAAACAGATCGACCAGAGTAGGAATATAGGACTGAAACTGAGGGCGAGCTTGCCAACGGTTGATTAAGATGTGACAACACCGATTTAGAACAAAGCGGAATTCCTGATCAGCCGCCTTAGAAGTTGCAATTTTGTCAAGAATAGCTGATGTCTCTTCATCCGGGTAACCCACCCCGTCAATAAATAATGCTCGAAACCGCTGCACCAATTGACTGGGCATTTCGGTCTGCACGATGTTCAGCAAATGATCATACAGTTGCTGCTCTTCTTCGGCGATATGACGAGTGTAACGGGCTGTCCAGGTGCTCACGATATTGAAAGTCTTAGAATCAGGAACGACAATTGTTACAGTTTGACTTCCGACGACGATCAGAACCCCTTATCCGGTTCCAATTCTAGAGGGAAGTGTTTTGAATGGAAAGTGACGATCGCAAACTTACTCGAACACCGACATTGGATTAAGGCTTAAATAACTGCTGAAACCTTTTACTCAAGCGTTTTGCCTATGGTAAAGCCCAAAACACAACAAACTACGTTATTTAATGCTTACTCCTGGGAACGGATATCTGTGAAGCCGAGACGATTTACCATCCATACTACTGAGAAGCTTTTTACACAAGGTGTGACCTGGGTCACTCCACACAATCTCTTCTCGAAGTAAAGTGCGACTTTACAGAATCTATATCTACAAGCAAGGAAATATAAAATAAAGCAATCGCCCCCATTTAAGAAAGCGATCGCATCATTGTTAATGAGTCGTAGTTAAGCAGTAGCGCGTTCTGCTAGACGGGTCAAGACTTGATTGGAGCGATCGATAAACGCTTTCATTCCCTCCGCATCAAAGCCTTTTTGTGCCATTAGTGCCAAATCGTACACATGATGGCAAATCAAGTCTGCCAACTCTTGCGATGGCGATTGTCCGCCCGTTTGCACCACCGCGCCTTTGCTAATCGTTGCCAGGTTTTGAATCAGTGGGTGGGCCGTGTTCACCAGCAAAATGTGTTCTTCGGGAAACTCTACAGATTGCTGCTGCATCAATGCCATCATTTCCCGCATTCGACGCAGGTTTTCTGGCAGCAACACAACGGCGGGAGGCGCATCATCGCTAGCTTTCAAAGCTTCTGTGCGAATGGTAACTTTGGGCTTCTTGAGCGACTGCTCAAACAATTCCTTGATCGTTTCACTGCGAGTTTTGTTCGTGGTTGGATCAACGATTTCCGATTCTTTCTCTTTGTCGATCAGGGTTTCATCCAGATCTGCATCCACCCGTGAGAATTTCACCTCTGGATATTCCCGCTCCAGGAAGCTAATGAAATGCGTGTCGATGAACGAATCCATGAACAGAACTTCCAGCCCTTGCTGTTTGTGCAACTCTACATACGTTGCCTGAGTAACTTCGTCGTTGCAGTAAAAGACCCGGTTTTCATGACGGGCTTTGTTACGTTCCAGGTATTCTTTGAGGGTGGTGTAGGTGGGAGAGGTGGAAGATGGGGAAGTTTGGGAAGATGCGGGAGATGGGGTAGAAACGTCTTGCCAGACATCGCCTTCAGCCGATTGCACTTCTACCTTCGGTGCCTCTTCTGACTCCGTGCTACCTGCCCAGGTTGTGCGATAGATCAGGATATCTTCGACCTGCTTCTTAAATTTGTCGTCGTTCATGGAGCCGAATTTGACGAAGGTGCCAAGATCTTGCCAGGAACGCACATATTGATCGCGATCGTCGCGGTAGAGTTCTTTCAGGCGATCGCCCACTTTCTTGGCAATGTAGTCGGCAATGCGACGCACGGTGCGATCGTTTTGCAAAAAGCTACGCGACACATTGAGCGGTATATCCACACTATCGATCACACCACGCAAGGGCAACAGAAATTTGGGAATGACTTCTTCACAGTTGTCGCTGACGAACACCTGATTGCAGAAGAGTTTGATTTGCCCTTTGGTGACATCCACATCGGGCTTGAGTTTAGGGAAATAGAGGATGCCGTTAACGACAAAAGGATAGTCGGTGTTGAGGTGCACCCACAGCAGCGGCTCTTCCTGGAAGGGATAAAGGTAGCGGTAGAACTCCAGATAGTCTTCTTTGCTAAGAGAACTGGGCGATTCTTTCCAGGGTGCTTTTTGACGGTTGATTTGTTCGGGAACTCTTGGCTCAGGCGCAGTTTCCCCTTCCTTAGCGTCCTCTTCCTTAGGTGGTTCCTTGACTTCTAGCTTGATGGGGAAAGGCATGAAGTCGCAGTATTTGGTGATTAGTGATCGCACCCGATACGGCTCCAGATATTCCTGCTCCTCCTCCATCAAGTGCAGTGTAATAGTTGTGCCGCGAGTGGAACGGGTAGAATCCGTCAGCTCAAATTCGGTGGTGCCATCACATGACCAGTGAACAGGTTGCGCTCCCACCTGGTAAGACAAGGTATCGATCTCGACTTGACTTGCCACCATGAAGGATGAGTAGAACCCCAAACCGAAGTGTCCAATGATTTGCTGGTCGGTGCTGGCTTTGTACTTTTCAACAAACTCTTCTGCGCTGGAAAACGCCACCTGGTTAATGTACTTTTTCACTTCGTCAGCCGTCATCCCAATTCCAGTATCTGTTACCGACAGGGTTTTGGCTTCCTTATCCAGCGTGATCACAATTTCGGGTTCGCCCAAATCGCCGGAATACTCACCCGAATGGGACACCATTTTGAGCTTTTGGATCGCGTCTACTGCGTTAGATACCAGTTCTCGTAGAAAAATCTCGTGGTCTGAATACAGCCACTTTTTGATAATCGGAAAAATATTCTCGGTATGGATGCTGATGTTGCCCTTTTCCAGAACAGTCGTCATGAGTCGCTCCAAAGGATCTAGGACGTTGAGGATTATTACTATTTAGTTTCGGCAAGTATTTCCTATTGTAGTAAGGGAGTTGTCCACACCTGAGAACTTCGGATTTCCCTACCTATTTGTATTGCAATGCCGCGATCGCTAAACACGCCCAACCAGCGATGAAAAAAGCGCCACCGAATGGGGTAATGGCTCCCAACCACTTGATATTGCTGATACTAAGGGCATAGAGGCTACCGGAAAAGATTACCGTGCCAATGATGAACGCAAATCCGGCAAAGGGCAATGTGGGCGGAACGGATTCGGCGCGAGTGAGCAGAATTCCCACAGCCAGCAAAGCTAGCGCGTGATACATCTGATAGCGAGCACCCGTTTCAAAAATTTCCAGGGCGCGATCGCTCAACTGTGCTCGCAAAGCATGAGAACCAAAAGCACCTGCGGCAACAGACAAACCACCAAACATGGCTGCGATCGCCAGAAAAATTTGCGCCATACAATCTCAATCTACTTTGCTGAATGGTATTTCCTTACGACTCTTCATCGGTCAGCAACTTTTGATTGCCGTCTAGATTGAAATGATAGGAGTAACTCCCTTCTTCAGTGACATTGTAGGCAGCATTAAACTCTTTAGCGCGATCATCCAAATAGGTTTTAGCCGTTTGCCCATCCAATCCCGTTTCCATCGAGAATCGCAACACGGTTAAATGCCCGTTGTTTTCTTGGATTAAACGAAAAAAGGCAGAACGGAGGCGATCGCGCTCTCCATGTTGGTGTCGTTGGTTGAGTGACCAAACGATCCAACCGCCCAAAGCTGTTGGCGGCAAGCCCAGTAACATCATGGCAATAAACGAATTCTCCCGCTGTTCAGCCGTTTTGCTAGGATTTAAAACCTCGGTTGCTGCCAATAGCGTAATCGGTATACCAATTGCTAGCAGTGCACCTGCAATCACTTTAACCAGCAGTTTCATCGTGTTCTCAATCCCTAAATGCTGTTGCTATCTTAGCCTTCACTTTTTTGGGAAAGAGGAAACCACATGGGGCCGCGATCGCATCACCGCACAGCTTCCAGCATTCGGGAAAAATAGAATCGCGTTTTAGTCATGGCATTGCGCTTAATCTTCCAACCTTGAGATTCCAAAATGCGAACAACGTCTTGTTCTTTGTGGAGATAGGCACGAGTGGCTTTGCTGGGGCCTGGAAAAAAGTCACCCACTTTCTTGAGTAACTGGTAGAACACAGTTTTGGGAGCAAAGCTGAGAATCAGGCGCGATTCTGCTAACGAACTCAAATGCTGAATCATGTCTGCGGCTTTGTCTTGCGGGTAGTGAATCAACACATCCAGACAAACGACGGTGTGATACTTACCAGAAATCGTTTCCAAATCTTGTACAGCAAACGTCAGATTATTCGCTTCACCTAATACTTCAGCCGCCCGGCTTTTGGCTTCACCCACCATCTTTTCGGAAATGTCGCTGGCGAAGACGGTTGCGCCTGCTTGAGCTAGCGGAATACTGAGGCTACCCACGCCGCAACCTGCATCGCAAATCGTTAATTGGGAAAGATTACCATCATCTTTGAGCCAGCCCAGCAATGTATCGACGGTCTGCTGGTGCCCAATGCGGATGTCTAGCTGAACTTTGTTGACTTCGCCATTGCCATAGATGTTACGCCAGCGATCGAACCCTTTGGCATTAAAGTATTCTCGGACAATGGTTTTATCGTCGAGTGCGGTCATAAAGCTGTTTTTGAACGTGTTGCAACAGTGTTCATCCTACCGAGTTTTGGTGACTGCAAACGATAGAAACATGAGTTGAGCTAGGATTTGGGTATTCTCAGTTGTAATGCCACCAGGGAATTTGAGATGCCAGTCGAACGTTGGACGGATGAAATGCTGGACGAGATCGCCGAAACGCTGAAAGAAGCGTCTCGCATTTCTCAGGAAAATACTGAGGCAATTCGGCAACTGCGGGAAGAATCCAAAGAAACCTATGAAGCAATTCGACAACAACGGGAAGAGTCGAAGGAGTTGAGTATTCGTTTTAATGCCTATCAACAAGCGTCGCAATGGGTGGTGAGTCTGGCATTTGGTTTGTTGGCGACGGCAACTGTAACCACGATTGTGACAGCAGTGTTACGCAAGTAGTCGTTCCCACTCTAATTCGCCTGTCTTACTCTGATGCCAGCGCAGCAAATGAGCAGGTTGTCCGATGTAATCAGTTGGTAAGTTGATCGCCCGTCGAGGAGCCGTTGTCGCCAACGCGATCGCCTGCTCCACACTACAAATTCCCCACTTCACCAGATTTTGCGCCCCCACCCATAAGCCCAACGTCGTTCCTGACAAGGTTCCATCCGGTAGTCGTGCCGTTCCCTGCTTCACTTCAATCTGCCGCGTATCCCAGGGGTAAACTCCATCCGGCAAACCAAGAGGAGCCAGAGCGTCACTCACCAGGAAAATTCCCTGATCATACTCAGACGCTCGCAGTAGAATATCAGCCATGATTGGCGAAACGTGCTGACCATCAGCAATCAGTCCACAGTGAACGGTGGGATGGGTAATCGCCGCTCCCAGCAATCCCGGTTCACGATGATGTAAAGGCGGCATGGCATTAAAGGCATGGGTCACCATCGACGCGCCTTGTGCAAAGGCTCGTTGTGCTTGCTCTGCCGTCGCCAGGGAGTGTCCCAGGCTGACCGTAATGCCCAGCGATCGCAAATAGGGGATCACCTCACCCGGTTCATCCAGTTCTGGAGCCAGCGTCATCACTTTCACAACATGGGCATACTCCCCCAATACCCGCTTTACATTTTCGAGCGTCAACGGTTGCAAATATTCTTTTGGATGGGCCCCTCGCTTTTCAGGGTTGAGGAATGGTCCTTCCAGGTGAACACCGAGAATTTGAGCAGAGGAGGGGGAGGGGGAAGGGAGGGAAGGGGAGGGGGAGGAGGAAGGTAGAAGAGTGAATGGGTGGATGGAGACGGGGGTAAGGGGGGTGGGACTCCCTAACTTCCTTATCTCCCCTATCTCCCCTATCTCCCTCCTCTTCTGACTCCTGACTCCTGACTCCTGACTCCTGACCTCTGCCTGCCATTGACTAATCACTGCTAGCGATCGCTGAATGTTCTCCAGCGAGGATGTGACCAGCGTGGGCAGGTAGGCATCTACGCCCTGCTGCCAGAGAAACTCGCTTATTGCACCAAGTTTGTCGCTAGTGTCGGAACTAAGATCGGGAAATGCCAGTCCTAATGCGCCGTTGATTTGCAGATCAACGCCACCCAAAGAAACCCAGTCTCCCTGGATATCGAGGATGGGAGTGGCAGCGATCGCAGGCGTGCAGGATTGCGGATAAATGGCAGCGATCGCGCCTTGCTGAACCACAACAGTTTGCAACCCGCTGTATCCCGGTATGCGAGCATTGGTCACAGTCAAAGAATTATCCATACAAGGAAAAATGTATTGCCAGCGAAATCAGGACAACAACTTTAAGACATAACCGAATTTGCGATCTTGTTCAGAATAGCGGATTATGCTTTGCCTGAGAGAGTTTGCGCCTATCCTGCTGATTTGCTTATGCCTGCTGCAAAAATTAAACGGTGGCAGTCTGCTATCTCTGCCATTCAGGGGGAATACTTAGAAAAGTTCGGGAAGTTTCGATTGCGGTTTTTTCGCATGTGGCGATCGCTCAAAAACTTCATCTTTAGCCTCTGGACTTATTCGGATTTGAGTCCAGATTTGCGGATGCGGCGACATGTTAACAAGGTACTCCGCAGTCGTCCCAACCTGGTTGCGACAGAGTGGCATCAAACATGCTGGCAATCCTCAGAGGTGTCTCCACCAGTTTCTACTTTCGTTTATCAGAAAATGCAGGAGTATTCCGGGCTGGAATTTGGCAGGGTGCGCCCCAGCGATCGCCTGAATGAAGATTTGCACTTGCCTTTAGTCTGCTGGTTTGATTGGGAACTGTCCTTTTGTGAAGCGTTTTGGCAGGCGTTTGGCGTTGATCTGCAAGCTGAATTTGATTTGGAACAATTCACAACCGTCGAAGACCTGGTTCTGTTTCTCAATCAGCAGTTACTTTCGGTGAATCACTGGTAAAGATCCCTTAAAATCGAGAGGCTCTTCATCCGGATGGTTGCATGACCTACTGTCTTGGTATTCTGACAAATTCTGGCTTGGTCATGGCGGCGGATTCTCGCACCAATGCTGGCGTAGATTACATTTCTACCCATCAAAAGCTGTTTGACTTTTCTGAACCGGGCGATCGCGTTTTGCTGATTTGTACGGCTGGAAATTTATCGATCACTCAAGCAACGTTGACCCTGATTCGGCGCGATTTGATCGCCAAAGCCGAAACAAGCTTGCACACCTTATCCAGCCTTTACGAAATTGCCCGCTATATCGGCGCAAAAGCCCGTGAAATGCAAGATCAAGATCGCCCCTGGCTAGAGCGCGATCGCATCGATTCTCAGTGCAGCTTCCTTTTAGGTGGACAGGTAAAAGGGGAAGAACCAGAACTCTACTTGATTTATAGCCAGGGTAACTGCATTCAGGCATCGAAAGACACACCCTTTCTGCAAATTGGTGAAGCAAAGTATGGCAAACCGATTCTTGATCGGCTATTGACCTTCGATACCTCTCTCGAAGCAGCGGCAAAGTGTGCGCTGTTGTCGATCGATTCCACGATGAAATCCAATATTTCGGTGGGACCGCCAATCAATCTGGCAATATACGAAACCAACAGTTTCAAGATTCGCTATGAGCTAAAGCTGAAACTGGGTGCCCCATACCTGGGGCAAATTCGGCGGATGTGGGAAGTTGCCTTGCGGGAAGCCTTTGACAACATGCCCGATATCGATTGGGAAACCTATTTGGAATCGTCAACAGACAACTTGTTGAATTCATAAAATAGCTGCCTGCAATTGATCCAGTAAGCCTTCTACATATTTCAGCGCGGCGGCGATCGTCGCAGGATTTTCCAGATCCACATCCACATACTGGCGCAGAGCTGCTACCTGATCCTGGCTGCCCCCTGCGGCTAATAATTCTAGATAGCCAGGAATGAAGTCTTTACCGACTTCGCGATACTTCTGGTAGCAGGCAAGGCTGACGATATTGGAAGCTGTGTATTGATAGCAGTAGTAGGGTTTGAAGTAAATGTGCCCAATCCGTGCCCAGTCATAATCGTGCTCGGGTAGCACTTCCACCGCATCGCCACACAGGTCTTGATAGAGCGATCGCCACTGCTGATTCACAAATGTCTGGTCAAAACTGCCCTGCACGGCGCGATCGTGCACTGCCAACTCTAAGCGGCTAATGGTGCTCTGGCGGAATAGAAGGTTGAGCTGGTCTTCAAGCTGACGAGTAATCAGGGTTTTCTTCAATGCAGGATTGTCGCCTGCTTGCTTTAGCAAATAATCCAGCAGCAGCAGTTCATTAAACGTGGAAGCAATTTCTGCTAGCACCATTGGCGGATTGCTGTTGAAATAGGTCTGGCGATCGCCAATCCAGGCAAAGTGCAGTCCATGCCCCATCTCATGCGCCAGGGTAAACAGAGAATTGTAGTCTTCCGTGTAGGAGAGCAGCAGGTAACTATGTTTGCCGTGGGCATACCAGCAAAAAGCCCCGCCCCGCTTACCGGGACGCACTTTGGCATCCACCCAGTTGTTGATGAAAAACTCTTCGGCACGACGAGCGTAATTTATGTCAAATTCAGCGATCGCGGCAAGCAGCGTTGCCACCCCTGTTTTGTAGGGCAACGGTTCCACGGGTTCACTCGCCCAGGGTGCATAAACATCACAGGTACGAATTTTTTGACCCAGGGCGTTTCCTTTCAGTGTGTAGTAGCGTTGCCACAGGTCAAAGCGTTCCTTCGTCCCATCCATAATGGCGCGGAATACAGGTTCCGACACTTCATCGGACAGGAGTTGCTTTTGCAGGGTGGAGCCATACCCCCGCATCTGGTTTTCCAGCTTGTGATCCTGGGCAACCGAGTTCAAGATGTAGGCATAGAGCGAGTTGTGCTGCTTCATCACCTGGCGAACTGAGGCATAAGCGTTGTAGCGCACGGTTGCATCAGGGTGAAACAGCAGTGCTCCCAATTCCGCTTCGGTACTGGCTGATTTGCCATCGGGCGTAGTCACAGGCTCGTATTCTTGTTCGCCCAAATGCACGGATCTCAGATTGATAAATGCCTGCCGTCCGGTCAAATTATCCTGGTTGCGGGTTTGCTCCACTTCCTCGGATAAAGTGTGGGGGCGGAATTTGGCGATGCTATAAAAATAGTGGCGATAGGTTTGCAGTGCCGCTGCCGCCTCTAGTTCCGTAAACTTGGCAGCGTCCAGCGCTTTCAGTTCTAGATCAAAAAACAGCAGTTGGTTTTCAATAACAGTAATTTGCTCCAGCAGTTTGTCTTGCATCTGCTTGGCTTCAGTGTTGCGTGTGTCTGCCGAGAAGATTAACGCTGGAAAGGCGTAGAGAAATCCAGCAGTTTGAGAGATTGCCTCCAGTTCTTGCAAACAGGCTGCCACCTGCTCCGGAGTCAAGTCTTTTACCTTGCCGCGATACTGTTCCCGAAATGCCTGCGATCGCTGCTGCAAGTCTGCCAGATCTGTTTGCAATTTGGGATCGTCGAACCCCTGATACAAGTCAGACAGATTCCATTCCTGGGAGCTTTCCAGTTGAGGGAGGGCAGACTGAACCAAAATCGAACTCCTTTTCATGAACGCCGCGATTCCCATGTTAAACGAAATCATTTCGCTTTCACTTGTAGCCGTTGTCATCCGTCGTAGAACCGTGAAAACGATGAAATCACACCTCCGCTCAAGGGGATGAACTGCTCCCAGCCTCGCTAAGAAGCAGAGCTATTTAACGCACAAGAAAAAAAAGTGAGATGGCTCACTGCTTAGCAAGGAGGTTGGGAGGGCTATTTACAGCGACAAAGGGAATGGTTACTTGTGGCGGATATGTTCATAAATCTCGACGTAGTCTTGTCCTGGATGATTCCAAGAATAGTCGTAATTCATTCCTTGAATTTGTAGGGCTTTAAATTCTTCAGGATAGTGATACCACAACCCGATCGCCCGATCCATTGCCGACTCTAACGCCTGATAATCCGTCTGGTAAAACACATACCCATTCCGCTCTTCTAGTGGGTGGGTTTGGTCATAATCACGGTCAAAAACGGTATTCACCAAACCGCCCACACCCCGCACAATTGGCACTGTGCCATACCTTAACCCGATCATTTGAGTCAGTCCACATGGCTCAAAGTTGCTAGGCACAATCATCATGTCTGCCCCGGCATAAATCAGGTGTGACAGTTCCTCGTTAAACCCTAGCTCTAAATGCACATCCGGATTGTCGTTAAGAAAATTTTTCTCATGCCAGAACCAGGAGGCAATCCCAGCTTCGGTTGGGGAACCCAGTAAAACGAACTGAGCGTTTCGATGTAAGGCGTAATAAATGGCATGGTGCACGAGATGCACACCTTTTTGATCATCTAAACGACCAATGTAGGCAATGATTGGCTTGTCGCTGTGCTGCAACCAGAGGCGATCGCGTAGCGCTTTTTGGTTTAACGCTTTTTGTTCTAAATCATCCTGATTGAACTGATAGGGAATGTAGTGATCCATTTCTGGATTCCACACGTCATAATCAATCCCATTCAACACGCCACTAAACTTGTGCTGGTGCATGTGGAGTGTGTGTCCCAACCCATAACCAAACTCGCCCACATGGGCTTCCCAGGCGTGATGCGGCGATACAGTGGTGACGTGGTTGGAGTAAACAATTCCCCCTTTCATAAAATTGAGCACGAAAGGATTGAAGTTGTCTCGCAGGCGATCGTATTCAAAGTAATAGTCTTCCCGATTCAGCCCCGTTGCCTGGAGAATATCCGTGCCGCCGATGCCTTGATGCTTGAAGTTGTGGATGGTGTAGCAAACTCGCACATTGCCCAAACCATGCCATTTGTAAATTTCGTAAAGCATGACAGGCACCAATCCCGTTTGCCAATCGTGACAGTGAATCACATCGGGACGCTTACCGCTTTGCTGCAAAAATTGCAGCGCTGCTTTGCTGAAGAAGGCAAATCGCATATTGTCATCGTTGTGCCCGTAGTAGATGCCGCGATCGAAGAAGCTGTCTTGGGAGTGGGGTTCAATGAAGAAACAGAGCCGCCCATGTACCCATCCGCAGTAAACAGAGCAGTGAATTTCGGAGCCATACCAGGGCACCTGCAAATCCTTGTAGGCATCGTGCAATCCCCAAATATGGTCATACCGCATACAGTCGTACTTGGGCAAAATAATCTCGACAGTATGACCTCGAATCTCTAACTCTCGGCTAAGACCGTACACAACATCGCCTAAGCCTCCAGCTTTAATCACAGGGGCACATTCAGAGGCAATTTGTACGATATACATCTGACTCCTCGCTCAATTAACGATCGCCTTCAACTTCACAAAAGTATACTCCGCTGTTCTACATCTTTTGTCTAGCAAGTGGTAGATGTCGGATACGGGGGAATGAGGAATTGGTGATTGGTAGTGGGTAATTGGTAATGGGTAATTATGGGTAACAGGGGATAGGGGAGTAGGAAAAATGGGAAGGCAAAGGAGTGAATAGGTAAGTGAGTAAATGAGTGGATAGGCTAGTAATTGGGAATTTTGAACTTCTCCCCCAACGCCCTCAACTTTTCCAAACCCTATCTCCTATTTCCCATACCCCGATCCGCCTTCCGTCTTCTGCTTCAGAGTTCAAGCGTTTGCTGCTCAGTCAGGCAGAGGGCGATGCCTTTTTCGTAGTAAGCTGCTTCGTTAATAAAAATGGGATAGACGGTAGCGTCGCCTTCATAGCAGATCACGTCTCCATCAAAGGTTAGGAACAGGGGGGCACCTGGATGTAATGGCTGATAATCTTGATCCTGCAAGCGTGGATGGATCATCCCCAGCAGTTCACCATGCTCGTCTTTCGGATAATCCACCGTTCTGAGGTGCTGATAGATTGTGAGAGAGGAAGCCACAGGAGGTGAGGCATTTCGATTCGCCGCATCTAGATAATCGAGAAGCGTATGGATCAAAGCTTCGGTGCGCTGGAAGAGATCGGCTCGTAATGTGCCCTGAGCGATCGCCCCTACCTCGATCGCAAACCCAAACTCACACAGCGAGTTTAGAAACGCCAGCGTTTTTCCTGGTTGATAAGCGCTGTAAATTTTCACAGCCGAATTCACAGCGGATAAATGCGCCGCCAGTCTCAGGTTAAATGGATGATGGTTCACCAAAATCACAGTTAAGCCCATATTGGCGGTTGTGGTGTGCAGATCCAGAATGAAGTCGGCTTTAGACTCCGGTTGGGCAACGAGCGTTTGATAAAGCTCCTTCGCCCGCAATGCCTCATAACTTGTTGAGGTCGAGGATTGCAAATCAGCGGGGAGAAAGCAGCGGTTTAAATCTTGCTCAGCATAGCGCCGCTTCAGTGCAAAGGCTTGAGGATTTGTCAGCAGTGGCACGGTTTCAAAGCTTGGACGTTGAACCAGATCTGGATAGCCCTGAAACTTCTTGACCAGGTAAATTCCAGTGAACTCGTTACCATGAGTTCCCCCGGCGATCGCAACTCGATGGATCTTGGCACCTAGCACGCTACCCTCAAATCAGGCTCATGATGCCAGGCTGCGTAACTGCCGTAGCGATCGCACACACGCCGGGCAATCACACCCAAACAGCGCCACAGAGGCATTACTCTCTTCGTCCGTCAATTCAAAGGTATCAGGCAACTCCCCATTGGGCGAGTTTATGTCATCGACTGAAGCAGCATCCCTTGCCTGGGTCAAATCAATTACTCTTCCAGTTTCAGAACTCCCAGCACCAAGCCGTTTGCACACTAGTTTTTTAGGTTCACGGGTCGCCGTTCGCATACAAGCATAATTCTCTGAAACTGGAACCCAAGACTCAGAGCCAGCATGAGCAGGGGAGACTACCAGAAGTGAAAGTAGCGGTGCAAATGCCGTTGGAGCAAGAAGCAAGAGTCTAAAAAATTGGCTCATGATCGACTAGCGTGAGGAATAGCTCAACAATTGTTCCATAGAATTCGAGGTTTGATTGAAGAAGTTTGCATCAAACTAAGTAGCTGGGCGAAATCAAACATAAAACAACGGAGGTTCGGTGTAGAGGCACGGTTTGTCAAGGATTTTGGCGATACAAAAGCTTGAGGCGAAGAACGATTTGTTAAACCCGCTGCAATCAGAACCCACTGCCATGAGGAAGATAATGCTGGCTTTTTCCTGAGAAATCCGAAGTGGACTTGCAATATAACTCAAACTTTGTTAACATAGCGTTACATAAGCAAATAAAGGATCTTGCAATGAGAAGCGGCGTTGTTACAGAAGAGCAGGGAAGACAAAATATTTACGCGGTTGAGCCAACTATGTACGTATCTGGTGACTCTCAGTTTGGCTTCAATAAACAATCGGAGTTGTTAAACGGTCGTCTTGCCATGATCGGTTTTGTTTCTTTGCTCCTGCTTGAAGCTTTTACAGGGCATGGAATCATCGGTTTTTTGACGGGGCTGTAAGCCGTCCAGCAAAACTCGATTTCCTCCACAAGTGTTCGTACCCTGCAATTGCGGGGTATTTTTTTGGGAAGAAATCTCTGATGACGGACTCTACCTGCTAAGGCAGATGGGGGGTGTAGGGTTATAGGATGTAGTTTTTATTGGATGAAGTGTGGGCATACCTGTAAACTGGCTGCGATACGTGCTGCTGTTCAGTGTGAATATGGTGTTGGTGGCTTGTTTGCAGACAACACCATCTGAGGTGCGATCGCCGATCCTTACCCCATCACCAACCCCAATCCCAGAAAGACAGTTAGAGTACAACCTGCATCAACTTCCTCGTAGCTTTGTTCACACCTTAAAAATTCCAGCCCAAAGTCGATTTGTGGTGACTCCAGCGCTCAGCAGCACGCTTAAAACCGTAGAAGCGTTTGCAGAAACTGAAGCAGCGATCGCGGTCATCAACGGCGGGTTCTTTGATCCTGAAAATCAGAAATCTACGTCATCTATTATTTTGAATGGGCAACAGGTTGCCAAACCAGAAGATAACGAGCGACTGATGTCGAACCCCAATCTGCTGCCCTACCTGGACAAAATCTTGAATCGCAGCGAGTTTCGGCGTTATCGATGTGATGGGATTGTGCAATACGATATTGTGCTACGCCAAGAATTACCCCCTGCCAACTGTCAACTTGAGGAGGCTCTCGGCGGTGGACCACAGTTACTTCCCTTCATGACATTAGAACACGAAGGATTTTTGGACACTCAAAATGGACAAGTTGTGCGCGATCCGCTTGGCAGCAATCAGCCCAATGCCCGTAGTGCAATAGGAATTACTCGTGATGGCAGCACTATCTGGGTTTTAGCTGCTCAACGGTCAGATGCACCCAACAACTCCGGGTTAACCCTATCCGAACTGGCAAACTTTATGAAAAAATTGGGCGTTGAGAAGGGGATGAACCTGGACGGTGGTAGTTCTGCGGCGATGTATTACCAGGGCGAGGTTTTTTATGGAAAGCTGGATACAGCCGGACAAGGAAGCGATCGCCCAGTAAAATCGGTCCTCATCGTCACATCATCGCAAGGTTTAGACCAATCAACAAATTAATCAAAAACCAGGAGAAAACTCTCTCCTGGTTACGATGCTGATAGTCACAAAGTGACTATCAGCTAATAGATAGAGATAGAGTGGGGTGATTAGCTGCCACCACCCGGCAGGACTGAAACCACCACTCGTCCTGGGTCGTTCAGCGCTTCTACACCTTCAGGTAAGGTTAATTGACTAACTTGGAGAGATTCGCCCACATCCAGATCTGAAACGTCAATCTCAATTTGTTCAGGAATCTTGTCGGCGGTACATTTAACGTGCAAAGAGTTCATGGAAGGATCGAGAGAACCTCCGCTGACCTTTGCCCCTTTGGGTACGCCAACAAAATGAAGAGGTACGTCTACTTCCAGATTGCCGTGCTCAGCAACAGCGAAAAAGCTGATGTGGTAAGGAGTGTTTCGCCAGGGATGGGTTTGCACTTCCCGCAACAAAGCTTTGCCGTTCCAAGACTTGTCAGGAATATTGACCTGAATCAAGGAGTTGTTAATCGATGCATTCCGCAACAACAACTCTGCTTCTTTCGCATCCAAAACAAGTGAAATAGATTCGTTTCCTTTATGTCCGTATAAAACGGCGGGTAACTTACCAGAACGACGCAGGGTATTTGGTTTACTCCCTTCTGGACGAGATTGGCATTCAATTGTAAGTTGCATAGTCCTTAATGAGTGGGTATGGGGTTGGTCGATAGCAGAGCACGTTTAGGACCGTGAATTGGGTCTTCAACGATGATGGTTTGATCGCGACTGGCTCCTAACGAGACGATCGCGATCGGCACTTCCATCAGCTCTGCCAAAAGCTTGAGATAATCCAGAGCTTGCCTGGGCAAATCCTCTAGAGTGCGACAATTCGCCGTAGACTGCTTCCATCCTGGAACAGTTTTGTAAATTGGCTTGCAGCGAGCAAAGCGACGGGCATTACTGGGAAAATCGTTGCAGCGTTCTCCATCAACTTCGTAGGCAACGCAAATGCTGATTTCGTCCATTTCATCCAACACATCGAGCTTAGTGATAGCGAGGCAATCCAGACCATTGATCCGAACAGCATAACGCCCAATCACCGCATCGAACCAGCCACAACGACGGCGGCGACCAGTGGTGGTACCAAACTCAGCACCACGATCGCAGAGCAGCTCTCCAGTAATGCCGTGTAGTTCTGTTGGGAAAGGACCCTCACCGACGCGAGTAGTGTACGCTTTTGCCACACCAATCACGCGATCAATCACTGTTGGACCCACTCCCGTACCAACACAGGCTCCCCCTGCAACCGGGTTAGAAGAAGTGACGTAAGGATAGGTACCGTGGTCAAGATCTAACAGAGTTCCCTGCGCCCCTTCAAACAAAATGTTGCGCTTGCGCTGAATTGCATCATAAATCCGCAGAGAACTATCTACCACGTGGGGACGTAAGCGATCGGCATATACGAGGTACTCGTCAATCACCGCTTGCGGATCAAGGGGAGTTTGATTGTAAAGCTTCTCAAGAATGACGTTTTTGTATTCCACCGTCCAACGCAGCCGCTTCCGCAACGACTCCGGATCCATCAGATCAATCATCCGAATCCCCGTCCGCTCAGATTTATCGGCATAGGTAGGACCAATTCCCCGCCCGGTTGTACCAATCCGATGCTCACCGCGACGCTCCTCGGAGGCCTGATCCAAAATCCGATGATAGGGCATCGTAACGTGAGCGGTTTCAGAAATTAGGAGATTTTCGGTTGAAACACCCAACTGCTCTAGCTGATCCAGTTCCTCAATCAGCACTTTTGGATCAATCACAGTGCCGCAACCAATAATGCACTCAGTATCAGGATAGAGAATTCCTGAGGGAATCAGATGTAGCTTAAAGGTCTGATCCTTAACGACGACCGTATGTCCGGCATTAACACCGCCCTGATAGCGAACTACGACATCTGCTGATTTGCTGAGCAGATCGGTTATTTTTCCCTTCCCTTCATCGCCCCACTGGGCACCAATAACGATGACGTTAGCCAAGGTTTTCTTATAGCTTTAGAGTTTGCACAAACGTCTATTATCAGGATTTATCAACGCGAGTGTCAACTATTTGTTTAAGACAAACCTAAGAAAGTTAAAAAAGAAGCTGTTGATGGTCTTTTGGAGCAGTGACCTGCCTGAAATGACTGTAAAACACACGACGAATTGATTTGAGTTCCCTATGATCAAGAGAAGATTTGTTAAACAAGCAGATCTTTTTCTCAATACTCGTAAACCGATTACTACTCACTCAAGAGGTTCTTGTGGCTTTATATGCAGAATTACATCGTCACTTGGGAGGATCTGTTGTTCCCCGGGTTTTATGGCGCTATCTCCAACGAAGCGAGTCTGAACTAATTCAGCGCTTTGCGGACTATGGCGAATTTGAAGACTTCTACACTCGCCCTCGCAACACATTGGATGAGTATCTTGAACTCCATACGTTGGTTGAAAGTGTACAAACAGCAGAAGCCCTGCCCTATTTCATTTACCGCCTCGTTCGGGGAGCTTATATCTTTGAAAATCTTGCTTACCTAGAATTACGATATACGCCTTATCTGCGAACGCCTGCTCAGTTTACGCAGTCTCAACGAATTGATGCTATGGCGGAAATTGTGGAAATTGTTGGGAAATCAAGCCAGATTAGCGAATACCCAATCGTGACCAGCCAAATTCTTTGTATGCACTCTAAGCTGCCCTATGAGGTGAATCGAGCGATTGTGGAGTTGGCTGCTCAATTTCGTGAATACGTTTGTGCAATTGATGTGGCAGGTGGTGACAACCATTATGGGGAGCGATTGGAGGAGTTTGTTGAGCTATATGCTTATGCGCGATCGCTCAATATCGCCACTACGGGGCATTTGTACGAGACTCGCGAAGGCTGTCATCCAGAACTTCTCCCTTACCTGATGCGAATTGGTCACGGCATTCAAATTCCCATCCACTACCCACACTTGTTGAAAGAAGTGGCAGCACGTAATCAGTGTTTGGAGGTATGCCCGACGACGTATTTTAAAACAGGTACCCTGGAAGACTTCTCTCGACTCAAACTCGTGTTTGATCGCTGCTTTGAGGCAGGGGTAGATATTGCCATTTGTACCGACAACGCAGGTCTCCATAACGTCCGCCTGCCGTTTGAGTACGAAAACCTGCTGACTTATGACATTATCGGGTTTGAGGAACTTCAAGCGTGTCAGGATGCGGCATTTCGTCATGCCTTTGCCTGGCCCCATCCTCAACACCCCGCATCGCTACTCAATCGACTTCTCAAACCTGAATCTGATTCACCGAGTCGTACAGACCGCTACGAAGCCATCGTTCCATAAGAGGAGTGGGTGATCGCCCAAAAACCCAACCAAAAACAAAGGGGCGACTCCAAGTCGCCCCCTGAAACCTTCCTTATGCTCCACGTTCTAAAGCAGATTCTGTTTGTTTAAATTCCTGCTCTAACCGATCCTTCAGCTTTTGGGGAACTGGGCGATTAGGATAGGAACTGTAATGCCCCGCCAGAGAATTCAAAGCAGTTCGCATCGTTGTAAACGATGAAAGCTTAGTTAGCGAATCTTCCCGGCGGTAGCGAGAAGCAAAATCGCTAATCAACTGCTTCGCCTGAGCTTGAGCCGAAACTTTTTCTGGTGCATCGTCCGGAACCTGAAGCGCTGTTCTCAAACTGTCAATAACTGTCAGGGTATCTTGGCGGTAGTTTCCAGTTAGCCCGATGGAACCTTCAGGAGCCGCTGAACAACCCATCAGCCCCATGCAAACCACCAACATCAAGGCAAGCAAACGAGATAAATAGCGCTTCATAACATTCACTAGAGAGAGGACGATATTGAGATTCTTTACCTTTTGTAAAGGTTAGATTCTTTCAATCATCCTAGCTCGATTCGGTAACGTGTACGACAGTTGACTCTAAAAATCCCCCCAAGCATGAGTCGTTGAAGTGACACCAAACGGTAGGTTCTATTAACCAAAGCGACCACTGACATATTCCTGGGTAGACTTGTTCTTTGGACTTTGGAAGATGACTTCTGTCCGGTCGTACTCGACAATGTAGCCTGTCCGCTGTCCTTTTTCGTTTGCTTGAACGTTGTAAAAAGCGGTAAAGTCGGAAGCACGAGACGCTTGTTGCATATTGTGCGTCACGATGATGATGGTGTAATTCTCTTTAAGTTCCTGGAGCAAATCTTCAACCTTGAGGGTAGAAATGGGGTCAAGTGCCGCACAGGGTTCATCCATCAGAATCACGTCGGGTTGAACTGCGATCGCTCGTGCAATACATAATCGCTGTTGCTGCCCACCAGAAAGATCTGTTCCCAGGACTTTTAGCTTGTCCTTCACATCCTCCCAAAGTGCCGCCCCCCGTAGCGATCGCTCCACCAACTCATCCATATCACCCTTATAGCCCAACAACCGCGGACCAAACGCGATATTGTCATAAATTGATTTGGGAAATGGGTTCGGACGTTGAAACACCATCCCAATCTGTCGCCGCACCTCTACCGGATCCACATCCGGAGCATATAAATCCTGCCCATGATAAAAAATCTTGCCGTCAATATGAAAAGACTTAATTAAATCATTCAAACGATTGAAACAGCGCAGAACCGTACTCTTACCGCAACCAGAAGGACCAATGAACGCCGTAATCGCATTCTTGGGAATATCGATCGTGACATCCCGAACCGCCAAAAAGTTGCCGTAGTAAATATTGAGATCTTTAGTTTGGAAAACCGTATCTGTTTGGAGCGCGTTCCGCTCAAGATTAGGAGTCATAAGGTCAGTGGTGAAGAAAGGTTAGAACAAACTTAAAAAACAAAAGAACGAACTCGATCTAGATGTTGACGTTAACTAAAACTTACTGACAACTACACCCTAGCGCTTACGCTGGGTTAACCAACGAGATAGAATGTTTGCCACCAAAACCAGCGCCACCAGAACCAACGCTGCGGCCCAGGCGAGTTCTTGCCAGTTCTTGTAAGGCGTAACCGCAAAGTTATAAACCAATACGGAAAGCGTTGCTGTCGGCTTCCAAACATCAAAGTTCCAAAAGTTATTGAACAGTGCCGTAAAGATTACAGGTGCCGTTTCACCCGCCGCACGAGCCACCCCCAGCATGACTCCTGTCAAAATTGCTGGAACTGCGGCAGGCAAAATCACTCTCGAAACTGTTTGGAAGTTGGTTGCCCCCAACCCCACTGATGCTTGTCGAAGTTCACCCGAAACAGACTCTAATGCCTCCGTAGACGTTCTCACAATGGTTGGCAGCATCAGCACAGCTAGGGCAAACCCTGCCGCAAACGCTGAATAAGATTTTGTATATAGAACAATCAAGCCGTAGGCAAAAACCCCCATCACAATTGAGGGAACACCGCTTAAGACGTTTGTCATGAAATTAACTGCGTCAGCAATTTTTGTGTCTCGTGCAAACTCTGACAAGTAGATAGCAGCCAAGACCCCAAAAGGAATACTAATGAGTGAGGCAATTCCCACCGTCATCAGCGTTCCGACAAAGGCATTGCCAAAACCACCCGAATTGAATTGAGGAGAGGTTGGTTGATAAGGAGGAGGAGGCAATTGCGTGAATAATTGTGGACCCAATCGAACTGAGCCATTGATCAACACATAAAGAATGACTGCCACCAGAGGAATCAGGGCAATCACTGCACAGGCAAAGGCCAGACCTGTCATCATGTTGGAAAAAATCGTCTTAGATGACAGAGTCCGAGTCAGGCTTCTACCCGATGCTAAGGAGGAAAAATCTTGAGGGGTCATACCAACGCCTGTAACGCTTGAGCTGAATAGTGGAAGGTCTGATCGTGAACATCTAAATTTTCTTAATCTCAACTCTTCTTACCAAAAGTTCGGCAAGAACGTTCACCAATAAGGTAAGACCGAACAAAATCAAAGCAGCATACATTAGAGAAGCTACCTGAAGCCCACTGGCTTCAGCAAACTGGTTTGCCAGCAACGCCGAAATAGTTGATCCTTGAGCAAATAAAGATGGTGAGGGATTTGAAGAGTTACCAATCAACATGGTGACTGCCATCGTTTCGCCCATTGCTCGCCCCAGTGCCAACATCACGCCCCCAATAATGCCGGAAATTGCGGTTGGAATAATCACCTGGAACAACGTCTCCCAGCGAGTTGCACCTAGCCCATAGGCAGCTTGCCGTAAATCAGGAGAAACACCCACCAATGAATCTCTGGAAATTGCTGCAATGATAGGCAGAATCATGATTGCCAGCACGATGGAAGCAATGTAAATTCCTCGTCCGGTTGGCGGGGTGCTGAACAGGGGAATCCACTTAAAGTTTTGATAGAGCCAATTCATCGGACCTTGCAGAAATGGCGCAAGGATAAAAATTCCCCATAAACCGTAAATAACGCTGGGGATCGCTGCCAGTAACTCCACCATGAAAACCAGAGGCTTCTGAACGCGGGGGGGAAGAAAATCTTCACTGAGGATGATCGCCACCCCGACCCCAACGGGAACAGCTAACAACAGCGCCAAAAAGGAGGTGATCAGCGTTCCGTAAATTTGAGTCCAGGCACCATAAATATCTTCAACCGGGTTCCAGCGAGCGGTGAACAGAAAACCAAGCCCAAATTTTTGAATAGATGGAATGGCTTGGAGACCTACCTGAAACGCGATCGCCATCAGCGTCACACCCACGCCCATCGCAAAGATGGTAGTCAACCATTTGAAGCCGTTGTCTACAATCCGAGAAAACTCAGTCCGCCTGTAAGACATCCCCGTTGGGTTATCGACTGATGTAGCCATAAACTTTTGAGTATTGAAAGCAAAGAAGTTATGAGAAACCCAGAAGCCAAAGGCGCGATCGCCAAAAGCTTTTCTTTTCGACAAATGCAACTCTGCCGATTAGCATTATTCCTAACCAAAGATCAACTCAACCACCCCGGATCAACATCTCCAGAGTGGTTGAGAAACCATTGTTACTTAGCAGCAACCTTGATCGTATCAAGTTTTGAGGCTACCTGAGTTACAATTTCGTCTGGAAGAGGAATATAGCCTAACTCGGTCGCAGCAGTTTTACCATCTTTAAGCGCCCAATTGACTACCTTCTTTAGGGTTTCTCCTTTGGCAGCATCGGGATACTGCTCATACAGCAATAGGTAAGTCAAACTGACGATGGGGTATGCTTCTTTCCCCTCGGGATCAGGCACCGAAACCGCCAGGTTTGCATCTGGCTTTGCCCCATCCAACGCTTTTGCAGCAGCATCTGGAGAAGGAGTGATAAACTCCCCTGCTTTGTTTTGCAAAGTCGCCATCTTAAGAGTGGCTTCTTTCGCATTAGAGAACTCGGTATAACCGATCGCGCCTGGAGTTTGTTGAATAGCGGCAGTAACCCCTTCGTTCCCTTTCGCTCCGGTGCCAACGGGCCACTCAACAGATTTACCAGAACCCGCCTTCCAGTTAGGACAGGCTTTTTCGATATGCTTGGTAAAAACAGCCGTTGTACCGCTACCATCTGAGCGGTGAGTAAACGTGATCGGAACATCAGGCAAGGTAACACCAGGGTTATCCTTCACCAACTTGGCATCATTCCACGTCTTGACGGAACCATCTACAATTCCGCAGTAGGATTCGCGAGAAAGCTTCAGGTTATCAATTCCATCCAGGTTGTAAGCAAGGACGACAAATATTCCGGTTGAAGGAACTTGAATAGGTCCTGCCCCTCTTGCTTGGGGATACTTTGCCCGATCCGCGTCCTTAAGTGGATCGTCCGATGCACCGAAATCAACCGTTTGTTCAAGAAATTGCTTAACTCCGGCACCACTACCCACCGATTGATAACTGATCTGCACAGCCGGATCGACTTTGTTGTAATCAGCAAACCAACGTTGATAAAGAGGATTAGGAGCGGTTGCACCAGCACCGTTAATCGTAATCGTGCTGCCACTACCTGTTCCAGCAGCGGGGCTAGCTGTACCTGCACCAGGAGCCGTTGGGGGTGCACTTGGCGCACAGGATGCAATACCTGCTGCTAAAGCAACGACTGAAGCTGAGAACGCCCAATGCTTTACCTTCAACAAGGAAACCATAACCTCGTGATCTCACAATGCGACTCCATAACCGTACAACTCTTCAGTAAAGAGAAGGTTAAAATGCTGGATCAACAAGTATAAATCCCTAACTTTAATACTTTTATTTTTCCATTAGAAGAAATAGAGTCAGTTGAAAATTTGGGCACAGTTTTTCAAACCTGATCGCAAATAACCTGACGCATTTTTCGCATATTAGAGGGCAAATCCAGGTGAATCGCCTGCTGAATAAACACGCTAGGAATTGGAAGTCCCGGAGTTGCCTGCACGTAATAAGTCAACACGGTGCCATCCTGGTAATCCTTCAATTTGAGGTTAGCCGAAAAATCAGTAAAGCTGCCCGACTCCAGATCAAACTGAATTTGTTGACCTTTCATTTCAACAACGTGCAGATAGATTTCAACCTGCGCTGTGATGAACAGGAAGGACTTACTTGCTGCCTGATATAGACGTTTACCGCAGGTCGTTCCTTGAGTGGTGATATTTCCAGTAGAGAGGACTTGGCTCTGGGTCACATCGGGGAAATACTGCACCCAACGTGGATAATCAATTAATTGTTGCCACACCCTTTCACGCCTCGCAGGTAGATACATTTGGGCTGTTACAGCAGCGCCCCAAGCAGTGTGCGCTTTTGTATCTACAATCACATCTCCGTTGAGAAGGTTCGCCACACATTGATCGACGTGTAAAGAACTTGCAGGAGAGTAATCACGGTTGGCTGTTGAAGAGGTGAATGCAACCATTCTGAACCATCGCTCCTTTACTGAAGGAATCTTGGAGACTGTAAACAGTTCTCTTCAAAAGAGTACTCTGGTTTTGTAAAAAGATGTTGCGTGTTACTAACTAAGAGTGTGAAGATCTGAAGAATATGGAATCTGATTTTCCGCAGATTTACTTTTCGGGATGCTCGATTTGTGAACGAACCTGTCAATCTCGCTGTTAGAATCGTCCTTTACGTTGTCGGAATTCTGTTAGTTATGATGGCAGGGTTGATCTTGCTCAAAGGGGTGGGGCTACTGCCGACGATTCCTGAGTATGTTGTGTGGGCATTGGTGTTGTTGGCGATTGGAATTGGAATTATTGGAGGGTTACGGAGTAGCCGCAAGTAAGAGGTTGTGTGATAAGACGATTTAAGACGACAACGTTAGTGTTCCTGATCCTGTTGGGATTTACCCTGCTTGTTTGGGTACTGCGAGGCTTTACTGTCTTAGGCTTTATACCGGGAGCGTTTCTTTGGGTGTTGATTTTCGCCTGTATTCTCTTGGCGGTCTTGAGCAATATACGATAGCGATCGCTCAGTTGCTAACTGCTTTTGAGCTGCCTGCCTGTGCATTGCATCGCCCACGGTTACATTAAGTTGTGCCCCAATCAACATCGTCAACGCGCCAAGCTGAAGCCACACCAGCAACACGATGATTGCTCCAACTGCGCCATAAACTCGATTGTAATTCCCAAAATTAGACACATAGAGTCGAAACACACCTGAAAACAACGCCCAAAACAAGGTTGCGAGAATGGCTCCGGGCAAGAGGGGGGTGCCTCGCAAACGACGACTGGGACCAAATCGGTAAATAAAAGCAAAGGCAACGGCTACCATTCCCAGGGCGATTGGAGTGCTGAGTCGTGACCATAGGGTGAGCACTCCAGGCTCCATTACACCAGGTCGTTTCGCGATCGTTTCCACGATTTGATCACCTTGAGTAGCAACCAGTTTTACTAACAAATCGCTGACAAACACCATAGCTGAGGCGGCAACTAGCAGCAGAATGGTGCCGAAGGTGAGTCCCAGGGAAACAAGTTTTGCTTTCCAAAAAGGGCGGGTTTGATGGGGCGGAACTCGATGAATTTGATCCAGGGCATTAATCGTGGAACTGGCAGCACCAGAAGCAATCCAAATAGCAGCAATAAAACTGATGGATAAAAGCCCCTGGCTGCTGCCGAGACTCAACTCTTGAACAAAACGTTTGACGATTTCCAACACTTCTACCGGGGCATATTGGATCAGTTGCTCACTCAAATTTTCCAGAGTTTTTTGGGAAGACCCCACCATCCCCACAACCGTTAGTAATGCCACGATCGCTGGGAACATTGCCAGTACTGAGTTGAAGGCAATTTCTGCGGCTAAGCCAGGTAAACGCTGCTGCTCGCAACGAGCAATAGTTTCTTTGAAGGTTGCAAGGTTTAGATACCGGAAGAAGCGAAAAAAGCGAGTCCTTCGCATAGTGCCTCGTATTTTTTTGTCACCTGGTTATAAAGCGGCGATCGCGTTTAGGATAAATCATTTCAAGCAATCTGGTTAGAAACTTTGTGCAGTTTTGCAGATGTCTATTCATGACGATTGGTGATGGTGTTGTCGTGAAGTGGATGGCTGATGCTTGCAGCCTTTTGTTTGAACCTGGGTTTGAAGAGTTGGATGCCAATAGTGGTTTTTCCGGTGGGATAATAAGTATCCGTAAGGTTGTGAGGTTAACGCGTGGGACAGTACGAACGGTTGATCATGATGGCGGAAGATGAGTTGACCCAGTACAGCACCGATGCTCGGAAGTTAGAGAAATTGCGGCAGAAAATTGGTTTATCAGTATCTGCCGCCGAGCAAACGCAAATTAAAGAAACGCTGTTAGCGGAAATTCCAACGGACCCAATTAGCCGCATCATTATGAATCAGCGTCAGGCAGCCGCTTTACCGTTTTGGGGGATTGCCGGATTGGGATTGCTGCTGGGCATTTCGATGTTGCAACCACTCGATTTCCTAGCCACTGTCGCTGGAGCCACGATCGCGATCGCCATTCAGCGGCGTGGTTGGAAGTTAGAAGCAAAACGCCTGGTCTTGCAAACGCTACTAGAGATGGAAGAGGGAAGGAAAGGGGAATTAGGAAATGGGGGGAAGGGGTAGGAAAGTAAGGGAGATAGAGGACACATTCAAAATTCGCCAACACCTCAATCTGCAATCTCCAATCTAAAATCCATCTTCCTCCAAGCCCTAGCCGCTTTACCCTCTCCCTTCACTAAACGCTTCCTGGCACAACTGCCGAAAGTGATTGCCGCGCTCTTCAAAGTTGTTGTATTGGTCAAAACTGGCGCAGGCGGGGGATAGCAGCACGTTTTTTACGCCAAGTTGGGGGGCAAGGTTAGCTGACCGTTGAACGGCACGCTCCATCGTTTCCACAATTTCGTAGTTAGAATAGCCGACTTGCTCCAATCGCTCTGCAAAGGTCGGAGCGGCATTGCCAATCAGTAATACAGCGGCGGCTCGTTTTTGAATGTTGGAAAGCCAAATGCTGTCATCGCCTTCTTTGGCTTCGCCACCTGCAATCAAAATCGTTGGAGGATTGACGGAAGAAAGCCCAACATCGGCGGCATCGTAGTTGGTTGCTTTGCTGTCGTTAATGAAATCAATGCCTTGCCAGGTGCAGATGTATTCTAATCGATGGGGAACACCGGGAAAGGTGGAGACTGCCTGAGCGATCGCAGTTTTATCAATGCCTGCCAGTCTGGCGGCAGCGATCGCCATGAGCAAATTTTGTAAGTTGTGTTGCCCGGGCATCTTCAACAAATTTGCTGGCAAAATCAGCTCTTTGGATGTGCGAACCCAGGCATCTTCAATGTAGATACCTCGCTCCGGATCGCCGATTAAATTAGCTTTGCCGTTGACACTCGTCCAGCAAGCATCCCCATGAACCGGGTCTGCCATCAACTTACCAACGTTCCGCAGATACGGATCATCCCCATTGAATACCTGATACTGGGCATTACTCAACAGTTTCGCCTTGATGCTGTAATAGCGCTCTAGAGTCTTATGACGGCTGAGATGATCAGGGGTAAAAGTTGTCCAGACAGCAATCTTAGGGGTGATCGTAGAAGAGGCTTCAATTTGATAGCTGCTAAGTTCAGCGATCGCCCAGTCGGGTTTACGATCTGCTAGCGCCACCTCGCACGCCGCATAACCAATATTGCCAAACGCGGGTGCGTAAAAACCAGCCGTTTGAAAAATGGCAGCAATTAGAGCAGTAGTAGTTGTTTTACCGTTGGTGCCCGTAATCCCAACCCAGGGGATGCCTTGCAAATGCCGCCACGCCAGTTCCATCTCCCCCATCGTTTCGATCTGAAGCTCCCTCGCTCGTAGCAGTCCAGGAGTGTCCCACGGCACCCCTGGACTAACAACTACTAACTCTGGACGGATCGCTTCTGGGTCAAACAAATCACCCAATCGCACAGAAATATCTTCGGCTGCAAGTTCCTGCTGCTGTTGTTGGAGTACGCCTGCTGTGCCGTGATCGCTCACAATTATTTGCCAGCCATCTCGCTTGAGTAATCGAGCCGCTGCGACTCCCGATTTTCCCAGACCGATGACACAGGCTGTAGGCATAGTAAGTGTGTAGAGTTGCCGAAATTTGCATTCCTCATCCTACCGCTATTCGGTTATACCCGTAAGCTTGTAAAGCTTCTAAGCTTTTACCAGCTAGTCAACCTTTATCCTCAGCAAACTCACCCTCGCAGAGAATTCGAGGTTTAAGGCACACTCAAAGGTACCAGGGCGTTTTCAGGCAAGTAGCTGCGATAACGTCCGCCATCTGAGAGCACCAACACAAGCTGGATTGCCCAGTCAGGTTCAGCTTGCAGGTCTGCCCAGGGAACAGACAATTCCAAACAGGATCTCAACCCCACCTCAGCTCGGCTGGCGCGAGAATGCCAGCGCCAGTGATCTCCGGCTTCTTGAAACCAAATCGTTTGGGTCAACAAATTCACACCTAAATGATGATGAAACAGGTAATTCAGAGGTGGTTCATCGGGCAATTCCACTAACGGAACGGGGCTGTTGTGCATGGTTTGCCCTGGGTAAAACCAGAGCAAATTGAGTTCAGGCGGACAATCGACCCCAAACTGAATGCCCGATTTGAAGTCGAGCCTGAGATAAAAATTAAGGTGATCAACCCCATACCACAGCCGTTGAATAATGCTGCTCCGGTGCATGGTGCCCCGTGCGCCACCAATCTCGAAGCGTCCTGCTTTGTTCCAGTCTTGTTCGTCGCCGTGCCCATCAATGTAAGGATGAATGAACCCTTCTGGTGAGCGATCGCCCCCACCAATATGCAACTCCACAGGACGACGCACCTCCGGCGGCACAGGTTCATTCAACGCTTGATAAATGGCTGCCAAATGTTCCCGGAATAGTTGATCAAACATGGCATCTTGATTGGAAGTATGCCCCTCACCAAACCACCAAAACCAGTCTGATCCTTCTGCGGCATACAGAGCTTCCCAGGCTTCAGGATTGTTTTCCTCCGTCGCTTCTGGATGGTTTGCCAACATTTGCCGAGCATCCGTCAGCAAATCCCAAGCGCGATTCTTAGCCGGGTCACCAATCCAGGTGGTAAAGTTACCATCGACCCAAGAGCCACTGTGCAACCTTTCGACTGCAATGGAGGCAGTAGGAGGAAACTGCTCAATAAATTCCGATACAGTCACAAGTTGAATGTCAGAATTCTGACTGAGAATTTCGTAGAGAGTGGTGAGAAACGGCAAACCATCTTGCTGATAAAATTCCCAGCAGTTTTCACCATCTAGTGCAATGGTGACCAACCACGGTTGATCCAGCGAGGTGCTGCCGCTGTTCTGGCGAGCTTTTAGCGATCGCGCGATCGCTTCCAGATGCCCCACTAAATCTCGTGCAGCGTGCCCCGACTCCATGTTGCCGTAGGTAAATCCAATCAGGTCAGACAAACGGTGATCCCGAAATACAATCGCCAGATCTCCGTGGGGTGTTTCCAAGCGGTAAGGACGGTAGAGCGCTTCTGGTTCATACACATTCCCTGAACCATCGCGGCTGAAAAATTGATTGATTGACCAGCCAAGAACAGCTTCGTCTGAGCAAATCCACTGAAACCCCTGCTCTGAGATATAAGGCAAAATTTCTGGGCTTACCGATTGCTCGGAGGGCCACAACCCTTTGGGCATTCGTCCAAATCGCTCTTGATACAGTGCCTTTGCTTTTCGTAAATGGCGCGGAATGTCTTCTGCCCATTGAAATCGTTGATTGGGCAAGGTCATTTCTGGCACGGCTATCCGCCCAGTGTTGGTATCTGCCAACAGCGGCAGAATTGGATGAGTGTAAGGAGTTGTGGTCACTTCAAGCTGTCCGGCATCTTGCATTTGGCGATGCTGCGGGATGATGCGACTGAGAATTTCTTTTTGTTTGGAGTGAATTCGCTGGCGATCGCTTAATGTGAACCCTTTGCCTTTTTCTAACCAGGTGGCAATTTCTGGATCATCCCAAAAGAGTGGATCAATCCAGGACAGGTTATGCCACGCCGCTAGATCGCTGTAGTCCTGGTCGCCCCAATTGTCCAGGCACCATTCTGCACCCTTATCCTGCTTGTAATGATAAAGCTCTGAGTAACGGGGGTGGGGGTCAATCAGGGTGCGATGGTTGCCATCAAAAAAATGGGCGATCGCAAATGCTTTTTGTTCCTGCGAGAGTTGCTCAGTGGGCATCAGCGCAATTCTCAAATACGGATCAAGCGCCGTCCCAGCCACATAGTCTTCCAGTTGCAAGATTAACGATGGAACCAAATTCACGGTCTGATGCAGCTTGGGATACTTCTCCAGAATCAACACCAAGTCGAGATAATCTTTAGTGCCATGTAAACGAACCCAGGGCAACCGATAGCGCCCGTCAGACACACCAGACTCTGCACGGCTCTTGTACAAAGGTTGGTGTTGATGCCAGATAAAGGCAACATAAAGAGGATGAGGCATAGAGATAGAAGGTAGAGGGCAAGGAGTTAGGGGGATGGAGGGGAGGGGTAGAGCTGAGGCGTATTCACTCCTAGCCCCTAACCCCAAGTTCCTCTTATATCACTTGCTCAACTTCAGCAATTTCCGGAATAAATTCCCGCAAGCGACGTTCAATACCCATTCTCAGGGTCATCGTGGAGCTGGGGCAAGAACCACACGCCCCTTGAAGCCGCAATTTTACAACCGGACCATCAATCTCAACTAGTTCCACATTGCCACCGTCTGCCATCAGGTAAGGACGCATTTCATCCAAGACGGTTTCAACGTTTTCAGGAGTGAGCGTTAGTGCTTGAGACATAATTCACCTTTGCTTCGCAATTGCTTCCGTAAACAATCCTAGCGCTAAGCGTTTGTGCTCGTTCACATCAAACTGCGACTTTTGATCGAGCCACGGGAGGTCTAAACCTTACCCTACAAAAATTGCAGAGCATTGGATTTGCGCCTCACTTGCATCAATTTGAGTTTATTAAGAAGCTTGAGCAAAAACCGGCCCTTAGTAATGTCTCTATGAACTTATTTGAATTTGTACTGAGTGATACAAGTGGTTTGTAACTGAAAAGGCAACAATTGACGTATTGGTGCACCTACAGCAGTGCTCTAAAACGTTTCCGATATGAAATTTGCAGGGTTTAAGTTTTCAGCCTCATTGAATACTTGAAGTTGATATGTTTCTCCGTTACTGCAAGCGGCTTTGAGAGATTCTAAGCATTCAATACTAAATTAGATGGAAACTTTAAGATGGCTAATTGCCCATTTTGTTCAGATGTTTTATTACGCCATATCCGTGCTGGGCAAGCTTACTGGTTGTGTCGGCGTTGTCGTACAGAGATTTTAGATAAAAATTTTGAACAAGCCGTTTTCTTAAAAAATCGGCAAAAAGCAGTGAGTGACAGTGCCGTTCCTGCCCTTGGCCAATCTCAGCTCACAATGAAGTTTGATGATTTGGCGATACAGATCTCCCCAAAATCTTAACTACGCTCCCACTCAACTGAATTGAGTTGCTTCTTGAGGGGGCGCTATCGAGATTGGGAGGCGAGGTCAGATGGGTTAGTTTTTGGGGAAGCGATCGCCTGTTCTTCGCAATCCTCACAAGATATAGGTGTTGTGAAGAATTGATCTCCGTAAAAAACCTGATTTCTCCATTTGAGTGATTGACCATACTGGAGTAGAAATGTCCGAATAGATGAGTAGAGCCTATCCAATTCGGGCTTTACTGGTGTTTCTACCATTTCTTAACGCAAGGTCTTTTCCCGTGAATCATTCATCAGAGCGTCCCCGAGTTCTTGTTGTTGACGACCACCCTTCTAGCCGAATGACGGCTGTTGCGTTGTTGTCGGTTGAGGGGTACGACGTAATTGAAGCAGATAGTGGTCCAGTCGCCCTGGAAATGGTGAACTCAGGGAATCCGGATTTAATCCTGCTAGATGTAATGATGCCTGGCATGGATGGGTTTGAGGTTTGCCGTCACCTTAAGCAAGACGAACATACCCGGTTAACTCCCATCGTGTTTGTCACGGCTCTGGACGATCGCCGTTCTCGTCTGAGGGGAATTGAAGCCGGAGGCGATGACTTCCTGACCAAGCCTTTTGATCAATTAGAGCTATCGGCTCGAGTCAAGTCACTGATTCGGCAAAAGCGGCTCAATGAAGATCTGGATCATGCCGAACAGGTATTGTTCTCAATCGCTCGTACCATTGAGAGCCGCGATCCAAACACTGGCGACCATTGTGAGCGTCTTGTAAAACGGGGAAAAGCGTTTGGAGAGTTTTTGGGGCTGCCACGCAACGAAGTACGAGATTTGATGTGGGGAGGTTACCTCCACGACATCGGCAAAATCGGCATTCCCGATGCAGTCTTGCTAAAACCAGGGAAACTAACCGCTGAAGAGTGGGAAATTATGCAGCAGCACGTTTCCATTGGGGAACGCATCTGTCAGCCACTTCGGACTATGCGTGGTGTAGTCCCTATCATTCGCCATCATCACGAACGCTGGGATGGATCTGGCTATCCTGACGGATTAGTAGGGGATCAAATTCCGTTTTTAGCTCAGGTGTTTCAGTTGATTGATATTTACGACGCATTAACTAGCGAACGTCCTTACAAGCGAGCATTCACCCCGGAGGAAGCTTTAGCAATTTTGGATGAGGAAACTGCCAAAGGATGGCGTAACGCAGCATTAGTGGCACAGTTTAAAGAGTTCATTCAATTGTTAAGAGGCACCCCCTGCGAGTTTGAACAGCCGCCAGCAGGTTTGGTTCAGCCAGCGTCTTCGGCTGCTTAAGAGACGATGTTCAGTGCCATCTTCATCTCCTACGCCTTCTCCGATAAGCTTAAAGACGCAGATCGACAGGTTTTGAACAAGGCATGGTAGCAGTAGCAATTTTAGCGGCTGGGCGTGGCACCCGAATGAAGTCGGATTTGCCCAAAGTTTTGCATCGATTGGGTGGGCGATCGCTGATTGAGTGGGTGCTCAGTAGTGTGAAGCCGCTTGAACCCGTTCGGCGTTTGGTCATTGTGGGGTATCGCGCGGAATTAGTCACTGAAGCGTTAACCACTCCGCAAATGACAGATCCTATTCTGCCGCCTTTAGAATTTGTCCAGCAACAGGAACAATTAGGTACGGGGCACGCCGTTCAACAGCTTCTACCTCACCTACAAGATTTTGATGGGGATTTGTTAGTGCTCAATGGCGATGTTCCACTTCTACGACCAGAGACCCTCGAACTGCTACTTAAAACCCATCAAGAAAATAATAGCCTCGCCACAATTTTGACGGCACATCTACCAAACCCCAAAGGGTACGGACGCGTATTTTGCAATGGTCAAAATATATTGCAGCAAATTGTAGAAGACCGCGATTGCTCTCCGGCTCAGAAGCAAAACCGTCGAATTAATGCTGGAGTGTATTGTTTTCGCTGGTCATCTCTGGCTGACGTGCTCCCAAAAGTCACGGCTGACAACGATCAGCAAGAGTATTATTTGACTGACGCAGTAAATTACTTAGACCCAGTCACGGTATTTGATGTGGATGATTACCAGGAGATTTTAGGCATTAACGATCGCAAACAACTCGCCGATGCCTACGGTATTCTGCAAACTCGACTTAAGGACGATTGGATGCGAAAGGGCGTGACCCTAATCGATCCAGACAGCACCACAATTGATGACACAGTCCAACTAGAACCTGATGTGATTGTTGAACCCCAAACCCATCTGCGGGGCAAAACAGTGATTAGTTCGGGCAGTCGCGTTGGACCTGGTAGCCTGATTGAAAACAGCCAGATTGGTAGAAATGTGACAGTGCTGTATTCGGTGGTTAGCAATAGCACGATCGCGGATGACACTCAAGTCGGTCCTTACAGCCATCTTCGAGGGCAGGTTCAAGTTGGTCACAAGTGTCGAATCGGTAATTTCGTAGAACTAAAAAACACGAAATTAGGCGATCGCACCAATGTGGCTCACCTTTCCTACCTGGGCGACACTACCGCGGGCAACCACGTCAATATTGGAGCCGGAACGATTACGGCTAACTACGATGGGGTCAAGAAACATCCGACCACAATTGGCGATCGTACAAAAACAGGTTCCAATAGCGTTTTGGTTGCACCCATTAGCCTGGGTGAAGCAGTCACGGTTGCGGCTGGCTCCACGATAACCGAGAGTGTGCCAGATGATTGCCTAGTCATCGCGCGATCGCGCCAGGTTGTAAAACCGGGATGGCGCTTAACCAGTACCAACTCAGAACCACAGCCAAGTTGAGCCAAATTTAGCGTGCTTCAACTTAGAGAAATTCAACAAATAACCCCGCTTACCCCAATCAATCCAACAGCAGCCTTAACATTTCGTATCAATTCAAATCGGTTTTTGGAGTTTTTCAGGATGCTTACACAATGTAATAATTACCATTGACACCTGCAAACAGCTTTCGCAAAGCACCTTGATTGCTTTAGCAGGGCGTTAGCTGTTTTACAGGGTCACCTGTGGCTTTTACAGGTTTACAGGTATACGCCTGGTCTGTAGCCAGATCCAACCAGCAGGCTTAGTGCGCGGAGCAAGCACGCGATTGTTCTAAAGTAAGCTCAATCCTTAACATTGTTTAACATTATGACTCAACTCTCTGGATCTCCCGATGTACCTGATATGGGTCGTCGCCAATTTATGAACCTTTTGATGGTGGGTACAGGCGCAGGCGCGGTTCTGGGTATGCTCTATCCAGTTATTAACTACTTCATTCCTCCTTCCAAAGGCGGCAGTGGTGGCGGCGTAACAGCAAAGGATGCACTTGGAAACGACATTGGAGTTACTGAATTCCTGTCTACTCACAATCCAGGTGACCACGTATTGGCTCAAGGATTGAAAGGCGATCCCACCTACATCATCGTTCAGGAAGATAAGTCAATCGCTAGCTTTGGGTTGAACGCGGTTTGTACTCACCTGGGTTGCGTTGTCCCCTGGAATGCCAACGAAAACAAGTTTATGTGCCCTTGTCATGGTTCTCAGTACGACAGCGAGGGTAAAGTTGTTCGGGGACCAGCTCCGCTATCTTTGGCACTTGTTCATGCCAGCGTTGAAGACGACAAAGTTTCGTTCACGCCGTGGACAGAAACCGACTTCCGGACAGGTGAAGCCCCCTGGTGGGCTTAAATCCCTTCCTAGCCTGAGTTTCATTTTCGCTTGATCGAAGTTCGTTGCGTTTGTCACTTGTTGAGCCTCGATCCTGCCCACATCCTTGCTATTGAACCTGAATCAGACATGAGAACACGCTTTTTGACAGAAGTATTGCTAGAGAGTCTCGCCAATCTTAGGCGCGTCGCCACAGTCACGATCGCCACCATCACCCTATTACTAGTTGGTAGCCTGGCGTTACCTCAAACCGCGATCGCCTATCCCATCTTTGCTCAACAGGCTTACGAAACTCCCCGTGAGGCAACCGGACGGATTGTTTGTGCTAACTGTCACTTGGCAGCAAAGCCCACTTACGTAGAAGTTCCCCAAGCCGTTCTACCAGACACTGTATTTGAAGCGGTTGTCAAAATCCCCTACGATACCAGCGTTCAACAAGTTGTGGCAGGTGGTGAGAAAGGACCGCTAAACGTCGGCGCTGTGCTAATGCTGCCTGAAGGTTTTAAGCTTGCTCCCGAAGACCGCATTCCTGAAGAAATGAAGGAACGGGTTCAGGATGTCTACTTCCAACCCTACAGTGAAGATAAGGAAAACATTATTGTTGTTGGTCCCTTACCAGGTGAGCAATATCAGGAAATCACCTTCCCTGTTTTATCTCCCGACCCTAACACAGACAAGAGTGTTTCCTTCGGCAAGTACTCAGTACACGTAGGCGGAAACCGTGGACGTGGGCAGGTGTACCCCAACGGTGAAAAGAGTAATAACGCTGTTTACAACGCCTCTGCAAGTGGAACTGTTAGCCAAATTGCTAAAGCAGAAGATGGTGGTTACCAGGTAACGATCCAAACGGCGGATGGTAACACAGTTGTTGATACCGTTCCCGCGGGACCTCCCTTACTCATTGCTGAAGGGCAGGAAGTGAAGTCAGGCGATGCCTTAACCGACAACCCAAACGTTGGTGGATTTGGACAGGTTGATGCCGAAATCGTTCTACAAAGTCCAAATCGGATTCTCGGCTTGCTTGCTTTCTTCGTCATTGTCACCCTAGCTCAAATCATGCTAGTGCTCAAGAAGAAGCAGATTGAGAAAGTGCAAGAAGCGGAAATGCAGTTTTAAACTTGCTAATTCTGGTTGATTGTTCAAGTCACTGAAAGAGAGGAGGATAGATTACTACCCTCCTCTCTTTCTATTGAAAGGCGTTTTGCTAAATGACATTCAAAACCTGAGATGATACGACCCTTCCTCCTGAACCTCCAGTTCGTCTAGGTTTGCCGATATCAGGAGGGGGTTCATACTCAGATACAGAATTACCCGCAAGGTTTGCGATCGCGACTCTTTCAGCAGTTATACTGAAGACCAACGGATTATTGAATGCTTTTTCATAAAAGGCTGGGGTAGAAACCAGCGGTAAAAAAGATGCTCCGAGAAGCAGAGGCACTGCCCACACGTTATCTACTGGATCCAAAGCCATGTTATTAACCATCACCCTGTGTCCTTAATTGTAGACATATTAAAAACTGTTGAACAGTATAAGTACTGAAATAATTTGAAGACTCCTTAAAGTGCCAGAAGAAACTGAAGAAACCTCAAGTTCCTCCGAGAGTGTTGTTTGGCTAACCTCGCGGTTGGATGTAAGAGTAGATATTCATACAAATTGCGTAGAGTCTACCCATTCGTGGCTTGACGTTCTGAGATTTTCTCTGATACGGTCGAGCTAAGGTAGTTAAATGTAGGCAGATTCCCCAACACTATGCTTAAAGCGTTTTACTTTTGGTATCTATTGGTTCACCTGGAGTGAGCAAGACATTTGCTGAACTTCTCTAGGTGAGCCGCAGACCAGAACCTGCGGCTTTTTAGTTACCCAACTCGCAAATCTTCAACGCATGTCACACCTGAACAGTTGGTTTTACGGATTTTATTTTTGGACCAGGGAACATCCCGGGTAAGTTTGTTGTGCATTGATTCACACAAGCCCGGGACTCAGGTTCCGGGCTTTTTTATTTCCACAATCCACTTAGGAGTCTTAACCATGTTGAACGCAAAACTTGCAGCTAAATCCCATTCTGACCACCGTACTGTAGTTCATCTGTGTGAGCGGGTTGCTATTGGTGCAGAAGATGTGATTGTGATTGGTGGCCCGTGTGCAGTTGAGAGTTTGGAGCAGATGCAGCAGATTGCCCAAACGCTCTCAACCAGTTATGTTCAAGCTTTGAGGGGAGGTGTGTATAAGCCACGCACCTCCCCTTATAGTTTTCAGGGAATGGGAATAGATGGGCTGCGAGTGCTGGCATCAGTTCGGCAACAGTATGGAATGCCTGTGGTAACCGAGGTAATGGCGATCGCTCAAATTGAACCGGTATGCGCCTATGCCGATATGCTCCAGGTAGGTAGCCGCAATATGCAAAATTTTGAGCTCTTAAAGGCGCTGGGTGAAGCAAACAAGCCTGTATTGCTAAAGCGGGGATTAGCCGCCACGATTGAAGAGTTTGTGATGGCAGCGGAGTACATTCTGGCGCACGGCAACCCTAATGTGGTGCTGTGTGAACGGGGGATTCGTAGCTTCGACTCCTACACTCGGAATGTGCTGGATCTGGGGGCGGTCGTAGCGCTGAAACAACTTACTCATCTGCCTGTGATTGTGGATCCCAGCCATGCTACCGGAAAACGGGAACTAATCCCCGATCTGGCACGGGCGGCAATCGCCTGTGGAGCCGATGGCTTAATTATCGAATGTCATCCTGAGCCGGAGCAGTCTGTTTCTGATGCACGCCAGGCATTGTCATTAAATGCCATGACAGCTTTGGTTGACAGTTTAGCGCCAGTTGCGGCTGCAATTGGGCGCAAGTTGGGCAGTAATTCCGCCAAGAATGATGAGAAAACCAGTGCTGAAAAGGTGCTGCTAACTCGGTAAACGCGTTGTCTGGGAAAAAGTCTCAGACCGTGAAACGGAAGCCCTAAGCAGCATCAACCGCGATCGCAGTGTCTTTCTGCAAACGGGCTTCTTCTTTCAAATAGTCGTCAATCTGGGCTTCAATCTCGCGGCGTACAATAGCACGGTATTCCACAAAATGCTCAATCTGGGCACACACCGATAAATAGCTACTGATCCCACCTGGATTGTAGCGATACATATTCCACAAGTTGCGCCAGAACTGCCACCGAGTATCGCGCATAACCCCTTGCCGCCAAACAATGATTAAGAGCGCTCGAATCGTCACCCAATCGAGTTTTTTGCCAGCCCGCTTGCCTTTTTTCGGGTAGGTCGCTTCTCCCAAAATACGGAAGTGGCGATAGGTGCGATCTAAAAACCGCTTTGGTTCATATAACGTCCAGAAGGCTTCTACGTATTCACGGGCAATATCTTCTAAGGGACGAGTCGGCACAAAATTCATCAGCGCCGTTTGATTGCCATTAGATAGTTGATTTCGCAATCGTCCTTCTTTTTCTAAGCGGTGCCACAGTGCTGTGTCGGGGAGGGCCTGAAGCATACTGAACAACGCTGTGGGAATGGAGGTTTGCTCCACAAAGCGGACAATGCGATCGCCCGCTCCTGGCTTTTCCCCATCAAACCCAATAATGAACCCTGCCATTACCCGCAACCCTGATTTTGTGATGGCATAAACAGAATCGCTCAAAGAATCTCGCGTATTTTGAAATTTTTGTGTCAGGGCAAGGCTTTCTTCATCAGGGGTTTCAATACCGAGGAACACCGCTCCAAAGTTACACGCCACCATCGCGTCCATCAGTTCTTGATCCTTCGCCAAGTCAACAGAGGCTTCCGTGGCAAAAGAGAAGGGGTAGCCGTGTTCTACCATCCAGGGCTGAAGTTCTTTGAGGAATAGCTTGACGTTGCGCTTATTGCCGATGAAGTTGTCATCGACCATAAAAATACTGCGCCGCCAGCCAAGTTCATACAGGCGTTCCAGTTCAGCAAGTAGCTGAGCGGGCGTTTTGGTGCGGGGTTTACGACCATAGAGCACAATAATGTCGCAGAATTCGCACTGGAAGGGGCATCCTCGTGAAAATTGCACCGACATTTCGGAGTAGGCATCAAACTCTAACAAGTCGAAGCGAGGAACGGGGGTTGAGGTAACATCCGGTTTTTCACCGTTTGATCGAAAAATACCAGAACCGTCTCCCCGAGCGATCGCCTCCACAAACAGGGGCAGGGTAATTTCCCCTTCATCAAGAATTAAATAATCTGCACCAGCGGTTTTTGCCTCTTCAGGTAGTGCTGTTGGATAAGGTCCGCCTACTGCAACTTTTTTACCTCGCTGTTTTGCCTCCGCGATTTGGTTGAGCAAATCTTCCTTCTGCACAATCATGGCAGACAAAATCACCAAGTCTGCCCATGCCCATTCGGCTGCGGTCACTGAACGGACGTTGAGATCGACTAGTTTGAAGTTCCACGACTGAGGCAAAATCGCTGCCACAGTAACCAAACCTAACGGCGGCAGCATCGCCTTACGATCAAGCAGGGCTAAAGTCTTTTCAAAAGACCAAAAGCTTTTAGGGAAGCGCGGATAAAGCAGTAAAACGTTCATTCAACCACACTAAAAGGAATGCAATGCCCATCACCTTCCTGAATAGTTAACTGAGGGCAAGCGTTAACTATCTGCAATCCACACCGGCAGGGGTAGATGTATTAATCATCCAGAATTTTAATTTTTTACACGGTACGTCATGTAGCACCTTTTGTAAAAGAACTACACACTTAATCAGGTTTATCATGTCATGACCGAATACGACTTGGCTAGGTTCCCGCGCATGAATGTCAACCCCTAATAATTCGTTTTGTGGTGGTTATGACAAAGTTAGGACACGACGTAAAGCTGACTGTGATAGGGTTTACAGGTATCTCAATGTCATTATTGTTGCTTTGTTCATGAGTACGATTTGGGAACTAGATTTTTACTCGCGCCCGATTTTGGATAAGAGCGGCAAGAAAGTATGGGAGGTGGTGGTGTGTGAAAGCCCTATCAATGTCAAAACCGAGCCAGACACGCTATTTCGCTTTGCAGAGTATTGTGCCAGCACAGAAGTCAATTCGGAACGACTGTTGGAGGCCTTGAAAACGGCGATCGCTCACTCTCCCAATCCACCTAGCCGCATTCGCTTTTTTCGACAGGCAATGAAAAATATGATCACTAAAGCCTGCAAGGATCTAGACATCCCCTCGGTATTGAGCCATCGCACCTATGCCCTCAATCAGTGGCTACAACAACGCCTAGAAGAGGAGTACCCCAAGCATCCAGGATTTCAACCAGGAGCAAACCCGTCTATTCAGTTTGCCGCAACTGTTGCCCAGCCTTTACCAGATGCATTGATCGGGCAAAAGTGGGCGTTTGTCTCGCTAGAAGCAAGCGTGCTGGAAGACATGAATGAATGGGCGATCGATTTTAGCGAGGCGTTTCCGTTGAGTTTGGCAAACCTGCCGCCAGATGCGGTAGTACCGGGGATCATTCTTTTTTCTTCACGGGCAGTGGCAATGGCGGGCTGGATGTCGGGTTTGGAGTTGGGTTATCTAACAGTCGATGCTGAGTCGCCTCCCCGACTGTTGCTAGAAACGGGGATTGGCGATCGCTGGATTCTGGCAAATCTGGGAAACCCTCAACTTTGGGCAGAAGCTCAAACCTTTGAAACTGCCAAACAACAAGCTAATGGCGTTCATTTTTTAGCGATTCAAGCGAATCCAGAAACCGAGGCGTTTGCCGGATTCTGGCTATTGCAGGAGACCGTTTTGGCGTAAAGTGATTGGTAGCTGACAGCAGCAGAGATGAAGGGCTAGAAGCACTGAAGTGAAAGGAATTCGCTTCTCTTATATCTTCTATTCGCTCTGCTTATCTTGGCTGGCAGCAAATCGCTGACCGCTGGTGACTCAACCATTATGGGTTCGGAAGAATTGCATAAAACGACGCTAGCAGAGCAACTGCTCGACCTTGCCGTGAGGTCTGGAGCGGAAGCAGCAGAAGTGTTTCAGTCGCGATCGCTATCGCGTCCAGTTTTTTTTGAAGCAAATCGGTTGAAACAGCTAGAAAGTGCCCAGGCAGAAGGAATGGCACTCAGGTTGTGGCGGCAGGGTCGCCCTGGCTTAGCAGTTGCCTATGGAGCCGTAGATGCCCAGCTTCTGGTAGATCGGGCATTGGCGTTGAGTGAATTGAATGACCCAGAGACGATAGAGCTATCTGATGGGTCTAAAATAGCGTACCCAGATCTGGGTGAGGCGGTTTCAGTTGAGCAATTGGTGGACTGGGGAAAACACGCGATCGCGCTAGTGCGGGATGTTTATCCAGACGTTCTCTGTGAAGCAGAGTGGGAATGTGAGGCAGAAACTACCCGGTTGATCAACACAAAAGGGGTAGACTACGGCTACACCGACACGACATTGAGTTGCTCCCTCTCGGCAGAATGGATTCGGGGTGACGATTTTTTGAGCGTGTATGATGGGCAAACTCAGCGCGGAACCCTTGCTCCAGAAGCATTGGTCGAGCAAATTCTGATGCGGCTTGATTGGGCAACGGAAAATACCCGGTCCATCAGCGGTAAGCTGCCAATTCTATTTACATCTAAGGCGGCCGATATGCTGTGGGGCACTGTACAGGCAGCATTGAACGGCAAACAGGTGATTGAAGGCGCTTCTCCCTGGAGCGATCGCCTGAACGAACCTGTTATATCCGAAGAACTGACTCTGCTTCAGCAGCCTAACATTGGTCCTTTTAGCTGCCCGTTTGATGACGAAGGCACGCCTACTCGACCCATCACCTTCATCGACCAGGGCATCCTCAAATTGTTCTACGCCGATCGCACCACGGGTCGCACTCTCGGCAGCGGCACCACTGGAAATGGATTTCGCCCCGGATTGGGCAGTTACCCCACGCCAGGAATGTTTAATCTGATAGTTGAACCTGGAGCGCGATCTCGTTCTAAGTTCACCAAATCCTTATCCGAACTGATTGCCAGCATGGATAGTGGCTTAATCGTGGATCAAATGTTGGGCGGTGGTGCAGGGATTTCTGGCGAATTTTCAATTAACGTTGACCTGGGCTACCGGGTTAAGAATGGGCAAATCATCGGACGCGTAAAAGACACGATGGTTTCTGGTAATGTTTACACCGCCTTAAAGCAATTAATTGAACTAGGCAACGATGCCGACTGGAACGGTTCTTGCTATACGCCATCCATGATCGTAGGTGGCTTATCAACCACGTCCCGTGGTTAATCATGGAAAACCGCGATTAAATTTATTCTTCTTTATTAAAATTTTTAGCATTCAGCCATAGTGAGACATCGGCTGATGAACAATCAATATCAGGCATGAAAATTTGCTCCGAAGCATTACAACTTCAACAAAGTCGTTTGAATGACCCTACTCAGCCTTATGCCTGAGACAAACGGTGCTCATAGAGTAAATGTCACAGAGTTTTAAAGGTTATTCAATTTGTTGTTCTCAGGCAGTTCAGTGTTAGTTATTTTTGTTAAATAAAAAACATTGCTCCCCAAAAATTGGCAATCAGGGAAGAATTTCTACTCCCACACTTTTGATTTTTTCAGGAGAATTATTCACACTAAAGTCATCGATTTATTTACTAAAGTTGACGGACTTTTTCTTAAGTATCTTGTTTAAAGAAAGTGTGAGGAAGATGATGACTTCATACGTGCTTCGTAGAGCGTAGGTAGAATTTACGGAATAGCGCGATCGCTCTGCTTAACTTAGCCTGCGTAACGTTGTCCTGATTGTGGTAGGTGCATTTCAAGTAAAGACTATGCTTGATACCGGTCAACTCAAACTTGGTCGCGAAGCTCTCGCCCTATTCAGGCAAGGGTTAGCTGCGGCTGCAATAAGTTGCTACGAACAGGCAGTGGCTTTTTTCAATCAGGTGTTGGAACTTCAAGCTAACTGTCACGAAGTTTGGTATGAGCGTGGTTTGGCGTTGGAACGCTTGGGCAACTATATCGAAGCGATCGCCAGCTATGACCGTGCTCTTAGTCTTCGTCCATCAGAGGATGCGGCTTGTGAGATCTGGCATGATCGGGGAAACGCACTACAATACGGCTTAGGTGATTACACTCAAGCCATTTCTTGCTACGAGCGGGCACTGAAGCAATGCCCAAAACACGGTGCCATCTGGCAGAATCGAGGAAACGCCTTGTTATATGGCTTGAGCCTGCCAGAAGAAGCGCTATTCTGCTACGACCAGGCGATCACAATTAATCCTAAAAATAATTTGGCCTGGCGAAATCGAGGCAACTCCCTGGCTGAACTACGCCGTTATGACGAGGCGATTGCCAGCTACGACCAGGCATTAGCGATTCGTCCTGATGATCAAGTCTCCTGGCACGCTCGTAGTTTAGCCGCCGAGAAAACTGGAGTGAGCGATCGCCAGCCCACAACCAACCCTGCCTGGTATGGCTCTGGGTTTGGGAGTGACCAAACCTTTGTCGAAGGCGATACTGACTCAAACGTAATCTTTACTTCTCAATTTGCGGCAGCGGCTGAAGTAACCTCTTTACCCGTGGGTCAGCCCCTGCTTGTCATCGAAGACGACTGGGGCAGGCGTGAAGTGATTTTAGAACGCGACTCTTACACGATGGGGCGCGACCCCAACGCCGACATTTGCCTCCATTCTCAATATGTTTCTCGTCAACACGCTGTCTTAGTTCAAAAAACAACACCCGACGGTCGCCCCACTTACGAACTTATAGATGGCAGTCCCGATGGCAAAGCCAGCACCAATGGCTTATTAGTGAATGGTAAAAAATGCCGAACCTCTGAGTTACAGGCAGAAGACATTGTTATTTTTGGTCCTGGAGTTCAAGTGACTTATCGCTTATTGCCCTTGCCTGTATAGCCCATTTCAGGTGAGGGTAGAAACTACTTTTGGTATTTGAACATCTTCATCAGAAATTTAAACTAGAACTCAGTAGCTTTACGGTCTTCCGGTAACGCTCTAGTTAATGTAATTCCAGGGGTTTCAAGTTTTATAGATTGCAACCTTCTTCACACCCTAACCCGATGTCCTAACCCTTATCCGACCTAACCTAAGAAAGACAAGTTTTGCAACTGAACGTGCCTAAAATCGGGAGGTACTAATCCCACATTGGTAGTCTGTAAACCGATAGATGAACTGAGCTTAGGACAGTGAATAATTCAAAATGTAAAATTAAAAGTGGCAAAGCCTTACTGGAAGCCATTTTGAACTTTTAACTTTGCATTTTTAATTATTTCTCATTCCTTAGTGCGCTAACCCTGTTTGGTACGTTTAGCTTGAAGTTTTACGAAGTGCGGTGAAGGGTTGCTCCACTTTGTGAAGCGCAAGCACAAAATGGTTGTGCGATCGCTGCAATAAAAGAAGGTGCAATCTCGATTATTTTACTTTGATCGCTAAATAGCGCCAGAGAATTCTGGGTCTTAAACACTGACTTACGCAGAGGAAATTTCAGATGTCCGATCTGATCCAGGCTGTATTACATAGCGACGAAAAAACAAACTTGCGCCAGTTTGCCAGTTTGCTCCGTGCTCAGGATAAGCGTTACTTGCTGCGTAACGAAATTCTGACAATGTTTGCTGACTATTGCCGAGACTATGAGAAGTCTGAGCGGTTTTATCACGCTTCAAATCTCAGCAAGCTCATTTACTACATTCAAGAAATTATCATTGATAACGAAAGTCTCTGCTTGATTATTCGCCCACGCATTGCCAGTCAAGAAGCTTATCGCTTGTTGGAAGACTTGACCGTTGAGCCGATGAGTACTCAAGATTTATTGGATTTGCGCGATCGCTTCGTCAATCGCTGTCATCCCCAAGAAGGCGATGTCATGGAAGTCGATTTTCAGCCCTTTTACGACTACTCGCCCAGCATTCGAGATCCCAAAAATATTGGAAAGGGTGTAGCGTTCTTGAACCGCTACCTCTCCAGCAAACTGTTTCAAGACCCGCGCCAATGGCAAGATGCACTGTTCAACTTCTTGCGACTGCACTGTTACAACGGGTTTCAATTGCTAATTAATGAGCGCATCCAAACTCAGCAGCGGCTTTCTGATCGCGTTAAACAAGCCATCAACCTTGTTGGCAGTCGTCCAACCGACCAACCCTACGAACAGTTCCGGTTTGAACTGCAAGACTTGGGCTTTGAACCGGGATGGGGCAATACCGCCCATCGCGTTCAAGAAACGCTAGAAATTCTGGATCAACTGATTGATTCGCCCGATCATCAGGTGTTAGAGGCATTCATTTCTCGTATTCCGATGATCTTTCGGATTGTGCTAGTGTCACCGCATGGATGGTTTGGGCAAGAAGGAGTGTTAGGACGACCCGATACAGGTGGACAGGTGGTCTACATTCTGGATCAGGTCAAAAGCTTAGAAAAACAACTCCAGGAAGATATTGAATTAGCCGGGCTGGATGTGCTGAATGTGCATCCAAAAGTGATTGTTCTAACGCGGCTGATTCCCAATAGCGACGGCACAACCTGTAATCAACGGCTTGAAAAAGTGTATGGCACCGAAGATGCCTGGATTTTGCGGGTGCCGTTTCGTGAATTTAATCCCCGCCTGACTCAAAATTGGATTTCTCGGTTTGAGATCTGGCCCTACCTGGAAACTTACGCCATTGATGCAGAACGAGAACTGCGGGCAGAGTTTGGTGGCAAGCCTGACTTGATTGTTGGCAACTACTCCGATGGCAACTTGGTGGCATTTTTGCTGTCGCGTCGCATGGAGGTAACCCAGTGCAACATTGCCCACGCCCTAGAAAAATCCAAATATCTCTTCAGCAACCTCTATTGGCAAGATCTGGAAGATAAGTATCATTTCTCACTGCAATTTACGGCTGATTTAATTGCCATGAATGCCGCGCACTTTGTAATCAGCAGTACTTACCAAGAAATTGTAGGAACGCCGGATAGTGTAGGGCAGTATGAGTCTTACAAATGCTTCACCATGCCAGAGCTTTACCATGTGGTGAGCGGGATTGAGCTGTTTAGTCCTAAGTTCAATGTGGTGCCGCCCGGTGTGAATGAGCACGTGTATTTTCCGTATACCCAGAAGGAAGACCGTTTGATCACAGAACGCGATCGCCTCGAAGATCTCCTCTTCACTCTGGAGGATCCAGCTCAGGTATACGGCACCCTCGACGACCCAGACAAACGACCGTTGTTTTCAATGGCACGGCTCGATCGCATCAAAAACCTCACAGGCTTAGCCGAGTGTTACGGCAAGAGCAAAGACCTGCAAGAACACTGCAACCTGATTCTGATTGCGGGGAAACTCCGTACAGAAGAATCCACAGATCATGAAGAAATCAGCGAAATCCAAAAGCTGTATCAAATCATTAACGAATACGATCTGCATGGCAAAGTTCGCTGGCTAGGAGTGCGCTTATCCAAAACCGACTCTGGCGAAGTGTACCGCATCATTGCAGACCATCAAGGGATTTTTGTGCAGCCTGCCCTGTTTGAAGCCTTTGGTCTCACCATTCTGGAGTCAATGATTACTGGCTTACCCACATTCGCAACTCGATTTGGTGGTCCGCTTGAAATTATTCAGGACAAACATAACGGTTTCTACATCAACCCCACCCATCACGAAGAAATGGCAGAGATCATCTTGAACTTTGTGAAAGTTTGCAATCAAAACCCTCACTACTGGACTGAAATTTCGCAGCGGGGTATTGAACGCGTGTACAGCACTTATACCTGGAAAATTCACACTACACGGCTGCTGTCTCTGGCCAAAATCTATGGGTTCTGGAACTACACCTCAAAGGAAAACCGGGAGGATATGATTCGCTATATTGAAGCATTGTTCTACCTGCTGTATCGTCCACGGGCTAAAGCATTGCTAGAAGAACACCTGCGGCGATAAGGAGCGAATGCGATCAAGTGAGATAGCCGTTGTCGTTTTTGACAGGACAGCGGCTATATCGTCTAGGAACAAATTTGTTGCGATACTCAAGTTTGGAGAACTTTAAGGAGCAGTAACCTCTTCGGCAACGGTTACATCAATTGCGTAGTTTGTTGGGCTTTTAGAGCCTGGCACCACCACAATTTCGTAGTAGCCCGATTCGGTTAACTTTCCAGTCCAGGTGGTTTCGCGAGAATCTTCTAGCAAGGCAGGAGATTTACCCGTGGGTGGGTAGAGCGATAGGTAAACTGAGTCAGTCGCAGCCTGTAGCTGGAGCCGCAGCGTTTGATTAGCAGCAAGATTCGCGATGTAGGCTTTCCCCTTGCCAGGTTGGAGAGTACCACTGACGCGATCGCTAAAGTTATCTGGTGGAAACTCCACCTTTTGCAACGCTTTGCCTGACTGAACCGCCAGCAACTGGTCTGCTGAAACGGCCTGCCACACCTGCCCAATTGGTTTGTTTAGTAGGTTTTCACCCCTAGATTGCTCTGGAAACAGATGGAAAAAGGCAGCATCTGCCAGATCATTCAGCGCTCGTCCACTCAGGTTAAATTGGCTCACCGCATTTTGGCGATCGCGCAAATCGGCTTCAGTGTACTGTCCCATTCGAGATCGGGCTTCTGGGCTAATCTGCTCCAACCGATCCAGATATTGCAGAGCAGTCTCATCCCAGGATTTCCGTAAATCCGCATCCCCTGCATCCGTGCCAAGCTTACGTCCATTCATCTCCGGGTGTTTGGCGTAAAACGCCTGATTCACCAGTTCGACGAAGAAAGAATTGTCAATGCCCAACTGTTGTCGCCGTGTATCAATGGTTTGCTTACGTTCTTGCTCGGACTTAGAAAAATCTGGCGCTGACGGCTGGGTTGATGTTGGTTTGGGAGACGGCTTGGTTGGTGACGGTTTAACAATCTCCGGCAATTGAGACTTCAACGCCGGACCGATCCACTTCACGCCTGCCCACCAACCACCGGCGATCATACCCGCTAGTAATACAGTACTGGCGATCACCCGCCCTCCTTTGCGGCGGCGAGGGTTGGCAACAGGCGGCACTGCAACTGACTGAGTTAAACCCTTTGGCGCAACGGCGATCGTGGCTGGGTTGGGGGAGTACGCTGGGATAGGTGCAGGCGGCTGACCATAGGCTGGGCTAGGCTGCTGCTCAGGCGTGGTGTATCCCAGTAACTTTAGGGCTTGTTCCACCTCCTGGGCAGATTGATACCGCTTGTTGGGATAGGGATCAATCATCCGCGCAAGAACAGTTACTAAGCCCGGACGCAAGGTGACATACTGCCGCCACTGATGACGATTGAGAGAGCCATTGCTGCTAAACAACTCTTGCGGCTCCTTGCCGGTGAGCAGCACCAGCACCGTTACTGCCAACGCATACAAATCGCTATGGGGATACACTTCACCCAACTCCAGTTGCTCAGCAGGAGCATACCCAACTTTGCCCAATCGCGTTACTTTTTCGGGCTGAGCTGGCGTTGCCACCGGACGACTGGCAGAAATCACCTTTGCCGCCACCTGCTTCACGCCCCCAAAGTCAATCAACACAGGCACGCCATCGGGCGATCGCTGGATCAGATTATCGGGTGAAATATCTCGGTGAATTACCCCGACTGAGTGAATGTAATTCAGCACAGGCAACAGTTGCAGCAATAGTTGAACAACTTCCAACTCGGAAAACGTACATCCCTGTTGCAAACGAGTCTTCAAAACCTCGTAATAATTCTCCCCTTCCACATAGTCCTGCACCAGAAAAATACGTTCTTGTCCCTGCCAATCTGCCCGAAACATCTCACGAAACCGCGGAATTTGGGAATGTTGAAGTTGGTATAGAATGCCTGCTTCCCGGGCAAACAGTTCTTCTGCCTTCTGCAACGCCTCATCACCCTGCACTTGCGGCGCAAACTCTTTCAAGACACACGGCTCATCAAACCGATTGGTATCTTCTGCCAAATAGGTTCGCCCAAAACCGCCCTGCCCCAATTCAGACACTACTCGATAGCGCCAACCTAGCAGTTGACCTACGCCTAAATTCGCTTCTGCGTTGGAGCTTGGCAACACCTCGCCGCACAATCGGCAGAAGCGGCTATCTGAGGCATTCAGGTGTCCCTGGCTGCAATAAAGCGTCGTCATAGGTCAAAACAGAACGCACGATTAGAAAATATCCTCTTCTGTTTTAACCTCTTCTGTTTCCATGTCTCCGGAGGCTAAATCCGGTTTTTCGTCTGGTTGTTCTACGATTGGCTCATCAACTAGCTCAATTGTGGCGGCTTCGGTGCCTAAGTTAATCTCTGAAACCTCCTCCGAGGTTCCCCAAATGTCATCCGCATCGTTTGAGTCAGCGGTTGTAGGGGTGGCTGTTGTAGCACCTGCCCCTGACGGAGGAGTAGGCATCGGTGGGGTGTGAACGGGGGAAGTAGAGCCAGGAGCGACACCTGTGACAACTGAAATGGGCATAGAACGCTCTACAACAATGGGTGGCAAGATTTGATTCACTGGAAAGCCGAATCGAGAGAAGGTCGAACGAATTTGGTCGATCGCGTAAGGCGGGGTAGACGCAAAAGTAGCATCGCTCGTGAGCATCACGCTGATTACACTCACCGGAACTTGGAGGAACAGATTGGCACCCAGAAAGGCGATTGCTGCCAGTAACAGCCCTAACCACCGTGCACTTCCAAAGGGCGCAATCGTAGATGCGATCGCCGCCCCGTAGTACAACTTTTGCAACACCACCAACATCACCACCGCTACTGCCACCGCCAGGATGCGGTGGCGTTGAGATTTGAATAACGTTAGCAGCCTGCGTTGATCCTCAGTCAATTGCTCCGGCTTAAGGGCTATAGCAACCAGGCTAAAAATGTAAAAAGGGCGCTGCCACTGCATCCAAAGAATCGGTGCAATCCCGGCAATGCCCACTAGTATAATTTCTAACCAAACGGGTAAAAGCGGATCGCCCACCGCCAGCCCTAGCAAACACAACTCCAACCAGATAGGCAGAGTGGCGATTCCAGCAAGATGAATCCAGAGATACGGGTCAGACCAAAAAGAGCGCATAGCAAACCGTTATACGGATAAAGCCATGCCCAAGTATAAAACCTGGTAGCCCTATTAGCGCGAAGACGCTTCGACTAAAACTCGCTCATCCACAGTTTCTCGCTGACGCTTTAGATCTTTCAACTGCTGGAGAAGAGATTCCATTTCAGCCTGAAGGTCTAGATATTTCGTTTGTTGATCCACTTGATATTGCAGCTTCATCGCTTTCATCAAACGCGGCTGGGAAGCATCGGTTGCGCTGTCTGTAATGGGTTGAGCTTGAGCTGCTTCCACCGGGGAACTTACACGGGTAAAACTGTCACTAATCTCCATATCAATGCTCTAGTTATTTGTACTCACTAACACCACTTCGATATATCTTAACCCAAACTTTACAAAAAGATAGCGTCCTTGAGTGAAGGTTTTGTAACTGGTTGAGTGATTAGGTTGACACAAGTCTCTGGGACGCGGATTGAATCAGGTAAACTAAGAGTTCAGGTTTTAATTATCGCGATCGCACCCTAATTTACAGTGACATCGAGTTTGTTCACAAGTTCCCAAGTAGACACAACCTCCCCCACCCGTCAAGGGGGTTGGCGAGGACTGATTGAGGAATATCGTTCCTACTTACCCGTGACCGACAGCACCCCGGTTGTCACCCTACGGGAAGGCAACACACCGCTGATACCCGTTCCAGCGATCGCCGCTGAGATTGGCAGACAAGTGCAAGTCTTCGTCAAATACGATGGTCTTAACCCCACTGGCAGCTTCAAAGACCGGGGAATGACGATGGCAATCACCAAAGCCAAAGAAGCTGGGGCCAAAGCCGTCATCTGTGCCAGTACGGGCAATACTTCGGCGGCAGCAGCAGCCTATGCGCGGCGCGGCGGGTTACGAGCGTTTGTGCTGATTCCCGATGGCTACGTGGCGTTGGGTAAACTCGCACAAGCCCTGGTTTATGGGGCAGAAGTGCTGGCAATTCAAGGAAATTTTGACCAGGCATTAAAAATTGTGCGGGAAATGGCGGAGACCCATCCCGTCACGCTGGTGAACTCGGTCAACCCCTATCGACTGGAGGGACAAAAAACCGCCGCGTTTGAAGTGGTGGATGTGCTGGGTGACGCGCCCGACTGGCTGTGCATTCCCGTAGGCAATGCCGGAAACATCAGCGCTTACTGGATGGGTTTTTGTGAATATCACCAGCATCAGCGTTGTATAAAGTTGCCCCGGATGATGGGCTTCCAGGCGGCGGGAGCAGCCCCGTTAATTACGGGTCATTCTGTAGAACACCCTGAGACTCTGGCAACCGCAATCCGGATTGGCAATCCAGCCAATTGGGAACGGGCGATCGCCGTGCGAGATGCCAGCCAGGGAGCTTTTAACGCCGTTACAGATGACGAAATTTTGGCGGCCTATCGGATGTTAGCTTCGCAGGAAGGCGTGTTTTGTGAGCCTGCCAGTGCGGCTTCGGTGGCGGGGTTGTTGAAAGTCAAAGATCAGGTGCCCACAGGCGCAACGGTGGTGTGTGTGCTCACGGGCAACGGTTTGAAAGATCCGGATGCGGCAATCAAACACAGCGAAAATCCTTTGAAGCAAGGCATTGCTCCGGATCTAGAATCAGTTGCCAAAGCGATGGGATTTTAGACCGGTGTTTTTTCACAAAGACGGGCAACTTGAAGATGCGGGCGATCGCATTTTAGAAGTAGTATGGGCAGCCTTTCCGAGTTTAGCTCGCAACCAACTTGCGCTTACCTGGTTGGTATACGATCCTCCCGCTCCAGTCAATACGGGTGGTGCGCTCAGTTCAACTGAATTCTGGAAATATTCGCCGCGTGGGTTCAGCTATCGCGGCGTGGAATTGATGTATCCTGCCAGTGTCGTGAAGCTGTTTTATCTGGTAGCAATACAGGAATGGTTGGAGCGCGGCATGGTGCAGTCCTCTACAGAACTGGATCGTGCCATGCGAGACATGATTGTAGATTCCAGTAACGACGCGACGGGGCTAATTGTGGATGTGTTGACTGGAACCACGAGCGGTCCAGAGTTATCACCTGCCCCATTTGAAACCTGGAAGCAGCAGCGGTTAATGGTGAATCGCTATTTCGAGTCGTTTGGCTGGGAAGAATTACAAACGATCAATGTCTGCCAAAAAACCTGGTGTGATGGTCCCTATGGGCGGGAGCGGGCATTTTATGGCGAACATTTTGAAAACCGGAATATGCTCACCACCAATGCCACCGCTCGTTTACTACACAGCATTGTGGGCGGCGTAGCCGTTTCTGCGGCTCGTTCGCAAGCAATGATGGCAATTTTGCGGCGATCGCTGAACCCAGAGGTATTGCTGTCCGATCCTGAAAATCAAGTCACTGGATTTTTGGGGGCTGGCTTACCGCTAGATGCTCAAGTCTGGTCAAAGGCTGGGCTAATGAGCCGCGTGCGTCACGATGCCGCCTACATCGAATCACCCGACTGTAGACCGTACTTGCTCGTGGTGTTTACGGAAGGGGCGGATCACGCCAAGAATGAATCCATCCTGCCGTTTATCTCGCAACAGGTAGTAGAAGCGGTGCGATCGCTCAGCTAGAACTCCGAGTTTTTCCAGAACTCGGAGTTCTAGCTGAAACTACTGCAATCTCACCTGCTCAACCGTCTTTAACTTACCGTTGTCTTCCACCCGCCAAACGTCATAAACACCGACCACATCGCCATTCTCGTCGATATCTACATTGCCGCTGGCTCCCTGGTAGTTGATATCTTTGCCTTCTTGCAGAAGTTTCAACGCCTGACAGACATCAGACACCTCTTCTCCCGGAGCATTCGCCACTTCGCGTAGCTTACTTTGAACCGCCTCACCCGTATTGGCTTTGGCTGCCTGAGCTGCTAACACTAACAAAGCTGCTGCATCCCACGCTTGCGGAGCGTACTCAGCCGGGGGTCGGTTAAACTTGTCTTGCCACAGTTTAGAGAAGGCATCCAACGCTTTTCCATCTGCACCAGGCACCGTTCCTAGCGCCCCTGCCAGGATGAATTGCCCGTCTGAGGTTTTGCCCACCTGCCCCGGAAACTGATCAGACTTGGAGCCATCCGTGAGCAAGACTTGCACCCCTTTGCTCAATCCTTGTTCGTAAGCGGTTTTGAGCAAGAGTGCACCCGTTTCGGCATAAGCAATCGCAGCAACCGCTTCGGGTTGTCCGCTAAATGCTGCCTGTACTTCTGTTTCAAACGTGGTGGCTTTAGGGTCATAACGCGTCGGTTTCGCTTCATTAGTCACAGTACCGCCCAGCTTTTTGAACGCCTGCACAAACTCTCGCTCAAAGCCCACACCGTAGTCATTGTTAATTACAACTGTCGCCACTTTGCGCTTGCCTTTGTCGTAAGCCAACTTTGCCAACGCCTGAGCCTGATAGGTATCTGGGGGAGCTGTGCGTGCCCAGTAGCCCTGAAATTCACCTTTCTTGGCACGTTCGGTAAACACCGGGCTGGTACTACCTGGAGAGATCAACATCACCTTATTGCGAACGGCGATCGGGGCGGCGGCGGAAGACACGCTACTGGCAAACGACCCCACAACTCCAGCCACCTTATCCACTTCTGCCAACTTCGTCATCCCGTCGGCACCCGCTGTTGGATCGGTTTGGTCGTCTGTGTTAGGTACCAGCGTCACCGGAGCACCATTTACGCCGCCGCATTTGTTTACTGTGTCAACTAGCATCGGCACTGCCGCTAGCATCGGCTGCCCAACAGAAGCAAGGTCTCCAGTTGCCGGGAGAAGCGAGCCAATTTTGAGCCCTCCTGTACCACCTGCCGCCGTTGGTGAAGTGGTGCTGGTGCCAGAGGGGGCAGTTCCCTGCTCTTGACAGGCAGCCGTAAGGATGCCAACCGACAGTGCGATCGCAGTCAGAGAAAGGGCCTTGAAAGGGGAAATGGGGTTGGGGGAAACCAGTTTGCTCATCGAAGTGGGTTTATAGAAATCAAGTTGTTATCGTAACGCGATCGCGGATTTATCAACATGGGTAATGCTAAAAGGGCTTCTCACTAATCAGTGAGAAGCCCCAGAACCAAGAACCTCTAATTCAATTGAACGGAGAGAGAGGGATTCGAACCCTCGGTACGGCCTTTCGATCCGTACAACAGATTAGCAATCTGCCGCTTTCGACCACTCAGCCATCTCTCCAGACGTTGGAACATCATAGCAGATTTTGCCCAATCGTTCATTGGAGTTGTGGAAATATTGCGACACTCGCAAAACAATTAGAACAATGCCAGTGTCAGAAAAACCAGCAATCCACCGACCATATAAAAGGCTCCCACAATACGAGTCTCCGACCACCCAGACAACTCCAGATGATTATGATAGGGCGACATTTTGAAGAAGCGCTTACCCACACCATCCGGTCCCTTTGTTGCTTTAAAGTAACCAACCTGAATCATCACAGACAGGGTTTCTATCAAAAACAAACCGCTAAGAACGAGTAAGACGAACAACGCATTTGTGAGAATTGCCACTGCCGCCAAAGCGCCGCCCAGCGCCAGAGATCCAGTGTCTCCCATGAATACTCGTGCAGGATTGCGGTTATGCACCAGAAACCCCAGGCAACTGCCACTCAAACAGGCGCAAAACAACATTAATGCAGGCGAAGTCGGCGCAACAAACGCTCCAAGCCCTAACAGGGCGATCGCCACTGTTCCCCCAGCCAACCCATCCAACCCATCCGTCAGATTGGTTGCGTTGCTTTCTGCCACCAACGAAAACCAGCCAATTGGGAACATCAGAATTCCCAGCGGCACCATCCAACCCAATGGCAACACCAAATTTGTCATCGTGACAGGTTGAGTCATTGCAGCCCAGAAACAAAACAGCCCGCCAAAGCCAATTTGCAGTGCCAGCTTCATGCGGGGAGAAATGCCTTTATTAGACTTGCGACGAATAATCTGCCAATCGTCAAGCCAGCCAATCAGCGCATAGCCAAAGGTGAGAGCAGAGACAGCTAAAACCGAAGGTGCAAAACCTGACCAAACAATCGCAACGAGCAAAGCAACGGGAACAAAAAAGATACCTCCCATCGTCGGAGTGCCAGCCTTCTTCAAGTGCGACTGGGGACCATCTTCTCGAATCGCCTGCCCTGCTTTCAGCGCCCGCAGCACTGGAACAGCCCAAAACCCGACCAATGCTGTGATTAAGCTACACGCCCACAGGGGCATCGTGAGAGACTCAAGCTGAAAGGGGGAACGTCCTGCAATCCAATCGAGGTAGAGCGCCCCAACACTTAAACCAACTGCTAGCAAACCGAGAAGCAATGAGCCTGAAAGCCTGAATGAGCTACGGTAAAACAGTTTTGCATCCACGAACGGTTATTTCACTCCACACACTACACATCGCCGCATTGAGATAACCAAGTGCAGCGTTTATGAATCGCTCACAACCACACAAATCTTAAAACGCTATCGAAAATATGAAAACAGCACAACGCGACTTGGTTAAGTGCGATCGCTGCGAATTAATCTTCTAAATCCAGGTCATCATCATCGTCATCCAGATCAAACGAGTTATCCTCACCAGCCATCAACTCATTGATTTCTTCTTCGTCGTCAGAATAATCAAAATCGCTGCTATCCCGTGCCAGCAGACGACCTGATTGCTCCAACCAGTCCAGAATGGACGCAGATTGCCGCGCCGCTAAAACAGTGGCTCGCTGGTTTCGGGGTTCTTCATGAAGGGAAGGATTGTATGCCATAGTTGCCAGATTGGTTAGGTGGAAGTGCGGTCAGTATACTGAAAGATTAAAGAGTGATGTTAGCAAAAAATCTTCCTATCTCCATTCCGCCCATAAGTCAAACAGAGTGTATCACCCTTTCGGTAGAATGCAAGTTTTTTGTTCCAACCACTTCCAGCTAAAAACTGGAGTTTTCCCTCGATAAACAGGAGGTCTAGATGTGGAAGCAGTTTAATTACAAGTATTCCATAGGAAAAATCACCCTCCCCATCGAGGAATACGGAAATGATTGGTAAAGCAGACTTGTTAGAAACCATTGCAGGAAAAAATCGCGGATTGCTGGCAACAGAACAGCAGAAGCAGGCGGTTTTATCAGCAATTTCTCAACTGGAGGATCGCAACCCTACACCTCGTCCAGTAGAAGCGACCGATCTCTTAAATGGAGATTGGCGGCTAATTTACACCACTAGTCGCGGCATTTTGGGAATTGAGCAAGTGCCACTTCTAAAGCTAGGGCAAGTTTACCAATGCGTTCGGGTTGCAGATGCCACCCTTTACAACATTGCAGAAGTCTACGGACTGCCTTTGTTAGAGGGAGTGGTGAGCGTGGCGGCGCGGTTTGTGCCTGTGAGCGATCGCCGGGTAGATGTTACGTTTGATCGCTCCATCATTGGACTTCAACGCCTCATCGGTTACCAAACTCCTGCAACCTTTATTCATGAAATCAAAGCGGGCAACAAATTTCGGGCGATTGACTTTGCAATTACCAATCGGGAACAGCGGGGCTGGCTCGATATCACCTATTTGGATCAGGATCTCCGCATTGGGCGTGGCAACGAAGGCAGTGTGTTTGTGTTGACAAAAGGCTAAGCCGAAGGATTTGAGATTGCCGATCACCTATCCACTTAGCCACTTGTCTACACATCACCCATCACTCAGTACCCACCACGCCCCCACCCTCACTTCCCCCTTCCGCATCATCTCCAATGGCATCCTCCCCTCCCACACTTTTGCGTCTCTCTCAAGGACACTTGAATCTTCTTACAGCGTGTCCGCGTAAGTTTCAGCACAGTTTTATTGAACAACTGGGGACGGCAGACGTGATCGCTCAGCAAGAACGCCTCCTCCAGGGAGCACGATTTCACCTGGTGCTCCAGCAATGGTTGCTCGACCTGCCAGTTAATTCCGTGCTAGCAGAAGAAACCCAATTGCAACAGTGGTTAATGGCATTTCAGGCGGCTGCGCCCCAAATTTTAGATGCAGAAGCCCAGCAACAACCGGAGAGCGATCGCACCCTGGAATTCGCCAGCTTTCTACTGACTGTACGCTATGACCTGTTACTGATAGGGAATCATCACGCCAAAATTTTGGATTGGAAAACCTACCCCCGTCCCCAAAATGCCCATTGGCTAGAGCAAAACTGGCAAACCCGCCTGTATCCATTTGTTCTTGCCGAGACGAGTGCTTATTTGCCGGAACAAATCTCAATGGTGTACTGGTTTTTTCAAACAGAACAGGCAACCGCCACGCCACAAAGCCTGACATTTCAATACAACACCAGTAAACACGAGCAAACTCGCCAGGAATTGACGCAGTTGCTCAACCAACTCTCCCACTGGCTCAGCCGTTACCAGGCAGGCGAACCCTTTCCCCAGGTAGGATGGGGATCGGCGCAGTGTGAAGTGTGTAGTTTTGCAGCACGGTGCGGTCGAACTCCTGTCTCCTCAGACAATACTTTGATAGCTGAAGAGGATAGGGCGATCGCGTCCGCTCAACTGCCTAACGTTCTCCCCACCCTGTCTGAGATTGCAGAAATCCCACTGTAATCTTTCTAACCTCTGGTACCCTACATTGTGCTGGTTGTCCTATTGCCTTCCCACCCCATCTCGCTCCCATGACTGCCGAATCAAAACCTGACGAACCCTTACCTATCACTATTCGGGATATGGATATTAACGATCTGGCTCCCGTGTATCACCTGGGCGAGATGCTGTTTACCAGCGACCTGTATCCCTTTATCTACCGCACCTGGGATCAGTGGGAAGTGATTGGACTCTACAACACCGATCCAGAATACTGTTTGGTGGCAGAAGCAGACGAGAAACTGGCAGGGTTTGTGCTAGGCACGATTATCAACAAAGCCACCTGGACTTATGGCTATATTCTTTGGCTGGGCGTTAATCCAGAGTTTCAGCGGCGCGGAGTTGCCGACAGCCTGGTCGATCGCCTGGTGGAGCGCATGATCGATGACGGTGCCCGCTTCATGATGGCAGACACCGACCCGGAGAATGTGCCCGCCGTCAAGTTTTTTACTCGCAAAGGCTTTAATAACGTCCGCAGGCACGTCTTTCTTTCTATGAACCTGAGTAAGCACGAATACTACGGCAAGCTGATTGCCTACGAACGGGAAAAGGCAGAACGGGCAGTCTGGAAGCGCCCTCGCAGACCAACAAAATCTTGATATGCGACGAGATTCAATTTTTTACCAGTTGTTTCAGCAATTCCCCAGTTTTCTGTTTGAGTTGTTGCCGCAGCCTCCAGACAATGCCTCGGCTTACCGCTTTGACTCTGTTGCAGTGAAGGAGCCAAAGTTTGAAATCGATGGGGTTTTCCTTCCTCCGGATAGCGATCGCTCTGCTGTAGTTTACTTCTGTGAAGTGCAGTTTCAGAGGGATGAATGTCTCTACGAGCGTTTATTCGGAGAATTATTTCTTTACTTTTACCGTAACCGCCAACGGTTCAACGATTGGTACGCAGTTATTATTTATCCTTCCCGTGCAACAGAGCAAGCCCAACTTGAGCCTTACCAAATGCTCTTGAGCAGCGATCATATTCAGCGAATCTATCTAGATGAATTAGGCGAAATTCAGCAGCTTTCGCTAGGTGTGGCTTTGATGGTTTTAACGATTATTGATGAAACTGGGGCAGCACCAGCAGCGCGAGAGTTACTGGCGCGATCGCGGCAGGAAGCTAGAGATCCCAAAATTAGCCGCGCCATAATGGATATGATCGCGACGATTATGGTTTATAAATTTGACCGAATGAGCAGAGCAGAGGTGGAAGAGATGTTGGGAATTCGCCTACAAGAAACACGGGTTTACCAGGAAGCTAAAGCCGAAGGACGGCAAGAAGGACGGCAAGAAGGACGGCAAGAAGGACGGCAAGAAGAATGTCGATCGCTCATTCTAATGTTGCTCAATCAACGGTTTTCACCGTTGCCAGATACAGTGACTGCTCGCCTTACAACACTCAACCTGGAGCAACTCGAAGCCCTTGCCGTTGCCCTCCTCAGCTTTTCGTCGGTGAATGATCTGGAAGCCTGGTTTGATCAATTTCCTCCCCCTGATGTTTCGTGAGTGGTTCGCGGAGTGTGTGACAGCTTGAAATCAGCCGCGAGTTGATCGAGTCCGTCAATGACCAGGTTGGGCGATCGCACACACAACATCTGGTAGCAGCGATCGCGGTAATCAGGTTTTGCTTGAAAATTGGTAATGGCTCGTTTCAAGGGTTCGACTACAGGGTAAGCAGCTTCAGCTTTGGTGATTGCTTGTTCTGGAATGGGCGAGTGCGATCGCAGCACCGCTAAATCGATCAAATCTCTGGAAGCAGTGGATTCATCAAGCCAGCGATCAGCATTGGCTAATAGCTTTTCGGCAAAACAATCCACTCGGCTCAAACACGCCACGGGAATTGCATCCAAAGTTTCAGGATCATCCAGTTCTATTCTGCCTTCTGAGACCATTTCAACCTTAATGGAGTGTCCGTCTACCATAGCAGGAAAGCGAATGCCATACTGGTTACTCTGAATCTCCCGTGGCAACTCAATGTCGTGTCGATTGGCAAAAAGTGCATCGTAGCCGCGATCGAAAACAGCTCGACGAAGTTGACGGTAGCCACCGGTAGACGAACACAAAAAATCAACATCCTGGCTAACTCGATACTCATCAAGGGTTAAAGCTAGCAAGGTTCCTCCACCAAAATAAACACCACAATCCCGTAAAAAATCGGCATTCAAATGGCGTAAAACAACCAAAATTTTTTGATGCAGTTCTACTGTGACATTCATCAATAACCAGGAACCATACTGGTGGCTCAACTGTTGCACAAATGCTGACTCTTCAACGCTGAGATTGCCCAACACGCCCAGATAATGCCAGTTACGTTCGTATTGATGCAACATTTCTAAAGGTGTAAGTTGGCGGCAATCTGCTAATTGCCATGAAATCGCTTCCAGAAATGGCAAATCTTTGGGAACCTTGATGGAATCGGGCACAACCGACATCGCTCACCAACGATTAGAACAGACTTATTCGCTAGGATAAAGCAATCCTAAAGTTTGCGCCGACCGAAAAGCGCGGTATCTAAACTTCAAATCAGAACGTCCCCAATGCCAGAACAACCTCAATGGCAGATTCAAACGAGCAATCCTCCGCAATGGCTAGTGCAAGCAATTCGGCAGGTAATGCCAGAGCTAAAAGGTACGGTGCTGGCTCAATTATTGTGGCAACGGGGATTTTGTAAACCAGAGCAAATTGCCGGGTTTCTCAGCGCCAAATATTACAAACCTGCCAACCCGTTTGAGTTTGGGGGGGAGATGAAGCTGGCAGTGGCTCGATTACAACAGGCACGAAACAACCAAGAAATTGTAGGCATTTGGGGCGATTTTGATGCCGATGGGGTGACGGCAACGGCTGTGCTGTGGGATGGGTTGGGTCAGTTTTTTCAGCCACAGAAAACGTTGTTTTACTACATTCCAAACCGCCTAATAGAGTCGCATGGGTTGTCTCGCCAGGGGTTGGATGTGCTGAAGGCTAAAGGCTGTCAGTTGAGTGTTACCTGTGACACGGGTAGCACCAACCTGGAAGAGATTGAGTATGCCAGAAGTTTAGGCATGGATGTGATTGTGACCGATCATCACACCTTACCAGAAATGCGTCCGCCTGTTACTGCCATTATTAATCCGCGTTACTTACCGGAAGGGCATCCATTAGCAACGCTCTCTGGAGTGGCAGTGGCTTACAAGCTGGTGGAAGCGCTGTACGAAGTGATGCCGGATGTACCACAACAACCGCTGGAGCATTTACTAGATCTGGTGGCGATCGGGTTAATTGCCGACTTAGTGGAACTGAAAGGGGATTGCCGCTATCTGGCGCAACGAGGAATTGAACAATTGCAGAAGCAGAGTGATCCTACTAGGGCAACCCGACCAGGGGTGGCGAAACTGCTGGAATTTTGCAAACGCACGGGCGATCGCCCCACCGATATCTCCTTTGGCTTGGGCCCACGCATCAATGCCGTGAGCCGCATTCAGGGGGATGCTCATTTTTGTGTGGAACTGCTCACCAGCCAGGATCGGCATCTTTGCACCCACCTGGCAGAAGCCACCGAACTCGCCAACGCCCGCCGCAAAGGCTTACAAAAAGATGTGTTGCAGCAAGTCAGCGATCGCCTTACCCAACTCGATCTTTCCACCACCCGCGTCATTGTTCTCGCCGATGACCAATGGCAACCTGGCGTTTTGGGGCTTGTGGCAGGGCAAATTGCTCAGGAATACGGCAGACCCACGATTCTGTTGAGCACAGAAGGATGGAGGCAGGAGGAGGAGGCAAGAGGGGAGAGAGGGAAGGAAGAGGGAGGAGAAATTCAAAATTCAAAATTCGGTTCGGCTGACTCACCGGAAGCCAAAATTCAAAATTCTTCGACTCCTCAATCACCCATTCACTCACCTACCTATTCACCCACCCACCCCGTTACTCATCCACCTCAGCCCCTATCCCCTATCCCCCATCCCCTTGCCAAAGGCTCTGCTCGCTCGGTTAACGCGATCGACCTCTACCAACTTGTAAAAGGACAGGAGCATTTGCTCTACCGCTTTGGGGGGCATCCGTTTGCGGCAGGCTTGAGTTTGCCTGTACAGAATTTGCCATTGTTCACAGAGGCGATTAACCAGCAATTGCGGCAACAGATGGGTGAGCAGGCTATACCCGCAATTTATGCCGATTTAGTTGTGACGGTGAGTGATTTGGGGAAAGACTTATTTCAAGAATTAAAGCTACTGGAACCGTGCGGAATTGGCAATCCGGCACCACGGTTGCTGATTCAGAACTGCTGGTTTACCAATCTCTGGAACAAGAAGATTAAAGATCGTCGGGGACAGAAGATTGAATACATCAAAACAGAATTTGAACTGTGGGATGAATCGAGTCAGCAGGGATTTCCCGGCACCTGGTGGGGGCACTACCGGGATGATTTTCCGCCAGAGCGATGCGATGCTATTGTTGAGCTTGACTTTAACGCCTACGATCGCCGCTACGAAGTCCGGATTATTGCACTGCGTCCCCATGCTGAACTGACTCTGCTTCAACAGGTAGAGTTTAACCATGAATGGATTTTGGATTGGAGGGAGCCAGAAGAAGGAATTCAAGAGTCAGGAGGCAGAAGAAGGGAGGCAGCACTCAGCACTCAGCACTCAGCACTGACTCCTGCCCCATCATCCCTATCTCCCTCAACTTCCCCCACTTCCCCCTCTCCCCTCATCCTCTCCACGCCTCCCGCCAGTTGGACGGAACTGCAACTGTGGATTCGTCGCGCCTGGCAGGAACAACGACCATTGGCGATCGCGTTTTCCCTGCCATCAACGACTCCTCCAATGGAACTCTGGCAGCAGTTGGTCGGGATTGCCAAGTATCTGAGCCGCACTGGAAAGTTGGTCACTCGTCAGCAATTGCTGGATAAGTTGGGCATTGGCGATCGCGCGTTGCAAGCTGGCTGTAAAAGTTTGGTGCATTTGGGGTTTGCACTGAAATCACTGGAGCATGGCATTCAGATCCAGGTTGTGGAGGGCAAACCATTACAGCCATCGCATCCAGTGTTGATGGAAGCCGTGAGGCAATTTTTGATTGCGGTGCGGGAAGAGCGCTTTCATCGTCAGTATTTTGCCCAGTTGCCGCTGGCATCCATTCAAGCGATCGCGGCGCAGGTAGCAGCGACCCTCAACAATTCGTCAAACGATGGCTCCAATTCTGCAAACTAATGGCAAGATGGCATCGTCACTGCACGAAGGAGAGGGGTCATGGGGAGAAGCAACCTGCTAACAGCGCTGGGTTTAGCGATCGCGCTGTCACTCTTAGGGCAATCTGCCCACGCCCTACCTGGACAAACGGCTGACGAAGCTGCTTCCTGGATTCAGGCAAACCCAACCCTCCGCCCCGTCCGGGGAGAACGCTTACTCGTGAGAAAATCAGACTCACCCGCTCAACGGTTTACGTTTCAGGCATTGCCGATGCAAGTGGGTAGAGCGGCGATCGGCTTTGGTGGCAGTGTCATCCGCACGGAAGAACTGGCACTGTTTGACATGATCAAGGGCATTACCTTCTTTCGCCTGGAGGAATCACTACGTGCCATCTACGGTCCCGCCATTTACCAGGACTATGCCCAAGCCACACGGATTTACACGTATCCCAGTCAAGGAGTGGTTGGGCAGGCAATTAACCGAGATACGCCGTTGTTGGCTGCAACACAAGGAGAAGTGAGAGCAGGCGATCGCTATGCTTACTGGCTGGAAGTCACTCGTCGCCCTGATGGCTTTGCCTATGCTGGCAGACTCACTGTTTTTCTGCGCGAAGACCTACCCAAACTGGAAGCTGAGTTAAAAAGTCGGTAAGCGTTGCCACCAACGAAAATTAGCGGGAAGAGTTATCTGACCTCTGTCGTCAAATCGTTGAGAGAACTGTCTTTCCAAAGCAAACTCTTTGGCAAAGAACATGAAGAGAAACACAATGATTGCCGCAAAGAAAACTTCCCACGGAAACTCGAAAGACTCACCACTGCCACTGCTTCTGGTGCCTTTCGTCAAGTTCACCTGGTAATTGCAATAAACGCATTTCCATAGATCTTCGTCATTGTGGTCGCAATATACCAAGCCATAATCCTGACATTTAGGACACCACAAACTTTCATGATTGGCATGATGAGTTGGTTTGTGGAGAGATTTGGTAGACACGTTGTTCACCTCCTTAATTCGGATGAACACAACCTCCTCACAGTTTTATTGTGATTCTCTCTGCTCAGGTGAAATATCAGTTGTAGCAATTTGCTACATAGGCGAACCTCTGATTGAATAGCAGGATGACGATCGCAAAACGTATTCCTCTTTTGGCGCTCATTCTTCTGCTGGGAGCCATTCTCCGGTTCTGGAATCTGGACTTCAAGCCACTGTGGATGGATGAGGTGATTACCGCCTTATTTAGCCTGGGGCGCACTTACTACGATGTGCCACTGCAGCAGGCACTGCCGCTTGCCGCTTTTGAGCAAGTCTTCAACCTCAATCCAGACGCTTCCTGCACTCAAATTGCTGTCACCGTATCGACCCAATCTGTCCATCCGCCGCTGTTCTTTTGCTGGATGCATCAGTGGCTGGGTTGGGTGAATTCGCTGCCGCTTTCCTGGGTATGGAAACTGCGAGCCTTACCAGCGTTGTTTGGGGTAGTCGCGATCGCGGCTATTGATCAACTCAATCGCATCGCCTTTTCTCACAAAGCCGGATTGCTGGGTGCAGTTGTGATGGCAATTTCACCCTTTGGCGTGTATCTGTCGCAAGAAGCCCGCCATTACACCTTGCCGATGCTGTTGGTCATCCTGGCGCTGTCCGGGCTGTATCAAATACTAATCGATCTGCATCGTCGTCAATTTCGCCCGCTCATTTGGCTGGGGTGGATTGCCGTCAACAGCCTCGGCTTTTATGTGCATTACTTCTTTTTGCTGGCATTTGCCGGACAAGTGGTGACGTTATTGTGGTTGGGAAGAGGGAAGAAGTCAGGAGTCAGGCTTCCCAGAGCGTCAGCCGACGGGAGTCAGGAGTCAGAAGATAGG
>JACYLN010000133.1 GCA_015272515.1 Leptolyngbyaceae cyanobacterium C42_A2020_001 | reverse complement strand
CTAGAGGCTGCCACGACTATACGAATGTATCCTGGAATTTGTACTATGGGCAGTAGCCGAATTATCAGTAAATACACGGTTCAAAATTTGTGTAGTCGTTACGGGCAGTTACATCCTTTTTTTGCTGTAGTAAGGCGATCGCAGGCTTTCTTGCAGCTTTTTCTAATGGGTAGCAGTTTGGCTGTAAGTGAGCCAGGGTGGACAGCTCCGCTTCAGAAGCCATTTAAGTCTGAAGATAGCTATGCTCTACAGCACGTGGAGAAATCAACCGCGATCGCTCTGCAACAAGCACCCTTCTTGAATGAGGTTCTAGCTCAAGCGCACTCAAAATCTTCTCAGTCAATTACCTCATCAGACCTGGGACTCAGCAAAGAAGCCGTTTCACCCTTTCGTCCATCTTCAAAGGCTGGTTTGCTATCAGCCATAGATTCTCGCAAAGCATCTGACCTGTTAGCCTCGCGCTATTCACCATCCGCTTCTCCCCCTAATTGGGTGATTGCAACTTCCCAGCCTTTACCGCTGCTTGAAGAAAATACTTATCAATCCCAGCCATCCCCTTCCAACTCCTTAAAGCAGCAGGGTGAACCTCCTCCTCAACCTCGCATTCTCAGTTCTACGATTCCACCCAATTCTGCAATTGTCGCTGCTGATCCAGGCTCTCCTACCCCGCCACCTATTCCTGCTTGTCCTAACCCAGATCCTGAGTTGGGGTGCTTATATCTGCAAGACCCAATTTTTCCAACAAATCCTCCGCCAATTTTGTACCTGATTCCTCGGATTGATTTCTTCCGTAGCAACAATATTCTCCTGGGAATCGACCCCATCGATGATGGGCTAATTCGACCAACGCTGACTTTGCTAGCAGTTCCGCCTCTGGGACGCAACACATACTTGATTGCTTCGGTAGAAGGTGCATTCAACCGTTACTTTGAGGTACCGCGGTTTAATTATGATGAATTTCGAGTTCGAGCAGGAATTTCTCAGCGACTCTCGCCAACGATGTGGGCAGAATTGGGGTGGACAAATCAACAGCTATTTATATCTGGCAGTAAAATTCCAGGATTTCCCTCAGGAACTCGCTTTTTGAATGATCAGGCGCTGCGATTTGAGGTCAGTCGCCGTGATCAGTTAAACAATCGCCTAGCGTTGACGAGTCTTTATCAACTCAGGGTGGGATTTGCAAAACCCAGCGATCGCTCCCGTATTCTAAACGTTTTGTATTTATCACTTGGCTATGATGTCAAACCCACCGTGCAACTTGGGTTGGACTACCAATTTGCCGCTGCCAACTACACCGTGGTGAAAAGAAGCGACATTTATCAACAGCTTTTGGGACGGATTACCTTTAGTGCCTTTCGTAATACCCAGTTGAGCGTATATGGAGGAATTAGTTTCGGCAACTCAACTGAGCGAGGAATTAATTTTGACAGTTACATTTTGGGAGTCAGTATGTCTGTCAATCTGGTGCTTTTTTAGCTTAGAAAAATAAAAAGGGCAGAAAAATTCTGCCCTCTGAGGTTCAGTCAATCCTAGCTAGATGACGTTTAGTTCGTAGGATTTGTGCCCGGTGCTGGGGAATTTGTTGGAGTAGACTGAGGTGTAGTAACAGAAGCGGGCTGGGCAGCAGGTTGAGTTGTGCCAGAGGTCGGCGTTGTGCCTGTGGTTGTGCCTGTGGTTGTGCCCGTGGTTCCATCGTCGTCAGCAGGGTCAGCAGATGCGGCTGGCACCTGTTCCGCAGGAATTTGACGCAATCCAGTTAAGCCAGGGAAAACACGGCTGGGTAAACCAACGACTTGATACGCGGCAACCACCTGTCCTTTCTTCTTCAACTTGCGACCCCGGACAACGCTCCGATCTACCACCAGAATGCGATCACCTTGCCGTTCCAGTACAACTTCAGTTGCTTCGCGACGGGGTGCATAGACGTAGTACACAACGTTGCGACCGTACCCTTCGTTGTCGTCATCGTCATCGTCATCGTTGTCCGTATTGTTCTCAATCACCAGGTTGCGATAACCCGGAAAGATGGTGATGGAACTGGTGTTGAAGACAGTTGTAGAAAAGACAAAACTGCTACTGCTGCTGGTGCTTGTAGAGGAAGAGATGCTGACACTGCCAGTAACCGCACCGGAAACAAACGGTGCGCCAGTGGTAGTAGTAGTGTTAACTCCTACAACAGGCACCGTAAATGAGAAATTGGGATTTCTGAAATTGATGTTGTCGCGTTGCTCACTCACCACAAAGGAGACATCGCCATCACTCTTACCTTCAAAGCTGCGATCGCCCCGTTCAAATTTGAAATCGGTTGCTCGACGAGAAGTACCAGAGTACGCCAGAGAGTTGGCACCTGTGAATGCCACAAATCCAGGTCCTTCTCCCTTAATTCGATAATCTACCGTTTGTCCGGCAGTCAAACCATTCAGGCTCAAGCTGTCTTTCTTAATGTCAAACGGACCCGTCAGGGAGATATCCAATGTGCCAGAACCCGTTACCTTAAACTCGCGAGTTCCCGGAGTGCCAACACTTTGAATTTGGAAATTGGTGACATCTCCTTCAAAGTTCAGTTCTCTGCGTCCAGTTCCAGGGTTCGTGCCAAAAGCGGCATCTTCAACTCTGGCGTTCTTCCCTTCAAAGTCAAATTTGATGCGCCGACCTAGCACGATAGGTACAAGGGTTACGTCGTTTGCCGCAGGACGCAGTTGCAAATCAGAAGGTAGACCGATAAAGTCACCTGTCAAATTGGCAGCAAACGCTCCCGTTTCCAACACACCAAAGCGAGAGTTGTAGTTCACACTGGACGCTTGGGACAGAGCGACATTCACTCCAGGCAAAAACAGCAGAGGAGCCGTGCCTTCCTGGCGAGGATTAATCAAACTGCCGGGATCAGTGTAGACAGGGGTGAAGGAAGTCAGCGTGAAGTTGAGGGCGGTGGGAATGTTTTGGAAAAAAACCGGGCTTCCCGACTGGTTAAAGGCTACACCAGACAGGGCACCTTCTAGCCGTCCGGTATCTCCCGCATCCGCACGACTATTGCCATTCACATCGGTAAATCGCCCTGCATTCGGCAAAAAGCGAGATGTGGTGGTGGTACCGTTGGGAGTGACGATTCTCAAGGTTTGAATCACAGAATCAAACAAAACAGGTTGCCCTGTTCGAGTGAGCGTCACTGCACCGCCAGGAGTGTTGGGTTGAGTAATGTTAGTTTGCGTGAAAAAGGCGGCTTCACCGGTTGCTTGCCCTCCCGTAATGGGGATATCGGCATGGGCAACCGTTGCAACCGCCAAACTGCTGGCAACAAGTCCCAGGCAGGCAGCAAATCGAGTTGGTTGGGTCATCACAGTAATCCTCTCAATCGTTCGGTGAATGGACAGTGAGTTAGACAGGCACCCGTTCACGGAAGTTCTAAACACGCTTCTCGGTATGACTAGGTACAGTAACCCGCTGAGTGTTTAGAACAACACTATCCAGAAAAAGTTCCCGTAAGCATCTCACTGGTTAAAAAAATTGGGAACTAATGCTAGATAAGAGTATTCCCGCGATCGCGATCGTTCTTTCTCGATGGATGGCAGTGTAAAAAATGTCACATCAGAACGTGAACGTAGTTCGGAGGACACCAATAGTAATCGTGTCATTATCAGGATTGTTGTTGGGGTTGAAGATGACAATTACCCCCGGTGTAACGCTGATATTGTCGTTAACGCGGTAACGGTAGAACGCTTCTACGTGAGTGGTACGTCCAGGCTGCCCGCCTTCACCCGATGCGAAAACGTTTCCATTGCTGGCAAAATCCGGTACGTTTCTGCCCAATGGTAAGTCACTTTGGAAGATAGCAGGCGGTTGACCTACGTAAATTCCGCCCAAATGCCCTGCACCAAATAGATCAGGGAGGTTCAAAAATGCCATCCAGTTGATGGTTTTGACATTACCGGAGGTGCCTTTGAGTTCTGAGTTCGTGTAGCCGGCCCAACCGCCAATGGTGATCCGAGGGCTAACCCGCCAGGAAATAGTGCCGCCAAAGGCGTTGGTTTGGATGGGTGCACGAACAAAGGGTGCAACCGAGGTTGGCAACGCCACCTGATCATCTCCCGTGCCAATACCTAAAAAGCCCGAAGGCGAGTAGGAGTTGGCGTAACTCAGGGCAATGTCAATCGTGTCAGTTGGGGCAATGGTAAGCTGTGCCCCAACTGTGGTGCCGCCGTTTTCTCCACCAAACAAGCCGCCATTTGCGGGATCTTCTGGGCGGTTAGTGAAATAAACCCCTTGCAATGAAAAGCGAGGCCCAATTTGCCAGTCAAAGCCTAAACCAGCATTGGTGCCACTGCCACCACTGGAACCCAAATTCAAAATCGGGTTGCGTTGAGCAAAGAATGAGAGAGGACCTTGTCCAGCGCTTTCAATTCGGTTGGAGCCACGGAAAACGTTGACCATGTTTACGCCTTCCGCCCCCGCTACGATCGCGAAGTTGTTGCCAAACAGGTGCCGGAACGTGAGGTCGCTTAGCTGCACCGAGTTGGCAGTATCGCCTTCATACCCCAGGAGCACATTGTTGGTTAGAAGCTGGCTGTAGCTTCTGCCTGAACCTGCCTGCAATCCGGTAAACAGCAAACTGCGTTCACTAAAAGCAGTGAACAGGCTGAGTTGTACGTTGGTAATGACGTTGATTTGATCAGAATTGTCGTTGAACTGGAAGCCCGCCAATTCAATATCAGGACTGTTTCGCCCCTGTACGCCCAAAATGACTTGACCAAAGAGTTTGGTAGTGGTTGAAAATTGTTGCTTTTCCAGCGTGGTGGTCCGCACTTCCAACGCTTCCATCCGTCCCCGCAGGGCAGCGAGTTCGGGGGCAAACTCCTCCACCATGCGCTTGAGTTTGTCCAGGTCTTCCTTCCGGGCAAAATCAGCGGTGCTGGCAGCGATCAGTTCTTGGACTTTGTCTAAACACGCGTTGAGTCCGGCAGCAAATTCGTAACGGCTCAAGGCCCGGTTGCCCCGAAAGGTTTTATCGGGATAGCCTACGATACAGCCATAACGTTCAACGAGAGATTGCAGCGCTTGATATGCCCAGTCGGTGGGTTTTACATCCGTCAATTGAGAAACGGAGGTGACTTGATCCAGGTTGCTGCTGGTTGCTGTGTTGCTAATTGGATCTAGTTCAGCCACGCCGCTGATTTCATCTAAAGCGGTTGCGTCGGTGGGTAAGGTTTGAGCGATCGCCCCCATTTCTTTTGCCTCTGCCACTGGCTCTACAGCAGAAGCCTTTACCCCCAGAGGATTTGCCATTAAAAACCCCAGTGCTGACAACAGCAGAACTGGGGAAACTTGTTTTGCAATACCTATCTTTTTCATTGGTTCAACTCCTTCTCCACAGCATCAGAATTCCCATCCACGCGGAGATGATTTACAAACACACCACAAATTCAAGGATTGAAAAATCCTTGAAACACTTTGCATCCCTCAAACGCAATGCTAGTGCGAAGGGATCCCTGATTACTCTTCAGTTACCCAGCTAAACATTCCCTTAGATAGGAGAACCGGATTTTCTAGGAATCTTTACAAACTTTTATTCATGCAAAGAGGCAATGAAAATTCCAACCTGGGAAAAAAAGTAGGGATAGCATCCGATCGCCTCCCTACTTTTGCGTCATTCAACAGCCTGTTACGCTTCAATCACAACGCGCAAATTTCCCCTTTTTTTAGAAACTCGGCAAGCAGTCGCGCCGTTTGATCGCTCAAACTCCAAATCTAGCAGGGTTGGTCCCACGCGCAGATTATGCAGTGACAGGTAATTAATTGATGGCGGCAGGGCAGGATCAATAATTCTGAGTGTATTGCTGGGAGCATCGGGTACCAGGTTCACCATCATTTGCAGAAGCTGAAACACGCTCCCTGTTGCCCAAGCTTGGGGAGTGCAGGCAACCGGATACTGCACTGGGTCGTTGTCATCCGTTCGTTCAAAGCCGCAAAACAGTTCGGGAGGACGCTGATAAGGTTGGCGTTTGGTCATGTCGAGAATGCCTTCTGCCAGTTCCAGTGCCTGATCGATTAATCCCAGCGATCGCAGCCCAATTGCAGTCAGCGCGTTATCGTGGGGCCATACTGAGCCGATGTGATACCCCATAGGGTTGTAGGCAGGTGACAAACTGCTGAGGGTGCGAATGCCCCAACCGTTGAACATATCAGGAGCACGCAACCGTTCAGCGACGCTATATGCCTTCTCCGGCGTAAAAATTCCCAGGTTGAGACAATGCCCCGGATTGGAGGTAATGCTGTCTACGGGTTTGCCTTCACCATCCAGTGCCAGAGCACAGTAATCTTGATCTTCCATCCAAAAATCGCGGTTGAACCGCAGCTTCAGGTCGCGAGCTTCGTCTTCCCAGCGCTCTGCCAGGTCGATCCGCTTCTTCATGCGGGCAATTTGGGCAAGCCGAATTTTGGCAGCATAAACGTAGCCCTGTACTTCACACAGTGCGATCGCGCCCTGCGCCAGTTGCCCTTTGCGGTTTACAATGCAATCCCCGGAGTCCTTCCAGCCCTGGTTATCTAGACCTCGGCGCGACTTGCGAAAATAACTTAAATAACTGGTTTCTTTCATGGTGCGATCAATCCAATCCATCGCTGCCAGCGCATTTCCCCATAAGCTTTCGAGGGTTTCGTAGTCTGCCGTCCAGGCAAAATATTCGGCATAGAGCATGATCCAAAGTGGGGTAGCATCTACCGTGCCGTAATAGGGCGTGTGGGGAATTTCCTCACAGCGCGCCATTTCACCAAAGCGAATTTCGTGCAGAATTTTGCCCGGTTGCTCATCTCGCCACTCATCCTCTTCTTTCCCTTGATAGTAGGCAAGAATTTTTAAGGTTTCGCGGGCGATTTGCGGATCGAGCATGAGAATTTGGGATGCCGCGATGATCGAGTCTCTGCCGAACAGCGTGGAAAACCAGGGAACTCCGGCTGAAAGCGCTTTGCCCTTACTAAAGGATTGCCGTAACAGGTACACATCCTGTTCTGCCCGTTCAATAATCTGGTTAAAAACGTTCTTATCAGCGCGAATTTGGGTCACTTGCTGTCGCCAGGTTTGTGCTTCCATCAACTCGGCGGCTTTTGCCTGAGCCAGGGTAACTGGAGCATTCACTGTGGATGCGGGACGACCATTAATCAGCATCTGAAGCCGATAGCCCAACATCAGCTTTTGGTGCGATTGCAGTTCCAGTTTCCAAATGACGGTGTTGCCTTCTAACAGATCGGGAGTGCGAGCAACGAAAGAAATACGGCTTTCTAAGATCGCTCCATCTAACCCTTGATAGGCAAGGCTGAATTCATTCAAGGTGGAATCTTGGGATGGGATGGAGTGGAGAGGAGCCGCGATCGCGTACTCACCATCCAAACCCGCGTCCGTTTCTGCTTCCGCTTCCTGAACTGCCGCTAGTTCGTCTTTAATAACCACAGTTTCTCGCCTGTCCGGGGTGACCATGCGGAGCAAATTTCCCCGGCGATCGCGGTTAAAGCCTCGAATTTCAAACAAGTCCACAAAATCGGCATCGAAGCTGAGGCTGATTTCAAAACGAACAGGATTGGTGCTGTAGTTGGCAACTTCAATTTCTTCAAATAACCCCCCATTCAGCACAAGTTCTCGTTTGATGCCAATTGATTCGGCTTTGATGTTGTCTCCAATATAAGGATTGGTGCTCAATACCGAGAGTACAAACCCCTTATCGGCAGTGCTGCTAAGCAAAATGGGCGATCGCTGGTCTATCTGAAGTTCTAAGCGGCTGAGATAACGGGTATCGTTGCAGAATAACCCCATGCCAGCGCTGCGATCGTCCCCCATGCAGCTTCCAGTAATGTTGCCAAGAGTATCTGTTAGCAGGAACAAATCATCGTCTTTAAGGGTCAGCGTTGGCTGAGGGCGCTCTGCCAATACGCAGGGCCATTCTGAAATAGGAAGTTGATCAGCTCGAACAAAGGTACGACCTTCAATGGTAATAGTCTCTGGTGCCATGCCATCCACACGTTGTCAATAAAGGTTCAACAAGGTTAATTGCTACGTTTAACTAGTAGAGGCAATGCCGCATCTAGCTAAAACGCAGATTGAGGAAATTCAGCAACGGAAAATTGAGGCTACGTAACTTTGTAGTAGTTAGAGTTGTGACAAACTCTGATGGTACTCAGTTTCAAATCTTTAGCACGAAAGTGCCGATCTTCAATGTAATCCGAACTATCAAACTCTAGACAGGCAGAGTCAATTAAATACAAATCCTTGATCTAGGTAAACTATTTTTTAAGCTGCTTAAATAGTTAAGCTGCTCGAAATTTGGGATTGTCTCGCAGACACTCAGGTTCAAAGGTATATGCCCATTCAATCAGGTCTGTTGAAACTTCCTCGGATGAGTGCTTGAGCAGTAGGGCGATGTAATGAGTGCGCTGCTTCACAACGATCGCGCAGTGCTCCAAGCCTTGAATTGTAGCGTA
>JACYLN010000067.1 GCA_015272515.1 Leptolyngbyaceae cyanobacterium C42_A2020_001 | reverse complement strand
CTTGCTCTTTTTTGATTCTGATACCCCGTCCGCTTGCGGCGGGGTAGTTCATTGCAAAATTCATTCTGAATTTCTGCAATAGCGGGAGAATCAGAGACAACGCATAAACTAGGATGAGCGGTTAGAGCAGCGGGAGATTTGTGGGTATGCCGATGGGGATCAATTTTGGGCGGGAGATTTGTGGGCAGTTAGATCTGGCAGAGTCGCGGGAGTGGCTGGTTACGAACGGAGTGGGCGGCTACGCAGCAGGAACGATCGCCGGATTGCTCACCCGTTGCTATCACGGATTGCTGGTGGCAGCATTAGAACCACCTTTGGGACGAACTTTATTGCTGGCTAAGTTAGATGACACGGTGCTGTATGGCGATCGCTACTACCCGCTGCACACCAATCGCTGGGCAGATGGAGCCGTGGGTCCACACGGCTATCGGCAAATTGAACGGTTTAGTCTGGAAGGGTCTGTTCCTACCTGGCGTTATGCCTGCGCCGATGCCCTACTGGAAAAACGCATCTGGATGCAACCAGGAGTAAACACCACTTACATTCATTACAACCTGCTGCGGGCTACCCAGCCTTTTAGTTTGACCTTGAAAGCAATGGTCAACTATCGCGACTATCACAGTCGCACCCAGGGGCAAGGCTGGCAGATGACGATTTTACCCGTGGAGCGGGGTATCAATATTTCCGCCTTTCCTGAAGCAATGCCCGTGTTGCTGATGAGCGATCGCGCCGAATTCACGCCCAACCACGATTGGTATTACGGGTTTGATCTGGCAGCAGAACGGGAACGGGGATTGGGCGATCGCGACGATCACCTTCATGCCGCCACCTTGCAAGCAACCTTAGAAGTCGGTGAAACCCTGACCATCGTCGGCAGCACCGATCACAAGCTGTCTTTGAATGGTGAAAGTGCCCTTAAAATTCGCAAAAGCTATGACCAGAAGTTGATTGGGCTGTGGAAATCAAACCGGGCTGTGGAAGCAAAAGAAACCCCAGAATTTCCCTGTCGGCTGGTACTTGCCGCCGATCAATTTATCGTCAATCGGGCTTCCGCCGAAGATCCACAGGGCAAAACTATCATTGCCGGGTATCCCTGGTTTAGCGACTGGGGGAGAGATACGATGATTAGCCTACCTGGTTTAACCCTAGAAACGGGCCGACCCGAAGTAGCGCGATCAATCTTACGCACCTTTGCCCGTCATGTGGATCAGGGGATGATTCCCAACCGCTTCCCGGATGCTGGTGAAATCCCTGAATACAATACGGTGGATGCTACGCTCTGGTACTTTGAATCGCTGCGTGCCTATTACGCGGTGACTGAAGATGATGACCTGTTGCATGAATTGTTTCCAGTGCTGGCAGATATTATCAACTGGCACTGCCGTGGCACTCGCTTCAACATTCACCTCGACCCGGCAGATGGGCTGCTCTACGCTGGAGAAGCAGGGGTGCAACTCACCTGGATGGATGCAAAAGTAGGCGATTGGGTGGTTACGCCACGGATTGGCAAGCCTGTGGAAGTGAATGCTCTATGGTTTAATGCGCTGCGAACGATCGCCAAACTAGCGCGCCGCATTGGCAAACCCCATCAGGAATATGACGCGATCGCGGATCGGGCCCTGGCCCGGTTTAGTCGTTTCTGGAATCCCGATCTGGGCTATTGCTATGACGTGTTGGATGGTCCCAATGGTGATGATGCCTCACTGCGCCCCAATCAACTCTTTGCTGTGTCTCTGCCCGAAAGTCCCCTCTCGCAGGCTCAACAAAAAGGTGTGGTGGATGTCTGCGGGCGATCGCTGTTGACTTCTCATGGGTTGCGATCGCTCGCCACCGACCACCCCGACTATCAGGGCAAATACCTCGGTTCACCCGTGCAGCGAGATAGTGCTTATCATCAAGGCACCGTTTGGGGTTGGCTATTAGGACCCTTTGTATTGGCGCATCTGCGAGTTTATAACAACCCCGCTCAAGCCCGTCACTTTTTAGAACCGATGATGAACCACCTTTTTGCCCATGGCTTGGGCAGCCTCAGTGAGATTTTTGATGGCGATGCACCTTTTGTAGGTCGGGGCTGCTTTGCCCAAGCCTGGACGGTTGCCGAGGTGTTGCGTGCTTGGATGGAGATCGAGCAGTTGGAGGACAAACTGAAGGGGTGAGGGTTTAAATCCTGTTTTAGGCTTACAGTCAGGTTGGCGATCGCAGTCCCGCATAACACACTTGGATTTATGGTTTCCCAGAAACAATCTCGCCCTTACCAGAAGCAATTTGTGCAGTGGCTTCTGAAAGAAGACCAGACCAAAAAAGCCGAACCTCATGCCAAACATGCCTGGTGGCGAGTCATGTGTTTAACGGGGGTTGATTACTTTTCGACACTGGGCTATCAACCGGGAATTGCAGCTCTGGCAGCGGGAGCGCTCTCACCATTTGCCACGCTGATTTTGGTATTACTCACCCTGTTTGGAGCCTTGCCAATTTATCGACGGGTGGCAAAAATCAGCCCGCATGGGGAAGGCTCGATCGCAATGCTGGAGCATCTACTGCCGTGGTGGCAGGGCAAACTGTTTGTATTGTGTTTACTAGGCTTTGTCGCCACCGACTTCATCATTACCATTACGCTCTCCGCTGCCGATGCCACAGCTCACATCATCGAAAATCCCCTGATTCCTCATTTTTTTGATGGGCAGGAAATTCCTATTACGTTGGTGTTGGTGGCGTTGCTGGGCATTGTGTTTTTGCGCGGCTTCCATGAAGCGATCGGGCTAGCAGTGTTTCTTGTAGGGACTTACCTGCTGTTAAATCTGGTTACTATCGGCGTAGGAATCTATCAAATTGTGGTGAATCCGATTAACGTGATTCAGTGGAAAAATCTCCTATTTGAGAACCACTCCAACCCGCTGACCATGCTGGGAATCTCACTCCTCTTGTTTCCCAAACTGGCTTTAGGATTATCCGGCTTTGAAACGGGAGTGGCGGTAATGCCCCTAATCAAAGGGCGACCGAACGACACAGAAGAACGCCCCATTGGACGAATTCGCAACACGCATAAATTGCTGACGGCAGCGGCGTTGATCATGAGTTTCTTCTTGATCACCAGTAGTTTTGTAACAACAGTGTTGATTTCACCGGAAAAGTTTGAATCAGGAGGTGAAGCCAATGGGCGTGCTCTGGCATATCTTGCCCACTTGTATATTGGCAACGGGTTTGGCACCGTGTACGATCTCAGCACGATCGCGATTCTCTGGTTTGCCGGAGCCTCCGCTATGGCGGGCTTGCTCAACATCGTGCCGCGCTACTTACCCCGTTATGGCATGGCACCCAGTTGGACGCTGGCAGTTCGTCCGTTGGTGCTGGTATATACCGCGATCGCCTTTGTTGTGACCATTCTCTTTCGTGCCAGCGTGGAGGCTCAGGGAGGAGCCTATGCCACAGGCGTACTGGTGCTAATGAGTTCAGCAGCGTTTGCCGTAACGCTTGCTACCCGTCGTCAGCGTGCTCGGCGCGAAACGGCTACCTTTACGCTCATTACCCTGGTATTTATCTACACCACTATCACCAACATTATTGAACGTCCAGAAGGGATTCGGATCGCGGCCTTCTTCATTGGCGCAATCGTTGCCACATCACTAGTTTCCAGAGTATGGCGATCAACAGAATTGCGAGTAGAGCAGATTGAAATGAATGAAACAGCTCGACAGTTTATTGCTGAGGAGAGCGCAGGGGTGATTCGTTTAGTAGCAAATCGTCGAAGCACAGGAGACGAACCGGAATACCTTGCGAAAGAGAAAGAGGTCCGAGAGGATAACCATATCCCTGCCAGCGACCCGATTCTATTTTTGGAGATTCAAGTCTCCGATGCCTCAGAGTTTGCTGAAGTGATTCGGGTTAAAGGCGTGGAAGTGGGGGAATACCGCATTTTACGAGCACAAAGCGCAGCGGTTCCTAATGCGATCGCCGCCATTATGCTTGATATTCGCAACCAAACAGGCAAAATTCCCCATGCCTATTTCGGCTGGGTCGAAGGAAACCCAATTCAATATCTCCTACGCTTCATCCTATTTGGCGAGGGTGATGTTCCTGTTGTCACTCGTGAGGTGCTACGCAAAGCTGAACGAGATCCCGATCAACGTCCAGCGATTCATGTGGGCGGGTAATAGCAGCCGAGTGATCGCCCTGGAACGAATCCGCTATGATGTTCGCAGTCTTGGTTGTGGCATCTCAATTTCACAATGCTTGATCCCGTTCGACTACTGGGCAGACCAAGCCGATCGCATGACTCCTGTTTGGGATGAAGTGTTACGAACGCTGACATTAGGGCTATACATTCGCGACCCAACAACCGGGGCAGCATTTCCAGATTAATGAATCAGGTACCGTAGGGGCAGTGCTTTATGTCTGCCTAAGTTAGAAGCGAGAGAGGACGAATGGATAGTATGGGATTGCCATCAGGCTGGCAGGATTGGTTAGTAGTGGCTAGCTACCTAAGCTTTCTGTTATTCATCGTGTGGCGAGTCTTAGCTAGCAGCAAATAAGTTTGGTTTACAAAAACCAGAAGTTGAGGCGGGTGAGGGAGTCAGTGAATTCTATCCACCCGTCCACCCACCGACCCATCCACTCACCAACCATCTCCCAACCCTATCTCCCATCCACCCTTATGTCCCCTTCTCCAACCACAAAAACTGTTGAAATCTACACTGATGGCGCGTGTCTTGGGAATCCTGGACCCGGTGGCTACGGTGTGGTGTTGCTCTGTGATGGGCATCGCAAGGAGTTATCGGCTGGGTATCGCCTGACAACAAATAACCGGATGGAAATCATGGGCGCGATCGCGGGCTTGCAAGCGCTGAAATTTCCCTGCATGGTCACGCTTTACTCAGACTCGCAATACGTAGTCAACGCGATCACAAAGGGTTGGGCAAAGAAGTGGCAGGCAAACGGTTGGAAACGTAACAAAACCGAGAAAGCGGTGAATCCCGATCTGTGGGAGCAGTTGTTAGAGTTATGCAAAAAGCATGATGTGACGTTTCAGTGGGTGCGGGGTCACGCCGGAAATATAGAAAACGAACGCTGCGACGTGCTTGCAGTACAGGCAGCAAAGCAACCAGATCTGTTGGTCGATGAGGGCTACAAAGGCGGATAATTTCTGAAATAAATGCATTCTCCAGGTAATGACGCAATGTTTCGAGTGATTACCCGCGATTTTGAGCAAGAGTTTGAGCGCTGGACCGATGCCCTAAACACCGCAAAGTCGCTGATTCCCCAATGCAAAAGCTGGACGCAAGACATTCGCATCTTCTTGCTGGATGAACTGGTTTGGCTTTACAGTCGGGAGCACAAGTTTCCTAAGTACATGGGAGCCGGAAATTACAATCGTTTAGCGCGTTTGTTTATTCAAGAAGCATTAGAAGAAGAAGCGAACTCCGCAAACGCTGACCTTACAAACCCAGATCAGGGCTGAACCCACTTATGAACCTGCAACCATCCAAAAAGCTCTCCTATCAGATTGGGGCAATCATCCTGTCATTGTTGCTGGTGGGCATCATTATCATGCTGGCGGGGGGCAGTCCAATTCAGGTAACAACCAGTATGTGGGCAGGGGCGTTTGGCACCCCCGATCGCCTCGGACGAGTGGTGGCAACGCTGGTACCGTTGCTGCTCTGCACCAGCGGGTTGTTGTTTACCTTCACTGCCGGACTCTACAACCTGGGCATTGAAGGGCAAATTACTTTTGGCGCGATCGCAGCTACGTTCATCATCCGCCTCACCCAAGATGCTTTGCCACCAGCATTGGTAATGCTGCTAGCAATTCTGGTAGGGGGCTTGGGCGGTGTGGTATGGGGGTTGCTGGCGGCTGTTTTGAATGTATATGGGCGGATTAACGAAATTTTTGCTGGCTTAGGGCTGAACTTTGTTGCCGACGGCTTGGCGCTGTACTTAATTTTTGGTCCCTGGAAGAAAGAAGGGGTAGCATCCATGAGTGGCACCGAGCCATTCTCAGAAAAGTTATGGCTGCCAACCATGGGTAATACGGAAGCCAGCCCGATCGCCTTACTCATTGCGATCGCCTCAGTTGCAGTCACCCTGCTCGTGTTGCAAGGCACCTATTTTGGGCTGCAATTACGTGCCGTTGGGCAAAACCTACGTGCCTCTTACGTGCTGGGCATTCCCTCGTTGCGGCAGTTAATGAGTGCTTTCGCCATTTGTGGTGGCTTTGCCGGACTTGCAGGAGCCTTGCAGGTACTTGCTGTATTTCATCGTTTAATTCCCAGTGTTTCCAGTGGTTTGGGCTTTCTGGCGTTGCTTGTTGCCATGTTAATTGGTCTCAACGCCTGGCTAATTCTTCCCGTTGCCTTTTTCTTTAGTGCGTTGAATGTCGGCAGTTTGCAGCTTCCTCTGGCACTCAGCCTGGAATCTTCCCTTTCTGGCGTGATTCAGGGAATGCTAGTGTTGTTTGCCCTGTTGGGACGAGGTTTGAGCGAATCGAATTGGTTAATGAACGTGCGCGATCGCATCCTGCCACCCCTCAACCAACGCCAAACCTCACCAGAGTAAGAGCAAATTGCCATGCGCCCCTATGTCCATCTATTCTGCAATTGAAATTTAGGTCAACTTAGCGCTTGCGAAACTCCACCACATCTTGCTTCACCGTCACATCATAGTCGCTGAAGAAGTCATGCCCCAGTAAGCCAATATCCAGCGCATTGTTGCCGATCGCCACAACAACTTCCTTGACCACCGCTTCTCCCACCGCGATCGATTCCACAAACGCCAGCGGCACTTCTACCCCCACCTGACTCGCCGTGCTCACCTTTGTTTTGCCAATCACCCGCACACCCAGCGTATCTGCCATTTGCTGCGTGATCACCGTGCCACTGGCTCCCGTATCCACAATCATTTCAAATGTCTGGGTGCCATTAAAAGTCACATCAATCACAGGAGTTCCACCTGCCCGCCGTTTGATCGGAGCCTGAAAGACTTTTCCAGAGCCTGGTGATTGGGCGATTGCGCTAGTCACCTTTAATGGCTCTGTGAACACGGCTCCCGACTGTTGATTTCTTTGAAGTGCCAATTTCGCCTGTCCCGCCCATTTTTGAGCAGTTGTTCGCCCCTTTTCAAATTCAGCCAGTTTCACTTTTGCCATCGCCTGGTAGGGACTCGCCGGTGGCAACACCTTCAGATAATCGATCGCCTGCTGCCAGCGGCTTGCGACCAAATTCCAATCATCCTCAGATAGCGCTGTTTGGCTCAGATTTTGAGCGCTTTTAGCTTTATCGATCGCCAGTTTGTAACTCTCATCAGTCGCCGTTGCCTGTACCGGGGAAGAGGTTGGCACCGGCGACGGTGCGGGGCGAACAACAACCGAACTGGCAGAATTAGGAGCATTAGAACGTTGGCTACAACCTAGTGTTGCCAACAAAACAGTGGGAGCCAGCAACAGCAGCAGTCTGTGGGTAAAGCGTTTTTGCATAAAACCAGCATGGGCGACGTGTAAATCAAAAGACTATGAGTAGAGTTCCGTATTTGGGGCAGTTTGATAACGTCAGGAAAAAACTTTTTCTAACATGGAACTATGCCAGTTGGTGAACCGTCCTATTAAGTAAGCGGGTGAGGGTTGAGTTAATGACCGAACGTTTAACGTATCTGCAATGGCGCGATCGCTCAGGAGAACCCATGAACACCAGATTAAACTCTTTTACAGTCATGCTCCGGTTAGTGATGTTGTTCACAATCATTGGAGCCATTATTTCGTCGCTGCCCCACCCCAACACTGCCAGTAGCTCGTCGAACGCCTCTCAAACCACCTTCAAGCGAGAGGTTTCATTGGAGTTCATGCTCTAACCAGAGGCTACCACTCCCATAGTTGAAACCCTCCAAAAAAACGGACTCCCAAATATTCAAAATTTATTTGTCGGATTTCGCGTTTTGTCGTTATACTGAATAGGCTAACGCGGGGTAGAGCAGTCTGGTAGCTCGTCGGGCTCATAACCCGAAGGTCCATGGTTCAAATCCATGCCCCGCCACCACTTATAAAGTTAGTGAAAGTGATGAACCCCTGCCATTTCGGTGGGGGTTTTCATTATGTGAGCTGAATGTGAATTGAAATTGTGCCGTAGGGATGATCGCGATCGCCCCCTATAGGGTCGTTCCCCTGGGTAGAATGGGGATGCCTTCACCGAACCTCTTTCCCTGCCCGCTATGGTTGATAAATTGCAACGTCCCCTCGTAGTTGGAAGCGTCACACTGGCGATCGTCATTGGGTTACTAGAACTGATCAGCCAAACAGCAGGCGAATGGGGAGTTTGCACGTTGCTAGCCCTTGCAGTCAGCGCAGGCGTGTGGTGGGTGCAGCAACCCTCAAAACAGCGGCAAACAACTGCAACACTGCCGAAGTATATTGACTCTAGCCTTGTCAAACAAACCCTGGCAGAAGCCGAACAGGTGATTGGGCGACTCCAAACTGAAGTGGAAGAAGCAGATGCCACCTGTGGAATTCAGCCTCAGGTTGTGTTGTTTCAATCCCAGGTGAGCCAAATTGCCACTGAACTCGATCGCGAAGCAGTGCAATTAGTGGTGATGGGCGCAAAAGGGTCTGGTAAAACCAGTTTGATTCAACGCTTGCAGGCATCGTGGCAGGCGCAATCCCCCAACCCCGTGACCCTGTTGGAAGCCCCCAGTTTTACAGTGGGCATGGCAGCAGATTTAGCGACAGAGGCGATCGCACTCAAGCAAGCAGCGACAGCAGATTTGGTCTTGTTTCTGGTCACAGGCGACCTCACCGAATCGGAATTGCAAACGCTCAAGCAATTAGCCGCTCACAAACGCACCCTCCTGGTTTTTAACAAGCAAGATCAATACTTGCCAGAGGAGCGGCAAACCCTACTGGCGCGAATGCAAACATGGGGACGCAGCATTTTGCGGGTCGAAGATGTGGTCGCGATCGCCACGGATCCCCGCCCACTCAAAGTCCGACAGCATCAAGCTGATGGTTCCCTGCGCGAGTGGCTAGAAGAGCAACCACCCACCATTACCCCCCTAACACAGCGTCTCACAGCGATTTTGCAGACAGAAAGCCGTCAACTCGTGCTTGCCAGTTCCCTCGGCAATGCCCAGGCTGTAAAAGCCCAAGCCGCTTCTGCCCTCAATGATCTGCGCCGCACTCGTGCTTTACCGATTGTGGAACAATTTCAGTGGATTGCCGCCGGAACAGCCTTCGCCAGTCCCATTCCTTCCCTGGATGTGCTGGCAACTGCTGCCATCAATGTCCAGATGATTCTCGACCTGGGCAAAATTTATCAACAATCGTTCTCCATCGACCAGGCACAAAAAGTGGTGACAGCGCTGGGCAGTCTGATCCTCAAACTAGGCTTGGTAGAGCTATCTACCCGCGCGATCGCCAGTCTCCTGAAAACTAACGCCCTGACCTATATCGCCGGAGGTTGCATTCAGGCAGTCAGCGCGGCTTACCTCACTCGCATTGCCGGACTCACCCTGATCGAGTACTTCCACACCCAGGAACCCAACCTGGCAATAGCAGATGCCAAACCCTTAGCGATCGAGCGTTTGGGACAGGTGCTGCAAAAAGTCTTCCAACAAAATCAGCAACAAACCATCTTTCAAACCCTCACTGGGCAAGTCCTCGATCGCCTCACCCCCAAAACCGCTCCCCCTCCTACCCCCACTCATTCACTCACCTACCCACCCCCCTCTTCCCCATCCCCCATTTCCTCCTCCGATCCCCAACCCTTATCGCCCATGCCCCTAAAACTGTCAGAAGTCGCGATCGCCGAACCGCTGCCAGCCAGACCAGAATGATACGGTAGGAAAGTCCTTTATCTTGCTTCTCTGCTCACCTTGATTCAGCCCATCTCATCCCCTCCCAACTCCACCCCAACCGAGCCGCAGACCGTGTATTTACAGCGTGCCCGTGCCAGTTTGCGGCAGGCATTGAACCGCTACACCGCTTACTTTCGAGCCGCCAGGAACCATCCACCTGCCGCATCCACCCAAACTATGCTCAAAACGGATATGGATCGGCTCTCGGTAACACTCAATAAACTGGAAAACAACGTAGCACGGGTGGCAGTGTTTGGGCTGGTAAGTCGGGGAAAATCCGCCGTGTTGAATGCACTGCTGGGGCAAAAGGTATTGCCCACAGGTCCACTGAATGGGGTGACGCTGGCTCCCCAAGCGGTGGTCTGGTCGCCCTACGGCAACGACAAACAGAAAGCGGGCGATTTGCAGATTGAACTCATTGACACCCCTGGACTGGATGAGATCGATGGACACACGCGGGCAGAAATGGCGCAGGTGATCGCGCGGCAATCGGACTTAATTCTCTTCGTAGTCGCTGGAGACATCACCCGCACCGAGTATCAAGCACTGTGTGAGCTACGGCAGGCACAGAAGCCCTTACTGCTGGTGTTTAACAAGATTGATTTATATCCTGAGCAAAGTCGTCAAGCGATTTACCAGAGTTTGCAACGACTCGCCACTGCTAGCACAGACAACCAACCGTTGCAGCGGTTACTTTCTACCAATGAGATTGTGCTGATTGCGGCAGAACCCGCGCCGATGCAAGTGCGCGTGGAACAGCCCGATGGACGGTTGACCTATGAATGGGAAGTGCCGCCGCCTCAGGTAGATAACCTGAAAGAAAAGATTTTAGAAATTTTGGGGCAGGAAGGACGAACGCTGATGGCGTTGAATGCCCTGGTGCAAGTCCGGGAAGCAGAATCACGGTTGGCTGGGAAGTTGTTGGAAGTACATGAAGCGGAAGCGGAAGCACTAATCTGGAAGTTTGTTCGCTACAAAGCGATCGCGATCGCGATTAACCCCGTTGCCGTCCTAGATCTGGTGGGCGCAACGGTGGCAGACCTGGCAATGATCCGTGCCTTGTCTGATCTATATGGCCTACCCGTCACTGGGCACGAAGCTGGGAAGCTCTGGAAGGCAATTTTGCTCAGTTCTGGCAGTTTGTTGCTCACAGAAATTGGCAGCGGAATTGTTTTGGGTTTAGGAAAAAGTGCTGCCGCCGCCGCTTCTGGCGTTGATTCGGCGAATGGACTGACGGCGTATGCCGGAACCGCGATCGCTCAGGCAAGTTTTGCTGGGTTTGGCGCGTATTCCGTTGGGCGTGCCGTTCAGGTGTATCTGGAAAATGGCTGTAGCTGGGGAGCACAGGGCGCTAACACAGTGATTCAAGACATTCTCAATCAATTGGATAGCAACACCATCATGTATCGCATCCGGCAAGAACTAACAGAGCAATTAGGATTTCTCCCCTGATTTGAATATCGCAGCGCTGAAATAGTCAAAGTTCTGAAATAAAGGATTCACAATACTGTCAAATTGGCTTGATAAGGTGAAACTTAATAACAAACGATTTCATCACTCCCCCCATGTCTCTCCCTCTACTGTTTGTTACGTTCCCCACCCCGATCGCAATCATTGTCGTCTGTAGCGTCATTTTGACTGGATTTGTTTCGCTGCAATATCTGTTTCCACCGAGCGATCGTGATTAGGGGGAATAGGGTACGAGGTGTAGGGAGTGATGAGGGAATGATTGAGGATTGCTGATTGGATCTGGGGCTTGAGAGCCGAACGGCAGGCTGAATCTACAATCTCAAATCTGCACACCTAGACTTCTTTCCCGACATCCTAGCCCCATACCCTATGCCTTACTCTTGCTATCAGCATCCCCCGAATTCAGGGCTTGATCCAACACTTGCCGCGCCTGTTCCGCCTGTACTCTCGCTTCCTTATAACGCAAATTAGCTTGGGCATAGCTCTTCAGCACCTTAAAGCCCTCTTTCATGGTGGCAATCTCTTCTTCGCTCACCGGGTCATCGCTAAACAACAGGTCAATTTGGGTTCGTATTTCCAATGCTTCCGTGCGAGATTCTTGCAGTTTCAACTTTAACGTTGCTAGCTGACTCAGAATTTGTACGGCTTGCGTAATCGCATCATCATCGCTGGTGTTGAGAGGGGTTGGTTCTTTCACTTCAATAAATTGTTTGGGACTAAATCCATCAACGAGTTCAGTTGGTAGCTTGCCAGCATCCAACAACTCGATCAACTGATCCATTGCGCGATCGCGGGCCTTGGCAGAATCTTTTCCTGGCACGTTGAAAATCGTTTCTGGGCTTTGGGCAAGCGTATATTGAACCATAGCGCGACGAATAGATCTTTTGTACTATATTATCAGTTTCACGGATTCCCGATACTCCAATTTGTAACATTCCAATGGGTGCAGCAAATCCTTTGTCAAAGAAATGATGAAGATGGCGGATAAATTCTGAGAGAGTTGCCTGATCCCGGCAGACTAATCTCGATTGATTGATTGGTGTGACGGAGAAAAAGCAATGAAGGTGTCTTTGTTGAGGCTAGTCTGGTTGTACAGTTTAATGGTCGCACTGGCGGGTGGCTTATCAGACAAATGGCTTTACCCAGCGATCGCGCAAGCAACCGAACTTGAACAACTCTCTCCTGGGCTGGCAGGCAACGATGGAGCAAATGAGGCGATCGAGCAAGTTACATCGGTTTCCCAACTGTCTGATGTACAACCCACCGATTGGGCATACCAGGCATTGCAATCCCTGGTGGAGCGGTATGGTTGCATTGTGGGCTATCCCGACAAAACCTATCGCGGTAACCGTGCCCTTAGCCGTTACGAGTTTGCTGCCGGGCTGAATGCCTGTCTCGACAAAATTCAAGAACTGATCGCTGCCGCCACTACCGATTTGGTACCCAAAGCAGACCTGGAAGCGGTGAAGCGGCTTCAAGAAGAGTTTGGGGCTGAGTTGGCAGCCCTACAGGGACGCACGGAAGCGCTAGAAGTTCGCACTGCCACCCTGGAGAAACAACCGTTTTCCACCACGACAAAACTCTATGGGCAGGTAATTTTTGGGCTGCAGGGGCGCGGAAACAACACCGCCGATTTGAATCCTCGCAATGGCGATCGCGACACCCAAGACCCTTCCACAACCATCACCTTCGGCTACAATACCCAACTCAGCTTGGTAACCGCCTTCTCCCCACAAGACTTTCTCTTAATTGGGCTACAAGCAGGCAATTTGACCACAGGTGCTGGGTTTAATAATCCGCCCTTTTTTCTCAATGATACTTACACCCGCCTGGGGTATGAGCTAAACACAGGTGCCTCCCTGCGTTTAAGCGACGTGACCTATCGGTTTCTCGCGGGCGATCGCCTAGCGCTAATTGTGGGCGCTGAAGGAGTCAACCCGGTGACCGTTTTTAGAGGTCCTAATCGCTACGAAAGTGCCGGGCAGGGACCCATTTCTGCCTTTGCTCAACGCAACCCGATTATTGGGTTAGGCAATACGCAAGCGGGCATTGGTTTTGATTGGCAAATCACCAATTGGGCAAGTTTGCAAGGGGTGTATTCTGCCGGAAATGCTTCTGGGCGAGCGGCTGATCCTTCGTCACGGGCAGGATTGTTTGATGGACCTTATACCGCAGGGGTACAGCTTGCCCTCACGCCCACTCGTCGAGTAGACCTGACATTGTATTACCTTAACTCCTACTCTACCAATGCATTTTTGAATACAGGTGTTGGGGATGATTTGATTGGTTTTGTTGGTTCCCGCTTCAATACAAATGCCGCTGGAGCAACCGTTTCCTGGCGTGTTAGTCCCAAGTTGACCTTAGGTGGCTGGTTTGGCTACACCCATTCGCAGGTGCAAAACCGAGGCTTTGATGGCAGCGTGGAGACCACTAACTGGATGGCATTCATGAACTTTCCTGATTTACTTGGGCGTGGTAACTTAGGCGGAATTTATGTGGGGCAGCCTCCTAAAATCATCAGCAGTGACTTGCGGCAAAATGGCATTTCAACCTTAAACATTCCCAGCGCGATTTCAGGGACAGGGGGGATTGCTGGAGGACAACCTGACAGCACACTGCATCTAGAGGCGTTTTATCGCTGGCGCGTAACTGACAATATCAGCGTTACACCAGGAGTACTGGTACTGTTTAACCCTGTGCAAACCAGCAGCAGCGACACGATCGCGATCGGCGTTTTACGTACCACCTTCTCGTTTTAACAAGTACCCTATAACCATCTTTAGACGTTGGAGTATTGAAAAGCTCCAACGGTTGCCATGCGGCGCGATCGCGCCCAATCTTTTACAATCTCCGTAAACAAACCACCTCCTTTCGGATTGGCTATGCCCATTTCTCAACTCTTTGATTTCTCCAACTTGTTTATTCTGCCCTTTTGGACACTGATGATCTTTCTGCCCAATTGGAGCGTCACAAAGCGGGTAATGGATTCTCTCATTCCTTTTGTGGTGCTAGCAGGGCTATATCTTTATCTCTTGAGCACCAGCATCACACCAGAATCAGCTCAAGCACTGGCAAACCCAAAACTAGCCGACATTGCCCGCTTTTTTGCAGATGAACGAGCAGCAGCAGTCGGCTGGACTCATTTTTTGGTGATGGATTTGTTTGTGGGGCGCTGGATCTATTGGGAAGGGCAACGAACGGGCACTTGGACGATTCACTCATTGCTGTTTTGCCTATTTGCGGGACCGTTGGGGCTGTTATCCCATGCTTTTACGGTATGGATTCAACAAGGGTTTTTCCGCAAATCTACGGTTTCGGAGGAAACCACCCAGCAGGATATTGCTACAAATCCTTCTAACAACTCAGGTGAGGGAGTTGGCTGATTAGGGATGAGGTAATATCAACCAATCTCACTCATCCGGGTGGGTGAAGCATTCTCGATGCGAAGCAGACATCCTAGAAGAGTAGGGAATGATGCAATGATACTCACTTGAAGGAGTTTCTTTGACTGCCATGCGTTTTTTTGGTGTGCTATGAGGTTGAAGCAATCAGCATCTCGTTACTGGTTGGCGAGTGGAGCGATCGCTCTCGTTGGTGGACTTGCTGCGGTAGGCACAGGTGCAGAGATTTGGAACACGGTTCAGCAGATCGATCCTGCTCTTGCTGAAAATAGCACGCTCCACAAAGTTGCGTTTCTGGTGCCTGCCCTGGGTAGTCTGGCAACTGTTGCAGCCGCGATTGCAACTCTATCCGTCATCCAGAAAAAGCACAAAACTCAAGAACAGCGCTTTCGGCGGATTTTTGAAGGAGCGGCGATCGGCATTGGTTTAGATAGTCTCAACGGCACGATCGAAGAAAGCAATCCTGCCCTACAGGAAATGCTGGGCTACAGCCATGATGAGCTAGTCCGCATGACGTTTTCTGAATTTACTCACCCCGATGATCTCGCTGCCGACAACGAATTATTTAATGAAATGATTTCTGGAACTCGTGATTCTTATCAAGTTGAAAAACGGCACCTCCGCAAAGATGGCAAACCGCTATGGGTTCGCATCACCAACTCTCTCGTTCGCAATCAACGCGGTACCCCTCAATACACCATCGCTGTTGCCGAAAATATCAGTCAGCTTAAGCAAGCGCAAGAAAGTGTGCAGTTGTATGGCGACATTGCCAAACGAATGCAAATTGGGTTGTTAGTTTGGCAATTGCCAGATCTCAATGATCTAACATCCTTTCGATTGGTAGAGTGCAACCCAGCGGCGCATCGCATCCTCCAGGTGCAGTCTCCAATTGAAAAAATGTTGGGTCGCCCAATGGCAGCGGTGTTTCCTGATCTGGTTGACACTGCCTTTCCTAAAATTTATGCCGATGTAATTCGGTCTGGTAAAGAACGCGATTTAGGCGAAGTTCGCTACGGCGATCGCACCATTCCCGAAGGCATTTTTGCTACCAAAGCCTTTCCCTTGCCCAATCAATGCGTTGGTTTGATTTTTGAAGACATTACAGAGCGGAAGCAGGCAGAGTTAGCGTTATTGCAAAGTGAAGCCCGGTTTCGAGTCGTTGCCGAAACCGCATCTTGTGCATTTCTGATCTATCAGGGCAACCATTTGCGCTACGTCAATCCGGCAACTGAAGCAATTACGGGGTACTCGCGCGAAGAACTCATGACCATTCCTTTTTGGGAGCTAGCCCATCCCGATTTTCGGCAAATTGTGCGAGATCGCGGTTTGGCGCGGCAGCGAGGCGAGACAGTTCCTCCTCGATACGAAATCAAAATCTTGACAAAATCGGGCAAAGAGCGCTGGGTAGATATGACGGCTGGTTCTGCCTATCTCAACGGTCAACCTGCCGCGATCGCCACTGCTTACGACATTACAGAGCGCAAAGAAGCCGAAGCTCAATTGCAGCTAGCCGCCAACCGAGAGCGCCTATTGTCAGAAACGGCTCTACGGATTCGCGGTTCACTCAACCTCGACGACATTTTAAACACCACCGTCGCAGAAGTTCGTGAGTTTTTGCAGGCAGACCGTGTATTAATTGCTCAATTTTCCTCTGGTAGCTCATGCCAAACCGTAGCAGAGTCTGTAAGTCCCAATTGGTTACCCGTATTAGGCTGGGTTACCGACAGCTACGCCGTAGAGGAAATGCGGCAGTTGTTCAAACGCGACTCGGTGCGGGTAGTGAATGACACCTCGCAGATCGAGAAAACGCCCTTTTTAAAGGAATACTACGATCGCTGCCAGGTGCGAGCTGGGATGGGCGTACCCATCATGCAGGATAATGAAATGTTTGGCGTACTAATTGTCAACCAGTGCTCCGGTCCGCGCCAGTGGCAACCCTTTGAAATTGATTTGCTGAAGAAACTGGGAACCCAAGTTGAAATTGCAATTCAGCAGGGGCAACTCTACCAACAACTGCGAATGCTGGCAAGCAATCTAGAGTGCCAGGTGGAGGAGCGGACTCTGGAGCTAAAGCAACGGATGCACGAGCTACAAAGCCTGAACCAGGTCAAAGATGTCCTGCTTCATGCCGTTACCCACGATTTGCGAACTCCAGTTCAGGGAATGTTGATGGTGCTCAACCATCTTCGTGGCAGGTGCAATGAAACTGTATCCATTCCTCGCTCTATGCTAGAGCGGATGATAGAAAGCAGCGATCGCCAACTCACCCTACTCAACAGTTTGATGGAAAACCACGCTGCTAAACCCTGCAAACAGCAAGCACTTAACCGTGAAACAATTTTGCTAAACTGCGTTCTAGAAAATGCTTTGGCAAGCTTAGAACCGCAGCTCTGTAAAAACCAGGCGAGGATCGTCAATTACATTGGGTCAAACCTACCCCCTACCACGGCTGACCCCAACAAAGTGCAGTACGTACTCGAAAATCTGTTGCTGAACGCCATTAAGCACAATCCCCCCGGACGCACCATCACCCTAGAAGCAACCATCGTCACCACAGATAGCGATGAGTCAAACACTCAATTTCTTTGGTGCAGTGTGCAGGATGATGGCACGGGGATGGACAAAGAACAATGCGATCGCCTCTTCCAACTTTACGTGCGCGGGTTAGATAATCAACGACTCACAGGTATTGGGTTAGGACTGCATCGCTGTCAGCAAATTATCGCCGCCCATGGCGGAGAAATCGGGGTTGAAAGCCAGCCTGGTCAAGGCTCTAAATTCTGGTTTACCCTTCCCCTGGTTTCTACTTCTGCTCAGCCTTCCGTCTCTGGAACGCAGTGTGAGTTTTGAGAACTAAATTCAACTCGCAATCCGAATCAATACGTGTAAAACGATGCGCCTCGACCGCTTAACTCCATCATGGTTTCTCTGGACAATCCAGGATTTGCACCAAACAACGCTCGTGCAACCGTAGCACCGACCAAATTTGTTTCACTCAGGTCTGCCATTCGCAAGTCGCAATTACTTAAATCGGCTCCAAACAACGTTGCACCACTCAAGTCAGTTCCACTCAAGTCAGATCGACGCAAATTCGCGTGGCTTAAAGACACTTCACATAAACACGCTCCGCATAGAGCTGCCGCAGTCAGGTTAGCACGGCGCATATCAGCATGGCTTAAATCAGCACCGGCAAGGTTAGCACGAGTCAGGTCAGCGTTGGAGAGCGAAGCACCCACGAGGTTAGCGTCCGTTAAATTGGCACTCACCAATTTGGCATAGTCTAACTTAGCTCCCGTTAGCACTGCCAACACAAGCTGAGCACCAATCAACCGTGCTTCTTCTAAATTGGTGTTAATCAAAATCGCACCTGATAGGTCCGTGTTGATAAAGTTTGCCCGCGCTAACACCGCAGACCGCAGATCGACATTTCTGAGATCTGCGCCTGAAAAATCTTCGACCGGGCTGAGTCCTGCAAGTTTCGCTAGCTCAAGGAAATCATCTGTGTCTGCGTCTGCTATGCGTTGAATGAGTTCTTGAAGCTGTTGAAAAGGCTGGTCACTTGTCATGTTGTAGAGCTGCCCTGAGAGGTTCGGGCTATATTCCATAGCAAAAAATTAGAAACGGGGAACAATAGCAGAATCACGAAGAGTGTCGCTCTGTCCTGAAATTTTGATAAAAGAGTAACGATAAGTGAGCGATCTCACTGACAAGACTGTTGGCAGCGCTAGCTGGAATCAGTCTATTCTAAGAAATCTGGAGTAGAAGCAAAAACCCTGATAGGTCAGGAAAATCCATAAGTTGGTTTCTCGCTGCCAAATAGTCTTTCAAAATAACAAAGTGAGCTAGCGATCGCAAGCTCACTCATGATTTGAGTTGAATTTTTAACAAACCTGCTTACTTAGCCCAGAGCTTTCTCAGCATACAGCGCAATCAACCGTTCCATCACTGCTCGCTTATTGGGGGTAGCTTCAGCAGGAATAAAGCTTCTCAACGCTTCAACGCTCTTAGCCGATTGACTTTTCTCTACCACTTGCAACGCACGCTTCGATTTCGGCATCGCAGAACCTGAGTAAGAAGAAGCCCAATTAAACGCTTGTGATGGCAGGTGGTTGGATTGAAACATTGCAGTTGACCGAAAATCTAGTAGTAGGTTTGTTTGAAAACACTGTTAAGGACGAGAGCCTTACAGATATATACAAGCTAACTTAGACGTTATCCGAAATAAAAGTTGCAGTTTTCTGCAATCTTTGACCATATTAACCCCCAACTTCAAATAGTCAAGGCTTAATATCGAGATTATCTGACAAAGAAGCAAGGGTCGCCTAAACTAAAATTCCTTGCAGCTAGTATTCCCTATTAGGACGAGGATAACACCACGAGAAAGCAATCAGGTCTGCAAACGCCGAATCTTTATGCAATCGACAAGCTGTTTGCAACTATCTTCAGCCTAAATTTTCCAGACCTGAATGCCATCACCCAATTTGAGGAGACGCAACTCTCCAACTAGGCGAGCGCATTTGGGTGAGCCACTTGAAAACGCCGATTCACTTCATCCCAGTTGACCACGTTCCACCAGGCAGATAGATACTCTAGTCGGCGGTTCTGGTATTTGAGATAGTAAGCGTGCTCCCATACGTCATTGCCTAACAGCGGTGTTTCACCTTGCGTTAGTGGGCTGTCCTGGTTGGGCGTGGTGGTAATTCGGAGGGTGCGATCGCGGGTTAACACGAGCCAAACCCAACCGCTACCAAATAGTTTAGTACCAACCTCATTGAACTGCTGCTTAAATGCGTCAAAACTACCAAAGGTATTGGCAATGGCTTGAGCGATCGCGCCAGTCGGTTCCCCAGTTTGACTAGGAGCCATACTTTGCCAAAACATCGTGTGGTTAAGGTGCCCGCCCGCATTATTTCGCACAACAGCACGAATCGCTTCAGGCACCTGCTCCAGATTCTTCACCAAGTCTTCCACACCATGCGCTTGCCAGTCTGGATAATCAGCCAGAGCATTGTTCAAGTTATTTACGTAAGCAGCATGGTGCTTGTCGTGGTGAAGCTGCATAGTTTGAGCGTCAATAAACGGCTCTAATGCAGCGTAATCGTAAGGTAATGGCGCAAGCCGATGAGCCATCGAGATCCTCCTTATAATGAACGTAAGTGCACGATTAAGGTGTCAGAAACTTGATGCAACTTAGTGGAGAGGAGTAAGTTGCACTAGAGGCTTGAATTAAACAAAGAAAATCAAACAAAAAAGAAAATCAAACAAAGAAGTCATACCGACTTCGCATCACTTCTTAATCATACTCATAACGAGTATGGATTGCCAACGGAAATCTAAAGTTACTCTAAAAGCCTGACCAAGATCGGAGATTGTAGCGTTATGAACAATTTAGAGGTTAGCTTCAAGTCGTGTAGCCCAGAATTTTGATCAGTCGCTTGAGTCTATGCAGCCGTTTGCACCCACAAACGGGAGAAGCACGTTTATGCCTGCGGTTCTGCCATTGGTTTGAGGTTTTCCAAAGAGCGTGCCGTTAAGATGTTCAAATAGTCGAACTGTCTGTGAATTGTTGAATAAGTGCTTCAGGCATTTCTAGCCCATCTATCCTTTTAGATGCATATGTTTCAAAAGATAAGTGCTGCGAACAAGCCCCATGTGACCCAGCCCTCAACTGATTTAGAAAATCTTTCTATTGACGGGTTCATCGATTCTTTAGAGGCAGCGGGAGGCAGTAATTTGATTCTGGAAGATTCTGCCCTGGAATTGGAACCGCTGGATTTGGCAGATGCGGATAGGTTAGCTGGCATTGAGTTTGACCCAGGAGCAACGCCAGCGGATGATGCTTTGACTGACGAAATCGCCTCTCCTCGCTCAGTTGGCTACAGCAAGACGACATCAGACGATTCTGTGGGAGCATTCTTTAAAGAGATGGCGCGCTATCCCCTCTTGAAGCCTGATGAGGAGGTGGAGTTAGCCAATCGGATTCGGTATTTGAATGAGATTGAAGAGTTGCGATCGCACCTTACTCAAGAATTAGGACATTGCCCTAGCAAAGCTGAACTGGCAAAAGCAGTTGGGCTAACAGAACGCCAACTTGAGCATCAGTTGCATCGCAGCCGAGTCGCCAAACGCAAAATGATCCGTTCCAACTTGCGCCTGGTTGTATCCATCGCCAAACGCTACATCAATCGAGGCGTGCCATTCCTTGATTTAATTCAGGAAGGTGCACTGGGACTGAACCGAGCAACGGAAAAATTTGATCCTGACAAAGGCTATAAGTTCTCTACCTACGCCTACTGGTGGATTCGGCAAGGCATCACCCGAACCATCGCCAACGACTCCCGCACCATCCGGTTGCCTGTCCACATTGTGGAAAAGCTCAACAAGCTAAAAGGAGCGCAGCGAGATCTAAAACGCAAACTTAACCGCAACCCAACGGAAGTAGAACTGGCAGAAGCGTTAGAAGTTACCCCTGATCAACTGCAAAATTTACAGCAGGTGCATCGTCGTTCTCTTTCGCTCAACTATCGTGTGGGGAAAGATGAAGACACTGAACTGGTGGATTTGTTGGAAGATGCCGAGACGCGATCGCCAGAATCACAAATGAGTGAAACAATGCTGCGGCAAGAAATTTGGGACGTGCTCGGTAATGTGCTCACAGAGCGGGAAAAAGACATCATTAGCCTGCGCTACGGGCTAAGTTCTAACAAGCCCTGCACGTTAGAAGAAGTGGGTGGGTTGTTCAATCTCTCGCGTGAGCGAGTTCGCCAAATTCAAAGCAAAGCCATGCGAAAACTCCGCCGCCCTCAAGTGGCAGAGCGGTTGAAAGGTTGGCTGGGATAGAACGGAATATTGCACCGCAGTTTCTGGCGCAAGCATGGCTCACAGATTTGGAACAGAAGCTGACTTTTTTGTTGCAAATTGCGGATCGTGGATTAGTCTGGTAGGGCAGATTTTTGGGAATTTGAGGCTGTCCTATGAGGCTTAACGGTTCTGTGAGGCGAGTGCGCTCTGCTCTTTTATCCCAATTTGAACAGACGCTGCCAATTTCTGCACACTCACTTTCTGCACACTCACTTAAACGAGCGATCGCTGCTGGGATTTTGACTACGGGATGGCTCAGTCCCTTTTGGCTCAGTCGTCCAGCACAGGCAGAATCGTTTCCGCCTTACTGCCAGCAATCCCCTGCCGCGATCGCCCAAAAAGAGAAACTACGGCAAGACGCAGTTCGGGGCAACAAGGACGCACAAAAGAAGTACCGAACCATGCTTGCCCAACACGGGGAACGGCTGAAAAAATGCCGCAACCAGGTTTGGCCCCAGAATCAGGCAATTTGGATTCGGCTTTACCCCTGTGATGTGAAACCAGGGGTGCTGGAGTCGGTGTTTGATCGGATTGTAGATCGAGGCTACAACCAGGTTTACGTGGAGGCGTTTTACAACGGGCGAGTGTTGTTGCCTGCCAATCAAAATCCCACTCCCTGGTATTCGGTGTTGACGGGTTCCGGCGCAGATAACGAGGATTTGCTGGCGCAATCGATCCAAAAAGGGCGGGAACGAGGATTGAAGGTTCACGCCTGGTTGTTTGGCATGAACTATGGAGCAAACTATGTGCGTCGGTTTGATCGACAACGGGCGATCGCCCGTAATGGGTTTGGGCAAACCAGCCTGAACAGTAGCCTAATTGCCGGACTCAGCACCGATTTGGGGCAGGTTAATCCAGACGAAGCATTTGTTGATCCCTACAGCCCACAAGTGCGTCAAGATTATGGAGCGCTGATATCTGCGATCGCCCAACGTAAACCCGATGGTATTCTCATCGATTACATTCGCTATCCTCGTGGCTATGGTGGGGCATCCGTTGCCAGCAAAGTTCAAGATTTATGGATTTATGGCGAGTCGTCCCAACAAACGCTACTGCAACGCGCCATGAATTCTAGAGGGGTAGCGCTGTTACAGCGGTTTCTGAGTCAGGGGTTTATTCGCGCCAATGACTTGAAGGAAACGATCAAACAGTTTCCTCAAGAGCGAGAAATGCTGGTGCAAGGGCTTGAGCCAATCCCTTTGGCAAACCCCACCCCACAACAAGCTGCCAAACTGCAAGCCGAACTCTGGCGCTTGTCTGTTGCTCATGCGGCGCAAGGTGTCATTGAATTTGTCAACCATGCCACATCCACGGTTCGGAACCAGGGTCTACCTACAGGTCTGGTGTTTTTTCCTGAAGGAAATATGACGGTTGGACAGGGCTACGACTCGCGTTTGCAACTGTGGGATCGCTTCCCAACTTCAGTAGAGTGGCATCCGATGGCATACGGCATTTGCGGAAATACAGGCTGCATCATGCAACAGATCCAACGGGTGTTAAGCAAAGCTCCTCGCGGAACCGAAGTGAAGCCCGTTTTGGCGGGAATTTGGCAACAATCGATTGGTAATCGCCCGCCATTGGAAGTGCAAATGCAGGTACTGCGATCGCTGGCACCCCAGGTTAAAAGCGTTAGCCATTTTGCCTATTCCTGGCAGGAGCCTGGCTCGGATCGCGATCGCAAAGCTTGTACTGTTCGTTAACCAAATTTGCCATTACTTCAACTGAAAAATGTCTGCCAGAATTGCATCGGGCTGAATGGCTCTGATGGAATTGGGGGAGTCGTAGACAATCATTAAACCATCAACTTGATCAAAACAGCGGGCGATCGCTAACCCCTCCGCGTGGTCATGCCCGATGGTAAATGGCAGATTGAACAGAATTTCCAGATTGTCCGATGTTTGGCTCGTCAGAGAATCTCCATCCTGTTTCAGTAAATGCTTCAGCCGAAAGACTCGCATCTCTCCTTCCAGTTCCATCGTTGGACCTGCCAAAATTATTAGGTCATCTTTACAAAACACGATTTCCCGAATGCCCAAACCGTTTAGCTCCAGAAAATGCTTCTTATAAAGCTGTTTGTCTTTGCCGATGGGTTTGAGGGTCAGCATCCCAGCATCGTCCGCTTCCATCTCCACTTCCAAAATCACTGCCCATCCACGCAATACAGGACCACGCAACCCCAAAAACAGGCGATGATTGCGAATTGCCAAGCCTTCGATATCAAATCCGTTTTCTTTACTGGGTAAGGCATTGGCAAGATACACTCCCAAATGCCGATCGCGCTTCAGGGCTTCCGTCAACAGATTGCCGCTTTCTGTTGTTTTAAGGTAGGCGGCTGTCAGCGTGCGATCGCTCTTTTTGGGATGGGCACATGATTTCACCAATTCGCCTGACTGCACAGGAATCCGAGCAATCAAGTAGCGATTTAGTTCAATTGAAACCTCTGCTAAGCGCTCAATGTCCTTATCCGGTTTTTTGCCTTTGGGCTGTTTACGCTTGGGGCTATGGGAGCCAGTGAACCAGAGATAACCGTTGGCATATTCCAAACCCTCAATATCGATTTCGTCTTCATCGCGCAGAGGCAGGAAGTCTCCAATAGAAAACGATTGATGATTTGCGTAAACGGATGGTTTTACCAGAGTTAGTCGCTCAATGGTGTTGAGTTCATCGGAGCCAAGCCAGAGGCTACCATCCGGTGTAGTTGTGATGGCAGAAAGCTGATGAATGATCTCTGCCGCAGGAGGCTGAAACTGGAGTAGCACCCGGTTCAGCAAAAATGGATCGGACATCGCTCAACTCCATTGCTAATCGTTCTTAGGCATCAGCCAATCTGTGGTTTCTACGGTTAAACTAAATTCGGCAGTGCCAGTGTTGACATATTGAATGGCACGGATTGTGCAAGAGTAATCCCATCCGGTCGCATCAGTAATCACTTTTGCGATCGCTTGCTCTAATGCACGGGTATTGACTTCTTTCAATTTATTTTCGAGTTCCATGAGGTTAAAATCCTTGCCAATTCGTAACGTGGGCAGATCAGGGCGATCGCTAGCTGATAGCGTGGGCGATCGCCCAGTTCTAACTCATTCAACCGTAAAACGTGTGTTATGAAACTCCTTATTACAGGAGCCAGTGGCTTCCTGGGCTGGAATCTTTGCCAGATCGCGGCTACAACCTGGGAGGTCTACGGCACTTATTGTTCCCGCCAGTGTCAAATTCCTGGAACAACCCTCCTCAAACTGGATCTCACGGATTTTCACCAGGTCAAAACAGTTTTGCATTCGCTTCAACCGGATGCGGTGATTCACCTGGCAGCGCAATCTAGCCCCAACTTATGCCAAACTCAGCCAGAAGCATCGGCCAAACTGAATGTCACTGCTGCTTGTAATTTGGCTGGCTGGTGTGGCGATCGCGACATTCCCTGTGTTTTCACCTCCACTGATCTGGTATTCAACGGGCAAAACGCGCCCTACCGCGAAACAGATCCAGTTTCACCAGTAAATCGATACGGCGAGCAAAAAGTGCTGGCAGAAGTGGGAATGTTGGAACGCTATCCCAAAACCGCCATTTGCCGGATGCCGTTAATGTTTGGAACTGCCCCTACCCACGCCAGCAGTTTTATCCAGTCGTTTATTCAGACCCTGCGAGATGGCAAAGAGCTACGGTTATTTATCGATGAATTTCGCACCCCCGTCAGTGCTACCACAGCAGCGAAAGGCTTGTTGCTGGCACTAGAGCAAGTGCAGGGACAGATTCATCTTGGCGGTAGGGAACGCATTTCGCGCTATGAATTTGGATGCTTGATGGCGGAAGTACTGGAATTGCCTACCACAGGGTTAACAGCCTGCCGTCAGCAAGATCAGCCAATGGCGGCAGCCCGCCCTGCGGATGTGTCGCTAGACAGTTCAAAGGCGATCGCGCTAGGCTACAATCCGCCCTCACTGCGAGCAGAGTTACTGGCGTTGAGGGGAAGGATATAGGGAAGGGAGGAGGAGAAATTGGGGATGGGGCGTGAGCTTTAACCCCGGAATTACTGGCTAGAACCGTGAACAGGATCGGTTTGTTGACATTGGGTGCAAAGTCCAAAGAATTCCAGCATGTGGTAATAAATCTTGAACTGGTAAGACTGGTTGAGTTGCACCTCCAGATCGTGGACTGGGCACTGATCAATTGGAATAGAGTTACCGCACTGAAGACAGGTCAGGTGGTGCCGATCTTCTTGAACCAGGCTATAAAGGGATTCACCCCCAGCGGTGGCACGAGATTGCACAATTCCTTCCAATTTGAGTGATTCTAAAGATCGATAAACAGTTGCCAACCCCATTGCTAAACTCCGATTTCGCAACTCCACATACAAATCCTGCGCCGAGATGGATCGATCAAGGGTTTTGAGAACATCGATGATTCGCTCTTGATTGCGGGTGCGACGGGTTTTCATGTGCAGAGGAGGGGAGAGGAAAATCGAAATCGATGAAATGCTAAACAACAGCTCATCTGTGATTGGGTCTGGAAAGCGATAGCATCAGGGTTGGTACATTTCTTGGGAGGGGTTTGTGGCTCAACAGTATTTTGCTCAAATCTATGTTACTCTTCGCCCGTCGGTTCTAGACCCTCAGGGAACTGCTGTGCAGTCGGGGCTAAAGCACATGGGATACGACAATGTGGAGCAGGTGCGGATCGGCAAGTATGTGGAAATAACACTGACCGCAGAAAGTTCAGAGGATGCCAAAAGCCAATTAGATTTGATTTGTGATCAATTGCTGGCAAACCCTGTTATTGAAAATTATCGAATCGATCTGAAGGAATTGTCTACATCTATGAACATAGGTTCATGAATGGAAAATGGGTAATTGGGTATGGGGTTATAGGATGTGGACAAAGATTACAGCTTGCAGACGAGCCGGAGGTCAGGCGGAGGGAGCAATCGGGGTGTTGGGTAGGGATTTACCTCCAACCCCCAACCCCTATCTCCTATTCCCCTTCACCCCTTGCCCACGGTCAGGCTTTCTCCCATTGTGGAAACGCGATCGCCCTTGACGAGTTTGCGTCCCCGACGGGTTTCTACAGCACCGTTCACTTCCACCTCTCCCGCCTGAATCAGCAACTTTGCCTGCCCGCCTGTTTGCACAATCCCCTTCAGCTTCAAGAATTGATCTAACTTGATCACGTCTGTCTCAGTCATTCATCATTCAATTTTGGTTACCCTTTCACCCTACACCTTCTACCCCGCCTCTGTGTGATATGACGACCCAGACTGGTTTACGGCAATTTCTCAGCCGGATTGATGGGCAAAGCTATAAAGCCTACAAGGATCTAGAACGGCAATATCACTTTCCTGATTTCACGCTGCTGATCGACCGAGTACAGGGTGACCCGTTTGCGTCTCCCAGCCAATGCCGGGTGAGAATGCCGCAGGCAAACGCGAAATTGCCAAAATTCTTGTACAACAGTTCCAGTCGGGAAGTGGCACTGCGCGATTTTTTAACCCGCCAGTGCGATCGCGTAGCGCATTCTCTCCGCCAAAAACGGGGCAGCGGTAGTAGCGGATTGATTGCCATCAGCCAGCCACGCCAAACAATCCTGGAGCGAACGTCGGCGTTTGTCAATGACGATTGGGTAGAAGTGCGGCTGGTAGTGGGGTTGCCTGCCTTTGGGAGACGGGTAGCAGGGCGGCAAGCAGCAGAAATGCTATGTGATGATTTGCCAGAATTAATCGATCAGTCTTTGCGCTACTCAGCGTTGGATGCGGATGCGGTGTTGCGTCATGTGGAAGTAGCGGAGGATGCTGACTGGCTGCGATCGCACCTGGCAGATCGGGGGCTGGTTGCTTTCATCGCGGATGGTGCCCTGCTGCCGCGCCGTAGTGGGGTAGACGATCGCCCGCTAGCGGATGGGATTCCGTTTCAAGCTCCTGTGGCTTTACGAGTTGAGTTTACCTGTCCCAATCGTGGCAGAGTCACAGGGATGGGCATTCCCGCTGGGATAACGCTGATCGTGGGCGGCGGTTATCACGGAAAATCGACTCTACTGCACGCGATCGAGCGTGGCGTGTATAACCACATTCCCGGCGATGGGCGCGAGCTGGTGATTACCAATCCCACTGCGGTTAAAATTCGGGCAGAGGATGGGCGCAGTGTTGCCAATGTGGATATTTCTCCATTCATTAATCGTCTGCCGCTGGGACACTCTACTACCCAGTTTTCGACCGAAAATGCCAGCGGTAGCACCTCGCAGTCTGCAACGATTATGGAAGCGCTGGAGGCTGGAACCAAACTGTTGTTAGTGGATGAGGACACTTCGGCAACTAATTTCATGATTCGCGATCGCCGGATGCAGGCGTTGATCAGCAAAGACAAGGAACCGATTACGCCGTTTATCGATAAGGTGCGCCAGCTATTTATCGAGCATGGGGTTTCTACCATTCTGGTGATGGGTGGCAGCGGCGATTATTTTGACGTAGCCGATACAGTGATTGCGATGCAAGATTTTCAGCCACAGGATGTGACTCACCAGGCAAAGGCGATCGCCCAGCAATACACCACTCATCGCACTGCCGAAGGTGGACGGCAATTTGGAACTTTCCTGCCCCGGCGCTTACCTGCCCTGCAATCCTCTGAGTTTGTCAAATGGAAAGCTCATGATCTGAATGCGATCGTAATTGATCGCGAAGAAATCGATTTATCAGCCGTAGAACAACTGGTTGATCCAGCCCAACTACGGGCGATCGCGGCAACTCTCGTTTACCTGCAAGAGCATTACCTTAACGGCACCCACACCGTCACCGAACTACTAGACTATGCCCTGTCTGACATTCAGGCGGGTGGTTTTGATCCGCTCACCTATTGCCCGCCTGGCGACTTTGCCCACTTTCGCCGCTTTGAACTCGCCGCCGCCCTCAACCGCTGGCGCAAACTCACAAAAATTTAATTAACGCAATGTGCAACTTTCTTAAAATTGCTTAAATGCTGCACTTACCCTCATCCCCAACCCTTCTCCCCATGTTGGGCGAAGGGAGCCAAAAATAGTTCAAACTCCCTCCTCGACCAAATTTGGTCGAGGAGGGTTGGGGAGGTGAGGGCGAAATAGTTGCACATCACGTTCATTGATACCAATAATTTGATTGAATCCAACCTTTGCTAAAACGGCACATCATCGTCTTCAGCATGGTCTAATTCCGCAGGATCTGGCACAGTTGGAGTTGGGGGAATTGGGGCTTCACTCGATACAGGTTCTGCCACTGGTTCATCGGTTTCGTCGCTCATATTGACGACTTCACCCGCAAAAAACTCAGCCAGTTTTTTCGCAGCTCTTGTTACTTCATCTTCAATTTCCCAAAATTCCGTGGGCTGTTTAGGTGCATTGTTGGGTGCAGACGGTGGAGAATTCTGCCCAGGAGGGGTCGGAACTGTCTCTGAGCGAGGCTTTGGTGGCTCTGTTGGTTTAGCAGGGGGTGGGGTAGGTGGAGCCGAATTAGGTTTAGAAGAGTTGGCAGGTGGAGGTGGAAAAGATTCCAGCAGTTCTTCGCTCATGCCGGGTGGAACGGCTGCCACTTCTAGCGTGATATGGATCTTGCGATTGAACACTTTTTGAAACGCTGCCTCGATATTGGGGAGTTTTCCTTGCGCCATTTTAAACAGCGGTTGAGAGCTGACTCCCAATCGAGCTTGCTGCCCATCAAGCCCCAACAACTGACACTGCTGGCGCACCATGACCTGAGTTGAATACGGCTTAATCTCCTGAATCACCTCCTGCCAGATGCTATTGAGGCTTGACGCAGGCGCAGGGGAAGAGGGGATGGGGGAAGATGCAGGGCTAGGGGGTTGGGGTTGGGGGGAAGGAGTTGGAGATGGGGGATTGGGGATTGCAGATTGAGAAGTTAGAGAATTTTGTTCTCCCTGAGTCGAACCGAAGGGAATTTTGGTTTCCGGTGAGTCAGCCGAACCGAATTCTGAATTCTGAATTTCTCCCCTATCTTCCCAACCTCCCTCATCTCTGGTCTTCTGCCTTCTGCCTTCTCCCTCCTGCCGCCCGATCGCCGATGGCAATAATCCCATTAACGTGACTTCAAGCCAGAGCCGGGGTTGCGTTGTGTGTTTGAGTTGGACTTCAGCAGCGCGAAGATGCTGCTGCCCTGCCAGAATGGTTCCCAGATCAAAGGTTTGAGCCAGATCGCAGAGTTGTTGCCACGTGGGAGGCGTAAGGGCAACGAGGTCATTGCGGGTAGGGGCGGTTTTGGCAATGAGCAAATCTCGATAGAAACTGGCGAGGTTTTGTAGCACGATCAGCGGTTCTCTGCCCCGATCCATCAGGCGGCGGGTGCTGTCGAGCAAGGTTTCGGGCATGTCTTGGGCGATCGCCTTCAGTAGTTCCAACAAGTCTCGCTCTGGCACGGAACCGACCAGATCCCATACTTGTTCAACATCGATCTTTCCTGATAACAAGCTGAGCTGATCCAGCAAACTCTCGGCATCGCGCAATCCCCCCTGAGCAATTTGAGCCACCAGGGTAAGGGCACCATCAGTAATAGGAATTGCTTCCTGATCGGCAATGTAGCGCAAGTGAGTAACCATTGCATCAAGAGGAATACGGCGATAGTCAAACCGTTGGCAGCGCGAGATGATTGTAGGCAACACTCGCTGGGGATCGGTAGTTGCCAGCACGAACACTACTCGATCCGGCGGTTCTTCCAACGTTTTCAGCAGGGCATTAAATGCTGCCGTACTGAGCATATGAACTTCGTCAATGATGTAGACCTTGTAGCGACATTGGACGGGGGCAAACTGGGCACGTTCGATCAGTTCTCGAATGTTGTCAACCCCAGTGTTGCTGGCAGCATCGATTTCTATCACATCCAGCGCAGACCCACGGGCGATCGCCTGACACACCTCACATCGACCGCAGGGCTTCTCGGTGGGCGTTTTGCTCTTGAGACAGTTCAGCGATTTTGCCAAAATCCGCGCACTGGAAGTTTTTCCGGTTCCGCGTGCCCCGGTGAACAAGTAAGCCGGAGCGATGCGCTGCTGCTGAATGGCGTTGGTGAGAGTTGCCGCGATCGCCTCCTGCCCAACCAGTTCAGCAAAGGTTTGGGGGCGATATTTGTGATGCAGAGGTTCGTAGGTCATCGGGAGAGGAGGGGAGTTGCAAGGCTAACACGATCGCGTATGGATCTAGCGTAAAGGATCACAGTTCATACATTTGTACTATTTACTCTATTATGACAGCCAAACCAGACTGCCAGGTCTTCGGGATAGTCTACATCGGAGAGCATCGGGAGTTGGGCGATCGCAATTTTCAATGTCTTAGCAATCTCTAGCGTTTGTTGCAATACCGTTGAGGTACTCCAGGCGATATTGGCAAATAGTTCTGGGATAAACCGATTCATTCCAATCAGGTAGTAGCCACCGTCATTGGCGGGACCCAATACTAAAGGAGACTGTTCTAATGCCTGAAAAGCCTCTCTTAGCTGCTGGCTGTCAAGTTCAGGACAATCCGTTCCAATGACGATTGCTTGTTGAATCCCACCCGCAAAGGCAGTCTGGAGCGATCGCGTCAGGCGATCGCCTAAATCTCCCTCTCCCTGAGGGGTGTAAGTCCAATCTTGCCCCAACCATTGCTGCATCCGCTCAATTGTGCCTCCGGCAAACCGAATCTCAACCGCAATGGATAGTTGTTGCTGGAGCGATCGCACCTGCCTTAACGTGTGCTCTGTCATTTGGCGAGATAACATCGCTGCACCTTCCTCACCCAACGCCGGAATGAGGCGAGTCTTTGCGTTTCCCGGTTCAGGATAGCGCGTAAAAACAATTAATTGTTGTTGCACAAATCACTACTCAATTCCTTCTCACCTATCCTCGCACTGTTACATAAACAGCATCCCAATAATCGTCCATTTAAGTGCAACTCAGGATTAGAACCGTCCACCCAATCGTCGCCAAAATCGATGAACTCGCGTTTCCCATTGCTGCCAGTAATCAGCGATCGCATCCTGGTCAAACCAAAACACTTGAGCAGGCATCTCAGGAATAGCAACCACTAGCACTGCATGATTGAGTTCAATTCCGTAACTCTGGTAGCACTCATTCACAGCGCCCCAATAGGCTGCCACTTGCAGGGGATAGTCGTTTAAGTACTCCAATGAAGCTTTGGGGCGATCGGCTGTTTTCCATTCACACAAGCAGGGAACTCCCTCATAACTGGCGACACAATCAGCCTTACCCGCGTATCCCAGGTCTGTGTGAAACACAAACCCCTCAACTAACCGGACTTCTGCGATCGCAGGCAGCACTGTTTGCAAACTCTCCCAATAGGGGCGAACCGTCTCCGGGCAATCAATTGTATGACCTTTCAAATATCGCTCAATTTGCTTGTGGGTTCCTGTGCCGCGCCGACTGGCAGTACTGCTAATCCGACTCGCCTCATCATCGCCCACACGCTGCCGCCAACGCATTAGCGCCTCTCGTTGTTCCGCAGGGCGTGTAGCATTTAGAATCGTACTAACACTGGGAAAACGATTCCCATGCGGATCAAGGTAATAGGACTGTCCATTGAGCCGAGTTTGTTTGGCGCTAAAGGTTGGCAGCAAACAGGAAACCATGAGGGGTAATCTTAATTAAACCGCTGAGGCGGCGTAGGTTTTGCGATACATTGCCATGATATGCTCTCCAGCCGTGATGGGCGGATATTGAGACGGGCGATCGCGCTCCACACAGGTTGGAATACACTCTACCAACGCATGATAATTGGCATCGAAAAAGAAAGGGATGGAGTAACGTTCTCGCCCAGACCGATTCACCACTCGATGCGGCGTAGATTGGTAATAATCATTAGTCCAACGCGCCATCATATCACCTAAATTCACCACTAATGTTCCTGGAATTGGAGTTGCTGAAATCCACTCCCCACCTGATGTACGCACCTCCAACCCACCCACCTCATCTTGCAATAGCAACGTAATGCAGCCCCAATCTGTATGAGTGCCACAACCCAACTGGCTTAAGTCTGCATTTACTAGATGAGGTGGATAATGCAGCAACCGTAAAATCGCCATTGGATTATCAATCATTGGTTCAAAAAAAGTCTCATCCAGGTCTAAGGAGAGTGCAATTCCTTGCATTAAGGTCATTGATAGTTTAATCATTTGAGCAAAATACTGCTCCATATGTTCTCGCCAACCGGGAAGCGCACACCACTGATTAGGACCATGATTGGGAGTGTTAGCTTGGACTAACGGATCCGTTTCATCTCGCTCTACGCCAATGTAGTAACCTTCTTTCAAATCGGGAGCAGCGGTGGAATCAAGAGTTTGATAGCCGATGGGTTCAAAGCCGCGAGAAATGGGAGAATTGGCGATCGCAACTTGATTTTTCAACGCCAACGGTTGATCAAAAAATCGTTTCGCTTCCGCTAACGTTTTGGCGAGAAAGACATGATCAATGCCGTGATTGGTAATGTAGAAAAAGCCAATGCGATGACACACCTCACGAATTTGGTTGGCAACGGCGCGGCGATCGCTAATTTGGTCAGAATACAACCCAGAAACGTCAATAATTGGCAGCTTAAATAGAGGCATGGGAACACCATTAAAAGCACGATAGCCAACCTAATTGATTGTTGAAGTATCAGAATTTGGAGCTAGGACAATCAACCCCTTTGGTACACATTCCACCACAATCGGAGTTGTGCCAATCACTTCTCCATCCACCACCACTTTTTGCGGCGGGTCGGTGGTAATTTTGAGTTTTCTCGCCCGTCCATGCACAACATTTTGTTGCTGCGTACCCATTTTTACCAAAGCTGCACCCAACATTCTCAGCATTGTAGTCACTGCCTGAACTTTGGTTTCTGCGGCAGCGATCGTGATATCCAGCAGCCCATCATCATAAATCACCTGTCCGCCACCCTGCGCCAAAACAGAAGTTGGGGGAGCCGCATTTGCCACCGTAATGGCAGTCGCTTGAATATTGTGGATCTCTCCCTCTGCCTCAATTTCAGCCTGGAATTGATCTTGCTCATCTAACATCTGCCAACCTGCCATCAGATAAGCCATCACCCCCCACTGCTCTTTCATCTCGCGAGTCGCCATATCAACCATTTCCGCCTCAAACCCAACCCCAGCCAGTAAAATCATCGGCAAGTCGTTACACAAAGCCGCATCCACAGCCCGCCTTTGCCCTGCCAAAATAATTTGACACGCTGTTCGCACTGGCAATACTCGCGGAATTCCCAGTGCCGCAGCAAAGGCATTGGCGGTTCCTCGGGGAATGATCCCCAAAGGAACTCCAGTCCCAATCAGCGCTCCTGCAACGGCAGAGATCGTTCCGTCTCCTCCTGATGCAATGATCACGTCGGCTTCTTGGGATAATGCCTCCTGCACTAACTCCCTCAAATCAGTTTCGGGAGTTGTTTCATGGATGTGTAAGCTCATGTGGGGTTGCAAAAGTTGACGGATCAGGTCTAACTCTTGGTCTGCATTTCCTTGACCAGCAACTGGGTTGAAAATTAGATGAGCAACAAGCTTTTGTGCCAACTGCGAGATGATGGCTTCGGCGGTGCTGAGGTTGGTGGCAAGGGCAATATTTTCGACATTACAGACCCGCAACAGCGCTTGAATATCAGGTTCATGGGGCTGGGCATAGAGCGGATCGACCAGAAAAATAACCGCAATTACGTTCCCTTCGCACACCTCTGCGGCAATTTGAGTGTCGCCTCCAACGGGTCCAGAACGTTTCTGTTGAATTGTTAATCCGGTAGCGTCTTGAATTCGCTGCCCAGTGGTACCAGTTGCAATTAAACGGTAGCGAGCAAGAACAGGTGCATGGGTGAGGGCAAAATTGACGATCGCGTCTTTTTGCGAATCGTGAGCAATGAGAGCAATAGTAGACGACATTTCTTCATCAAATAGAGAGTGGCATGGAAACCTAATTACTGGTTAACCTTAGTATCTTTGGGCTGTGAATTCTTGTATGGTAAGCCACCCTTAGGCATTCTGGCTCTAACTTGAGGCGAAACCTGAGAGTTCAAACTCAAAATCTTAAACCTTTCTTTGAGCGATCGCCCCTGTGTGGAGCAATCTATAATTATATCGAACGCTCGATATAGAAATCTTCTAATGCCCAAGATCGTCGATCATGATCAATATCGCAAAGAACTCTTGAGTCAGTGCTTAACCATTATTGCTGACAAAGGCTACGCCGCCATCACCATGCGGCAAATCGCTACGGGATTAGGCGTTTCTACTGGCACCCTGTATCACTATTTCCCCAGTAAAGAGAATCTGTTTGAGCAACTGGTGGAATACATCAGCTATCAAGACACCTCTGAAGCCACGATCGCAGAGTTAAAAGTGTTCCCAACCCGTGCCGAACGTATTGCCGCCATCTTTAACTACATCGTCGAGCAGGAAGACTATTTTTTACATCAAACCCTGATGTTGATAGATTTTAGTCGGCAAAAAAACCGGGAAGAAAATGAACTACCCCGCCGCAAGCGGACGGGGTATCAGAATCAAAAAAGAGCAAGCTGCTCATCTCTGTGTAACTTGAGATATTCATTACCCTGATTCTTGACGTACTTCGCAATCATGCCTTCGTCTCCGTGTTTGCCAACAGTGCTGGCAAAATAACCATCGCTCCAAAACTCTCCACCCCACAGCTTCTGTTTCACTTGAGCACAGCGCTTAAACACCTCTCTCGCCGTTAAGCTCTTGATCATCGTCACTAACTTCGTCACGCTGTAGGTGGGCACCGACTGTACTAGAAAATGCACATGGTCTTTGTCTACGCCGATTTCGACAAACTTGATCTCGTAGCGCTTCTCAATCTCCAAGCAGATTTCTCGCAAAACTTCATCGACCTGCTCATCTCACACAGCCCGTCGATACTTTGCTGGAAACACCAAGTGATATAACAAAACGGTAACGTTATGGCTTTTGTCGATGTACTCGCTCATCTCTGCATTTTACGCCGCAGAGCGGCGGGGAATTGACCCCCAGAGATTAAATGAGTTTCAACACGTTGCAAAATTAGTCGTTTTTGACTTTGATGAATATGCTCTAAAACAGTCGTTTTAATCAACGCGAAGCGGCGGAACAGAGACAGCTTCAGCGTCAATAATTCGGTTGCCAGTTGTTGAGTCAAACGGTCCAACACATATTCCATGACAACGGGTTGCTGAGTATATTGACTGGATAGTCTTGCCTCACCCTTCGGTACGCGCCTTTCGACCATACTGTGCCAGGTCAAAGACTCTAATGACTCCATCACACTGGCTTTCGTAACTGTAGGGACAATATCTGCCATCAGTTCAGCGATCGCAGTCCACTCACGGTTGATGGCTAGCCAATACATGATGGTTTGTTCTAGGTCAGATAATCGCTCGAACTGTTGTTCCAGCAACCGACGTAGACCATTGAAAACCATTGTTTCTTCTGCCAGGAAGGCGGCAATCTCTCCTTCAAACAAGCTTTGAATCGAAGAGGCAACAATCTTTAATGCCAGCGGGCTGCAATTGTAAAACTCACACAACTGTCGTTTTTCCGCATCCGTTCCCACTAACCGCTTAGAATCGATTAATGCCAGAGATGCCTCCCAAGAGCCGCTTAAATACAGCGATCGCACCCAGCCATCGTCACTCTCCAACATTCCGACTTCTGCGGGTTTTTCCCGGCTGGTGAGGATGATGCAGCTTTGATGATAGGATTCACCCAGCAACCGAAACAGATCGCCGTAATTTTCATAGTCGGGTTGGTAATGTCCGGCGCGATCGCCCGGTTGCATAATGGTTTCCACATTATCGAGAATCACCAGGCAGCGATGAGTTCGTAACCAATGCAATAGCCGTTCTGATTTTGCCTGAGTGTCTTGCTGCTGTGATAGGAAGGAAACTAATTCAGCCAAAAGTGTTTCCAGCGGTGGAGCTTTGCGGAGCGATCGCCAAATCACAAACTCAAACTGGTTTTGTAGCTGGTAGGTGATCCTGGCAGCCAGGGAACTTTTACCAATTCCGCCCATCCCCAGGATGGCGACCAGATGACAGCGTGCAGTTTCGCTGCTCCCTATAGGATCGGGTTCAATCCATTGGGTCAATGTGGCTAATTCTTGCTCTCGTCCGTAGAAGATGGCGATATCGGGAGACTCGCCCCAGTCGATTTGGGTAGAAGTAGGGGGGTGGACGGGTAGGCTTCTGCCGTGAGCCTCAGCCGAACGGTGGGTGGATGAGTGCGGGAGTGAAGGGGAGACTCCAAACCGCTGCGTCAAAATGCCTCGCACGTTGGTTTTGTTCAACTTGCGATCGAGGGCAGTGCTCAACAGCTTCCAAAATTTGGGACCGACATCGCGCTGCAAATAGTTGAGGGAATAGCCGGAGCGATCTGCCACCTCTTCATAGGTTTGATCATTCCAGGCAGCATCCAGAATCGCGATTTCAGCCTCGCTCAAGGGTCTGCCCGCGTTGGTGAGGATGGCATCATTGGCGATCGCTTTTGCCTGCTCAAACTCCATTGTTTTGCCAAAAACTCTTTTCTTTGTACGGGCGGGTTTGGTTAGAAAACTTCAAAACATTCAAGATTTCACTCTAAACCCACCCCTACGTAGAAAAATCAAACCATACTTTTTGGGGTGACACCATACTTTTTTACAAGATCTTCCATACTCCAACTGCATACTTTCCTGTAAGGACAGCTTAAAGACATCCGCGTATCTTTTAAGTGTGGAGGTTAACCAAACCGAAACACCTTCGAAAACGGCAAGCAGCAACACAGCCCATCGAAAAAAGTATTCATTCTGGATGCTGTTTGTTGCTTCCCAGTTTTCCAGCGATCGCAGTATGCACTCCAATTAAGCGACTGAGCTTAAACCATCAACTTGGTTGCAGCCCTGCTGATTTCAGCAGAACGGCTCAGCTTTGCTGCGGATAGATGCGATCGTGCTTAGCTCATTCACACAACCACGGAGATTTTTGATTATGGGCGTTAAGATTTTTACTGGCAACACCAACGACAGATTTGAGGCCCACAAAGAAGGTGCATGGTACGACCCGTTCAAAGACTGGTACTCCTGGCACATTGATGGTGCAGGCGGCAACGATACCCTTTGGGGTGGAGCACTCAACGACACAGTGATTGGTGGTGCTGGCAATGACTCTCTTGATGGTCGCGGTGGCGCGGATTTAGTTCAGGGTGGCAGTGGCAACGATACACTGGCTGGGTGGAATTGGGAGTATGCAGACCATGATGGTCGAGATACTTTAGAGGGTGGTACAGGAGATGACACCTACTATGTATCTTCATACTCTACAAATGACGTGATTGTGGAAGCTGCTGATAGCGGTTTTGATACGGTCGTCGTATATGGCACCCACTATCCCCGCGACATCCCAAATTCTCCTACATTTCGAGCACCAGAGAATGTTGAGAAACTTATTTTTACCAATTATGTCAATCAAGATGTTTTTGCAAACAACTTGAACAATGTCATTGAGGTGTGGGGAAATGTAGATGGATTTATTGCTGGGTACGGCGGACATGATCGCATGACTGGTTACGGTTTCTACAACAGGAATAGTTTCTACGGCGGTGAGGGAAATGACACACTCATTGGAGGTGAAGACAGCGACACCCTCGATGGTGGAACTGGAAATGATACTTTAATTGGGGTCAACTTCAGTAGCACCTATGTCGGTACAGGTTTCAATGAAATTGATGTCCTCACTGGTGGCATTGGAAATGACAAGTTCTTCTTGGGCTATGACGGTGTTTGTTACTACGATGATAACGACAGTAGTACCTTTGGTGATATTGACTACGCCTTGATTACCGATTTTAGAGCTGGAGACATTATTGTTGTAGCCGGAACGTTCGAGCAATACTCATTCCTAGAGGTTCAACAGACAGGGATTGGCTCTGATCTTAAAGACACACTTATTCTCCGCAGTCGAGGAGGTGCGCCTGAGTTAATCGGCGTTCTGAAAGATACCACCGGTGTCAATTTCAATACTAGCCTCGTCTCTTACGACTACTATTAGCCTTCTCTCTTGCTTGAGTTGTCTAACTTGCTGCCAAGTCAAGTCCTCTAAACCTCCGATTTTTGATCGGGCTGAATCAAGCTAAAGCGATCGGTTTAAAGATCGGAGGTGGGGCAAGCAGTCGGAATATTGTTCACTTCACCTGATTTCTTAGAGAGTTCATGATGACTACCAATTCTTACCCTCAACTTGATGCGATCGCGACTCCTTTAGACTCAACCGCGATCGCCTCTTCTCCTCAAAAGTCATTGCTCAAACTAGTGACATCCTAGTTCGTAAAAACCTTTGACAGCCTGTTCGATGCACTTCTAATGGAACACCACACCGAACCCAGAATTACTCAATTACAGAATCATCATGGCGAAGTATTTTGGGAAATTCATGATGCAAGAACCGGAAAGACAGTCTACTGTATGACGGAATTTGAAGTCATGGAATGGCTTGATGTCAGATTTTATCGGCAATAGTTCTGTCATGAATGAATCCAAATTAAAACTAACTTCATCCTAAAAGCTCTACACATTACAGCATTATTCTTCACTCAATATCGCTCATTAAGGAGCAAGCATTATGTTCAACTTTGGTGATAGCCCCTCCACATCGGGATTGGATCAAGCAAATTCATGGTCTCAATCTGGATCTGGAATGGGGTTGCAATCTCTAAAAGCAGGTTCACTTCTAGAAACTGATACCTTTTCTCGCACTCAAGCTAGAAGCGCTGATTATTCTAGTATTGATACTCGTGCAATTTCATCCAGCATTACAACTGAATCAAATGGGATTACAGCTAACCAGAGTGTACAAGCAGGTGGTTACTACTCAGGGCTTACAGCGGACCCCTTTTATAGGCGTTTGGGGCAAATTTCAGGAAACTTGACTGTCAATAGCACATCTAGTCTCGCTGCTACCTACTCCTTTTTCATGGAGATGGGTAGTTTGAGAGCGACACTTTCGGGGCTAAGTGCTAACGCTGACATTCGACTTGTTCGCGATAGCGACGGGGATGAATTTGCTAGTGTAGGTGAAGCCATTGTTTACTCGACCAATGCCTCAACTAATAATGAATACATCTCCTTAGACGGACTGGGACGGGGGCTTTATTACTTGCAAGTTTGGACTCACAGTGCTGCCACCCCATTTCGGCTTAATTTGAACGTTACAGAGGGAACACGAGACTTTGAGAGTGAGTCAAACAACAGTTTAGAAACCGCCGACACCATTGACGGAAATTATACAATTAACTTGAGCGGCGATCGCTTCTTTCGGGGGGCATTAAACAGCACCACTGACACCGTTGATTACTGGCGATTTAAGGTCGATAGTCCGTCCCAATTCAAAGCCACGTTATCTGGACTTAGTTCTGATGCTAATTTGGAACTGCTTGATGCAGGTGGTCGCCCGTTGTTCAGTTCCAATCAACCTGGTGTGTTTGTAGACATAGTTCAGAGCTACCGTCTGGATACTGGAACCTACTTCCTCAAAATTACAAAAGCAGGTGCTGGTACAACACCTTATAACCTGGATGCGATCGCAGTTCCCTACACATGGTCATCCGACACCAATTTGGGGATTACGGTTAAGCGGGTTAGAGCACTTGATGATTTTGACTTGATTGGACAGGCTGACTTCAATGTAGGCATCCATGCAACAGACCCTACATATGGATACCCAATCAACAAATGGAGTGGAGTGCTTGATAATACGGATGATCGTAGTCTCAGCCTGCGTTTGAGCGGTGAGGATATGGGTTACTCCTTCTACAACCGTTATGTTCCTTTTACACTCAAGGTATACGACCGTGATGGAGCCTCCAGCAATGATTATGCGGACCTTAGCCCGATCGCAGGAGTGCGCGATTTAGAACTAACCTACGATGCCATGCTCGATCGTATCTATGACTCGACTGGACGTTACTACGGCAAAGCTAATCAAGACATCACGGTTCAAGGCAATGGCGATGCTGATAGAGCCGCGATCACATTCAACGTAGCCTACCGCCCAACACTAATCTAAATCTCAGCGATCGCCTGCATATTGGTGACCTTACCGATGAGTTGCTGACCTCTGACAAAAACCTTCATTCACTTACGAGAGTACGATTATGACCATTTCAACTCAAGTTCCCGAACTGCAAAAAATTATTGTTTTGCAACCGATTCGTCAACATCTGATATTTGCTCAACAACGCCTGCAAGATCGCCATGTTTCCTTTCAACTCGCAGCATTGTCTTACCTGCGGATTTGCTGCACCGCCATGCAAACTTATCAACGTCTCGGTTTAAGTGGAACAACTGCTGCAATCAGCTCGAAAACGCCTTATTTAACCTTAGTCGATCAGTTAATTGAACGGCATCCAGATTGGTGGAAACTTTGTTGGGTCAATGACACTGGTTATTTGATTTCGGGCGATCGCCGAATTCGAGAACTGCTTCAACCCTTAAACACGTTTGTCGAACAAATCCTGGAAGCACCTCAGACGTTTTAGCCAATAGGGAGAGCGATCGCTCGTTGTTGTTCCAGTAGCAGTTCAAGAAGAGGAACTTCAAAGGTCTTTTTGGCTTACAGTTGAAACTTCTGTAGAGGCTGACTCTGCTTCTACCGATGTCAAGTCCTCTACTGGATCATTTGTGGGGTCAGGAACTTCATTGGGGGTTGGAGCGATCGCTTTCTCAACTTCGGGAAGTTTTTCAGGAGTAAGGCGCGTTTGGCTCATGCCAGAGAGCACCTTCAGCAGTTTTGGTTTGGGGTCATGGAGCAGGTAGAGGAGGCGATCGCCCGCTATCCAACTCTCATCCGCGACCCCAATCTGAAACTGCCCAGCCCGCTCAACCAGCAACGGCACCAATTCCCCTTCCTGCATCAAGGTTTTAATCTGAGCCTGCTGCGCTTCCAGCGTTTCTTCCGCAAAGGTCGTTTCGCCCAATTTCACCGCTCCATCATTGATGTATTGGCTCCAGGTTTTCACCAAGAACTGAGGCATGAACGCCTGAGCCACTTTAGTTGGACTACTAGTTTGAGACTCGTGGGGAAAAACGGCTAACACTCGCGGCGGTCCAAATTCTTCGGTCACTCGCTGTGCCAGTACCAAATTCAACTCACCATTGTTCGTCATAGCAAGAAAAGTGCCTTTGGATGCTAACCCAGCCCGCTCCAACACATCGGCATCTAGCGCACTGCTAATGAACACGGTCAAATTTTCTTGCTCGGCTTGTTCTCGCGCAGCAGGAGCCGTATCAATCAGCACCACTGCTTCTCCCCGTTCTGTAAACAGGCGAGCAATCAGTACACTTAACGGGTTACAACCCACAATCACAGCGCCCGTTGCGGATTTAGAGTTAATTTGCAGTAAATTAGCAATCCACTGGGCAGTCATTGCCTGCAACACGACGGTCATAATAATCGTTAGAAATACCAGAGCTTTGATCGAGTCGCCACCATTGATGCCGCGTTGAGTTAACAGAATGGCAAATAGAGACGCAACCGATGCCGAAACAATTCCACGGGGCGCAATCCAGCACAAAAATAGTTTTTGTCGCCAGTTCAAACCACTGTTCCACGTGCAAATCCAAATATTGAGTGGGCGCACAACGAACATCAACGCCAGCACCGTCAGCACGCCTCCCCACCCCAGCGCGAACACTCCAGGAATGGAAAGGTCTGCCGCCAGCAGAATAAACAGCACCGACACTGCCAGGGTAGAAAGTTGCCCTTTAAAGCGCTTCAGCAATCGTTCTTCTGGCAAGGAGGAGGCACGGAGCACAATTCCAGCGGCAACCGTTGCCATTAACCCAGACTCGCTTTGAATTGTTTGAGCAGCCCCAAACAATCCCCACAATCCAGCCAACACAATTAACGTTTTTAGGTCATCTGATAAAAACTGGGCGCGTTTGAGCAGTTGCCCTATGAGCCAGCCACCCACTACCCCAATCCCACCGCCAATACTTAAACGGATGATCAGGCTGCCTGCGATGGTTAGAGGTTCGGTGTTGCCGTTTAGCAGGATATTGAGTACTACGACTGCCAGGATGGCACCCACCGGATCGATCAGGACTCCTTCGCCTTCTAGCAGGGTGGCAACACGGCGATCGACCTTGACTTGCTTTAATAAGGGATTGATTACCGTTGGTCCTGTGACGACGATGAGAGAGGCATAAAGGAACGCGATCGCCCAGGGAAACTCACTCAACCAATGCGCTGCCATCCCTCCGCCTAGTAAGGTGATTAAGGTTCCAATAGTGACTAGATTACGCAAACTGCCGGATACTCGCCCCAAGTCACGCAGTTCCAGGTTAAAACCGCCCTCAAACAGGATGATGGCTACCAACAATGGCACCATCACATCCAGCCCCACTCCCAAACTATCTGGATGTAACCAGCCAAAGGCACTGGGACCTAGCAAAATTCCCAACAATAGCAGAAAAACAATTCCCGGTGCTTTGAGAAACTCTGCCAACACCTGCGCCCCGATCCCCGCGATCACCGTCAAGATGATTTGCAGGGTCAGGTCAAGTGAGGTGTCGATAGGCATGAATGGAGAAGCAACAGGCTACTTCTTCAACAATAAATAATAAAGCTGTCCAGTGGAGTTGATCAGTCCGGCGCGATCGCCCGCTAACTGACCAGTTCCCATGAAAATATCCACTCGTCCGGCTCCTTTGATGGCGCTACCAGTATCTTGATCAAGCACAAAGCGAGTCACTCGACGCTGTTCTAGTCTGCCATTTGCGGTCGGGTAGGGAATTTGAGTTTGAATCAATGCCAGCGCCCCAGGCGGAAACAGGCTTTTGTCGGTGGCGATGGAGCGCTCTGGCATCACTGGCACTCCCAAACTGCCTGTAGCAGGAGAACCACCCGTCTCTTTGAAGAAAACAAACCGCTGGTTACGTGGCAAATACACGTTAAGATCAGCAGGATTTTGCTGAAAGTACTGGATCAGGACGGGCAGATTTAATTCCTCCTGCTTAATCTTGCCCGTATTTACCAGTTCTCGCCCAATGCTGACGTAGGGATAATCCGTTGCCCCTGCATAGCCCACGGTCATCGTTTTACCGTTGGTGAGGCGAAGACGGGCAGATCCCTGCACCTGAATCAAGTACGCTTCCAGGCGATCGCGCAGCCAGACCAATTCGTTCCCCTTTAACTGGCTCTGGCTAAATCGTAATCCATCCACCCCTTCAAGCTGTGCTCGATTGGGATGAGGTTTTTTCCAGGTAGAGAAATCAGCGGGTAAGCGAAAAATGGGATAGCGAAATTCCTGCGTCCGAACGGGGCTAGCGGTATGCACGGGTTCAAAATAACCTGTAAACCCAACGGTTCCCTGCCCATCCTTGCCTGTCGCCTGATACAGCATGAACTCCCGCTCAACGTCCGCCTGTAACTCAGCCGCCGTTCGAGACTTCAACAACAGTTGTCGAAACCGCTCTAAACTGCGACGAACGCGATCGCGGCTAATTCCTGAGGCGGCAAATTTTTGATAGTCGCTGACGGCTCGCTCAGTTCGCAAATATCGCAGGCTATGGTCTATTGCTGCCAGCATTACCCGGCGATTGCCCCCTTTTGAAGTACCGATAAGCTGAGTATCCGGTTCAAACGCGACTGGTAACGACACCGGAATCAACGGCTTTACAGTACTGGGCTGTTGCGATTGAGCCAATAAGTCAACAGGCATAAATAACCCATTGGCTGAAGTTACCAACAGGCTGAAGCCAGAAACAAGCAGAACGGGCACAAGGGACGCGATCGCAAACAATCTAGGCATGAAGGTTAGAAGCGCTCAACGCTGGAGCTAAAGACAGGCTCCACCCGAATGCCCACCACTTTGGAGGGGCGCAGCACCATGTACTCTCCCTGAACGTTTTTGATCGGCACTGTAATAAAGTCGTTTGACGTGGCTTTGGGCATCAGTTCTCCGCTGTACCACTTCTGAAATTCCTGAATTGTGGGGAAACGAACTTCTTCTCGGTGCCCCCCTTCAATCAAAATGTGGACTGCATATTCTGTGGGAGTGCGGGCATAACGGCTACGTTTTTGTTCTCCGGTTGCTCCATCGGCTGCTTGAGTCATATCACTTCATCCAATGCGTGTACTTTGCCATTATCTAGCAGGAACGCCAGATACATTCACTTTGCCCAAGACACGGCAAAAAGTATCAGGACAAAGGGAGCGATAAGGAAGGAAGGGGAAATGAGGGAGAGGCAATAGCCATGATTCAGGAGAATAGGCTAAACCGCTGGAGTTGAGTTTGCACTATTGAGGGCAAGGTTTTACGAAGCTGCGCTCTATCTTTAAAGCTGAGGCGACTTTGGCTGGGCACATCGAAGGGAAATTGTCCAGGTAAATCAAACCGTTCCATCTGGGTTAATAAAATTTGCTCAGAGCGTTTGCATTGTAGAGCGTAACCCATTTCGACACAAACGGTTGGACTGGGAAGAATTTGGCTGGGGTCGCTGGGCAACTGGGCGATCGCAGTAGCATCGGCAATAAATAGCAAGCTTTGGCGAATGGAGCGCATCAGAGAACTATCCAGCCGGGTCGGACCATCAGTTAACCGATGAGATTCTTTGAGCGAAATGGGCAGGCGCGATTTGGAATTGAGCCTGTCCAGAACAGTTTGTAACTCGTCTCGCAAAATTTCACTGGACTCAGGAAATTCATTTTGATAACAGAAAAAGATGATTGGCTCCAGATGGGTCATCACCTCTTGCTTGGCAAAATACACTTCGTGGCTGCGGAGATCGATATTGGCGATCGCGTACCCGCCGCTCCCCTCAATGTAAAACTCCACAAGCTGACCTTCCAGATAGCGCTGAAACCACACTGAGGTTCGCACGTCTTCGCTATCTTCTAAAAAATCTGCTCTCAATCCCGATTTCAAAAGGCTATTCCGACTCAGCCGCAAGTCATGAGGGCGCTTCTCCAACTCGTGAATCGGCTCATATTTTTCCAGGTACCAAGCTTTCAGAGCAATAATCGCCATCTTCGCCCTGCCTCTTTAACTAGATCAAAAGTACTACTTTAAGAGTACAACCTTTTTAAAGGCACAACAGCATCCAAGTTCTACTTTTTGAGTGATCTCCTCTCATTGGTATCGTGTATATGGAGTTGAACTGATTGAACACCCAGATGATATATTAACCAATCAGTTTCAGCGCTCCCTTACGTTTAGGTGAGGAAATATCAAATTTCGTTTCGGATGCTGTTGGGGTTAGACGAGACAGATATTAGATGAAACAGCGCTTTTACCTCTTAAACTAACTTTGGACATTGGCTGTTTAATCTGCCAGGGAAGCTTTAGTAGCTTCAATTAACACAATACCAAACCCAGATTGGGGATCAAGCGGATGAAATCAAAGTTCAATTTTGTTATCTAAACTACATTCTTGAATTCCGATTGAATAGTGAGCTAACAATCGGGAAGCATTCAACAAGAGCAGAATGAGTAGCGAATGGAAACAATCTAACCCATTCAAGCGAACAGCAATGCCTCAAAAAAACCATGAGAAATCATAATTTTATCTACTGTTTATGACTATTCATGTTTTAGGATTGCAATTAACATCACTTTTTATCGTTGTTGATAAGAGATTTTTACTTTAGTAAAGAAGCAGGTTGAAGTCTGATCAATAAAACAATGACCCGAAGCTTCGTAGAAAAGTTCCGGGTCACTGTCATTTGTTAGATTCTCAAATCAATAGCGAGGTTTAAGTTTGAATCCTTAAACAATTAAACCTTAGCAGTAGGAAGAAATATCCTCACCGCATTCATCTGCCAGGTAGCAGAGCGCTCGGAACCTTAGCCCAACCAACTCCTCATAAAACGGGTTGAGTTTGCAGAGAGGTGGAATGTACAAAATCGTTCGGTTGAAGAGTTTGACAGTCCGTTCAAAAGGACATTGAGCGGGGATCAAAGAGGCAAGGGTTTGTGCCATCTTGCGATCGCTAATTTCCATCTGGTCAAGCCACTGACGAATCGGTTTAAGCGGGTTGAAGTGGAGCGCTGGCTTGACCTTGCGTTCTGAAACGGGATTGAGCGAAATTTCAGAGGTTAGCCAGATGAGGTTTGTTCCTTGACGTGGCTCTATTGTAGAGTGAGCATTCTCCATTGTTTATTCCTCACTTGCGTCGGGTGGTTAAATCACCCACTAACAGCTACACCAGATCAAACAGGTTTCTCGGAATAGAAATCGAATGTTGGTCAGCTTCTACAGTCTAATATCAGCTAGAGGGTGTTGTGCTCAGGAAAATCGGGATGAAATGCGTATAAATTATTGGTTTTTACCGTACTCAGCTCAACCGAATTCATAGTGCCTCATCTCCTAAGGTTTTTACTGCGCGAAAACACGGAAATTATGCAAGCGTTTCAGACGACCTAAGCGTATTTTTGGAGAACGAATAATGAATAGTAGCTTAAGCTACCAAATGTTTTTATTCAGTAAAATTGATGCTTGAACCCATGTTTAACTCATTCAATTCAGAAATTGGAAGTTTCTCTAAGGAAAAACGACAGTTTTGGGTGGAGACAAGGTTTAATTATTTGACGGGATGATGACCCCTATATTCGCTTGTTATATGAGACGTTCTGATGAACTGCGAATATCATGAGTCATTGCTTGTCTGAATCTTGTCTAGTTTTGATCTTTGTAGTTGTCGATTAAAAAGCTATGCGAACCAGCCCTATTTCTCCGTCCGAATCTGAAACCCGGACTCGCATCTTAAAGTCGGCGTTGCGGCTTTTTGCTCGGCAAGGATATGACGGCACAACCACTCGTGATCTGGCAGAGGCTGCCAATGTGGCAGAGGGTACGTTGTTTCGCCATTTTGCCAATAAAAAAGCCATTTTAATTGAGGTTGCAACTCAAGGCTGGGTAGAAATTTTAACGGATTTATTAACCGAACTCAGTGGTATGGGTAGCTATAAAGCTGTAGCGCAGGTGATGCGACGACGAATGCTACATCTGCACGACAATGCTGATATGCTGCGAGTCTGCTTTATGGAAGCTCAACTTCACCCCGACCTGCGGGAACACATTCAGTCGGAGGTGATTGCCAAAATGACGGATGTGGCAGAAGCCTTTTTCCAAACAGCAATGGATCAAGGGGTTTACCGTAAGATGGATCCCAAGATGGTGGCACGGGTCTTTCTGGGAATGTTTGCGATCGCGGGCTTTAGCCAGAGCACTATCATGAGTCCTGGTGCGGCTGCCACGGAAATGCAACAGATGGCAGAAGGTTTAGCCGATATTTTTCTCAATGGCGTACTTGTACAGCCCGAAAGCTAAAGGTTATACGATATGAGTTCTGATCAGCCGTTGAAGCGAATTTTTATTTGTGGTTCTGCATTACAGGGGCAACCCGACCATGCCAATTTGCAATTCGTAAATTTTGTGGGAACTGCCAAAACCCGCCCCAATTATCACCTGCACTCTGCTGGCAACGGTTGGCATCCTGCCATCTATGAAGTGAGCGAAGGAGGAATTTCCATTCCAGGCGAGGTTTACGAACAAACGCAGGAGCAGTTTGATGCGCTCTGTGCCAACGAACCCCCCCATATGTACCCCGCTGATATTGTGCTGGAGAATGGCGAGGTTTTAACAGCATTCTTCTACCCTCGTGATTTGGTTGAGCAATACAACTTGCCCGACATCTCCCACTACGGAGGCTGGGCAGCTTATAAAGCGGATGCTGGTCAACCAACAGTTTGACAATAGAATTTATGAGTTCAGGTGTGCCCCAAGTTGAGGTAGAAAATTACTCAACTCCATCTTCGTCTGTCTCTTCACTGCGGTTTGCACGTTTAAAGAATTTGCAAATTCCGCGTTTGGAATCTCGAATGAATTGACACCATTCCTGAACAAGTTCAGAATCAAATTCGTTTTCAAGTTTTTCAGTTGCTTGCGAAATGTTTAAACCAGAGTTATAAAGCACTCCTAAGGCTTGTTTAAGAACACGACGATCGCTAGCACTAAAACCTGCCCGTCTTAACCCCACAACATTTAAACCCATGATGGTGTTGGGGCTAACGCTGCGGGTCATACAAAACGGCAAAATATCTTTTTGCACAGCGGATGCACCGGACATCATCGCTAATCTACCGACGCGAGTGAACTGGTGCACCAGGCAGTTGCCGCTGATGAAAGCGCGATCGCCCACTTCCACGTATCCTGCCAGTAATGCCCCATTTGCCACAATCACCTGATTGCCGAGTTTGACATTGTGCGCCAGATGACTTTGTGCCATAAGCAAGCAGTTGTCACCAACCTCAGTGATGCTCCCTGCTTTCGTGCCGCGATGAATCGTAACTCCCTCGCGAATCACGCAATTCTTGCCAACTTGAACGTAAGTAACCTCCTCCTTAAATGCTAAATCCTGCGGCAAATCGCCCAACACAGCTCCCGGATGAATGCGACAATTAGCTCCGATGCTGGTATGTTGCAAGATTGTCACCTGCGGACCAATGACACATCCATCCCCAATGGATACATCTGGTTCAATGTAACTAAACGCGCCAATGGTCACGTTTTCGCCCAACTTAGCTCCAGGCTCAACAATCGCTGTTGGGTGTATGGTGGTCATCCGCCTTCCTCACTCACGCACAAGGGATTGTTCGTTACACACGAACTGAATGGATTATGGAAGGCAGATGGTTACCCTGTCAAAAAAATGGTTATAAAGGGTGGGATTACGGATCTTTAACAAATTTCGGAACATTCTGGTTGTTTGTCGAGTCATTTGGAGGGGGTACACTAACGTTCTGAGGAGTAGATCGATAGTCTTGCAGGGAGCTTCAACAATGGTCATGAACCAAATCACGCTAGATACCAGGATCTACGAGGAGATGCAAGCAACGATCGCAATTCTACGTCGCCGAGTAACCGAGTTGGAGTATGCCGAGCGCGATCGCCACCAAGCCGAAGCTGCGCTACGCCAGAGTGAGGAGCTTTTTCGCACAACATTTGAGCAAGCTGCGGTTGGCATTAATTTTTCGACTTTGAGCGGACGGTTTACACACTTCAACCAGCGGTGGTGCGAAATTGTAGGGTACGACGAAGAGGAATTGTGGGATTTAACCTCCCAAGATATTACGGCATTAGAAGATGCCAATGCAGAGTTAGAACTACTCGAAAGTTTGCTGGCGGGCGATATCCCCAGTTACTCGTTAGAAAAACGCTTTATTCGTCGAGACCGGTCATTTGTGTGGGTACATCTGACGGCATCCCTCATGCGATCGCCCAGCGGAGAGCCGCGATACATCATCTCCGTAGTTCAAGATATTTCCGCCCGTAAGCAAGCAGAAGCCGAACGCCACCAAGCCGAGCAACAACTTCAACAAAAAGCTACGGACTTAGAAGCCACCTTACGCGAACTTCAGCAGGCTCAAACTCAACTGGTGCAAAGCGAGAAAATGTCGAGTTTGGGGCAATTAGTCGCAGGGGTCGCCCATGAAATTAATAACCCCGTCAACTTTATCTACGGCAACCTCAACTACGCCAACGACTACATTCAAGATTTGTTAGGACTGCTCCAGCTTTACCAGGAACAGATTCCCAATCCCCCGTCTGCAATTCAAAGCGCCATTACCGCGATTGATCTGGACTTTTTGATTGAAGACCTCCCTAAACTACTGATTTCAATGCGAGTGGGAGCTGAGCGAATCCGCGAGATTATCGCCTCGCTGCGAACCTTCTCCCGCCTGGATGAGGCAGAGTTCAAGACCGTTGATTTACACGAAGGCATCGACAGTACTTTGATGATTCTGCAAAATCGCTTGAAACCGAAAGGTCAACCCGCAATTCGGATTGTCAAAGAATACAGCGATTTGCCCAAAGTTCAATGCTTCCCGGGGCAACTCAACCAGGTATTTATGAATGTTCTCAGCAATGCGCTGGATGCATTGGAGGAGAATTTAGGGAATCAAGCATCAAACTCAAAAGCAACTTCCCCATCTCCCACAATTTGGATTCGCACCCAGGCGATCGCCGATAACCACGTCTCAATTCACATTCGCGATAACGGACCCGGCATCTCTAAAGAGGTTCAGGCGCAACTGTTTGATCCCTTCTTCACGACAAAACCCGTTGGCAAAGGTACAGGTTTGGGAATGTCGATCAGTTACCAGATTGTGGCAGAAAAACACAACGGCACGCTGCAATGCGTTTCCCAACCTGGGGAAGGCGCTGAATTTATCATCACGATTCCCATTCAGCAGAATGGAGTCAAAGACTAACAGAAATCCCATTCAGAAATCGCTGAAACGCAGACATCCAAAGTATGATTTGCTAGGAGTTTGCAAGGATAAATGGCAAGGTTTAATGAAAGAGTGGACGCTGAAAACCTGGGATCGAGACAAACAAAAATTCACGCCGTATCTTTTTCTACTACCTGCGTTGGTGATTCTAGGCTTAACGGTGTTTTACCCGGCGGTGCAAGCATTCTACTTAAGCTTCACCCAATACGAGTATGACCTGACGCAACCACCCGTCTGGATCGGCTTCAAAAACTTTCAGCGCCTCTTAGCAGACCCGATCTTCTGGCAGACGTTTCGCAATACCTTGCTGTATCTGTTTTGTGTCGTGCCCATTTTGGTGATACTGCCGTTGGCGCTGGCAATACTGGTGAATCAAAAGCTGCGCGGTATTCACTGGTTTCGGGTGGCGTACTACGTGCCAGTGATTATTTCGATGGTGGTGGCTGGCATTGCCTGGAAGTGGCTGTATGCCGATAATGGCTTGCTGAATCAACTGCTGAAAGTTGTCAGTTTACCCTCAATTCCCTGGCTTACCGATCCTGCCTGGGCAATTTTCAGCGTGATGGCAGTGACGGTGTGGAAAGGGTTGGGCTACTACATGGTGATTTACCTGGCGGGATTGCAGGCAATTCCCCAAGATCTGTACGAAGCAGCCGCGATCGATGGTTCCGATGGCATCAAGAAACATTGGGACATTACGGTGCCGCTTATGCGTCCTTACTTATTTCTGGTGGCAGTGATTTCGGCAATTTCCGCCACCAAAGTCTTTGAGGAGGTGTATGTGATGACGCGGGGTGGACCAAACCATGCCTCGGAAACCATCGTGTATTACCTCTACAACAAAGCCTTTGGTGAGCTAGAAATTAGCTATGCCTGCACGATAGGGCTGGTGATGTTTCTGCTGATTTTGGTATTGTCGGCGATTCGGCTCAGTGTGGAACGATTCACCTCTTCGCGAGAGTTTGAGTCAGCCCCGGCGGCGATCGCTACCGACACCAACCTCAACTAACTCTCAACCGCTTGCACTACTTCCTGACTGGGATAACGCACCTTTGGCAGCACGGCATATTTGTCATCTTCAGCCCGGTACCCTGCAGGGCACAACACCACCGCAGAGTAACCCTGTTCTTCCAGTCCCAACACCTCGTTGTACTTTGCTGGGTTAAAGCCTTCCATGGGGCAGGTATCGATTCCCAGGTCATGAACTGCCCCAGCGCGATGTAAACCTGTCTCGCTGCCCATTCATCCAGATTGATTGGGTAGGGAGGTTGTGCGATGAACCCTTTGATCATGTTGGACATTCCCTCTAAGGAATTAACAGGCACTTGCCGCACATCAGACATTAACTGCACGTAGCGATCGACATCATCCGCACCCACATTTTTCTTAATCGCTAACACAACCAGGTGCGAAGCATCAACTACCTGAGTTTGCCCCCAGGTGTGTTCCAGAAGTTTTTGGCGAACAGCGGGATCACGGACAACAAAAAACTTCCAGGGCTGCAACCCAAATGACGAGGGAGCCAATACCAATGTTTGCTCTAAAGCATTCCAAATGTCTTCAGGTATTTTCTTGCTGGGATCAAACTTTTTCGTGGCGTAACGCCAATGCAATTGCTGGAGTAATTGATCGGGAGAAACAACGGTATTGCTCATGGTGGAAAGATCTGTAAAGTTTCTTCGCATTAATGCTGTTGAGATTCTCATGCATTCAAAATTTTGAACTTCCCCCATTCAGGTGTTTCTTGGTTGAATGAGTAGCTCTATGTCAGCGATCGCAGTTGGTAAATCCTGCGTCAGCACGTCAGTTCCCGTTTCAGTAATTAGCACATCATCCTCAATCCGAATGCCACGCACATCTGAGAAATCGGTCAACCGTTCCCAATTCACGACATTTCTATATTTCTCTCGACGGCTAGGATCGTTGAGAATTGCCGGAACTTGGTAAAATCCTGGCTCAATCGTGACCAACATTCCCACTTGCAACGGACGATCTAACCGTAAATAGCCCAAACCAAAGCGATCGCTCCGGGTTCGTCCAGTGGCATAGCCTGCTACATCCCCCAGATCTTCCATATCATGCACATCTAACCCCAGCAAATGCCCAACGCCGTGAGGGAAAAATAGCGCATGGGCATCCATATCTACCAAATCAGCAGGCTCTCCCTGTAAAATTCCTAGATCAACCAGTCCTTCGGCAATTACTCGACACGCCAATAAATGAATATCCCGATACTCCACACCGGGGTACATCGCCGCAATACAGGCATCATGAGATGCCAACACGACTTCGTAAATTGCTCGTTGAGTCGGGGAAAATTTGCCGGACACTGCCCAAGTGCGGGTAATATCCGCTGCCCAACCAGATCCCACCTCTGCTCCTACATCTGCCAGCAACAAATCGCCCGCGTGTAACGGATGATGGTAGCGATCGTTGTGTAGCACTTCTCCATGCACTGTCACAATGCTGGAGTAGGCAGGAGTGGCGTTGTGGGCAATCATCACCGCTTCCATTGCCGCTCTCACGTCTGCTTCGGTCTTTGCAGTGCGAGTTGCTGCCATTCCCGCTTTGTGCGCTTGAACGCTAATCGCTGCCGCCTTGCGAAGTTCAACTAGAGCCGCCCCATCGTGGGTTAATCGTAAGGTGATAATGGCCTCTGCCAGTTCGCGATCGCGCCCTTGAAGTTCGTTGGTTATAACTCGGTTTAGCACTTGAGTTTGTTGCTGGGAGGTTCTTGCATCCTGCACCGGAATCGTGGCGCACCCGGCCGCAAACGTTTGCAATTCTGATAAGGGATAAACGACATCGGCACCCATCATTTCTGCGATCGCTTCCGGTGTAGCCGATTCTCCATGCCACAGAGCACTTGCCGGACTCGGCTGATCCATAAATAGGGTGATTTTGCCATGCTCTAACTGAATCGCTGCATTTTCCAATGGCAACCCGGCGAAGTAAAGAAAATGGCTGCTGGCACGAAACGGAAACGTATTGGCTGGAAAATTACGTGAACTGGTGCTTCCTGACCAAAGAACTACCGGGAAATCAATCAGCTCCGCTAACCGTTGCCTCCGCGATCGCACCGTTTCTATCAAAGTCATCGTTCCATCCAGCGCTTGCATCGCACCACTCATTAATCTGCATCATTGTAGCCGCACCCCTCAAGTTTTAGGCTTGATTAATGAAACCGCTTCCACAGCCGGAGACTCGAATTTTCTCCAGGAGAAACTCCAAGTCTCCGGCTGAATATGGTCTGGATCAACGTTTGGAACGGCGGCGCAGTTCCTTGTGGATCTTCTTCCATCGATCTTTTTCAGCTAGATTGGCCCGTTGATCTTGCTTTCGCGCCAAATAATCAAGTTCTCGCTGCAACTTCAAATAATTTTGCAAACGAGCGAAATTCAGTTCGCCTGTTTCAAGCGCGTACTGTACAGCACATCCTGGTTCACCTGTATGCTGGCAATCTCGAAATCGGCAGGATTGAGCGATCGCTTCAACATCTGTAAAGGTGTCTGATAAACCATCATTTCCAGCCCAAATCTGGAGTTCTCGCATACCAGGTGTGTCGATTATTAAACTACCGTTTGGCAGGGAATTAATTCCCGATGGGTAGTGGTGTGTCGCCCTCGGCTATCACTCGCGCGAACAGGCTGTACTGCCTGTATTCCATCTCCTTTTAATTGATTTGTGATAGTCGATTTACCAACACCCGACGACCCCAACAATGCAACAGTTTGCCCCGATTGCAAATAAGGTTGGAGAGCATCCAGTCCTTGTTGTTGAGCTGCACTCAAGGGAATGATGGGAACCCCAATCGCGATCGCTTCTACGGCTGCAATGCAGCTTGCCAAATCTGTACACAGATCAGCTTTGTTCAACACAATTACCGGGTTTGCACCACTTTCCCAAGCTAGGATCAAATAGCGCTCAATTCGTCTGAGATTAAAGTCACCATCCAGTCCAGACACCAGAAAAACAGTATCTACATTTGTTGCAATTACTTGTTCTTCTGTTGCTCCACCAACCAGCTTTCGAGAAAATTTGCTTCTGCGAGGTAAGATGGCATGAATAGTTGCACGCTTTTCTCCAGTTTGAGTGCGAATCACAACCCAATCACCTACCGCTGGAAAGTCTTGAAGGTTTCTTACTTGATGCCGAAATTTACCCGTCACTTCAGCATATATTTCTCCTGCGTTGGTATAGAGTAGATAAGATTCTCGATACGCAATCGCCACTCTTGCAGGTGCAAACCCATCATTCCGATAGGTATCAAAGCTGTAAGCAAAAAAGTTGCTCCAGCCCAATAAGTCTAAATTCATTGGAAAATTCCTTAACGTTTGCGATGTGTTTAGCACAAGGCGAACAAAGGAATTGGAGATTAGAGATGTCAGAAGCAAAGAGATAGGGAAGGTGAGGAAGGTAAGGGAGTGAAAAGTGGGCGAGTGGATGAGGAGGTAGGGGAGAAACTCAAAATTCAAAATTCTCAATTACCCATTACCCATTACCTATCACCTATTACCCATTCTCAATCATCAATCACTAATCAAAAATTCTTCGCGCCCTGTGGGATGAAGTATGGCGGGAAATTCGACCCGCTCTGCGATAATTACAGTCATATTTCTTCTCTCCTTACGAGCGCTACAGGTTGATATCAGCGGCTTCTGCTCCCATTCCTGAAAACTGGGGAAATTCCTTTCTAAATTCGTTGATTAACTGAGCGTAGGTTTCGGAAGGGCGATCGCCCAGATGATCTTGCACCAGGCGATCGCTGCCTTGCTGAAAGTCAATTGAGAATAAACCGAAGCGGGGCGTGTATGACCCCCACTCGTAGTTGTCAGTCATCGACCAGTGCAGATATCCCACCATGGGTATACCTTCTTGCACCAGACGCTTCACCTGCTGCACATGGGCTTTCAGATACTCGCTCCGCAGCATTTGGTCCGAGCGACGAGTGGCAACACTGTTATCGGGTTTGCGGCGAATTGCCATGCCGTTTTCAGCAATCATCACAGGACAATGAGTTTGCCCAACGGCACTGCCAAACTCTCGTGAGTAAAACTGGCAGAAGAAATGCAAACCTTCCGGGAGCGATCGCCAATCCCACCACTTACTGGTAATACCGCTCATCAACCAACCCCGAAAATCCTTTGTTTTGAACTCAAAATCGCTAAACAACGGTAGCCGGAAAATGTGCGCCAGAAAAGGATCGTAGTAGTCGATCGCGAGATAGTCGAACACCTGCGATCGGGGCGATGCCTCCAAAGCTTGCAGGCAATAGTTCAAGTGGCTCACGTCAAAGTTGCGTCGTCCCAGCCAGTTACTAGTGCGGCGTGCCAACTGGCCAAAGCGGTAGGGGAGATTGTGGCGGAACGGCAGGTTCGCTTTGCGGAGTTCTGCCTCAAAGTGTTTGGCATTGGCGTAGGCATAGTCTTGTAGTTCGGTGAATTTCACTGCCTGCTGCCGCAAACTCAGCACATCCCAGATCATCTTTTCTGACCAATACAGATCGCTACAGTAGGTATTGAGTGTAACCTGAGGCGATGCCCAGCCCGATTCTTGATAAAGGTCATGGATGACGTTGTAAGCGTGAATGTGGGCTGCGAGCAAGAGGTTGTAAGCCCGAATCAAGGGCGTTAAACCCCGCGTTAATCCGGCTGGAAACATCCCACTCAAATAGGTGTTAGGCACCAGGATATTGGGTTCGTTAGTGGTGATGTACCACTGGATGGGCGCAAGTTGATGATGTTCGGTTAAACGTCGATTAATGTGTGTGACCGTTACTCGCACGTATTCTACAAAGCAGGCAACGGTGTCTTCATGCAGCCAGGCATCGATACCGAGCCATGCTGGATGGGTGAAATGATGCAGGGTGACAATCGGTTCTAAACCGTGGCGACGGCAGGCAGCGATGCGATCGCTATAGTCATCCAGCGCTGCAAAATCAAACGCAGGAGTTGGAGCCGAATCAGATGAAGTAGAAGGCTGGATACGTGCCCATTCCAGGCTCAGGCGGAAAGCGTTTAAGCCCATCCGCTCACACGTCTGAAAATCTTCCTCATACCGAGTCCAAAATTCAGCCGCCGCGCCAGTCGGCATGACGCTGCCATTCACTTCTCCATGAAACCAATTGTTTTTCGGTTGATCAGGTCCGTTATATCCCCCCTCGCTTTGATAGCCAGAGGTGGCAACGCCCCAAAGGAAAGAGTTATTCGACCAGGCTGGCATTGGGCACATTCTCGTAAACGTCAGCAGGAGTGGATGGTTCAGATTGGGTAGGTTGTTGTAGATTACCCAGAATTGTTTCGGCAATAGTCAGTGCGGCGCGGGGTCGTCCCAGTTCCAGGGCAGACTGACGCATCTCCAGCAGGCGATCGGGATGCTTAAGCAGATATTGCACGGCTGGAGCTACCATTTCCGTCAAGCGGATCTGCACCCCAGCTCCAGCGGCGGCAATTACGTCAGCATTTTGCTCCTCCTGCCCGGGGATGGGATCAACCAACACCATTGGGGTGCCCCGTGCCAAAATTTCGCTGGTAATGAGTCCGCCCGCTTTGGTGATTACTAAATCGCTGGCAACCACCAAATCATCCACGTAATCGATTAGTTCCAGTTTACGAAGTTGAACGGTTGGATTTTCCACAAGGGTATCCCAGGCTTCGACTAGTTTTTCGTTTCGTCCTGCCACTAACACCACCATTAACGGCACGGTGCTTTGCAGCAAATCTGCTACCATTGAGCGCACTCGGCGGGGGTTAAGACCACCCGCAAATATAGTGACAACGGGCAGATGCATGGGCAAATTATGGCGCGATCGCATCTCAGTTTTGGTCTTTGGAGTCATGATCTCCAGCTTGACTGGAATTCCCGTTACGTGCAGACACTCAGAATTCACACCCCGCTGCGTTAACAAATTAGCACTCAAGCTATTAGGCAAGAAGTAGCCATCCACGCCGTAATTAATCCAGGTGCTATGGGCGATGACATCGGTTACCACTACATATTGGGGCTTGGAGGGTTGATCTTCCTTTTCCAACAATTGCAGCAGGCGACTAGGAATCTGCTGCACACATACGATCGCATCCGGGTCAATCTCTCGCACAAACTGCCCTAATTCGGTAAAAAAGGGACGCTCTAGTCGTGCCCACACCAGGTTGCTGTCGAGCGATCGATCCAGATCACTAATATCGCTTCCCTCATAAAACGCCTTATACAGTTGCGGTAGCTTCTCGCTAAGCTGTTTATAGGCTTGAGTAACCGTATTGCGATACAAAGAGTTGGCGTAATCTAGCGCATCTTCACAAAAAACTTCCACTTCTGGAAAGTGCCTGAACGCTTCGCATAGCGCGTTGGCAGCGGTTAAATGCCCCGCCCCTAAAGACGCATGGAGTATTAAAATTCGTTTCATCGGCGTTTGGATGGAACCTATGTGTTGACGCTCTACGAACGTATCTATCTTGCTAACGTATCTATCTTGCTTTCGAGCATTTGCATACAATTGTAAAAGGATTGTTACAAGAGAGAATGGATATGGCGAAGTTAGATAAACAGTTTGACGTATCAAAAACAGAGGAAGAGTGGCGACAAACATTGACTCCAGAGCAGTTCCGCGTGTTGCGACAGCATGGCACAGAACGAGCAGGTACAAGTCCATTGGATAAAAATTACGCCAACGGCACCTACGTCTGCGCCGGATGCGGTCAGTCTTTATTTACGTCGGATACTAAATTCAACAGTGGCACAGGTTGGCCCAGTTTCTATGCGCCTATCGAGGGAGCAGTTGATACCTCAACCGACAGATCCTTATTCATGACACGGGTAGAAGTGCATTGCAGCCGTTGTGGTGGGCATTTAGGGCACGTGTTTAATGATGGTCCTAAGCCTACGGGTTTACGCTATTGCATGAATGGGGTGTCGCTGGATTTTAAGCCAGAGGAGTAGGTGGGGAATAGGAGTCAGGAGTCAGAAGTTCCTACCTTCCGGCTGATGATTCCTGGCTAGTGATTATCTCAATGATTTGGGCAGACTGAACTGAGATAAAAGGACATGGGTAATTCATGTCCTTTTTTTAGCGATGGACGGGTTAGAGGGTTAGCGAATGGTGAGTTTTTTTCTAGATTGGTCTAAACAAAGGGTTGCGACAAGGGCGATCGCGCTGTTGCAGCAGAGCCTTCTCACAACGACAACACTGCTTTTAGCCAGTGGATCAGTGACCGCAGAATTAGCTCCTACTCACCTTGTGCGATCGCCCATTCTGCTTACCCAGATACCACCGTCAGAAAATGAAGCTAATCTTTGGTTGAAGCGAGGAGCAGAGCAATTTCAGCAGCGCCAATGGCAAGCAGCCGAACAAGCCTGGCAGGAGGCACTGAAACTGTATCGGCAGGCAGGCGATCGCGCCAGAGAGGGGCGGGTGTTGGGCAACCTAGCGGCCATTCAGGAAGCTCAGGGCAACTACCCCGCAGCAATTTCCCTGTTTGAGCAAAGCTTGAAAATCGCACGAGATTTGCAGGATGCCCGTGGCGAAATTTTTGCCTTGAGCAACTTAGCTTATGTCTATAAAAATCAGGGAAATTACAACCGGGCGATCGCTCAGCTAGAACAGGCGCTACCGCTGGCCAAAACCACTGGAGACAAACAGTCCGAATATGAAGCCCTGAACCAGTTAGGAATTATTTATCGCGCATTAGGAAACTATGAACGGGCGATCGAGCTATTGAACCAAAGTTTGACACTGGCTCGTGGCTTCAAGAATGCAACCGGAGAAGCCAATGCCCTCGGCAATCTGGGTAATACCTACACGGAGCAAGGCAACTATGCGGCCGCGTTAAAGCACTACCAACAAGCTCTTTCCTTGATGCAAACGCTTAACAATCCCGTGGGTAAAACGGGGGTATTGCAACGATTAGGCTTGCTGTATGCCCGCATTGGCAACACGTCGCGGGCAATGGAGTTTTATAACCAGAGCTTATCTCTAGCGCGCGAACTGGGCGATCGCCGCCTTCAGGCTTACAACCTGGCAAATATAGGCAGTATTTATTACAACACAGGCAAGCCAAAAGAGTCATTGGAACCGCTCCAACAGGCGTTAACGATTATGCAGCAATTGGGCGATCGCGCATCAGAAGGACTGGTGTTGCAATATTTCGGCAATGCCTATCAAGCGTTGGGCAACTATTCCCAGGCTAAAACCCACTACGGTCAAAGCCTGACAATCGCGCGTGAATTGGGCGATCGCGCCAGTGAAGGCATATCCATTGGGTCACTGGCAATTGTGGCAGAGTATATGGGGCAACCAGAACAAGCAATCTCGCTGTACCGAGAAGCGCTCACAGTGCTACGACAAATCGGCGATCTCCCCGGTGAAGGCAAAGCCCTCTCCAATTTGGGCATGGCATTGTTTGATACGGGCAAGGCAGAGGAAGCAGAAACCGCATTGCTAGCCGCGATCGCCATCTGGGAATCTCTGCGACCCGGACTCAGCGACAGCGAACAAGTTTCCCTATTTGAAACTCAGGCTGATACGTATCGGGCGTTGCAACGAGTCCAAATTTATCTCAAACGCTACAATCAAGCGCTAGAAACCTCTGAACGGGGGCGAGCACGAGCATTTCTAGAACTGGTGGCGCGGCGCTTCTCAGTCCAGGCAGCGCAGCAGTTGCAAATCGCTCCTCCAAAACTCAGCGACATTCAACAAATCGCCCGGCAGCAGAAAGCCACACTGGTTCAATACGCCATTCTTGATAAAACTCAGGTTGGCATTTGGGTAATTCAACCGGATGGTGGCGTTCAGTTTCGCCAAACCACCTTGCCCGAAAACAGCCCATCCATTGCCGAAGTGGCAGAACAAACACGCGTGGCTGCTGTGTTAGGACGGGGCAGTCAACAGGCAAACGCTTCAGTTGCCGCATTTGTAAGAGACAGTCGCACAGAGCTAGTCACTGAGCAATCTGCCCCTAAACAACCCACGCAAAAACCAAAGCGTCGGATTAACCGCAAACTGCAAAATTTGCATCAATGGCTGATTGCGCCGATCGCCGATTTACTACCAACCGATCCCAATGCTCAAATTGTGTTTATCCCCCAGGGTGCTCTGTTTCTCGTGCCCTTCGCAGCGCTGCAAGATACTCAAGGACGGTTCTTAATCGAGCAGCACACACTCCGCACGGCTCCAGCCATTCAGGTGTTGGGGTTAACCCATGCGCGCGATCGCAGATTAAATCCAACCGCAATGCCGCCGCATTGATTATTGGCAACCCCACCATGCCCAGTGTGGGAGATCCACCCGAACCCTTAAAACCGCTTCCTTTTGCCGAACAAGAAGCGATCGCGATCGCCAGCATCCTCAAGACAACGCCCATCTTAGGCAAGCAAGCAACCGAAGAAGCCATCACCCGCCAGATGAGCAACGCCCGGTTGATTCATTTTGCCACCCACGGGTTGCTGGATGATTTGGGCGGTGTGGGAGTTCCCGGAGCGCTGGCTCTAGCGCCCACTCAAACATCCGATGGCTTACTATCTACCAACGAAATTCTCAACCTATCGCTGCAAGCTGCTGAACTGGTGGTTCTTAGCGCCTGCGACACCGGACGCGGGCAAATCACAGGCGATGGGGTGATTGGGCTGTCGCGATCGTTCATTTCAGCGGGCGCACCCAGCGTAGTTGTTTCCCTGTGGTCAGTTCCCGATGATGCCACCGCTGTTTTGATGACGGAGTTCTACCAAAATCTGCAACAAACTAACAAAGCTCAGGCTTTGCGCCAAGCGATGCTAACCACCATGAAGCAGTATCCTAATTCCCGCGACTGGGCAGCCTTTACCCTGGTTGGAGAGTCCGAGTAATCAGGTAGAGCTGTCATCATCCTCAAACAAAGATTTACCAATCGCCAGTTGTTTATGACTCTGCTTTAACTCTTTCCACAACCGCTTAATTTGCTCATAAGACTCTTCAGGAGAAAGCTTGCCATTTGTCTCCAGGCAAGTGATGTAAGACACACGCTGGGCAAACTCCTGCAAATTTGCGTTAAAGACTAAATTTTGGGGTTTTACCTGACCACGATAGCGAGAACGGGGCAAAAGGAAATCGGCTGTGTCCATCTTAAAGTTCTCCTGATTAATCTACGGCTTACCAAAGGTTGTGCATCATAAACCAAGCTGGTTAGGGAAGTCGTTCTTGATTGAGCGGCTATCCTAACATATTCCTTAACCTTAAGTTAACCCTCACTCCTTTGAGAAATTGACACAGAAAAAATTACTTAATCAGATCTTAACCTCTTCTTCGCAGAATCAATCGCCTTGCAGTGGAACAGTGGATGCTTGAGTTGCCGGGGCTGCATGGGGTTGCCAACCATTCAGGCTACGTAAATACATGCGACCAATGACTAGCCAAAAAAGCCCGTAGGCGATCGCTTCGATTAAATAGAACTGATCTTCGTAACCAAACAGAGTGTGCAGGATAATACCAGGAAATTGTTTCTCAGGGAGCCAGCTTCGGGTGTCCCACAATAGAGTACCCAAAATGCAAGACGAATGAGCAGGCGAACCTACACAGAGGGAAGTTGTTGGATGAATCAGGGCGAACCGGCTGAGGGCAAGGTCGATATGAGCCAGGGTAGACACTACCAGACCCGCCACAATCAACAGCAAAAAAATTCCCATGACTTGAAAAAATACCCGCAGGTTAATCTTGATGCCCAGTTGGAATAACAACACGCCGATGCCAATGGCGACAATGATCCCAGCGATCGCGCCCAAAATTGGCGTTGCCCCTTGTTGAAACTTAGCCGCAATAAATATTACCGTCTCAAATCCTTCTCGCAGCACCGCGAAAAAGATCAACGTAAATACACCCCATCCTGCTCCACTGCCGCTTTGTAAGGTGGAGCTAACAGCTCCCTCAATTTGAGTTTTCAGCAGGCGAGATTGCTGCGTCATCCAGATCAGCATCCAACTCAACAAAGCGATCGCCACAACGCTAAATACCCCTTCCAATAAAGGCTTCATCACAGGTGCATAGGTCTGGTTTGCGGAACCAACTACCTGAAAAATGGTGGCAAACACCAGTCCCACCAAACCACTTGCCACCAATCCACTCACAACCCCATTCCATACCCAACGGTTGAGATAGGGTTGCTCTGCTTTTTTCAAATACGCCAACACAATGCCAACCACCAAAGCCGCTTCCACGCCTTCGCGCAGGGTAATTACAAAGGTTGGCAAGGCGGGAGTCAAATCAATCATGCGCTTCTGTAAAGTCTTTCTACACCCTTATTGTAAATTTCCAGAGGTTAAGGACAGCACTTCACTACAACGGAACCCCCCCCGGCAGGATATTTATTTCCAGTGCAAGACTTTATGATTGGGTTCAGCAAACTTGGAATATTGACAACAATTTTCATTTGCTAGAGTCGGATTGGGTAGCGAGTTTTGCGAGTTTATGGAATGATAATCATTATCGTTTAGCACGGTAGGATGACTGTACGTTCTTTAGTGTGTTGTGTGGGGTGTGAGGAAATGATGCAATTGAAATCTCTTTGGACGTTATTGTTCAGCCCAGTTCTGCTGGGGGCGATCGCGCTTTCGGCCTCGGCTCAATCGGTTGCTGATGTGGATGCAGACGAGTGGAAACCAGTCACTCAACTTGCTTCTGGTTCATCAAATTTAGCTGAGTTGGATCAGGTCACCTCTGTTTCACAGCTAACCGATGTCAGACCCACGGATTGGGCATATCAAGCGTTGCAGTCGTTGGTGGAGCGGTATGGCTGTATTGTGGGCTATCCCGACAAAACCTATCGCGGCAATCGCGCCCTCAGCCGCTATGAATTTGCCGCTGGGGTTAATGCTTGTTTGGACAAAATTCAAGAACTGATTGCCGCAGCAACGGCTGATTTTGTTCGTAAAGAAGATTTGGAAGTGGTAAAGCGCCTGCAAGAGGAGTTTGCCGCCGAACTGGCAACGCTGCGTGGTCGGGTCGATGCATTGGAAGTGCGGACTGCCACTCTGGAAAAGCAGCAGTTTTCCTTTACTACCAAACTGAATGGGGAAGTTGTGTTTGCAGCCAGCGGGCTTGCAACGGGACAAAATGCTCGTGGGGAGGATGCGTTTAAGACGGCAATTGTAGGCGATCGCATCCGGCTCAACTTTGATACCAGCTTTACAGGAGAAGATTTGCTGCGAACCCGTCTGCAAGCAGGCAACTTCCGCTCGTTTACTAGCAGCCTGGGAACGTTTGAGGGGGAACAGCGCTTCTCTACTCCCGATGGCAGCAATGAAGTTCTGGTAGACGCGTTGCTGTATCAATTTCCCGTGGGTGAAAAACTCACCGTTACCCTGGAAGCGAACGCAGGTGCAACCGATGACTTTGTGGATACGATCAATCCCTTTTTGGATGGCGATGGGGGCAGCGGCGCGTTAACTAACTTTGGCTCTCGTAACCCGATTCACTATTTGCTAGTAGGAACAGGTCTGGGGTTCCGTTATGAATTCAACGACTTCTTAGAAATTAGTGGTGGGTACCTGGCCACAGATGCGGCTGATCCCTCGGCGGGCAATGGTTTGTTCAATGGAGCCTACGGAGCGATCGGGCAGTTGACGCTCAAGCCTTCAGAAGCCATCAAAATTGGCTTGACCTACGTTCATGCTTACAACAATGACTTCACTGCCAATGGAGCGGTGGGCAGTAACCGAGCAAATTTGCGATCAGCCCTGCTCGATAACCCAAATCTCCCGGATGCTTTAGCCCCTTTTTCTGGAGTGGATATCCCAACATCCACCAATGCTTATGGAGTCAGCGCATCGTTTCAGATTAGTCCCAAGTTTGTGATCAACGGGTTTGGCAGTTACATCAACACTCGCACGTTATCTACGCGGGGTGTGTTGTCCAGAGGCGAACTCGATATCTGGACGTATGGCATCGGTTTGGCGTTTCCTGACTTGTTTAGGGATGGCAACTTGGGTGGCATTATCGTGGGGATGGAGCCACGAGTGAAGGGGGTGAGTCGCGGTTTGCGATCGGTGATTGGGCGCGACCCAGATATGTCATTCCACGTTGAGGCGTTTTACCAATATCGAGTGAATGATTACATCAGTATTACGCCTGGTGTGATCTGGTTAACAGCACCTGATATGAACGATAACAATTCTGATGTGGTGATTGGCACGGTGCGAACAACGTTTACGTTCTAACGGTTGGAAGCGATATAAGCGATCGCCGCTGGGGAAGTCTAAGCAGAGGACGTTTACCCAACTGCCATGCTAGTTCTATCCCCCAAGCGTGTTACCGCTGTTTTGTCTGCTTTTGCGTTTGTGTTGCTGCTGATTAGCGTTGTAAGAAACGTATATCAGCAGCTCACAGGGGCAGAGTTGAGAATTGGTACGGTGTTTAGTTTTGGTGATCAGGTGAATGTGCCCACCTGGTATTCTGCTTCGCTGATGTTGTTGTGTGCCCTGCTATTGCTGCTGATTGCCTGGGAGCGTCATCAGAACGGCGATCGCTTTGCGCGACACTGGGGATTTCTCTCGTTGCTATTTGCGTTTTTGTCAGTCAACGAGGTGGTTTATTTACACCGTCGCCTGTTTGTCTTTTTTCTCTACGTTTTGCCCTTACCAGGAAAGCGCCTGATTGGCTTCTTGTTGCTGGTAGGGTTCACGGTGGGGTTGTTTTTGGCATATCGCAAGTTCTTAGCCCATTTGCCCAAGCGGATTTTAGGAAGCTTTTTGGTAACTGGAGCGCTTTATTTTATGGCAGTCGTGATCGATAAGTTTGATAAACGCGATTACTGGCAATATGTGGCGGCATTTGGCACAGAGCGATCGCCCGGTCTACTGACTACGGCCGACGAAATGCTGGAGTTAATTGGCGTGATTATCCTGATTCACGCCGTTCTTTCTTATATGAGCTTGCACATTAAAGAATTGCGATTTTATATCAAAAATTAATCACAAAGCTTCTCAGAGCAATTCTCACTTGCCTTCCCTACACTCCATACCCCGTACCCTCCTTATTGCAACAGGCTTTAATGCTGAATTTCAAAACTCAGAGTGTAAGCCCCCAACTTCAATTGTTGCGCCCACAGTTCATATTCCAGCAACACATAACACGGCAAGGGATTGCCTTTTACGTGGAGATTGCGCGTGAAATTCCGTAAAGAGATCTGTTCACTGAGACTATTACTCTCTTGCAGCCAATAGCGGGTCGTGCCAAACACCCCGGGTTCAAACAAATGGCGGTAGCTAAATTGTCCATTTCCCTGCATGGTCATGGCAACACGGTAGGGCGAAAACTCAAACCACAACAAGCGGGGCGTGGGAATCGTGGCAGAGGTCAAAATATCATAGGTTTGGAAAAGTAGGTTCCATTCAGTGACAAGGGGTTCCGTTAAAACCAAATGGTAGCGATCGCGGTCTTTTTGATAAAGGGTGCCAACAGTTTCGATATCAGACACAATCAGCTCATCGGTTGAACTGAAGGACAAACGAATTGGGCAGCGAAGTTGGGTCAGCATAGTGAGGAGAGCGGATAAAGCGATAGGATTACTAACGCAGTCCTATGGCAGTCTAGCCGATCCCCATGACAGAGTCGAATCGTATTTTCATCGAACCGCTGGAATGTCAGCAATGCTTGACGATTTCCCGCCCCGATAGCGGGTTTTCCGTGCGAGGACGCATTCGCGTTCCGGGAGATAAATCTATTTCCCATCGCGCCTTAATGCTGGGCGCCCTGGCAGACGGTGAAACCACGATTCAAGGACTCTTACTGGGAGAAGATCCGCGCAGTACGGCTGCCTGTTTTCAGGCACTGGGAGCCAATATTTCTGATTTGAGTACCCAGGAAGTACGAGTGCGTGGCATTGGATTGGGGAAATTGCTGGAACCTGTGGACGTGCTAAATGCAGGGAACTCTGGAACCACGCTGCGGCTAATGCTGGGAATTTTGGCATCCCATGACGGGCGATTTTTTACGGTGACGGGAGATGATTCGCTGCGATCGCGCCCAATGTCTCGTGTGGTCAAACCGTTGCAGCAAATGGGCGCAGAAATTTGGGGACGTAAGGATAACGCGCTAGCTCCACTGGCAATTCGCGGGAGATCGCTGCAACCCATTCATTACCATTCGCCCATCGCTTCAGCCCAGGTAAAATCCTGCATTTTGCTGGCAGGATTGTTGACTGACGGACAAACCACCGTCACCGAACCTGCTTTATCACGGGATCACAGTGAACGCATGTTGAAAGCCTTTGGAGCCAACATCCTGGTAGACCCAGAAACCTGTAGTGCCAGCGTGATTGGACCCGCTACCCTGACTGGGCAATCCGTCGTGGTTCCAGGAGACATCAGTTCGGCAGCATTTTGGCTGGTAGCAGGTGCGATCGTCCCCAGCTCAGATTTAACCATTGAAAACGTAGGCATTAACCCAACTCGTACTGGGGTTTTGGAAGTGTTGGCAATGATGGGCGCTGACATCACTCAAGAAAATGTGCGAGAAGTGGCGGGGGAACCCGTTGCCGATTTGCATGTGCGGGCAGGGGCACCGCTGCGTGCCTGCACCATTGCGGGGGATCTGATTCCCCGTTTAATTGATGAAATTCCAGTTTTGGCGGTTGCGGCGGCATTTGCGGAAGGCACGACTGTGATCCAAAATGCGGAGGAATTGCGGGTGAAGGAGAGCGATCGCATCGCTGTAATGGCAACTCAATTCAACAAAATGGGGGCACGGGTTACCGAACTGCCCGACGGGATGGAAATTACTGGCGGCACTCCACTAACAGGTGCCGATGTTGATAGCCACACCGACCATCGCATTGCCATGAGTTTAGCGATCGCTGCACTCACCGCCAAAGGCACCACCACCATCAACCGGGCAGAAGTCGCCGCCATCTCCTACCCAGAATTTGTGGCAACCTTGCAATCTGTCTGTGCAACATAACCACACCCAACCCCCACACCCCATTCCCTTACAACATCTGCTGCATTTCCCGTTGTACCCTCATGCCGATCTCCAGCGCATCATTAAGAAACTGCCCATATTCATTGGCTTGATGCTTCATCTCCAGCGCTCTGACCGTGGTCAAATTTGTTTCGATGCTGGCAAGCAACTCCTGCCGACGCGCCAACAACCCACGACTCTCCCGCAAAATGCGTTCGGTCATCAGGCTGGCAATCAGGCTATCGCGAGTTAATCGCAGGGCTTCCAGCACTTCTGCCCGGTTGTGTAGCGAGGATGGTTGATTGGCAGGTAGACCACTGGCAGAGTCTAGTTGATCGAGAACTGCGATCGCCTGAATGACATCGTGGTAGCGATCGATCTCATCCAGCAAATGCATCAACCTCTGGAAGTGGCTACGACGAATTGCCATATATCCGTTCCAAGCCCCCACTAGCAGCAGCGCACTACCAATGACGACCACCAGAAACGGCACCATCCCAGCGTTTGGGCCGATGTTGCTAGAAGTATTCCGAATGGTTACCAACCCAAGCGGCAGTGTAAACACACAGCTCAACAAAAACACTGCAACTTCAGTCAGGCAAAAGCCCATGAGCCGCTGTGGATCTTGAAAAACTGAGGTGCGGTAAACTCCGCCAAACACGCCTCCAATAAAGATGGAACCAACATCACAACCGCTTAATCGTTCAATCTCCTGCTCGGAAATCATCAAATCTGCCAGTTCAGCTTTCATGCTTGCAATTCCAAACAAATGGTTTTCCACCGAGATAATCGTCTCGCGATTTCTCACTTCTGACCAATGTGGAAGTTCAGGAAAGTAGATTGATCAACGCATTCCAAACGCCGGAGAAAAAGCTGCCTTCTCTGGGACGAAATAGCTCAAACTGCCCTGGAGAGCCAAAAAACGGGCGTAGCGTCCAACCCAGTTGACTGCCTACAAACCCGTAAAGACAGAGCCAAAACCGCAGAATACTCGTGCGAACTTTCACCCCTTGCCCGTTTTCACCATCTGCGACCGGGCGCATGATCTGGTACAGGAAGGAAACGCCCAGGATGCCTGTGAGCGTGAAGATAATCACGTTGAGCAGGAGAAAGAAGCTGTAATCGTTGACGGTGATGAGAAAAAACAGCGTGACGGGAGCAAAGCCACACAACAATAAGGCAATGACTGAGACTGCTGTGAGCAAATAGGTAAAGTGTTGGGTAATGGTTTGTTTGGCACCAAACAACACATTGAAAATGTATAAGGTTGGCAAACAAACCAATAGGGTAATTAGATAAAGTGCTGGAAGCTTAATGGCGGAAGAGGCAGCTTGAAGTGGACTGTGAAATGTGCCAATAATTGCACCGTATACTGCAAAGAAACAAAAACTGGAAATCATCAAGGCGGAGATTTTGCTCTTGAGTTTGACTCCGTTATGAATTTCTTCTAGAAACTCGTTGCGATCGCGCAGCAAAGAGATAACGGTTGAGAAATAATTCATCTTGACGCTCCTGGATGAACTCACTGAATGAGGGAAAATGCTTTCGCCAAACCACTAGAGCAGATTGCTAAAAAGTTGTCTGAAGCTACACCCTCACCCAAACGGGTTACGGAAGTTCATTGGAACTTGATTAATTACATAATCTTCTTTGCCAACGCTTTTTGAAGTGCCCAAATTGCAGCACCACTCACCGCACCAGTAATTAAGCCCCATCCCGTACTGGAATTCTGAGTCAGCAGGCAAAATACACCCATCGCCAATAGGGCGATCGCGCTCCCTGCTGCAACCGTTAGCATTAAGCGAATGGTTACAATGGCTTCGGTCATGCGCTGCAACCCATCTTCTTTTGCTAGCGGCACTACCGTTTGTAGCGAGTGCTGGAGCGAATTAAACTTCACCTGGTCAAGTTGGTAATAGGTTCCCAGTTCTGGATCTCGTAGCTTGGCAACGGAGTGTAAGCCAAATTGTTTGGCATGACGAATCGCCTGGCTAATTTGCTGTTTCGTCGCCACTGGTTGAAATGTTTCAAACAGCGACTCCCGGTACACTCCGGTTTTCGCCATGTCTAAAATTCGCTGGCTCAGTTCAGACACGGTTAAGCGTCGGGTAATTCCACTCATGCTGGCAGCAACGTAACCCAGAACTCTTTAATAGTAAACCTGTATAAGGGAATCGGAAATGGGGATGGGGGGACGCGGAATGAGAGGTAAGGAGATGGGAAATGGTGAAATAGGTTCCGCGCCCTACCACCCTGCGGCGGGATTAGTACTATTATCGAGTGGCACGCCATGTAAGCATCTCTGAACTTTCCAATCCATGAGCCGTTTCAGCCAGCTTTCGATGGCGATTTCAAATGGTTTCGTCCTTCCCGCAATCGCTAGCGACCCAGATGCTTTCAAAGTTCCCCTGCAACTGTTGGGTGGGTTTATTCTAACGCTTTGGGCTTTGGAGTTAGTCGATATTTTGCTATTGCGCGGACAACTCAACCGCTTAGGGATTCGCCCCCGTCGCCTGATTGGGTTACGCGGCATTCTATTTGCACCGTTGCTGCATGGCAATTTAGCCCATCTCGCGGCCAATACCATTCCCCTTGCGGTTTTGGGCTGGCTCATTATGCTGAATGGGCTGAACACCTTTCTTTTGGTGACAGCAGTGGTTTGGCTGGTGAGTGGGGTGGGTGCCTGGCTGTTGGGTGGCACAAACACGATGCATCTTGGTGCCAGCGGTTTAGTGTTTGGTTATTTCGGGTTTTTGCTACTGCGTGGGTATTTTGAGCAAAGTTTTAGCGCGATCGCGATCGCCGTTCTGGTGGGTTTACTCTACGGCAGTATGATCTGGGGAGTACTACCAATTCACCGGGGAAAATCCTGGCAGAGTCATTTGTTTGGGTTTGTGGGGGGCGGCATTGTGGCTCGCTATTTGCCAGAGTTGCAAGAGGCCTTCACCCAATCGTTGTGAGGGAGATCAAGCTGAAAAGACAGTTGCTCTAGCTCGACTCGTTCTCAATTAAGCTTCGTGAGAATAGTTTTGTTCAATCCAGAAGCGCATTTCAGCTTCGGAATCTGCGTAAACCGATTGCCCCGTTTGAGGATTGTAGGCGCACCACCAGCGATCGCCCTGTTCGTCTACACTCTGCCACACTTGCAACCGCCTATCTCCCGTAACTAGCGTCACCAAATCATGCCAAAGGGTTGATAGGTTCTGAGACCAGGAACTAAAGGGATAGTCAGCCACATCGCCTGAAGTTTCTTTTTGTTCCCGCTCTAGCAATTCAACCAGTCTTGTGTTTTGAGCCGCTTTTGCCACCTCCAGACGGTGATTAAGCGATGCCGCCATGTTCTCTTGATGCTTATGCCAGAGGTGAGAATCGTTTGTATGAAGGACATTAGCCATAGTTATTGCCTGATCTCAATGTGAGATTCTTCGATGAGAGGTCTACAACACAATAATATCATTTATTCTGTAGCTAAAGCTACAGATCTATCGTTAGTCATAGAACCACCTCCACACACCAGGGGGCAAAAGCGAGTCAATCAGCCCACCAGGACTCGACATGTCAAGCGCTATCAATATCCTAAGCTTGCTGATCAAAGCTATAAAGCATTGAATAACTAGAGCACTCAGCCATCAGCAGGCATGCACCTGGATAGCTGGGCAGCTAGAATTGAACCCCATCCCAATCCTCTAAAGAGCACTCGCTTGAAGAGCAGGTGGGCAATTGCTTGTTTTTTGCGCCTTTTGCCCTAGTCAAGCTCCCCATAATCCTTGATTCAAAGGGGGATCTCTGTCTTAGTCGCTTGCTTGCTCATCTTGTAGCAGTTTTTCTTTTGAATCATCCCAGTAAGCACTATAGGTAAATACCTCGTTGGCTCCCTTAATTTCTATAGACCAACGATAAATTGCTGACTTAGGGTTTACGCCAATCTCCAACAACTTCGCGCCCATGTAATACTCCATCTGGCGCTTGGTCATGTCCTTGAGAGTAGACGGTTTATTTCGTGCGATCGAGCGAGTGAGGTGAGCCTGAGTATGCTTTGCCATTTGAGAAATATCAAGACATCAGTTTGCATTTCGAGATGTCTCAGTGTACCCAAAGCCCGTGACGAGGATCGAACTCGTGACCTCACCCTTACCAAGGGTGTGCTCTACCACTGAGCCACACGGGCAAGCGGTGGTGGGCCGGGCTGGATTTGAACCAGCGTAGGCATAGCCAGCGGATTTACAGTCCGCCCCCATTAACCACTCGGGCACCGACCCATT
>JACYLN010000118.1 GCA_015272515.1 Leptolyngbyaceae cyanobacterium C42_A2020_001 | reverse complement strand
TTGCTCTTTTTTGATTCTGATACCCCGTCCGCTTGCGGCGGGGTAGTTCATTCAATTCTCATTCCTGACGCTCCTAAAGCATTGCCTCCAGCGCATTCTGTAAGTCTCGTGTTAGCTCGGCAACGGCTTGCTTGGCGTTTTTGCGTCCTCCCTGGTAAAACTGCCAGCGCTCAGATACCGAAATGGGTTGCCCAACTGTAACGTAGGCTGTTTGCGCGCCGAGACTGGGACGCTTGAAGGGGTCGCCGCCTTTGATCCGGCACACCATATCCCAAATTAGCAGTGTGGTATCGGCAAATCGTTCAACCGTAAATTTTTCTTGAACATACTGCCCGGTGACGGCAACGAAACTTTCCACCAGGCGCATGTGCCAAACGCGCAAATCCGCTTCTTCCGCCACTCGGTCTGCTAATCCGCGCTCGATCGCCGAAATGGTTTCCAGGTTTAAGTCTTCTCGAAAAATGCAATCCCAGGCGGCTTGCTCTAAACGGCGACAGCGATCGATGACACTACCTTTGGGCTGGAGGTTAAAGTATTGTTCTGCCACTTGAAGCGCTGCATCTAGCAGCGATCGCAACCGCGCGGCAAACACCTCATTCGATAGGACTGAAGGCGTGGCAGCAGCATCCGTAGACGGCACGGCGGGCGCAGGCAGGCTGATGTGGAAGAAGCGAGTATAGTAGTCTTCCATTAAGGATAAAAGGTATTCTCCCAGCCGATACAACCGCTTGTAGAGTTGAGTTTCGTCGAGCTGGTTGGTAGAGAGCGTGGTTACAGGCTCCAGCCCGGTGTCGGCTTCTAGCTGGGTAAGAATTTTCTCCAGCGCTTCCCAGGGTGGGGTGATGTAGTGATACTTGATACCCAATGGCAGAATTACCACCTCTTCATCTCGTCCTGCTTTTCGTAGATCTTCCACACACCAAAATCCCAGTTGGCTAATCCCTGGTTCCAGCGGACTGATGATTTCGTTATGCCCATTGGTGGCACCTTCGGGAGCGGCAACCAGCGGAAACGTACCGTTGGCAAACAAGTTGCGGGCAGAGCGCAAGCCAGTCAGGTCAATTTTGCCCCGATGGATGGGAGTGCCGCCCAAACGAGGAAATAACCAGGTGACCCAGTTGCCCAGCCACAAGGGAATGCCGCGATCGTAGATGAAGTGAGCATGAATGGGTTTCTTCAGGTCAACACTGAGTTGATTGGCAGCAGCGGGCACTAAGCGCCAAAGCAGGTTGCCCAGGCAGAAGGGATCTTTTGCGGCGGGATGGCGAAACGCCAGCAAAACTCGAATCTTTCCTGCTTGAAATTGGTGATACACATCGACCAGGGTTTCCAGGTTGGTTGCCTCCACATCTCGCAGGGTCGTAAATCGTTGAGTGATCACGGGCAGCGCCCAGTTCACAATGTGGCGCACAGTGGGGTTATAGGCGGGCGGGATAAATTCTAGCGGTGGTTGAACGCCTCGAATGGTGTCTGTCAAAGAAGCCTCCCGGCAGTCATAGTGGTGGCAACGGCAGCAAAATCATACCGAGATTATTTCAGCGATCGCAATCTCTTCAAACATGCCCATTCCAGCCGAAAGCGCGATCGCTCCGCCGTAGCTAATCAGGTTCTCCTATAATGAGCCAAAGCAGCCATCAACCAGGTTCCTATCCATCGCTCCCACCAATTTCTAATCTAAAATCACTCATTCCCCATTCCCCATTATCAATCCCATGACTCGACGCATTGCCGACCTTCTCCGCAACGGACAACCCAACGAAACCGTGACTGTGCAAGGCTGGGTTCGCACCAAACGCGAGCAGAAAGAATTCAGCTTTGTAGAAGTCAACGATGGTTCCTCAATGGCGGGATTACAAGTGGTTGTCAATCAGGATGTTCCGGGCTATGCCGAGACGATCAAACGCATTAGCACGGGCGCATCAGTTGAAATTTCTGGAATGCTGGTGGAGTCTCCGGCAAAAGGGCAGCGGATTGAATTGAAAGCTGACGCGATCGCTGTTTATGGGGAAGCCGATGCCGAAACCTACCCCTTGCAGAAAAAGCGCCACTCCTTCGAGTTTTTGCGGGATATTGCCCATTTGCGATCGCGCACCAATACCCTTGGAGCCGTCTTCCGCGTCCGTAACGCCGCCGCCGCCGCCATCCACAATTTCTTTCAGGAGCGGGGCTTTTTGTGGATTCATACCCCCATCATCAGCGCCAGTGATTGTGAAGGGGCAGGCGAAATGTTCACCGTCACGGGCTTTGACCTGACCAAAGTGCCGCTCACCGACGACAAAAAGGTGGATTACAGTAAAGATTTTTTTGGCAAGCAAGCCTACCTTACCGTCAGCGGACAGTTGGAAGCCGAAATTATGGCAATGGCATTCTCCAACGTCTACACCTTTGGTCCCACCTTCCGCGCTGAAAACTCCAACACTTCGCGACACCTGGCAGAATTTTGGATGGTTGAGCCAGAAATGGCATTCTGCAATCTTCAGGGTGACATGGAACTGGCAGAAGCCTTTCTCAAACATGTCTTTCAACATGTGTTAGAAACCTGCTCGGAAGACATGGAATTTTTCAACGAACGCATCGACAAATCCGTGCTGGCAACGGCAGATAACATCATCAACAATGAATTCGCCCGCGTCACTTACACCGAAGCCATCTCCCTGCTGGAAAAATCTGGCAGAACCTTTGAATATCCGGTGCAGTGGGGGCTGGATATGCAGTCAGAACACGAGCGCTACCTGGCGGAAGAATACTTCAAGAAGCCGACCATCGTGACGGACTATCCCGCTAAAATCAAAGCCTTTTATATGCGGCTCAACGACGACGAAAAAACCGTGGCTGCCATGGATGTGCTGGCTCCTAAAATTGGTGAAATAATTGGCGGGTCGCAGCGGGAAGAACGCCTGGATGTGTTGGAAAGTCGTATTCAAGCTGTGGGACTCGATCCCGCGCCTTATTGGTGGTATCTGGATCTACGTCGCTACGGCACTGTTCCCCATGCAGGCTTTGGGTTAGGGTTTGAACGCCTCGTGCAGTTCATGACGGGGATGGGTAATATTCGGGATGTCATCCCCTTCCCCCGTGCCCCACAAGAAGTGGAATTTTAGAAGAACTGCCCCAGGATTGTATTACGACGATCGCTGGTTCACTTCCCGTCAGTAGCAAGTTTCCCTACAAATCTCACCAGCGTGGCCAAAGCTGAGTTTGGTTCTGATACGTTCCTTCCCGCTTGCTAACTTCCACTCCCATCGGCGGAATTGCATAGTGAGCGCGATTATTGGAACTCATGCGCTGGGATTGCCCGCCTACCAGTTCATAAAATGAAAAGTTCAAAATGGGTTCCAATCCACTTTTAATTTTATATCTTGAATAATTTTTCGCCCCTGAACCTTCCACTTCCGCGACTGATAACCCCCGTAGCTAAATCCAAAGCCTCCAGAGGGGAAATAGGCATTTTCTGATCGTGTTTCCTAAGCCCCATTATTCCTGCATCCCCTCGTACAGGAGGCGGGCAAACAGGCGTGCGCCGTCATCGGTTTTTAGGCGAGCATAGGTAGGCGGCTCAGCCATGCCAACCGTGCGTAAATCAGACAACAATTCTGGATGAAATTGACAGGTGAATGATCGCCGCACCAGCTTACTTTCAAAATCCTTATAGATGATGCACGTGGCAGAACATTCGGTCACGATTTCATCCCTGATCGTGGTGGGATCGTGGTGGAACACAAAATCTCAATTGCATCGGGTAGTTTCAACAACCATGCCAAACGGCTACCCGCCAGGGTTGAGCGGTGGGGAATGATGGCATTGTGTAACAAGCGGTATGCCCAGTTTGCAAACAAAATTGCTTCTTCGTTGACTTCATCCGAATGGAACATGGCAATATTGACTTCCCGCTCATACTCGATCGCCGTATCAATAACACCTGCGTATTCATCCGCTGTGATTTCATGAGCGTTAATGAGTTCTTGAGGAATGCCCAGTGCCTCTCCATCCGGAGATTGATAATGATGCAGGCGGCGATTGCCCACTTCCTTGTGTTCATTCGGACCAACCGCAAATTCCGGATGATCCCAGCCCTCTGCAATCACATGCCCATTCCGCTTCGTAATTTTGAGGGTACTACCAACCGTTTCAATCTGCCGACAAACGCGCTGCAATGCCTTCAACATCTTGCCGTTCTCATCTCTGGGCAAAGACTCTGTACTCAGGACTTGCTGCACGGCGCGTTTAATTAGATTGATGTGTCCCTGCGCGGCTAATTGATGTCCTAAACAGATGAAGAGCGCTAGGGCACTGGTTGGCGATCGCGAGATCAGCAGCTTCTCCACCAAACAATGGAGATCGGTGAGGGAACAGTTCGCTCCATCAAAGGTAGACGCATCCCGTACCGATGGATCGCCCCCTTCGACCACTACTGCTAACCCAGAGGTAATCAGCGGCACCACTAGCTCCGGGTCGAGCAGCCCAGAAGCCCACAGAGGAAACAAAATCGAATCGCAATCGGCAATTTTTTGAGCGATGTAAGCTACATTCAGGGATGCCCGCACCGCTTCCTCTAAGGGATTCCGCCCCACATGCTGCCACGGTTCAATGATGGCGATCGCATTCCGAAACAACACGGGATGCTGCATCAGAAATTCCAGGTCAGCCTGGGACTGGATCACTTTCTCCAACGGCTTGCCATCGCCCCAATCGAATTTGGTGTTTTCTGTTAGGAGGGTTTCATCGGGCAACGGATCTGGTGAATGGCGATCGGCAAGGAATTGACCCAGCAAAATATGCACCGATTCAAAATCAGAATCACCCTCGCTTAAATAGCCTGGACGCGATCGCCAATTTCTAGCGATATGAGGTTGATGAACAGAATGAAGCGTAGATGAATCCATAAGTAGCACCTGGCGAGTAGCGGTTTTCCAAGCGAGTTTATTGAGGGCAACCAGACCAGTTCCTAGCAAAATCATACTCAATGAACTATTGTCCGATGCAAGTTTTACCGCTACTTTAGCGTTAAGGATTGAAGCAACTGCTTAGGTCGAGCAAAGACAATATCGTGATATCGATCTGGATGGTGATTAAAAGTATAGTGCTCGTATTCATACCAGTGCATTTCACCTTTTTCCTGGTTGCACTGATAACAAATAACCCACAGATTTCTAAAATCTAGCGATAACCAGGGATACTGGGCGCGGGGTAATTTATGATCAATGCTTCTGCCGTTGATAGAGCTAAACTTTTTACTACATACGGGACAATGGCTATCTGAATTATCCTTCACCCATTGCTGACTTTCCAGTGTAGTGCCACATTCACTATCCCCGTTAATGTATCGCCAATAATCAAATTTTCGATAGTCTTCAAAATCTTGCTGAGTCAGCTTATGATAACGCCGATTGCCAACTCTATCGGCCAACTTGAATAGTTCCTGGAGTGTTTTATCGGGTTCAGTGGACATGGCAAGAATGGGCGATCGCGACCTAACTAATGTTTACGATTCTGGGTAGATTTCCGATTGCTGCGCTAATGCGAGGATTGACTATAATCAATATATTCAACTTCTTCGTCTGGAAACTGCTGATCAATCGTGTTCGCAATTGCTTCAACTTCCTTACTCAAGGCTTGATTAAATGCTTCAATCTCTTCAAGTGTTTGATATTGACTGCCAATTTGATCTGCTTTCAAAAATAACTCTTCCAGGGTTGGCTCATCTGAATCAGAAGTTGATAGAAGATCGTTGATTTTTTGATGCAGTTTAATGACATTATCCCAACCAATATTTCGATAACCATTCTCCTTAAGCCACTGTTGGTCTTGCTTGGGAAGATGACTTCGACGGGCTGAGTTTGATTGCTGAACTTCGCGATAACTCATACCGCAGAATAGACGCTTTCCACTCTTTTTGCTGGCCATCCTGTCTGCCTCTACCCTAATGTCCAACGGAATAAGCGAATGAGTGCTTTGCGAATCTCGCTATCTTCGTATTGCAGTAGCATTTTGGTATCTCTGGCTAAACGTAAGCGAATCTGATCAACAACATTTTTGAGTTCTTTATTATCTTTTTTTAAGCGATCGTTTGCTTCAATTAACTCATCATTACGAGTAACTAAAGTTTGAACTTTTGAGCCTAAGCTTTGATTTTCACTCGTGAGTCGTTTGATTTCCTCTTCTAGGGCTTGCTGCTCTTCAGACAGCACATTTTTACGTCGATCTAATACTGCGTTAGCTTTTTCCTGATCAACAATGGATTGCTCTAGCTGATGATATTCAGCCTGAAGTTGCGCCAGCTTTCTCTCTGCTTGACTTCGCTGCTGACCGTAGTATCGATTATTCTGTGACAGTTCACCGTTCTTCTCAACAAATGACTTCACTAATCTTCCAACGCTGGGTTGATTGCTGAGGAAGATCAGTAAATTTTCACAATCCTCTGGGCTTAAGGACTGAGTAATATTCTTATTGATGCCGTATCGATCCTTGAGCAGGGTTTGCAACTCACTCTTAGACGACATTCGGTTTATCCTCTTAAAAGCTCCAATCCTAGTGTACCCAGGGCAACTTAGTGATGCGAGACCATGATCGTGATCTTGTAAACCTCTTCATCTTTGTTTTCTTAGCTTCAGTGCAAGGTCTGAGCAAGTACTTTCAGGAAACCGCAAAACGCTTCTAAATCCTGCCCCAGAACCAATTGAAGCGGTGCTCAAAGGTTTGCCACACTCGATATTTTTGCAACCGATTACGGCGATAGACATTTTGCTGCGTAGCCATCTTCGCTCATGGTCGAACTACTGCCCGTTTCAATCCGCAGCAAGGCATTTGGTTGGGGGTCATTGTTCAGTTCCAACCGTAGGAATTAGGAATTGTCGTGACTACACAACGGGTTGCTGTGATTGATTCAAACGCTGATTTAGAAGCGAAATATAACGCCGAGCAGTAGTCCGTTTTGATTCAGATTGACTCTAGATCGTCTTAAGCCTGATCCATCGGCAAATTCAAAATCATTAACGCGGTAACCAAGTTGCAGCGATGTGCTGGAGGAGAGATTATATTGAATGCTGGCTAGCAGATTCCAGGTCCAGTTGCGATCGGCACCAACATTAAAGCCAGAGACATCGCCCCGAATTCCGATAGTCCATTGTCTGGATAAATCTAACCCAATTTGTGCGCCAAGCAATGGTTCAACGGTGGTTCGAGAAGAACTGAAGTCCTGATTCACCGGAAGGGTAATTGGCAGTGGCAGACCGCTGACGGGAATGTTGTTGAGGCGAATGTCATCCACTTCCAGTTCTTGACTCAAAATGTTGATTCGGAGACCTAGAATTGGTGCAACAGTCAGGCGGGGGTAAGGATTGGTCAATTCTGCTGGATTGCTGAGGAGTGTGTCAACCACGCGATAGGATGCTGCTAAGTCGATCTGCCCCTGGCGGGTGGATAAACTAGCGTCGGCACTGGCTCTAACTGGAAAGGGAATCCCAAAGCGTTGCAGGCTGCCTGCGGGGAAGGTAACCCCCAGATTTCCGCTGTCTTTGAGAGAGACATAAAACCCGTCGAGAATCAATCCAAATCGATTTTTCCACGCTTCCACCCGCAGACCTGCATCAAAGGCGCGATCGAACTCTAAAATGTCTCCCAAGCTCAAATCAATTGAGGTACTGCGACCCAGAACGGTTGCATCTACTTCAGCATTTAAGGGCACAAAGAAATAAGGTGCAACGGAAAACTGCCAGCGATCGCTGGCAGTTTTTTGGGAAGCATCGCTGGATGCAGGCGGTGCAGAGGGTGCGTCAGATGCGGGGACAGACGGTTGGGCTTCAGCAGGTTGAGCTTGGGAAGGCTGAGGCGGTGGAGCATCTGCTTGAGCAACTGAATTCAGTCGAAAGGGTGGCTTGAGGGATTCTATCGGGCGAGAGTCAATCGAATGACCAGACTTGATCGACAGTTCGGTAACAGGATCGACCAACAAACTAGCCTGACTTAGAACGTGCTTTGCATAAATAGGTTCTTGATTAGATGAGGGCTTGATTTTAGAGGATGAAGGGCTGAATTCTTTTGAAGTAGGGACTGGGTCGTTGGCATGAGCAGGGTAGCTAGAAAGTGCGATCGCGATGGATAAGGCGCTACCAGCGGATCTCAAAAAAGACTTAATTAATTGATTATCAAGTCCTTGCAAACAACCTCTTAGAGTTAAATTTTCCCGTCTGCGTTGATTGCTTTTACACCCTCTTGATGTCATTTTTAACTCCACCATAGTTTCGTTTCTTGATATTTTGTGGCGTACAACACCTAGACATTAGGGACCTCGGACAAATTGTGAGGAGTTGAGTTTTGAGCATCATGCCTTACCAACATCTAAGACTGTAACGCCATTGCAAAAACCTGCATTCTTTTGAAGAAGTGCTTTTGCAACTATCTGAAACTTTTCGCCAACATCTTTTGATAGGGATTAATGGAATTTATGTTGTCGGACAGGGGCATTTTACAAGTGGCATTGGTAGAATCTCAAAAACTCTTCCAACAGTCTTAAACGTATTACAAAATCCTGTTTCATTTCTAATGAAACTTCTGCTGCAAACCAATTTAAACGAGTGCATCCCAGTTTTGCAAGACTCACTTTGAGAATTGTCCATTAAGATAGG
>JACYLN010000045.1 GCA_015272515.1 Leptolyngbyaceae cyanobacterium C42_A2020_001 | reverse complement strand
CGTTGAAAAGCTTTTCCCACATGGATGAAGCGGTTAAGCGTCCAGTTGATATTCACGAAATTCTGGACAATACTTTGCTAATTCTTAATAACCGCATTAAACATTCGGTGGAAGTGGTTAAAACCTATGGAGAGATCTCTAATGTTCATGGTTTTTCAGGTCAGATTAGCCAGGTATTTACAAATATCATTGTGAATGCGATCGATGCACTTTTGGAACATGCAGAAGTCGTATCAAACTCGGATTGGAGCCCTCAAATTGAAATTACCACAACTATCCTTTCACAAAAATTAGATGCTAGACAAAACCGAGATTGGGTAGCTGTTTACATTAGCGACAATGCTTCAGGAATTCCACTCGAAATTCAGTCCAAAATCTTTGAGACCTTCTTCACCACAAAACCTGCGGGGCAGGGAACTGGATTAGGGTTGGCAATCAGCCGCCAGATTATTGTGGAGAAGCACGGCGGTCACTTGAATCTGCGGTCAAAACCGGGCACTGGCACCACATTTGAGATACTGCTGCCGCTAAATCCTCAAGGGGCAGAAGTGTTCCAGCCCTGATTCAGTAAATTTCCCCGTTTTGTAAACCACTAAGTTAGAATTATTGAGGCTTCTTTACCAAAAGATGTACTTTCTGTACTGAAAAAATTGCTTAAGAAGCTTGTATTTATAGACATCCTCTATCCTTCGCTGGAACGGTTCTTATGACTCTGCCCATTCGCAATGTTGCCATCATTGCTCACGTTGACCACGGCAAAACAACTCTTGTAGATGCGCTCCTTAAACAAGCAGGCACGTTCCGAGAAGGTGAGGAAGTCCCGGATTGCGTTATGGATTCTAACGATCTGGAGCGGGAACGGGGCATCACTATCCTGGCGAAAAATACCGCGGTTCGCTACAAAGACACGCTGATTAATATTGTGGATACGCCCGGACACGCAGACTTTGGTGGTGAAGTGGAGCGGGTGTTGGGCATGGTGGATGGTTGCCTGCTGATCGTGGATGCCAATGAAGGTCCGATGCCGCAGACGCGCTTTGTGCTGAAGAAGGCTCTGGAGCAGGGATTGCGTCCAATTGTACTGGTGAACAAGATTGACCGTCCCCAGGCTGATCCCCATGCGGCGATCGACAAAGTATTGGATCTATTCCTGGAACTGGGAGCAGACGACGATCAATGCGAGTTTCCCTACCTGTTTGCGTCGGGCTTATCGGGGTTTGCGATCGAGCAATTAGAGGATGAGCGGGTAGACATGAAACCGCTGTTTGAGGCATTTCTGCGGCACGTTCCGCCGCCAGTGGGGGATCCCAATGCATCCCTACAGCTTCAGGTCACAACCCTGGATTACTCCGAGTATTTAGGGCGAATTGTAATTGGCAGAGTCCACAATGGTACGATTCGGGCGGGACAACAGGCTGCCCTCGTCACGGAAACGGGCGATATTGTGAAAGCCAAGATTACCAAGTTAATGGGCTTTGAAGGCTTGAAGCGGATCGACGTTGAAGAAGCGTCTGCCGGAAATATTGTGGCGGTTGCAGGTTTTGCTGATGCCAATATTGGGGAGACGATTACGTGTCCCAATGAGCCACGGGCGTTGCCGCTGATTAAGGTGGATGAGCCAACCCTGCAAATGACGTTCTCGGTGAATGATTCTCCGTTTGCTGGGCAGGAAGGCAAGATGGTGACTTCTCGCCAGGTGCGCGATCGCCTGATGCGAGAACTGGAAACTAATGTGGCGCTGCGAGTTGAAGAAACCGATTCTCCCGATCGCTTCCTGGTATCGGGACGGGGAGAACTCCACCTCGGTATTTTGATTGAAACCATGCGGCGCGAAGGCTACGAGTTTCAAGTTTCTCAGCCACAGGTAATTTATCGCGAAGTCAACGGTCAGCCTTGCGAACCCTACGAAACACTAGTGCTGGATGTGCCGGATGAAGCGTCTGGAAGCTGTATTGAGCGGTTGGGACAACGGAAAGCTGAAATGCAAGATATGCAAGTTGGCGGCAACGGACGCACCCAACTGGAATTTGTGATTCCGGCGCGGGGCTTAATTGGCTTCCGGGGAGAATTCATGCGCCTGACTCGTGGCGATGGGATCATGAACCACAGTTTCTTTGACTATCGTCCGATTGTGGGTGATATTGATGCCCGTCGGAACGGGGTGCTGATTTCCTTTGAAGAAGGGGTTGCAACCTTCTACGCCCTGAAAAACTCGGAAGATCGTGGCGTATTCTTCATCAAACCTGGTACGAAGGTTTACAAGGGGATGATTGTGGGTGAACACAACCGTCCGCAAGACCTGGAACTGAATGTTTGCAAAACCAAACAGTTGACCAACCACCGGGCTGCCAGTGGCGATGAACTGGTGCAGTTGCAAGCACCAATTGACATGAGCCTGGAGCGGGCGTTGGAATACATCGGACCGGATGAGTTGCTGGAGATTACGCCTGAGTCGATTCGGCTCCGCAAGATGGCGAAGGAAAAGCGTCTGGCGAAGCGATGAAGCTTTTATTTGGTTCTGGGTGCCATTGTTGGTATTCTGGCTGAGTATTCCCTCACTGCTAAAAAAGTAGAAGTTGTGATGTCTTACTTAGCGAGTGACTTTGAAAACGTCGATGGTACCCATGCGGCTCAAAAATTTACGCACTGCCTCAGATTATTAGAGTCGTTAGATTTTTTTCAGACCTACAAGCAAAAGACCTTTGATCTACTGCAATTGGTTGAAGGGGAGACTGTTTTGGAAGTGGGTTGTGGAACAGGCGAAGATGCGATCGCGCTGGCAAAACGGGTTGGCAAAACGGGTAGGGTGGTTGCAATTGATCACAGTCAGGTCATGCTGGATCAGGCGATCGCAAGTACTAAAGAGTTACAGTTACTGATTGAATTCATCCGAGCCGAAGCGCAACAGTTGCCCTTTGCAGACAAGACTTTTGATGCGGCAAGAGTGGATCGCACTTTGCAACATATCTCTGAACCAGAAAGAGTGGTCGCAGAAATGACGCGAGTGGTTCGCTCTGGGGGACGGATTGTGGCGATGGAGCCTGATTGGGAAACATTCATTGTTGACTCTGAAAAACACGCAGTCACGCGGAAACTGCTCAACTTCTGGTGCGACAGTTTCCCGACAGGTTGGGTGGGGCGTGATTTGCCAAAGTACTTTCACCACGAGGGGCTAACACATATTCAAACTAGCCCGGAAACGTTAGTCATTCAACAATTTGATCTGGCTGATCAAGTGTTTGATCTGGTGCAAACAGCGCATAGGGCGGGAGAAATTGGCGTGGTGAGCCAGCAGGAAGCCAACGAGTGGCTGGCAGAATTGCGCTACCTTGATCAGGTTGGGGAATTTTTCTGTTCGTTCACTGGATTTGTGGTGAGTGGTAAGAAACCGTAACGGGATCACCATCCTGCCAAAACTGAGGAGTTGCAAGTTAAGTTAGAACGGTGAGATAGGGTCATCGCCTATTTAAGGTTGCTCGGTCAAGAGTTTACAGTTATGAATCCTCAAGATAATCACGAAGAAGAATTGCAGCGGCGAGAACGGGTATTGCGAGAACGAGAAGCCGCGGTCCGATTGCGCGAGTTGGAGGCAGAACTATCTCGTCCGCTCCCATCCACAGCAAACCGCGATCGCCGGACATCGGGCAGGCAACTTCAGTTGAGAAGCATTGTTCAAATAGCAAAAGTGGTTGGGGTGGTGGCGATCGCCGGGTTGGTGCTCTCCCTCGTCATTCGCGTCGGGATGTTTGTGCTAACGCTTGCCGTCATGGGCGGGATCGGTTGGATTGTGTACAAGTTGTTTTTTGAACCCGATCGCCCTAAGTAATATGGCACCCGTTTCCCCATTTAGCGCAATGGGCAACTTTCTTGAAATTCCCTCAAATACTGCATAGCAGTACTGCTATAGGTTAGGACTATCGAACTGCTGAAAGTCCTGAAGTGACTGGATTGCATTCTCAGCACTCAGTCCTCATTACTCAGCACTTTGCTATATTTGCCATCATCCCCAGCCCTTCTTCCAATGTTGGAAGAAGAGAGCCAGAAATGGTTTAACCTCCCTTCTCTCGTAAATTTGGGAGAGGAGGGTTGGGGAGGTGAGGGCGAAATAATGGCACATCACATCATTTAAGTACGCCGAAACACAAACAAATTGCCCGTTGCACCTTTACCCATTCTTAAATCTGCATCCAGATAAGAAGTTGTCCACAGGGCTTCATTCCTGAACGCTTCTAACACCGGAACGGTGAGTGCAGGTAGGTTCCAACTGGGGTGTTCCCACAGGTTCATTGCCTGCATGGTAAATGCTCCAAAGGTAACAGTGGCAAGCTGTTCATCCGTTTCCCATCTCCAAACACCATTGGCTTGTAGCTTCCAGGTGCCGAGCCAGGGAACGGTCAACACGGCTCCATTTTCAGCGGCAAGGGTGCGATCGCTACCATTCGTCAGCGTTTGCCAGATTTGTTGAATCGTCAGTCCGTTCCAGAGGCTTTTGGAGAAGGATGCTAGTCCACGAGTGACCACTGTTCCACGGGAAGCGTAAACCAGTTGCCAGTTGCCCAGCAGGGTTGGCAGGTGTTGAGTGTGTAGCGGGTGGGAAATGGGATTCAGGGCTTCCAATTGCTGGATCAGTTGGGCGATCGCAGTGTGTTCTGACAGGCGATCGGCGGAGGGGAACAACGCCTGTTGCAATCCCAACGGCTCAAGCCGCTGAAACAATTCATTTTTTAGCTGAGTTCTTGCAACATCGCTGCACATCGCTAAAGTCCTTTGCCATTTAGTGATGATTGTATGTCTAAAGGGTTCAGCGTTCGCCTTTGCGGAACGGCACCATCAGCGCTTTGGGATATCCGGCTCGCCGTGCCATCACGGACAGAGCAATGATGCTGAAGATGTAGGGCAACATCAAAAATAATTGATAGGGAATAGCAGCCCCGATCTTTTGCTGGAGTCGCAGTTGCAGGGCATCGAACCCGGCAAAGAGGAGAGCACCCAGTAAGGCTTTGAACGGTTGCCAGGATGCGAAAATTACCAGCGCGATGCAAATCCAGCCGCGACCATTAATCAAATTGACAAAAAAGGAGTCGAAAGCGGATAGGGTGAGAAATGCGCCTGCGATCGCCATGAATGCACTGCCAATCACAACAGCCAGGGTACGAATACTGTAAATATTAATGCCCTGCGCTTCAGCCGCACTGGGATTTTCTCCCACCATGCGAATGGCAAGACCGATTGGGGTGCGGTAGAGCAGGTATGCTGCGATCGCGACCAGGATAAACGCAGCATAGGTCAGCGGTGTTTGTGTGAAAACTGCTTTTCCAAGGAATGGAATTTGGGATAGCAACGGAATGGCAAAGGGCTGAAATGGTGTAATTTTGGGTGGTGTGTTGACTTGCGGCAACAGCACCCGGTAGAAAAAATACGCTAAGTTTGCCGCAAGCAGCGTGATACCAATGCCGGAAACGTGTTGCGACAGCCCCAAATAGACTGTGAACAAGCTGTGCAGCAGACCAAACACCATCCCCGCGATCGCCGCCAGCAATACCCCGATCCACAAATCTGCTCCCTGGTAAACCGCCGCCCACCCAACAAACGCCCCCATCGTCATAATGCCTTCAATGCCCAGGTTCAACACTCCAGCACGTTCACACAGCAACTCTCCCAATGTACCAAACATCAGCGGTGTCGCAATCCGAATCGTTGCCACCCAAAATTCTACCCCTAACAACAAGTTGATGCTATTCACACTTAATTCCAGATTTAGATTTTAGTTAGAATTGATTTGGATTAGCTTCGCCAGCGAACTCGATAGCGCGTGAGTAGGATACTCACCAGCATACAGAGTAGTGAGGTTGAAACAATTACATCGGCAAGATAACTTGGGAGATTGGCAGCACGGCTCATGGCATCGGCACCGACATAAATGGCGGCAATGAAAATGGCGGAAATTAAAACTCCAATGGGATGCAGTTGTGCCAGCATGGCGACTACAATTCCGGTGTAGCCAAATCCAGGTGACAAATCCAGGCTGAGATAGCCTTTGAGTCCGGACACTTCGCTCACGCCGCCCATGCCTGCCAGTCCACCACTGAGTAATGCCGTCAAAAGAAGCACCCAGTTGATGGGAATTCCGGCAAACAGAGCCGCCTGAATATTTGCCCCGATCGCTTTCATTTGATAGCCCAGCACGGCACGAGCATTCAAAATCCAGATCAAGATTGCGCTGGCGATCGCAATCATCAACCCCCAGTGAGCACGACCACCAAGTTTGGGAAGCGTCGCTTCAGGAGGAACGGGAAGCGCCTGGGGCCAACCCAGGGCAGCGGGATCTTTGAGTGGACCTTCCACCAGGTAGCTAACAACCAACAGGACGATGAAATTCAGCAAGAGTGTGGTAACTACCTCATCAACCTGAATGCGGGTTTTGAGGATGGCAGGTAACAGCAACAGTGTGCCTCCAAACAGGAAACCAGCCATGAAAATCAGAGGCAGGAGGATGATCGCAGGCAGGTTCAGCAATCCCGTTCCTAGCAACGTTGCGGCGATCGCGCCCAGGTAAAACTGTCCTTCTGCGCCAATATTCCAGAAGCGGGCACGAAATGCTACAGCTACGCCCAAGCCTGTAAACATCAGGGGGGTGGCGCGAGATAAGGTTTCTGACCAGGCAAACGGCGATCCTAGCGCCCCTGTGAACATGATGCCGTAAGCGGTGAAGGCAGGCATTCCCGTCCAGGAAATTAGCGGGGTGCAGAGCAACAATGCGATCGCGATCGCCGCAATGGGCGCAAGCACCGCTAATCCGAGTGGAACAGTTTCACGACGATCAAATTGCATCGGCTTTGTCCTTTCCTGCCATCATTAAACCAAGCGTTTGTAAGGAAACGGTTTCAGTGGGCATGGGGGCAGAAAGTTTGCCCTGGTATATGACGCACAGGCGATCGCAGAGACTCAACAATTCATCCAAATCTTCCGAAATCAGCAAAATTCCAGCACCGCGATCGCGAGCATTCAGTAACTGTTGATGCACATAGGTGACAGCTCCCAGGTCAAGTCCGCGTGTCGGTTGGCTTGCCAGGATGATCTGGGGTTGGCGGGAGAGTTCTCGTCCCAAAATCAACTTTTGCATATTACCGCCCGATAGCAGGCGAACCGTGGCAAAGGGCGAGGGACAGCGGACATCAAAAGCCTGAATGATCTGATTGGCATGGGCGATCGCGCTGTGGCGTTTAAGAAAACCTTTCTGGCTGAATGCAGGTTCAGCGTAATCTGCCAGGATCAGGTTTTCCCAGATGCTCATATCACCGATTAGCCCTGTCGTGTGACGATCTTCGGGAATGCGGGCAATGTTGGCGCGAACCATATCCGTTGCCGTAAAGCGATCGCAGACCTGACCATACAGCCGCACCGTACCAGAGGTTGGGGTCAGCAAGCCGCTCAGCAAGTTGAACAGCGCTGCCTGTCCATTGCCAGATACACCAGCAATCCCCACGATTTCAGCCTGCCGCACCGTTAAATCAAGCTGATCAATTAAAGGTCTGCCATCCTGAGATGCGACGGTGACCGCTGCAAGCTGGAGCAGTGCCTCACCAGGGGTTTGGAATTGACGCGTAGGTTGGGGAATCGGTCTGCCAACCATGAGTTCGGCTAGGGCGGCTGGAGTCGTTTCTGCCGTAGGAACGGTTGCCACTACCCTACCAGTCCGAAGAACAATGACGCGATCGCTGACCCGCATTACCTCCTGAAGCTTGTGTGAGATGAACATCACGGAGAGTTCTGCCTGGGTGAGTTTGTGCAGCGTGGTGAACAGTGCCTCGGTTTCTTGAGGAGTTAGAACTGCGGTTGGCTCATCCAGAATCAAAATTTTGACATCCCGATACAGCGCTTTCAGGATTTCGACCCGTTGCCGCTCACCCACGGACAAATCAGCAATTTTGGCATCAGGATGCATAGACAATCCGAATTGATCTGCCAGCGCTATCACCCGTTGCCGAGCGTTTTGCTGCCGCTGCCACAAATGCCATAGGGGTTCAGTCCCCAGCATGATGTTCTCCAGCACCGTGAGATTATCTGCCAGGGTAAAGTGCTGGTGTACCATGCCAATTCCGGCAGATAGTGCCGCTTTGGGCGAACTGGATTGAAGCGATCGCCCAAACACACGAATCTCTCCTGAGTCGGCGGTGTAATGCCCAAACAGGATATTCATTAACGTGGTTTTGCCCGCTCCATTTTCGCCTAGCAGCGCCAACACCTCGCCACGCCGCAATTCCAGGCTGATGTCATCATTTGCCAACAGACTGCCAAACCGCTTGCTGATGTGGTTCAGGTGCAGAACAATGTCGGATTGCACAGAAGTTGAGTTCATCAGGCGGTTGATTTAGGTTCCATATCATTGACTTTGACCGTAAACGTACCCGCCAAAATCTCTTCCTGCCGTTTCTTCACTTTTTGCTGCAACTCTGCTGGCACTTTTGATTCAAACGTACCCAGTGGTGATAGGCTACTGCCTTTGTGCTTCATGTAGCTGTAGATGCCGTAATCCTCCGCCTTGAAACTACCGTCTTTCACTGCCTGGATGGCGCGATCGATCGTCGGTTCCATGTGCCACAAAGCGCTGGCAACCACGGTATCGGGATAATCTTTCTGCGTGTCGATTACATTCCCGATCGCCAGCACTTTCTTTTCCTTCGCCGCATCCGAAACCCCAAATCGCTCGGCATACATCACATCGGCACCCGCACCAATTTGAGCAAATGCGGCTTCTTTCGCTTTGGGCGGGTCAAACCAACTGCCAATGAACGTGACCAGGAATTTGACATCGGGTGTAATTTCCCGCGCCCCTTCCATAAAGGCGTGCATCAAGCGATTGACTTCGGGAATGGGATAACCGCCCACCATACCAATAATTTTGGATTTGGTCATGCCGCCCGCGATCATGCCCGTTAGGTAAGACGGTTCGTGGATGTAGTTGTCGAACACAGAGAAATTTTTGCCATCCGGTTTGCCACTGGAACCCATAAGAAATGCCACTTTGGGATAGTCTTTGGCAACGGCGCGGCAGGCTTTTTCAACCGCAAAGGCTTCACCTACGATCAACTGATTTCCGGCTTCGGCATACTGGCGTAACACCCGTTCGTAGTCGGTGTTGGTCACATTTTCCGAGTAAACATACTCAATATCGCCCCGTCCTTTGGCAGCATCCAGCGCTTTATGAATTCGGCTGACCCACTGCTGCTCGATTGGGACAGTATAAACGCCTGCCACTTTAATGGCACCCGTTGCCGCAGGTGATGCCGCACTGGGAGAGGGTTGGGGCGATGGAGCAGTGCCGCAAGCTTTTAAGAGTATGCTGGTGCCAACCGTGGCAGACCCATAGAGCAAAAACCGTCGCCGACTCAAATTCGTTATCATTCGCGAATCACACCTCACATTGACGTGATAACTTGCCTTCTGGTGTTCTTACCCGAAATGCAAGTGCCCGATTGTACAGTGTGATACAAGGAATCACCAATAGGTTGCAACGTCTCTACAATCTGTGGATTTTGTAATGATCAAGTAGCAATGTGTGCGATCGCACACGCGTCTGACAATGCATAATCCAGAACAGAATGCACCTCGTTGCTGTCAGGCACAGAAATAACCCTGATTTCGCAAGTTTCGTCAAAATTTTGTCAGAGCATGGGCTTTTATGAGGACGTGATGAACCTTCGGCACCCTGTGACATCTATCACATGTCGCCTGGTTCAACACGCATAGGATGAAATTAATCCACCAGCTTGCAGTCACAAAACTCGCAGTCAGTGCTGGTTTCCCGCCCTAAATCAGGAGTCTTTTATGAAACGCAATCTTTCACTTGTGGCAGCTCTCGTTATTGTTGGTTCTGTGGTTGCCAATGTGGTTGCCAATGCATCAACCGCCAACGCTAATATCATCAATCCCGGCTGCGATCCAGGAGAGGTTTGTTTTCGCTAAAAGTGGGAATTCTGGAGTAGGGCTAACCGATTTGTGATTCGTTGCGTACCAATCGGATTTTGCGGCTCTTTAGATGTGCCTGCCGCCCTCTACTCCCCATTAGCATAAAAATCATGAAGCGTAAGCAGACAAGACGATGTGTTCAAGTGTTTTGGAGCCGTCTTGTCTGTTTTTGTGTATTTCCAGGGTGGGCGATCGCGGCTGCGTTACCAGTTCCAGCTCAAATTGCGGCAGATGCCACCTTAGGCAACGAATTTTCTCAGGTTACCCAACCCGCCGCCAACACTTTTTTGATCGAGGGTGGAGCGGTGCGTGGCAGCAATCTCTTTCACAGCTTTTCAACCTTTTCCGTTGGAGAGGGGCAGACGGCACGCTTCAGCCCTCCAACTCAAATTCAAACCATTTTCAGTCGGGTGACGGGTGGGCAAGCCTCTACCATTTTGGGCACAGTCCGAGTGGATGGGACTGCCAATCTATTTCTGATCAATCCCAGTGGCATGATTTTTGGACCAAACGCGCAGTTGTCGCTGGGTGGGTCGTTTGTGGCTACGACTGCCAGTGACGTAGTATTTCCCAACGGCGATCGCTTCAGTGCCGTTGCACCCGTTTTACCCTCATCCTTGCTCACAGTCAATCCATCCGCATTGTTCTACAGTCAGCTTGCGCCTGCCCCAATCACCGCGAACGCTCGCCTCACCGTCCCTACTGGGAAAACCTTAGCCCTGGTTGGGGGAGAAGTATCCCTGGATGGAGCCAGACTAACCGCACCAGGTGGCCGGGTGGAGTTGGGTGGGCTGGCAACGGCTGGATTGATTAACTTAGGCGGAGATTTTCGGCTAATCTTGCCAGCAGATAGTAGCCGCGCCAATGTTGCTTTAAATCGTTCGGCGATCGATGTGCGGGCGTTGGGCGGGGGAAATATTGCGATCGCAGCCCAAAACTTGACGATTGCTGCCAGTCCTCTGACCGTGGGGATTAACCAAACTGGAGCCGCAGCCCAAGCAGGAAACATTGAAATTGATGCGACGGGAACGGTCACCCTGGCCCAGGGCAGCAACCTGTTCAATGGAGTGTTAACGGCTCAAGCGGTGGGATCGGGCGGCAGCATTGTTATTCGCGCCAACAATCTGGTGATGCAATCTCGCGCCCAACTCAACACCAGCACGCTAGGACAAGGAAATGCCGGAAATATTATCATTCAAGTGCAAGATTCTATTGAACTAGGCGAAACCACAGGCATTCGCAGTTCTGTCCGCGAGACGGCGATCGGCAATGGCGGCACAATCCGAATCCAGGCGAGATCGCTCTCCTTAACCAGTGGTGCCCAAATTGCAGCAGCCGTGGTGCAGGGAGGTAGAGGGGATGCAGGCAACGTAGCGATCGACGTAGCCGATACGGTCACAATTTCTGGCGTTGATCCAGTACTTCGGAGTGCCACAGGTACTCCCTTTCCCAGCGGATTGATTGTCAGCAATGAAACACCCCTCGGCGGCAACGCAGGCGATATTACCATCAACACGGGAAAACTCATCCTCAGCGATCGCGGACAAATTGCAGCCACAACCAGCAACGGCGACGGCGGCAACATTACCCTGAATGCCCGTGAGTATGTACTGTTACGCAATAGCGGCACGATCTCAACCACCGCAGGCGGAATTGGGGCAGGGGGCAATGGCGGCAACATTACCCTCAGCACTCCGTTTGTGCTGGGAGTACTGACCGAAAATAGCGACATCAGCGCCAATGCGTTTACGGGCAGAGGGGGCAGAGTCTCCATCACGGCTCAGGGCATCTACGGCTTAAAATTTCAGCCCCGCCCCACCCCATTCAGCGACATTACTGCCAGTTCTCAGTTTGGAGTCAGTGGCACAGTCATTCTCAGCACCCCTGATCTCGATCCCAGTCGCGGAGTTGATGCCTTATCCACCACCCTCGTTGATCCATCCAATCAAATTGTGGTGGGTTGTTCCGCCAGCAATAGACTGAACCGCTTTGTTGTAACTGGACGGGGCGGCTTGCCAACCTATCCAGAAGAAGCATTGCTGCTCAATAATCCGCTGGTGGAGTTGGCGCAGTTAGTTGAACCCGCGATCGCATCGCAAGCAGGAGTTCAGGAGGCAGGAGTCAGAAGTCAGAAGTCAGAAGTCAGACGTGATGAGGGAGGTCGGGAAAATGAGGGAGGTAGAGGAGTGAGGGAGTGGACGAGTAAGCAAGTGCATGAAATTCCACCCACCCATCCACCCACCCACTCTTCCACCTCACCCTCTCCCCCTTCCCTATCCCCTATCCCCTATCCCCCATCTCCTATCATCGAAGCGCAGGGCTGGGTAGTGGATCAAACTGGAGAGACCGTTCTCGTTGCCCATCCCCCTCGCCCCGCCGCATCCCTTCCCCTGTTTGCCACTCTCTCCTGCCCTCACCCCCCGCCCCTCATCCCTTAACCCCTCACCCCTTACAAACTTTAATGACACTCCCCCAAATCTCGCGACGCAGCCGATTAGGATAGACGACTAAGGATTTTCTCTCATATCTGGTGATTTCATGTGGATGAGGCTTAGAAAGCAATTGTGGCAGTTGCGGGGAATGCTGATTGCAGTTCCTAGTGTGGCAGGAGCCGTGATTGGTTTGCGCTTGCTGGGTGTGTTGCAACCGTTGGAGTTTGCGGCGCTGGATCAGTTTTTTCGGTTGCGTCCTGAGGAGACGCGGGATGAGCGGATTGTAATTGTCGAAATCACCGAAGCAGATTTGCAAAAGGCGGCGCAGTGGCCGATGCCGGATGAAAAGCTGGCACGGTTACTGAATCAAATTAAGCGGCAGAAACCACGGGCGATCGGGCTGGATCTGTACCGTGATTTGCCCGTTGAGCCAGGTCATGAAAAGTTGGTGCAGGTGTTTGAGTCTACACCTTACCTGATTGGCATTCAAAAGGTAGTGGGAGAATCGGCTGGAATGGCGGTGAATGCACCACCGACGTTGAAGAAAAATGGGCAGGTGGGTGCCAATGATTTGTTGTCGGATGGGGATGGGCGGATTCGACGGAGTTTGTTGTCACTTCGCGATCGCCAAAAGCAAACGATCCTTAGCCTGGGAACAAAGCTGGCAATTTTGTATTTGCAGGCAGAGGGGGTGGAGCTAAAAACACTGGATGCGAAAAAGAGCCAGATTCAGTTAGGGCAGACCGTGTTTGAGCCATTGAGTGCAAACGACGGTAGCTATATGGGGTTGGATGCGGGCGGTTATCAGATTTTGGGAAACTTCCGCAATTTACGCAATGGCTTTCGCTCCATCTCCATGACGGAGGTATTGGAGGGAAAAATGCCAGATAACTTTGCCCGCGATCGCATCGTGTTGATTGGCATTACCGCAGAAAGTGCTGGGGATAATTTTTTCACGCCTTACCGGCAGGGTAGTGCTTTGAGTGAAACAGGAGCCTCCAGCGGGGTGGCGATTCATGCCGATGTTGCCAGCCAGTTGATCAGTGCAGCGTTAGAAGGTCGTCCGCTGTTGCGTTTCTGGGCTGACCCGGTTGAGTATGGCTGGATTTTGGGTTGGGCGGTGGTTGGCGCAGGGTTGTGCTGGTTTGGGCGATTTCGGGGTAGAGCCTGGAACTCATCCAGCAAATTGCTTGATAAACTTCCGTGGACGGCGATCGCGGTTGCAGTGGTCACTGGAGGTTTAGTGGGCGGGAGTTATCTGGTGTTCCTAAATAATTGGTGGATTCCGGTTGCTCCAGCGGCGATCGCTCTGTTGGGGTCAGCCGCCGCTATCACAGGTTACACTGCTTGGAGCGCGGCGGAAATGCGACAAACCTTTGGACGTTATCTGACCAATGAAGTGGTGGCAAACCTGCTGGAAACGCCCGAAGGCTTAAAGCTGGGTGGGGAACGCCGCATTATCACCGTTTTGATTTCAGATTTACGAGGGTTTTCCGCGATTTCAGAACAATTGTCGCCAGAAAATGCTGTTTCGGTGGTCAACTTGTATTTAGAAGCAATGACAAATGTAGTTAATCAATATCAGGGCACCATTAATGAATTTTTGGGAGACGGCATTTTTGTTATGTTTGGTGCGCCCGTACAACGAGAAAATGACCCAGAACGGGCGGTTGCCTGCGCGATCGCCATGCAGCTTGCCATGAAAAACGTCAACCAACAACTGATTCAGCAAAACTTACCCACTCTTGAAATGGGCATTGGGATTCATACTGGAGAAGCGATCGCGGGTAATATTGGCTCTAATCAACGAGCAAAGTACACCGTTATTGGTAACACTGTTAATTTAGCATCTCGCATCGAATCTTATACCGTTGGAGAACAAGTTCTGATTTCAGATAGCACTTTTCAACACACAAAAGAACGGGTACAAGTGAGTGGAAAATTGCAAATGCGAGCGAAGGGTATTCGAGAGCCACTTAACCTTTACGAAGTTTCTGGAATGACAGGCACCTACAATCTCCTATTACCCAAAGAAGACCTGCAACTGACTCCACTGACTCCTCCTGTTGCCGTGCAGTATCGCATTTTAGAAGGAAAAACTCTTGCAGATGAAACGTTTCAGGGAGCACTGCTGCAACTTTCTCAAAAATCTGCGGAACTACAAGCGCATCAACCCCTGGAGCCTCTGACAAACCTGGTGATTAATGTGTTGGTGAAGTCCGAAACTGGAACAGAATTGTGGGATGTTTACGCTAAAGTTGTAGAAGTTCTAGATCTTGCTGCGAATCGATTTCATATTCGATTTACCTCCGTTCCAGTGGCGGTAAAAACATTCTTCTCTACCTTGCAAACGATCGCGCCAACATCATAATTGCTGGGCTGTAGCGATCCTATTTAGATTGTGAAAGGGCTTTCCTACAGGGAAAGACTTTTACAACTCTCTTTCACGAATGATTCAGGCTGCTATAGCAAATGAAATTGTTAGTGTATTTGTAGATCCGCTTCCAAACGAGTGACCTATGCAAACGCCTCCGCAACAACTCGTTGCTCATGTTGCCCGCTTGTTTCCAGACGCATTATTTTACAAGGAAACATCTAAAAAAGTGGTTGCCTTAACAATTGACGATGTGCCCACGCCCAATGAGACAGATGATGCCTCGACACTACTGATTTTGGATGCGATCGCGACTCACAATCAGAGCATTGCATCAATCAGCGATCAAGTTCGAGCAACCTTTTTTGTCATCAGCAATCATCTATGTGACGAGACGACGATTATGGAACGCATACTTGAACAAGGGCATGAGCTTGGCAATCATGGAACAGCAGATGAAACCACAGCATTGTTGCATCCAGAGGTTTTTGCAACACAATTAAGCACCGCTCATCAATGCATTGTCAGGCAACATCAGCAACCTTTGCGCTGGTATCGTCCGGGGCGAGGGCTATACAACAAAGCCATGCTTCACTGCCTGCAACAAATGCCTGGCTATGTACCCCGATTTGCCCTGGCATCTATGCTGCCCGTAGACACCTTCAAACCTACGGATGATGGCCTTTTTACTGCCTGGTATGTGACGCAGCACATCTTTCCGGGAGCTATTTTACTATTGCATGGAGGTTCCGCTGCACGCTGTAGACAAACAGCCAAAGCGTTAACGCTGATTTTAGCTGAGCTGAAACAACGCAATTATCAGACGGTGACTTTAAGTGAACTTTGGGATATGGAGTAAACCTGGCAATTGTGCCCCTTATCCTAAATCCCTTTCCATATTTGGGGAGAGGGACGTTGAGCCTTGACTCTCCTTACTCCCAAATTTGGGAGAAGAGGTTGGGGGATGAGGGCGAAGGCAGAGACTTACAAAACTGATATGCTCTCCAAGTTATTCCCTATCAGGATGTTGGAGTGGGACAGAGATTCCTGCGAGGTGGGAACATATAGAATTAAGTTGTGCGATCGCCAACGAGCAGTGATAAAAGTGTTCACAATCAGCCGTTTGTTGCTTGAGTACGGGCAGCAGCATCTTGATTAGTTCGTCTTGAACTCGGAAGGAGCCTACCATGAGCAAAGAAAGTAAGCGTAAGAAAACAGGGTGGTGGCTACCTGCGCTGATTCTCTTAATTCTGGCAGGGGCTGGGATTCGGTATGCAAGCTCTACGGAGTGGTGGTTTAGCCTGTTCGATCGCCAACGTAGAACCTTTCAAACCGTTAATACCGGAGCAAGCATTCAGGTGTCTGCTACAAACAACGGTGAGACTACCATCATCAAAGCCTCACCAAACCCTGGTAATACCTCTGACAGTGAAGCTGGCTCAAACACCTCAGGGCAACCAAGACGAATGTGGTAGAAACCTTGCTACCGTCTTTCCCAACTTGATCGAGTCGGGTTGGCGATCGCTCAATTAGCACAGGTGGAGAAGCACACTTTTATTCTTTTCCCATCAATTTTTTGTTCATACACGGCAGCAATTGTGAAATGAGTTTAAAGGAAGGCATTGCAGAAACTTAAATAAATCCCCTCCAAATTTCTAAGAGATGTAAAGGTTATACGAAGTTGACTTCTAGGAGTTGCCATCCCCTGTCTATGTGTTGTTTATTCTACGTAACTGTACCGATCACCCATTAGAGGGATGAAACTTTTCCGAGATAATCAGACGAGTTTGGTGCATGAGATTTCATCAGGGTTTCGATGTCCTGCGTTGGAGAACACGGTCGTTGCGTAGTGTAGATTTCTTTTACTAGGTATTCATGTTGAATCTGAAGCCTTCTGGTCTAGTTGACCAACAGACCATAACCTTTTTAAAGGAAAATCCCGCCCTTTCCCAAACGTTAATTGCTGAACTTGGTGACAATATTAGCCAGGTTTCAACCATTATTGAGCCAATCTTAGAAGCTCCTAAACGCTGCGAGGTTAGCTTGTACTACATCCAGGCAGTTGCCACAGGGCGTACTGCTTTTTTAACAACCAACTTACCAGACTTTCATCAAACAAATGTTTCTGAAGTCGCAACGAGTTGGCTGGTTGGGCGTAGTCATAACTGCGCGATCGCTGTTTTAGATCGATCCGTCTCTCGGTGCCATGCTGTAATTGGGCATTATCCTGGGGAAGGTTTTTACATCAAAGACTTGGGAAGCAGCAATGGCACATTTGTTAATCACTCAAGACTAAAGCCCTTAGAGCAACGGTTTCTGAACGATGGAGACTTGTTGCAGTTCAGCAAATTTCGAGTTGAGTTTTTTATCTCCGGTTGGAATGTGAAAACTGCTTCGTTGCAAGATACTCAGGTTTAGCTGCTTTGACAGAAGTTTTTCAAACAACCACTCTCTGCTCTTTCAACTGCCAGCATCATAGCCATCCATTCCAGCCCTACCCACATCGCTAACAATCACATCAGGAATGATCTGATCTAAGACTTGTAGTACTTCTAATCCAGAAGCAACGGCTGTCATCTTCGCGCCAACCTGCTCCAACACAAACATCTGGTAAGCACACGTAATGAACTGCTCGCTTGTGCATATACCGCTTGATGTAGATTTAATGTAGCGATGATCAGTCAGCTTTAGACAATCGTTGTCCCATAAACCGCTAGTCTGGGGAGGCTGACTGACAGCCGTTGTTCTATCAGAGATGGCAACGGTTGTTGAGCCGGAATGCGTCATGATTAACCCAGGGACGAGGAAGACTTGTGCGGATGGATTCTAGGGTCGCGGTGATTGGAGGGGGGTTTTATGGCTGTAGCGTTGCCATTCACCTGGCACAGCAGGGGGCAGACGTGGTGTTGTTTGAGCGATCGCCCGATTTACTGACTCGCGCCTCGTACCACAATCAAGCCCGGCTGCATAACGGCTACCACTACCCACGCAGCTTTAGTACGGCGTATCGCAGTCGGCTCAATTTCCAGCGGTTTCTGCATGAATTTCGTCCGGCGATTGTAACGGAGTTTGTTAAGCTGTACGCGATCGCGCGAGTCGGGTCAAAAGTCAGCCCGCGTCAGTTTGAAGTGTTCTGTCACAACATCGAAGCGCCAATTCGTCCGGCTCGGTCGTGTTTTTTAGATCTATTCTCTCCTCGCTTAATTAGCAGCGTTTACGAAACCCAGGAATACGCCTTTGATGCAGCGGTGTTACGGCGGTTGTTACGAGAACGGTTAGCCCAGGCAGGGGTGACGGTGAAATTAGCAACGGCGATCGCAGCGGTAGAAGTGGGGACGGTAAATCCGCTGACGGTCGTGGATAGCAACGGCAACGGGGCGGGCGTTGATTACGTATTTAACTGCACCTATTCTGGCTTAAACGCGATCGCCGGGATTGCTCCCAGTCGGCTCAGGTTGAAGCACGAAATTGCTGAAATGCCGCTGGTGCAGCTTCCCGATGAACTGCGGGAGGTCTCTGTTACCGTCATGGATGGTCCCTTCTTCTCGTTCATGCCCTTTCCCAACCGGGGATTGTCCACGTTCTCCCACGTCCGCTATACGCCCCAATCTGCCTGGACAGAAGCAGCACCACCCAACCCCAACCCCTATATAACGCTGGAAAGTTTGGAAAAACGCTCTAATTTTGGGTTCATGGTACGAGATGCCCAGCGGTACATTCCCTGTTTGGCAAACATGGTTTATCGCGATTCGCTGTTTGAGCTAAAAACCGTACTGGTAAAAAATGAAAACGACGATGGGCGACCCATTTTGTTTGAAGTGGATCCTGCTCAGTCTCGGATTGTCTCGCTGCTTGGGTCTAAAATTGATAACATTTATGACGCGCTGGAAGCGGTTGATCAATACTTGAGTGCTGCGTGAGGAGTTTGTTGGATGAGTTTTGCTAACCAGCGATCGGATGTGTTGGTTTCTGTAATTTCGCCGATTAGAAATGCGGAAAGCTGGATCGCAACTTATTTGCAGCAAGTGTCGGCGTTGCTGGTGAATGAATACAAAGATTTTGAGATTGTACTGGTTGATAATGCCTCAACGGATGGCACGGTGGAAGTGGTGGAGCGTTTGCAGCAAGAGCTTCGCAACATTCAACTCTATTCGCTGGCACGGCCTATTCCCCACGAGAGTGCCTTTGTTGTGGGGCTGGAGCAGGCGATCGGGGATGTGGTGGTAACACTGGATGCTGCCTTTGACCCGGTTGACCCAATCCCGGAAATGGTGCATCTCAGCTGCAGCGGTGTGGACATGGTGTATGGCTTACGTAGTGATCGCCTGCAACGGTCGTTTAGCCTATACAACGGCTTGAGCCGTGTTTTCTTTCAGCTTTATCGGTTTGTGACCAAAGAAAATCTGCCGATCGCCGCCTCTACCCTGCGCCTCTACACTCGCCGCGCCATCAACTCGTTTTTAGACAATAGCGATCGCTACAGCCTGTTTCCCGTAATTGGGGCGTTTTCGGGCTTGCGTTACCGCACTTTCAATTACGAGCGGCTCAACCGCACTGGGCAACCTGTGAATCAGAGTTACTCTGCTGCCATTTCTCGCGCCTTTCGGCTATTTTTTCTGTCGTCCCATTACCCGCTGCGATTGCTCACCTTTACGGCGCTGGCAGGTGCGTTTCTCAACGTGCTTTACAGCATTTATGTAGTGCTGGTGAATGTGTTTAAATCCACCGTTGCCGAAGGGTGGACTACCCTCTCGTTGCAAAATTCGGTGATGTTTTTCATTCTGTTTATGATTCTGGCAGTTTTATCGGAATACGTGGCGCGGTTGGTGATCACCAATCAAAATCGTCCCTTTTACCTGGTGACCCGCGAGAGCCGCAGCTTGGTATTACTCCGTAAGCAGGATATTAACGTGACGCGACCCAAAGACTAAGAAAACAGAGCATTGAATGTTAAGATTCGATGTCTAGTTGGCAAGCGATGACTCGAATTGAGGTGCCTGTTGAATCTGTTGAGACCACTGCAAACCCTTTTGCGTCCTCCGTTGCTGGTATGGGAGCACGTGCTGGTGAGCTTGGTGCTGGCGACGCTTTTAGGACGGGCGATCGCGGCTCTTAACAGTGGGTTATTTCCCCAAAAATACCCCCAGCTTATTGTGGGTGAACTGGCGTGGGAAGTCGGCTCCAAATCTCCCGATTACCTGATTCTGGCTGGCTTTCTCGTTGCGTTTTTTCTGGTCTATCCGGGGTTGCGGTTGCTCTCCGCCGCGATTGAGCAAACCAATGGCAGTGTAGCGGAAGAAGCATTTCGTCAGCTTTTACTTTATGCGCTAATTCCCATTGGGTTGTGGATTAGTTATAGCTGTTTAAGCAACGATCCCACTCTGGATCTGATTCTTTTTTCTACCGTTTTGCTGTTGCTGGTATTGGCATTTGCTGGGGCAGCACTGGTAAAACGCCTGGAAACTAGCTCCAAAGCAGACTATGTTGCCAGTGTGGGGGGAAGTGTTCTGTTGGTGCCACTGGCATTGTTTAATGGGGTGGCGCTGATGCTTGCCCTCAGCCGCCTTAACCTCGCCTGGCAGTTTCAGATTGGGGCTGTGATTCTTGCGGCTGGGGTGGGGGTGGGGGTGGCGATCGCCGGGTTGATCGTCCTTTGGCTCCGCGCGGTCAGCCATTTCGAGTTACAAAAACAACTGCGCTTTTGCCTGGGACTTGCCCAAATTGGGTTGCCGCTGTATTTTTTCGCCTTGCTACCAACCCCCTGGATTGGCGAACAGGGGAGGTTTTGGGGCGATCGCTTCACGCCTGCCTTGTATGGCTTAATTGCCGTTCTAATGGCGATCAGCTACCTTGACTGGGGTAAACGCTTGCGTCGTCAGCGGGACTTTAAACAGCCAACGGATCTCTTCTTGGTGCTCTCGCCGTTGTGCTTGGTGGGGCTGCTGCTTTACATCAAAATGCCGATCGCGGGAGCCAATTTTTTGAATCCGGATGATTACCACTGGGGCGAGTTTTTGTTGCCGTGGTGGCTATGGCAAACGTTCCACTATGTACCCTTTCAGGATTATGAACCCGCGCGTGGTTTAGTGAATTACGTGCCAGGGCTATTTGCCAACCTGTTTTTTAGCGGAGATGCGGCATCCTACCTTGCAGTGGCAAGTAAACCGATTTTGTCCGTTCCCTATTTCGCGATCGCGCTGCCGATTTTGGCAAACACCATTGGGCTGTTGCCCGCTTTCCTGGCATTAATAGTGATGCCCAGCCCAGGGGGATTGTTTGAGATCGATTTGTTGGTAACTGCTGGGCTTTGCCTGTTAGCCAATGCGTTTGTGGTGCAGCATTGGGTACGGTATCTGGTTACCTGGTTGGCGTTGTGTCCCCTGCTGATTTTGTTTGCACCGGGTAATGGCGGACTATTTACCATCGCCACTTTTCCGCTGACAGCGATCGCGCTGTACCAAACTCGACGACTGGAACGGCGTTATCTCCTGCGGGGGGCGATCGTCGTGGTGGGGGTGGCGCTGGTTCTGATTGTTTTTACCCCGCTGGATCAGATGTTGCTGGGGGCAATTCGCTATGGCTTGGAGCAGTCATCACTAAATTCCGTTGCCTACGGCTATGAATGGTTCAAAAGTCGTGGTAGTCAAACCTTCTTGAGCTACTCCCTGTGGGAACTGGTGCGGGCATCTTGGATTGTGATCACAGTGGGGCTTGGTTTGCTGACCTACCAGGTGGTGTTGCAGCGAGAGCGGGTGCAGCGATCGCGCTTTCTGGCGTTTACCGTTCCGGTGCTGCTGATTGCCGTATTACTAATTCCCCGTGCCGCAGGACGAATCGACCCCGGTTCATTGTCGCGCCTGGGGCAAACAAGTGCCTGGATTATCTGTCTGCTGCTGCCCATTGTGCTGATGATTACCTTTGAGCGGCGGGGTAGAGCGGTAAGTTTACTGGGCATTGCGCTTGTGGGAGGGCTGCTGGGGTTCGGGTTTGAAGCCCCACCTAGTTTTGAACGCATCATGCAGCAACCCGTTGCCGTAGTGAACCCTATTGGTTTGAATCTGGTGAATGGTGCCGCGATCGGGCTGCCAGTGCTAGATGGGGTGGTGGCTGACCCGGCCCATCTCTTGCGGCTGCAAAAAGTCAAAGCCATAATGAATGCTGTGTTGGAACCGGGCGAAACCTACTTAGACCTGACCAATCGCAACGCGCAATATTTCTATCTGGGCTATCCCCCGCCTATTCAAGCGGGAGCCGTTTATAACGTCATTCATAAAAATCAGCAACTTCGGGCGGTGCAGCGTTTGCAAACCAATCCTCCACCTGTGGTGTTTGCAGCGGATGCAGCCAGCCGACTGAGCGGCAATCAGGTGGCATTGCGATCGCACTTGATCTACCGATACGTGGTCGAAAACTATGTACCCGTTGCGGTAGATCAATTTTTGCTGCTCGTGCAGCCTGATCGCGTACAACGCTTGAAAGCACTGCAAAATGCGATTCCAGCAGTGGATGCTCCGTTAATTCCGATGGTGCTGGATGCTGATGCGTCCACGCGGATGACGCTTTTAGACTATGCTTTTGAACTGCCTCAGCTCGATGGGGTTCCTAGCTCGTGGGGACGTTCCTTCGGTTCGTTAAAGTCCACAATGCGGAAGGTTGGTGAGGTGGATGCCAAGCCAGCATTGAATGGGGTGGAAACGGTGAATGGCGATCGCTACAAAGTGACAAGCGCAAATCCTCGCCTGACACTGGATGTGTCTGCTCTAAATGTGAACGGTCGCGATACAGGACTGCTAGTGTTTGACTTCGCTTGTAAGAAACGTTCCAAAGGTCAATTGGCGATTCGCTGGCAGAGCACTTCAGTCGGATCTGACCCGGAGGCGGTTATGCAACTCACCCCCCGCAACGGCAAACAAATCGTACCGTTGGATGCGGCTCCTCGCTGGCTCTTAGCCAAAGGCATTCAAACGGTGAGCGTTGAGCCATTGGATCCCGCCTGTACCGAGTTCTCTCTGTCCAACTTCAGCCTGTATCAGCGGGCAGAGGTTGCAAACAATTGAAACGAAACGGAGCCGCCGCTTCAAGGAAACCCTGTACACTTGAGACTTGCTAATTGACCCTGCTTGACTCAATGAAACGGCTTCACCACCGCGACCTGTTTGCCCTGAATCGAACGATTCTGCCCCTTTCGCCAATTTTGCTGCCCCTTCTGTGTTCGGTCATATTAGTGGCTTCGGCTCCCGTGATCGCCCAGCCGAGGCTATTTGTTGCCTATCCTCCTGGCACCCACGAAACCACTGCCAGCAAAATTTTCTTGATTGGCACCGCTCCTAAAGGTGGCGAGGTGACGGTCAACGGGCAGGCGATCGCCCGCAATCCGGCTGGACATTTTGCCCCCAGTTTTCCCCTCAAAGTCGGCACCAACCCGTTTGTTCTGCGCTACGGCAATCAGGAAGTTCGGCTCAACGTCACGCGCACTAGCCCCACGCCCCAACTGCCATCCAGCGCGGATTTTGTCCCCGGTTCCCTTACGCCCGCTGTCAACATTGGTCGCCAGCCCAACGAGTGGCTGTGTTTTGGAGCTACGGCACCGCAGGGCGCAACCGTTACTGTGCGCTTGGCAAACAGTCAGGCAATTCCGCTGCAACCACAAAATCAATTTGTTGAACTGCCGCCCAACTCGGCTGTGTTAACCCAGCAAAACCAACCCACCACGCTGCCAGCCGCAGGATTTTACCAGGGTTGCACCCGTACCGTGTTAGTCGGCAATTTGGGGCAACCGATCTTTGAACTCAACATTGGCGATCAGCGAAAACAGCAAACTGGAGCAGGTGGCATTCAGATTCTTACTCCGGCTCAGTTAGAAGTGGTGGAAGTGACGGCGGATTCTGGCACTGCCCGCACCGGACCCAGCACCGATTATTCTCGCCTTACCCCACTGCCCAAAGGTACTCAAGCCAGCATTACTGGGTATGAAGGGGAGTGGGTGCGGCTGGATTATGGCGCGTGGATTCGGCGCAATGAGGTACAGATTCGCAAAGCCGCTACGCCGCCGTCTTCTCTGATTCGCAGTGTCAAAGCTCGACGGGCGGGAGATTGGACGGAAATTGTGTTTCCGCTGCAAATTCCGGTTCCAGTAAGTGTGCAACAGGGCGATCGCACCTTCACGCTGACTTTGCACAACACCACCGCCCAAACCGACACCATCAAGCTGGATGACGACCCGTTGATTGCCCGCCTCGACTGGACTCAAACTCAACCAGGACAGGTGCAATACGTCTTCAACCTGAAAACGAATCAACAGTGGGGGTACAAGCTACGCTACGAAGGCACCAGCCTGATTCTGGCGCTGAAGCATCCGCCCAAACTGAGCCGGAGCAATGGCGGGCGATCGCTGGCAGGTATGAAAATTGTCCTCGATCCGGGGCATGGTGGCCCGGAAGACCTGGGCGCGCGGGGACCCACTGGCACCCCCGAAAAAGCTGTAGCGCTGACGATTTCTAAACTGGTGCGAGATGAACTGGTGCAACGGGGTGCCACGGTAGTCATGACCCGCGAAAAGGATGTGGATCTGGGCTTAAAGGAGCGGATTGATTTGATTAATAATCAGCAACCCGACCTTGCCCTTAGTTTGCATTACAACGCCCTCCCCGACGATGGTGACGCGATTAAAACCAAAGGCGTGGGGATGTTCTGGTATCACGCTCAGGCGCACAGCCTCGCCGTTTACCTGCATAATCATCTGGTTAAAACGCTCAAACGTCCGTCCTATGGCGTGTTCTGGAATAATCTGGCACTGACTCGCCCCGCTGTCGCTCCCGCTGTGTTGCTGGAGTTGGGCTTCATGATCAACCCCGATGAATACGAATGGATTGTTAATCCCCAGGAGCAACGCCGCCTGGCACGGGCGATCGCTGATGGCATCACCCAATGGACTTGGCAATCGCAAAACTAATTCGATAGAATTCTAATTAGATATTCATCGAATTAGAGGCTTGTGATGCAAACTGAAAATTTGAACACGCTCTTGCAGTTTTTCAAGGCGTTGTCGAACGAAAGCCGCCTCAAACTTTTGGGGATTTTGTCGCAGCAGGAGTGCAGCGTAGAAGAACTGGCGGTACTGCTCAACCTGAAAGAACCGACCATTTCTCATCATTTGGCAAAGCTGAAGGAATTGGAATTAGTGCAAATGCGTCCCGATGGCAACACCCATCTCTACAAGCTCAGCAGCGATACGCTTCAAACTCTTAGTAAAGCGATTTTGACCCCTGAGCAAATGGTGGCGTTGAGTAGCGGCGTTGAAGAAGATGCCTGGGAAACGAAGGTGTTGAGCAACTTTTTGGAGGGCGATCGCATCAAAGAAATTCCTGCCAGTCGTAAGAAACGTTGGGTAATTCTAAAGTGGCTCGTGAACCAATTTGACCCAAATCTCCCCTATCCTGAATCGACGCTGAACAACATCATCAAACGTCACCACCCCGACTGCGCCACCCTGCGTCGAGAGCTGATTGGTTACCAGATGATGCAGCGTAACAACGGCATTTATCAACGCCGACCCAGCAGTGAGTGGCAGTTGGCATAACGCGACCAGGCGAATATTGAAGATTTGGAATGAATTTGACTGAGTGAACATCTGGGGTGCTACAACCGAAACCTGGGAATTTGGGAGTGCCCTATGCGTCCGCTTGTTTCGCTCATCATCACAACCTACAACCGGGAACGGTTTCTGGGAGCCGCTATCGCCAGCGTTTTGCAGCAAACTTACTCAAACTTTGAGTTGCTGGTATGGGATGACGGTTCAACCGATGGGTCAGTTGCGTTAGCACAAGCCTATGCCCGACGGGACACGCGAGTGCGAGTGGTGGCAGCGAATCATCAGGGACGGGTGGCGGCTTTGGCAGACGCGATCGCCCAAACACAAGGCACTTACCTGGGCTGGGTAGACAGTGACGATCGCCTGGCTCCAACCGCGCTGGCAGAAACCGTGCAACGGCTCGATGCCTGTCCATCGGTGGGCATGGTCTACACCGACTATTACGACATGGATGAGCAGGGGCGTATTCTCCAATATGGGCAGCGTTGCCGCATTCCCTACTCCAAAAATCGCCTACTGCTGGACTTCATGACGTTCCACTTTCGGTTGCTGCGGCGATCGCTATATCAGCAGGTGGGCGGCATGGAGGGAGCACTCGACTTTGTGGAGGATTACGATCTCTGTCTGCGCCTCTCCGAAGTGACGCAAATCCAGCGCATTCCCCAGCCGCTTTACTTCTACCGGGTTCACAGCAATAGTGCCTCTCAAGAATTTAAGCTGGAGCAAACCCTCCGCACCCATGCCATTCTCAAGCGGGCATTGCAGCGGCGAGGCATGGCAACCACCCACGCGATCGATCTGGATATTGCCACGGGGCGCTTCACCTTGAAACGACTGTCCACCAGCAAGCTTGCTTCGGCAAAACTGGCACCGTTCCTGGCGGCTGTACCGCTGCTCAGTGTTCAAGCTGGAGCCGTCCATGCCCAATCCATTACCCCTGCCAACGATGGTACCAACACCATTGTCACCCCTGCTGGAAATCGGTTAGACATCACGGGCGGCACCGTTTCCAGCAATGGCACGAATCTCTTCCACAGCTTTGAGCAGTTTGGGCTAACCCAGGGGCAAATCGCCAACTTCATTGCCAACCCCCAACTGCAAAATATTCTGGGGCGCGTGGTTGGCAACAATCCCTCGATCATCGACGGGCTGATTCAAGTTTCCGGCGGTAGCCCCAACCTGTACCTGCTGAATCCTGCCGGAATAGTGTTTGGTCCCAATGCCAGCCTGAATGTGCCCGCCGCCTTCACCGCAACTACGGCAAACAGCATTGGCTTTGGCTGCGGCCCAGCGGGGACAGGCTGCGAATGGTTCAATGCAACTGGAAGTAATAACTACGCGGCATTAGTCGGATCACCCAACGGCTTCAGCTTCAACACCAGCCAAGCGGGAGCGATCGTCAATGCAGGCAATCTTGCCGTCGCTTCCGGGCAAACGTTGGCGTTGATTGGCGGCACCGTGGTCAACACCGGGCAACTCATGGCTCCCGATGGGCAAATTCTGATCTCCGCTGTGCCGGGGCAAAATTTCGTTCGCCTCAGCCAGCCAGGAAACTTACTCAGCCTGGAATTCATCCCTACCTCCCCCTCTCCCTCACCTGCCTCACCTCCCCCCTCCCTGCCTCAACTACTCACGGGCGGCAATTTGGGCAATGCTACAGGCTTAACCGTCAATCCCGATGGCTCTGTGCGGTTAGTGAGTGGAGTGACGATTCCCACCACGGTTGGAACGGCGATCGCTAGCGGCAACCTCGATACATCGGGACAAACCGGAGGCGCGATCGCGGTGATAGGAAACCAGGTCGGACTGGTAGGCGCGTCCCTCAATGCCTCTGGCGCGAATGGGGGCGGCTCAGTCTATGTAGGGGGGGATTATCAGGGGCAGGGCACCCTCCCCACTGCCCGTCAAACCTTCGTCAGTCGAGATTCTACGATTAACGCCAATGCCCTGCAAACTGGTAACGGCGGACGGGTAATCATCTGGGCAGATCAAAATACGACGTTTGCAGGCATGATCAACGCGTGGGGTGGGGCATCGAAGGGCGATGGCGGGTTTGTGGAAGTGTCGGGGAAGGAAACTCTAATGTTTCGCGGCGATGTGGATGTGCGGGCGGCGAATGGGCAAACCGGAACCCTGCTCCTCGACCCGGTGAACATCACCATTGTTGACGGCGGAGCAGGCGCAGACGACGCAGAAGTGTTAGACGGACAAATTCTTGCCGCCGATGGGGGAGCCGCATCTTTCACCATTTCTGAGCAGGCATTGGAAGCTCTTGCTGGAACTGCGAATGTGATTTTGCAGGCAACCAATGCCATCACCATTCAGGATTTAGCGGATAATCTTCTCGGCTTTCAACCAGGAACGGGCAATGTCACTTTTGAGGCGGGCGGCGCGATTACGATGGATGCCAGCGACACAATCCTGGCTCCAGGACGAAATGTTTCCCTCACGGGCAATACGCTGACCCTGGGCAATATTGATACCACAGCGATTTCCTTCTTGGGGTCTGGTAATGGGGGCAACATTACCCTGGAAGCGACGGGCAACATTGTTGCAGGCAACCTGATTGGCAATGGCTACGGGTATAACGGGATAGCGACGGCTGGTGCAATTTCAGTTACGAGTAGGGGAGGCAGTATTACCGTAGGCGCGATTGCGTCAACAGCAGATCCCTTCACGATTGATCCGATCGCTGGTAACACGGTAACCCTGCAAACTTTGAGCAATGGCGGCGACATTCGCTTTGAAACCATCGACGTACAGGGAGCTGGTGAGGATCCTGCGGTGAATGGTGGCAATGTGATTATCTCAGCCAGGGGACAGGTACAGGGCTTTGGCACGTTGGCAAATGGGGCAACGATCGCCACGGGGGGCGCAAACGGCGGTACGGGCGGCATTGTGCAAATTCAACATGATGGCGGTATTACGAACGAATCGTTTGTGGTGGGAGCAGGGGCGGGTGTTACCAACGGCACGGCAGCAGATATCAACACGGGCGGCACGGAGTTGATTGCGTCGGGGACGTTTGATTTCTCCGCCAGTCCATTTGTGTCACCGGGCGGCAATATCAGCATTACTTTCACCAACGACACACCCAGCATCACCGCAGTCAACTCATTGCCAACAACGACTGTCAACCAGCCTGTAAATTTAACCGTAGCGGTGTTGGGTATTACGACAGAAGATTTGAATGCAGATAATCGATTTGTGCGGGTGGTGGCGATCGCGCCGGGAGCCACATTGCGAATTAATGGAGTCGTTGCGGTTCCAGGTACGCTGATTCCTGCCGATGCCACGCTGGAGTATGTGCCACCAGCGGGATTTGTCGGCACGTTGACCAATGCTTTTTCGGTAACGGTGGATGATGTAATTTCCACCTCAGCACCCCGCGCGATCGCCCTTACCATCGGCACTGAACCCACCAATCCCACCAATCCCACCAATCCCACTAATCCCACCTTTGATAACCCTACCTGCATTCTCACCAGTTGCACTCCCAGAACACCCATCAATCCAACTCTTCCCGCTGCATCGGCTGACGTTTTGATTCCCAATACGCCAGAAGCCCGATTCACTGCCGATTTTGTTGCTTATCTGGGTTTGCCCACTCCCAATGTGGTCGCGGTTGATGAGCAGCGCAACATTTTGCGTCAGGTTGAGCGTGAGACAGGAATTAAACCCGCGTTTGTTTACGTCAGTTTTGTGCCAGCTTCATTAAACGCTGCCAGTGTGGCAGGCTTGGTGGCTGGAGCCGAAACATCCAGCGCGATCGCCGAACACCCCGATGATCAATTAGAAGTGCTGATCGTCACCGCCCAGGGTAACGCGATTCGCAGACGCATTCCCCAGGCAACCCGCGCCGCCGTGATGCAACTAGCAGATCAGTTCCGGCAGGAGGTATCCGATCCGCGCAAGACTCGCTCAACAACCTACTTGCCGATGGCGCAGCAATTCTATCGCTGGTTTATCGCCCCCGTGCAGCCAGAATTGAAGACCCGCCAGATCAACAACCTGGTGTTTTTGCTGGATACGGGATTGCGATCGCTCCCTGTAGCAGCCCTGCACAATGGACAGCAGTTTTTAGTGGAACAATACAGCATTGGCTTGATGCCCAGTGTTAGCCTTGCCGACACCCGCTACCAAGACATTAAAGATGCTCAACTGTTAACCCTGGGCATTTCTGAGGGCGTTCAGGGACAAGAACCGCTGCCATCAGTACAGGTTGAAGTAGCAACGCTAGTCAATACCCTGTGGTCGGGAAGTGCGTTTTTGAATCAAACAGCAACGCTTTCAACCTTGAAATCAGCCCGCCAGAAACGCCCCTATGGCATCATTCATCTTGCCACCCACGCCGATTTTCTGCCTGGAAGCTTATCCGATTCCTACATTCAACTTTGGGATCAACGGTTGCAACTGGATCAAATTCGACAATTGGGCTGGAACGATCCGCAAGTGCAACTGCTGGTGTTGAGCGCCTGTTCCACTGCGTTAGGCGATCGCGAAGCAGAACTAGGCTTTGGCGGTTTGGCAGTGCAATCCGGCGTGAAATCAGCACTCGCCAGTTTGTGGGCAGTCAACGATGCGGCAACTACTGCTCTGATCACCCGCTTTTATAAAGACTTGCAAACAGCTCGGATTAAAGCAGAAGCGCTCCAGCAAACCCAACTGGCAATGATTCGCGGGCAAGTGTTTATCCAAAACAATCAAATTCAAGGGGTGGAACCCATCGGAATTCCCTTACCAGAAGACTCTCCCACCCGCGACGAAAAACTGATTCATCCCTACTACTGGTCATCCTTTACGATGATCGGCACTCCCTGGTGAATCATCCACTTGAACCACAACCTTCGCTGGACCGTACTGTTGCATGATTAACCGTTCAACCCGCTGCACGATCGCCGGAGCCACTGCCACACACTCTGGATGCACGATCAGCCGCAGTTCCACGTAAATCATGCGACCCACCATGCCGCGCGAGTGAATGCCGTAACAGTGCAGGATTCCCTCCACTCGTCGCGCTGTTTTAGCGATCGCTTCCGGGGCGATCGCCGTTTGTTGCACCATCGATGGCAATTGCCAATTCACAATCCGCCAAATGTTGAACGACACCACCAGTAACACCACCACCGTCAACGCTAGATCGAGCCAGGCAATTCCCGCCTGCACCCCCACCAACCCGGCAAACACCAACGCCAGCAAACCCGCATCTTGCAGACTTTGGCTAAAACTAAAGCGCAGCATGGCATTTTCCAGCGTTAGTGCCTGATGCCGCCCAAACAAACTCAACCCCAAGCTAACGAGCACCATCCCGCCCAACAGTTGCAAGATTGGGCTATTCACCTGGCTGGTTGCAGAATCTGTATTGCCCAAAAAGCCGATTTGCTCTACCGCTACCCCCACCAAAAAACAGTAAGACGCGCCCAAAAAGCCCACCAGTATCAGCGTCAACCCCGACTCTAGCCGCGTATGCCCGGTCGCTGCCCGTTTTGCCGAGCAAGGAGCCGAGACTGCGAGCAAACTCAGCAGCAAACTAAAACTTGTGACCAGAGTATGCAAGGCATCGGATGCTAAACTCAGCGATCGCGTGCCCCAACCGACCCAAACTTTGATTGCCAGCATCATCAGGGTGAGCCATAGCCCAATCAGCAAGACTCGGTGATTTGCCCACCTGCGCCCCCGTGATTCCGCCACCACTTCCGACACCATTGCTTTCCGTGCCCCTTCGCTGTGTAACCAGGCGATGCAAAATGCAATGCCCTCACCATTATCAGCAGCATTTCTGGGTTTGCACGAAAAAAATGCAGAAGTCTGGGGATCAGGAAATGTTAGAGTGATGCACTGAGGGAGCGCGAGAGTTTTCGAGGTTTTGTGTGCTGCCTCTGAGGAGGAAACGATGTCTGAGGAACAGCCACCCACACCCGACCCCACCCCACCCAATTCGGAAGAATCCGATCTGCCGTTTGATTCTGCTTCAGACGCGGCTCCGTTAGCAGCGCATGAGTCTGCGACATCTCCAGAAACTTCGCTAGAAAGCAGCGATACAGTAGCGGAGGAAACTGCTCAAGAAATTTCTGCACCTGTGGATGAGGCGGAGACCGCGATCGCCCAACCCACCCCATCCCCAGAATCGGCACTCCCCCCCGCTCCTATGGCTCAAAGCCAGACATTGCAGAAACTTCAGCAACTTTGGCAGGAAGCCCAACCCCGCCTCAAAGCAGGCACCATTCGCTTCCTCAAAGCCACAATTCAGGTTTTAGAAACCACCGTTGCCCGCCTGGAACAAGAGCCTGCCACCGCAGAAGAGATTGCTACTTCCCCCTCACCCTCCTCACCCTCGGCACTTTCTAACTGGGTGAATAACCTCGGTAGCTTGCTGCAACAGGGCTGGCAACGCTTCTGCGCATGGTGGAGTCCGATTTTGCCCACAATTCGCGATCGCCTCCCCGCCTCAGTCAACGAAGCGTTATCCGATCAGGCCCTCACAGGTGCGATCGCAGGCATTCTCGTACTCGTTCTCTGGACAACCTCATCCCTGTTTTCCAGCCAACCACCGAAGCAAGTAGCGATCGTGCCCCCTTCCCAGTCCGCCCCAGCCAAACCCACTCCAGAAAAGAAGACACCCAAACCCAAAAATCTGCCAGAGGTCAAAGTCATTCCTCCACCCAAGCCGTCTCCCAAACCCACTCCCTCCCCTTCGCCATCTCCCTCATCTACCTCCCCCACCCCTATCCCCTCCCTCTCTCCCACCCCCAAACCCGCTCCCTCCCCCACACCTCCCCCGCCGCCGCTCAAACTCACACCGGAACAAAAACTGATTGCCCGGATTCAAGACGAAGTCGCAGATGTCAGCAACCAATCCGTCGCGGGATTGATTCAATCCGTGCAGGCAAACTTCCGTGCCAGCCGCTTAACGGTGAAAGTGGGCGATCGCTGGTATGGGCTAGAACCCGCCCAGCAAGACAAACTCGCCAACGATATTCTTAAACGTACTCAGCAATTGAATTTCGTCAAACTGGAACTCACCGATCCCGCAGGAGAACTATTAGCCCGCAGCCCCGTGATCGGCTCCGAGATGATCATTCTCAAACGCGCTGGCAAAGCACCAGAAATTGCCGTTTGAACTGCACAAAATGCTTTACTCAGTGGAGAAGTTTACAATAAATGCGAAGAATATAGGGCGAAGTATGTTAACCCTAGTAGACATTGGAACGTTAATTGTCTCCACCCCTGAGGTGGGCGGGGGGCGACCACGCATTACTGGAACTTGGTTTTCTGTCCAACAGGCGGCAACGCTGCATCGTCAAGGGCTTAGCCCAAGAGACATTGTTACTGAATACCCATTCTTAACGCTGGCTCAGGTCTATGTAGCATTAGCGTCCTACCATGCGAATCAGGAAGAGATTGAAACCTATCTCGCGACGGATACCGTGGGATAGGATGATTCGGACCACGATCGCCAAAGTCCTGGGGTTAGCTATTTAGTTTGAGCGATCGCACGTTTTCACAATAAGCTTTGACCTGCAAATCGATTCCCGTGATGGCAGTGCCTACAACGACGGCATTGGCTCCCAGGGCGATCGCCTGTTTTGCCATCTCTGCCGAGGCAATGCCCCCCTCGCAAATGATGAAGGTTTCCAGTGTTTCCACCAGTTGCGTCAGCAAATTAAAACCGGGGGGCTTGAGGTGGCTGGTTTCAGCCGTGTAGCCGTAGAGCGTCGTGCCCACCATATCCGCTCCAGCGTTAACAGCCGCGATCGCGTTTTCCAGCGTATCCACATCTGCCATCACGGGCATACCCAGATCGGTGTGAATTTTGGCAATCAAGGTTTCCAGCGTTTCTCCCTGCGGCCGAGGGCGCAGCGTGGCATCGATCGCAATGATATCGGCTCCGGCTTGAGCGATCGCCTCCGCATCCTGAAACTGCGGCGTAATGTAAACCTCATACCCAGGAATCTGCCGCTTCCATAGCCCAATGATCGGTGCAGACACCCCGTTTCGCACTGCTTCCACATGGGCAGGACTTTCAATTCGCACCCCCGCTGCTCCCTGGTTCACTGAAGCCTGAGCCATTGCTGCAATCACACTCGGTTCATGCATTGGCGAATCCGCAGGAGCCTGACAGGAAATAATCAGTCCCCTGTTGAGGGAGTTCAAAAGGTTAGATGAAATTGGCATAGAAGCGGGATGGGGATAGAAGGTAGGAGGTGTGGGGAAGCTGGAGGAGTGAGAAGCTTAGACGGGGTATGGAGTGCAGGGTGTAGGGTATGAAATTTCGCCTTTTCCCTTTTTCCTATCCCCCACCCTTGATTCTCCATGACCCCCAACCCACTAACCCATTCTCACACCCCATTCCCTCTGGTTTGTTAGTTCTTCAATATCCCATCTTCCAGGTAAGTCACCCGATCAGCGACATCTATCAACCGGGGATCGTGGGTCACAATCAGCACGGTTCGATTGCTTTCCTTTGCCAGGTCGCGCAATAACTCAATTACCGTATGCCCACTGTGAGAATCCAGGGAAGCGGTGGGTTCGTCTGCCATGATCAAACGGGGGTTGCCAGCCAGAGCGCGGGCGATCGCCACTCGCTGTTTCTGACCACCCGACAGATCACGAGGAAGATAGTTGACTCTGTTACTCAACCCCACTTGATAAAGCAAGTCTTGGGCTTCTCGTTTTGCGGCTGACCCTTTAATTCCCTTCATCCGCAGGGCAACCTCAACATTTTCGGCAGCGGTCAGGGCTGGAAACAGGTTAAAGCCTTGAAAGATGAACCCAATATTTTTGAGGCGAAATTTTGACAGTTCATCTTTGGACATTTGGGTGATCTCTTGTCCTAAGAGATGGACTGTTCCAGCCGTAGGGGTAAGAATCCCCGCTAAAATTGACAAAAATGTGGTTTTACCAGAACCCGAAGGACCCATGAGGAGTTGAATTTCGCCATAGGGAATTTCTAAATCCACACCTTGCAAAACCAGAGACGACTCGACTCCTGATTGGAACGTCATCTCTACCCCTTTTGCAACCACTGCTTTAGTTCTCACCCGCTCCAAAGCACCCAGATGAGCAACGGAAGATTCCCGAGCAGTAGATACAGAACGCTCTGAACTTTTGATAAATTCAGTAATGTTGATTTGAGACGCTGTCATTCGATTATTTCTTGGGATGCATGTAAATGATACAGGTGTGTGCGGAGTTGAGACGGGGGCGAGGGATTCGCCTTCAAGCACTGGTAAGTACGAACATTAGACGTTGATGACGGACAGATAGTTCAATTCTCCAGCAATTTTCTTCAAGGATTTGTTAACCAGTGTAACGAAATATGTGAGCAAGCGATTTCCCTAGTATTGTTTCTAACCGTAGGTCAGGCTTTAAACACAATTGCGGGGTCTACATGGGTCACCTTCTGAATTGCAAATAGGGCTGAACCAACACACATCACTACTGTCACACCAAACACTGCGATCGCCGTTGCTGGAGTAATTAAAATTACAATTCCTTTTGCGGCAACTGTCCAGGCTCCTAGGGCAAAGCAAAACGCCATACTGGGAATGTAACCAAGAATCGCCATCCAGAGAGCCTGTTCCGTAATCACACCGTATATAACCCAATCTGACGCGCCCATCGCTTTGAGAGTTCCAAACTCTTTGATGTGGTCTGATACAGAGGAGTACAAAATCTGGCTAACAACCACCATTCCCACAACCACACCCACTGTTGCTCCTAAACCTAAAATGAAACCAACGCCTGTGCGCTGTTGCCAGTAAGCACGGGTGATGTCTGCAATCTCTTCTTTTGTATGGGCGCGGGTTCCAGGTAAAGCGGCTTCTAGCTGCTGCTTAAGCTTGGCTAAATCTTGCCCCGGCTCAACCTCTACTAAAACGTAGGAGATTGGGTCAGCTAAATTCAACCGTCGCGGGGAAGAAGCGGCAGTTTGTGCCTTACTACCATTGAACGATTGGGACGGGTTCAAACATTCCACTTGTCCTCCATCGATGGTGCAGTTGAGTGAGGAGTTATTGCCTCCTCCAAAGGCGTTGGCATTCTCCAGGGAGGCGAATAGAGAGGTACTCGATGCCATAGATTGAGTATCTTCGCTTAGCCCAGTTAGTTTTGCTCGAAATGGGACAATTTTTCCAATGTCACCAACTTGCTTTAAGTTTAGGGTAGCGAGATTACTGCGGTCAGTAATGAATGAATAAGGTTCTTTTAATGTCTCTAGGGAACCTTTAGAAACCATGCCGTTGCCAAACAACCGTCCACTGGGGTTAAAGCCCCATACTCTCACCGGAACGATGCGATCGCTCGAATCTAACCAAACTGCCTGCCGAGACATGAGCGCTTCTGCGTGTTTTACGCCAGTGACTTTGCGTGCCTGGATCAAACGTTCTAGGGGAATGGGCAATGTTACGTCTAGATGCAACATTTCCTTTGCGCCCACCCAAATATCCGCGTCTGATTGCTCAATGAGTCGCACGGTGGAGCGACCAAACCCGTCTAAAATGCCAACCTGAATAGTAACCAGACTCACCGCAAACATGATCCCCGCCTGCGCCACGATAAAGCGGGGAATGTCTTCAAGCAGATTTTTACGGGCAATAGAAGCCATGAGATTGGTAGATGAGATGCTTTCACGTTAGTACATCTGGGAGGCAGAAAGGGCAATCTTAACGATTGCCCGTGCTCATTTACTCACCAGTTAAAAACTGATTCCTCATCTTGTTAGAACGAATCCGTACATTTTTGCGGAATTCTATTAATTAATGCAATCTCCACAACTGAAATGACTTTACATCGTACTATCAGGTGATTTTCTTGATTTTATGCGGCAAATTGTTTGCACAAAAGTGTCAATTACTCACTCAAAAATGGCATAGATAAGTTCTGTTTTCAGCCAAGTCATCTATGCCATTTATTACACGATAGGCAACGACCTTGTTCTCACCTGACTAGGGAGCATGTCACCTTTGCGCCCTCACCCTAAATTTCTCTCCCAACCTTGAGAGAGGGATTTTGAGTTTTAACTCCCCCCAAACTTGGGAGAAGGATTGGGGATAAGGCAGTGCAAAGCTCTTCGGCATTTTAGGAAAGTCACATCTTGCGTTTTGTCACTAAATAATATTAGTGAATGGAGGTTGCCAAATGAGGGGATTCTTGACAGGAATTAGGCAGGGAATTGCGGAGGCGATCGCCGTAAAGTGCTAAGGCATTCCCACCTAGTAAGCGGGCAAGATGATCGCGATCATAATCTGCCTTTGTGGCCGCATCTCGAACGCAGTGTTGCAACACACCATCCCAGTGTCCATAATCCCCCGAAAAACACGCCAAACGTTTGCCAACCTCGCCCATTGCCAGATGCATATAGGCAGGTGCAGGATCATCTGACTCAAAGGAGACAAAAATTTGACCCCGTTCAAAATATTCCATCGGGTCACGATGCCGCAAATTGTAGTGTTCATACAGGCTGGAATCTTCCACATTGAGCGTGGTGCGATCGGCAGACCAGAGCAAATCAAACATTCCTTTCATTTGACTTAAAACGGTTGTGCTGTTGTGGATGCCGCGCTCCTGCATCATTAACTTAGAGAGTTCCATCAAGGGTGGTTTATAGGGGTTTTTGGGATCGAAGTCGCGGACGCGTTTTTCCCAATGTTCGTGCATGGCGTGGGCAAGGTCAGGAAGCCAGCCACATCCTCCTTCCAGGAAGCCAACGCGCAGAGTGGGGAATTGCTCAAATGCGCCATCAAACACCATGCGGGTCATGGCGTGTTGTTGCTGGTTGCGTTGTACGAAGATGTGAGTCAGCACAAAGGTTTCCATGTGGTCGGCAATGCCCCCCATCATGTAAGACCCTGGTGCGCCGTGAATGCCTAACGATACATCGAGGTCTACTGCTGCTTGCAGTACGGCGCGAAAGTCGGGATGGCTTATGGCTTTACAGGTGCGAATTTCGGGGAACGCTTCGGGCGCACGGGGATGGGGGGCAGGCAGGTTGGGGGGAACAGACACTCCGATCATCCCCAGTTCGTTGACGCAGCGATGCATTTCCTGGATGGCTTCGTTCACATCTTGCAGTGGCAACACGCCGATCGGTTTGAGGCGATCGCGATAGGGATGACAATCTTCCGCCATGTAACTGTTGTAGGCTTTGCACAACGCCACTGCCAGCTCTTTATCGAGCAGAGATGGAAAAATCAGGTTCAACGTTCCATAAATTACATGGACATCGATTCCTTCTTGATCCATGTGTTCAATTCGGGCACGGTTGAACATGGCTCCCAGGGTTGTTTCGGGGTGGAGAGTGCGAAAGCCACCTTTGCCTAAACCGCTGGGTTGAGGAAACAATTGCGCCAAATCGTTTTCCCCCGTTTTGGGGTTAAAGTCCAGAATTCTAACGCGCTGATCGCCCAAGTTGTCAATTACCAAGCCGATGCGATCGCGATATTGCGGCTCCAAATAATCCCGCATAATCAGCGGATTCTCTAGCTTGTGGGCATCAGCATCGATCACTAACAATCCGTCGTACATAGGTCTCCTTTGAATGAGGGAAAAGGGGATGGGGAATGGGAGGTTGAGTGAGTAGGAGAGTGTATGAGTGGGTAAGTGGGTGAGTGAAATTTCATCTGCCTCATCTACCCACCTACCCATCTACTCACCTACCCGTCCGCTGCCTGTCTTCTACGAAGCAGTTGCTTCAACCCGAACCAGTGATCGAGTGACCAGGAGAGGGACGCAAGAATGGTGATGCCGGGATATTTGACGAAGGCAGGCTCGTTTTTCTCGAAGAAGGCGTGCCCACCGAGGGCGAAGACTTGCGTGAATACTAAGCAAACCAGGGTGATACGCCAGTCCATGAACAAAAAGATGACTGCCGCGATCGCCAACAGGTTCGTGAGATGGTGCAGAACTTGATTAATTGGATTTTGGTGGCTGGCAATGAAGTGTGCCTTTGCCTCTTGAAAATAGCTCACAGGGTTTCCTCCAAGCAGCCCTAATGGGCAAATGGTTGTAAGCACCATAGCACGGGCTTTTTGGAGTGATTACAGAGTGAGGGAAAATCTTTGGATTTAAAAAGTGCCGTCACCACCAGCGCAGTTGCAGGAAGCCGCGATCGCCCTGGCTGAGTTCGTCTTCACTGAGCCACTCCACAGGCTTGTAGGTGCCAAACACGTGATCCCACCAGTCAACCCCTAAACCAAAGTTGTGGTGCCACATATTGTATTTGTGGTGCACGTAGTGAACAGGCATCTTCATCCAGAAACACTTGGTAGGATTTTCGTGTTGAAGTTGATGAGCATAGGATGAGAAAGCGGCGTAAACCACTCCGCCCAACATCCAGCCAATGCCAGCGGAGAGCGAAATCAAGAACATGGGCAGCATCACCACAATTGAGCCTTTGAGGTAGTCGCAAAACTCCCACAGTACGCCCTGCCCTTCGTTGCGGCGATGGTGGTCGCGATGTCGTTCTCCCAATTTCAGTGGGCGGTGCATCAAGCGATGAATCCAGTATTCTACCAGGCTAGCAAATACGAAGGCGATCGCAAAACAGCTACCTCCTACTAGCAATGGTGTTGCCTCAATTGGTGTCATTCCACCCATCCTCTTTCATCCACTCTTGCTAATTGTCTCCTTGCCATTTTGCCTTATTTCAAACTTAATAAAATGGTCTTGCCATACTTTTAGAGTTGAAAATTACAGTCTTAAACCAGTAGCGCAACTAAGCCGGTGATGAGTTGCTGCTATTGCGGCGGTCATTTCAAGAAAAATTGATAAGAGAGTTTGTTCTATGCCATTGGGTAGGGGTTGGTTTTCATCCATGCTTTGACCACTGCAACGTAAGGTTCTGAAATTTTTGCCTTCATGGGAACGGGATGCTGGTCAATAAACTGCACCGCTCTAGTCCGTTATCCTCTGCACAACTTGGTCGAGGTTTACATTTGATTGTGTTTCTTCAAGAAAATTCGCTTGACAGGTGTTTTAGCGAACTTGACAAACCAAATTTATTTGAAATGATGATTAACTGTGTGCCGATACATTGGTTTCTGGCGATACAACAGGAAATCCCTTTATGAAACTCTTTTCAGCCTCCCCATCCTTGCCAACCCGGAAGATTGCTTCTCTACTGGTTGTTGTTGGTTTGCTGCTAACATCGGCAAGCTGTGCGCCTGAAAGCGATCAGTCAGGCAATGCCCAAGCATCTCAGGGAGGAGAGATTAAGATTAACGGTTCAAGTACGGTTTATCCTATTTCGGAGGCGATCGCGAAAGAATATCGCCAATCTAAAAGCAATGTCGCTATTGATGTGAAATTCTCCGGGACCAGCGCTGGTTTTAACAAGTTTTGTAATGGCGAAACAGACATTAGTAACGCGTCTCGCCCGATTTTAGCAGTTGAAATGGAAAAATGCGCCCAAGCAGGCATTGCTTTTATTGAACTACCAATCGCGTTTGATGCCTTAACCATTGCAGTCAATCCCAAAAATGATTGGGCAAAAGACCTGACGGTTGAAGAACTGAGGAAAATGTGGGAACCAGATGCTGAAGGTAAGATCAAGACCTGGAACCAGGTTCGAGCCTCCTTCCCAAATCGTCCTTTGAATTTATACGGAGCTGGAAGTGATTCTGGGACGTTTGACTATTTCAACGAAGTGTTGACTGGAGACGCTAAAGGTAGCCGCAGAGACTATAACGATAGCGAAGACGACAACATTATCGTACAAGGAATTGAAAGCGATCCAAATGCACTGGGGTATATTCCATTTGCTTACTTTGAAGCAAACCAGCAACAGCTAAAAGCACTGGCGATTGATAGCGGTAAGGGAGTTGTTGAACCATCGCGAGAAACGGTAGAACAAGCGCAATACCAACCCTTCTCTCGTCCTCTCTTTATCTATGTCAATGCAAAATCTGCTCAAGATAAACCAGAGTTAAAAGCATTTGTAGAGTACTACTTAGCGAATGCGGCACGAGCTGCCGGTACGGTTGGGTATATTCCGCTGCCAGCAGATGGTTATCGGTTGGCGACAATCCAGTTTACGCGGGGTGAAATTGGCACGGTGTTTGAAGGGGTGCCACAACCTAATGTGACGATCGCAGAGCTACTGCGGAGACAAGCGGTGTTCCAGCTTTCTGAACAATCAGCTTCAACCAAATAAGACTATGCACATTTGCAATTCTTAAGAATGAGAACTAATAAAAAATGTAAAATTCAAAATGCTTTCCAGTAAGGCTTTGCCACTTTGAATTTTACATTTGAATGATGCATTGTCCCTAGTGTCATTGAGGATTGTTCTCTAAAACAGACCAGGTGACGCGATCGACCTGCCCCGTCTCGCGCAGTTTGTGGTTCCGTTGAAAGTCTAAAACGGCTTGTTTCGTTTCGTCTGTAAAAAATCCGTCCCGATTTGTAGCGTACCCATTCACCTGCAACAGCCCTTGCATCTCATACACATCCATCCCGGAATGCCCCTTCCGTAACGTTCGTGCTCCTGGTTTGAGATTTTGCTTCAAAGCTGCCCAGGTTTTAGGACCTACGATCGCATCAATGCGAACCCCCTTCTGGCGCTGAAAAATCAACACAGCATCTTCTGTGTGGCTGTCAAATTCTCCGGTAATGGTTAACCGAAAACCGTGCGCCCGCAGTAGTTCTTGCAATTCCACCACGGCTGGCTCAACATCCCACGGACGCAAAACAGGTCCAGCTAGAACAGAATTAATCGTGGCATCAGTGGGTTTGTGCAGCATAGAGTCTGACATCGCAAAACGAAGCTGTGAATTGGTTTTGTTCTACTATCTACCATCCCTTCTTTACTATCAACCAAAACGAAATGAGTTCTGTTTGGTTGCCCTAAAAATCGCAACCAGAGATTAATTGCTAGAGCTACGTCTGAAATGGCGAACCAAGAGTGATATAGCAAAGTGCTGAGTAATGAGGACTGAGTGCTGAGAATGCAATCCAGTCACTTCAAGACTTTCAGCAGTTCGATAGTCCTAACCTAGAGCAGTACCGCTATAGCTGTGGTTACTTTAGCTAACTGCCCATCGGTACAACCCTAACTCCTCCCTTTCCGCGTGGAGAGGGAGGTTGAAAGAAAGCAGCCATTCAATTTCTCGTCAGCGTTGGCTGATTGAGTTGTCGGTTGCTTGGCGCACCTGAGCGATGGAAACCGGTAAGACTCGTCTGCCCTGATCATCCGATTCGTAACCCCACTGCTGGCGACCGTTGGACACGATTGTTAAGTAAGCAAGTTCATTGCGGCAACCGCCAAACAGGAAGCAAACCCGTTTCGATTGCTCCTTTACTTCCAGGAAGCGAAGTGAGTTTAAGTCAACTGATGGCCCGGATCGCTTTGCCACATCACGGGCGATCGCATCTGCCACTCTCGACGGCAAAACCCCACGCCGATCCATGACAATCTGGCTACCATCCCGATTGGTGTGATACGTCCACTCCAGCGGACCCGCGTTTACCTTCACTTCCCAGCCATCGATGGGCTGATAGTTTGCTGGGCAGAGTTTGCCAAAGTTGAAGGCGCAACTGTTACCCCAAGTTTGTGACTTGGCAGATACGATTTGCAGTGTGGATGAATTCGTCCAGGTTTTGGCGTTTTGCCGCACCCCATTTTCAACCGCAGCGGGCAACCGTCCCACGCTGGTAAGGCGCGGATCAAGAGCGAGTTGAGCACCTGTGCGATCGATGTGGTAAGTCCAGGATTGATCCCGCACCTTCACCACTGCTTCCCAACCTTCAATTGGCTGGTAAATCATGGGGCAGACTTCACCAAAGCCAAAAACGCAGGAATTGCTGAAGGTTCGCTGAGTTGCCTGCGTAATTTGCAAACTGGAGGCAGGCAAGCCAGACCGGGTGGCAGCATCATTGAGAATGCGGGTTTGCAAGGCGCTAGGCAGGGTGATGGTAGAAGTTGCCACTTTGGGATCGAGGACAACGCGCGTTCCGCCGCGATCGACATGGTATTTCCAGGTTTGCCCTTTCACCTGGGCCCACACTTCATAGCCATCAATGGGATTGTATTCCTTGGTGCAAATCTCGCCAAAGTTAAACACGCAAGGGTTGCCAAAGGTCATTGGTCGGCTTTGCAAAATTCGCACTTCGGCTGGAGAAATGGTTGCTCGCCGTGACGCATCCATAATGACGGCATCAATGTAGGCTCCGGGCATGGTGCTGACAGGGGTTTCCTTGACCACCTTTGGATCGAGTACGATGCGAGACCCCGACTGATTGATGTGATAAGTCCAGGTTTGGCCTTTGACGTTCAACACGGCTTTCCAGCCTGAAATCGGTTGATATATGTCGTTGCAAATTTCGCCAAAGTTAAAGGTGCAGGAATTATCAAAGGTGGTTGCGGTCAGTCGAGAAATGCTCAACTGATTGACGGGAACGCCCGATCGCTGCGAGGCATCTTGCAACACGCGCTGAGCAATTGCCTGGGGCGATCGCTTCGGAACTCTGCGATTTTGAACAGGCTGGTCTAGATCTTGTAGCGCTTGAGCAGTTTGCGTTCTCGATGCGTAAGCAGATGCCGCTTCACTGGTTGCCAGAGCAACACCGCTCGACAAAACGCTGGTTAATGCGAGACTGAGAAAAATGCTTTTCGCCACAAAAGGACGGCTCAACAAAGCCGTGCGTTGATAATGGAGTTTCATAGGAATAATCGAACCTCAAACCAATAGGTGTGCAATGGGGGCGTTGCGACGTTTCACACAAATTCGCATCGCCTGAATCGTCAGGACTCATGCACTTACTTCACGTTGTTGGGCATTTGGATAGGCGCAGTGCGTCCATGCCCATTCACCTCTTACCCAATTTAGGACGTTGCTCGGTACACTTAAAGTTCCTCTACACAGAGGGAGAGTTTGATTCGGGAAAGTTTTGTGGTGGCTAATCTTTTGGACGGGGAACGCACCAGCGAGGAGCGGCAGGACGCACAATTAGCGATCGCCACAGTTGTTCATAACGTGTAGTCATCGCCTCAACTGTGAAATGGGCAACTGCCATCTCTCTTGCCTGCTGCCCCAATTGTCGCCGCAGAACTGGATCGTCCCGTAATTGTTGCAATGCCTGGGCTAATCCCTCTACATCATTCTTGTCAATTAACAAGCCCGTTTTGCCCGCAATTACGGCTTCTGGCATACTGCCTACCCGTGTTGCAATTACGGGACGGGCTGCCAGCATCGCTTCCACCATTGCCAGCGGAAACCCTTCCGAGCGGGACGGCATGACAAACACATCACAGTTGGGTAGATAGGTGCGGGGATGATTTTGCCAGCCGTAAAAGCAAATGCGATCGCCCACTCCCAAATCTGCCGCCAGTTCTTCCAGGTAGGTTCGCAGTTCCCCATCTCCCAAAATGAATGCCTTAACGTTTTGTACCTGTGCGATCGCTCGAATCAACACGTCGTGGGCTTTCATCGCATCCAGCCTGCCCACGCTGGCAACCACTATTGTTTGATCAGATGACGGCGGTTCTAAAACAGGTTCGCTATCTGGAATGCAATTGGGAATTGATATCACCGAATCACGACCCAGAGCGTAAAAATCTTCCATACGACGAGCACTGGCTTCACCCACGGCAACGTGAGCATCCAGGCGTAGGGATAAGAATCGAGTCCGCAACAGAGTCAATAGCTCCGTCGTGCGTAACGGTAACTGATCCACCCGTACAATTCGCACATTGGGCAACCACAACGCGGCTGCAAGGGCGATCGCGCCTGCCCAGGGTGTACACAAATTGCAGTGAATAACGTGAGGTTTGAGGCGATAAAAGGTTCGTAAATGAGCGATCAATCCTGACAAGCCCTTTGCAGGTAATATTACTTTCATTGCTTGAGGGCGACGAGCGGCGATCGCATCTATCACCGTTTGCGAAACACCGACGATAATGATTTCAAATTCATTGGATGCAGTTGCAACTAGATGACTTAGACTAATTTCTGCACCCCCAATGCCCGCAGAATCCGTATAAGCAATCACCCGCAATGGCTCTTTCATTATTCTTATCTGGACTTAAATAGGGTTTGATAAATACGGGTGTGAGCACTGGCGATCGCAGCCCAGGAAAACTTTTGACTGAAGGCTGTTCCGGCTGTGCCCAATTGTTCTCGTAGGCTGGAATCCTTCAACAATCGGTTCAACTCCATTGCCAACTCATCAACATCACGTGGTGCAACTTGCGGAATTAGCATTTCATCCAGGTCAGGATCGGGGGGATGGGAACGAGTTGCGATAACGGGAAGCCCGTGTGCCATCATTGCCAGCAAAGAACCACTTTTGAGCGTTACCCCATGATTGAACGGTAATACGCCGATATCTGAGCCAGAAAGATATTGCGACGCGGTGCAATCATCGACGTAGCCTGTCCTGTAAACTTGATTTTGCAAATTCAGTTGGGCGATCGCCTCTGTGAGTTTCTGCCAGTACTGCTTAGCCTGCTGATCGGGAAGCGCCAAACTCTCAACGCCACCTACGAGCAAAAGTCTTGCCTGCGGGTGCATGGTTGCAACTTGCTGAAAGGCAGGTAGCAAGGTTTCCAGACCTTTAACCGGATGCAGAAACCCAAAAAACGTAATGATGACAGCCTTTTCTGACCAGCCACAAACTTGACGAACCTGACGCTGGGCAGCAGCCCGATCAATGGACGCTACACCGATGTTTGCCCCAATTGGTATCTCGTGAAGGCGATCGCGCAACTGCGGCAAGCGAGCATGAATCACCTGAGTCGCGTTGCGATTGGTGGTAACGATGGCATCGCTTTGAGTGAGCAAAAAGCCATCTTCCCGATCCCACCAACCCTGATTTTGCCCCCAGGCTTTCAACGATTCCAACACAGGAGCCGGACACCATTGGGGTTGCCACTCCCACCAACCATACTCGTGAATGGTAGAGACGATGGGCGATCGCCAACCTGTAAGTCGCAGTAACAGGGGCAGTAAAAAAATAGCTCGCTCAAACTGATAAGTTCCCGCTGCGTGTTGCATATGAAGCAGATTGGCGTTGGTCTGGTGGATTGCCCGAACTAACGGTAGAAGGCTTCGCAGCGTCCAATCAGGAACTACACCAAACACACTCGGTTCCTGAACCTTGTTAGCAGCCTCACAGGTTGTTAGCACAACAGACTCAACCTGGTGCTGATGCAATGCCTGCCGTAGATGATGAGTGTAGTGGGCAACGCCACAATGATTGGGCTGATAGGTGCCAGCAACGAGTACAATTCGAGTCATTTTATAAGCTGGTAAAAAATTCTTCGGCTGAAGTGGGATGAACTCCAATCATGTCGTCGAGTTCTTGCTTAGTAACCCCCTTTTTGACGGTAACTGCAATTCCTTGAATGATTTCAGCCGCATGTTCGCAAATGATGTGTACACCCAATACTTGTTTGGATGCTTGATGAATGACGAGCTTAATCAACGATGGGTCAGGGCAACGATTCACACTGCGATAGAGTGAATGAAATTCTGCCCGGTAGCAGCGAATATTTTCGGCTCCATGCTGTTGTTGTGCCTGAGCTTCACTCAATCCAACCGTTGCCGCTTCGGGACGAGCAAACACAGCAGAAGGAACATGGGTATAATCCAACGGCTGGGGATGATTACCAAAGGCTGTATCGGCAAAGGCACGCCCCTCCGCCCGTGCTACCGGAGTCAGTGGTAGTCGATTGGTGCAATCTCCTACGGCAAAGATGTGAGGTTGACTGGTGCGGCTGTACTGATCTACCGCGATCGCCTTTCCTTCTACCTCAACTCCGGCATTCTCTAAATTCAATCCTTCCAGGTTAGGCACTCGTCCAACCGCGCACAAAACCGTATCAACTGTAAGTGAACCTGCGCGATCGCCTTCCAGAGTCAGTTGTATGCCTTCTGCCGTCTTCTCAATGCGTTCAGCCGTTGTATTGCCAAAGCTTTGAATCCCACGTTTAATCAGTCCAGAGCGCACATGATTGCGTAGGTCATCGTCAAATCCCTTTAAAATCGAGTCTTCCTTATCCATTAAGGTGACTTCAACACCGAGGCTACAAAAGATGCTAGCAAACTCTACTCCAATATATCCACTACCAATAATTGCCAGTCGTTGAGGAATGTTTGGCAAGTTAAAAATCTCACGAGAGGTGATCGTATGTTCAATCCCAGGAAGTTTAGGTTTCAAGGGTTTGCCACCAACGGCTAACAGAATTTTGTCTGCCGTAAGTTTGCGATCGCCCATATCTAGCGTATGCGGATCAATGAAAGTGGCGTGCGATCGGACAATATCAACACCAGCTTGAGTCAAAACCTTTTCTTGAACCTGTCTTAATCGTTCAACTTCCTGATCTCGCACCGATCTAAACCGTTGCCAATCAAACTGTTCAACCCGGATTTGCCAACCGTAATCGGCTGCATCATTCGCTAAATCAGCAAAATCAGAAGCATAAACCATTAGTTTTTTACTAATACAGCCCTGATTAACACAAACTCCACCTAGCTCTTGAGATTCAGTAATGGCAACCTTCGCACCATACTTAGCGGCTTGCTTTGCTGCGGCAATGCCACTAGAGCCAGCCCCAATTACCAATAAATCGTAGTTGAATGTCATATGAATCTAGTGTTGAGAAGTGGATTCCATCTGCAAAGAACCACTGCCGAACTCATGCCAATTCATCATTTGTTAATTCAGCACAGAGGAGTCAGAAATTGGAATAAACCCTAACTTCTGACTCCCGACATTTCTAAATGAAGTAAACAACTTACTTCATTTGCTTCTCTTTTGCTCTTACTTCAGAGAATGCCTTGAGGCGAGAGAACACGTTGTAAGCTTCTGGCCCTGGATCGATTTGGGTCTGGCTACCATCAATTGAGCCGCCAATTTCCATCCAAGATTGCAAACCGCCTTGCAGTTCTGCGACTCGTTGGAAGCCAGCATCACGCAATTTTTGAGCAGCCGTCTGAGCTTGCTCATTGTTGTCGGCATAGATATAAATATCGCGCTTGTGCTGCAAACTCAAATCAGCCGCCTCTGGTAGCATATCCACGGGTGTATTCAATGCGCCCAAAATATGGCAGTGGTCAAATGCTTCGCGATCGCGCGCATCCAGAATCGTCAAATTAGGCTCGCCCCAGTTCAAACGAGATTTTAACTCATGAGCGGTTGCTTTGCTGTGAAAAACAGAAGCAGGAGGGGTAGGAACAGGCAGTTTTTCAGCTTGGTTTTTGAATGCATCTTTTGCTCTTTCAACAGCATTCTCCTCTGCCTGATGAGCTTTCTCAAAGTTTTCGGGAATTTCTCTTGCGGCGTTGTCTAGATTGTTTGGCAGATTATCCATAGTTCTTTACTAAATCACTACACCCCAGACTGTATCGAAAACGCCTGCTCAATTCCTCCTACTTGAGAAAGAATAGTCTCCAATCTATAAGTAGCTGGGCGAAATTAAATATAAAACAACGGAGGTTGAGTTGAGACACGAAACCCAACGTCCATAGGGGTTATGCTACGCTAACCCATCCTATAAATGATTGCACCTTCCTACTTAGCTCTTGATTAAGGCAGAGCAGCTCTACTCACATTGAAGAGAGAAATTTAGAACAGACCCAAATAAATTGTTTTAGGGTATTTAACAACTGAGGTCTGCCTCAAGAGCCGTTCGACCTACAATCCTTAAACAAGTAGCAGACCGCTCTCAAATATTGTAAAGTTTTTACAAAACTCCCATAAAATTGCATCCGTCGAAGCAGTTTCTCTTCTAATTTGATACTCAAACTGTCATGGGCGTTGTTATCTCGCGTTCTGTGGACAACCAGAGAACAATTATGTCATTTAACCATCACAAGTGAGTTTATGTAATCAATATGGTTTTAGAGAAAATGTTATCAAGCGTTCGTAATGCAGACGTTTTCTTAAGTAAAAAGCCCTGGTTAGCTTTTATATTCTTTATTATTCTAGTTGTTTTCTTGCGCTGGTCTAGTTTCTATCAATCTGTTATCAGTTGGGACGAAAGTTTATATCTTTTAGTTGCCAAAGCTTGGTCAAACGGCAATCCTCCATACACAACTGTTTGGGATAATAAACCCCCAGGAATTTATGCAATCTTTTTGACTGCTATTTCTATATTGGGCCATTCTGTTTTATCAATTAGAATTCTGGCTTGTTTTTTTGTTGCAACAACCTGTTTCTTTCTCTATAAAATCGGAGGTTTGATAGAACATAACGGTAAGGGAATTGGGCTACTCGCAGGAGGTTTCTACGCAGTTGCAACTTTAAATAATGGTGGAATTGCTGCAAACACAGAAATATTCTACTCGATGTTCGTAGTAGCTGCTTTCTATTTATTTTTCTCGAAATTTCTTGATGTTCGAGAACTTTCTTCTAGTTATTATTTAAAGTTGCTTCTAATTGGCTTTCTATTAGGGATTGGTTTTGAGATTAAATATGTTGTTTTGTTTGACTTTCTTGCTTTGTTTTTAATTTTGATAGCTGTATTTATTCTGCGAATTGAATCGAGCACAAAGTATCGTTCAATTCTTCAAGCTAGCTCTCTCATTTCCTTAGGATTTGTTCTACCTTTTATTATTGTCTCGCTGTATTTTTGGCTGATTGGTCACTTTGATGATTATGTTTACGCCAATTTTACGGCTAATAAATTACGAACAGTAGGTCTTGAATTTTCAATTACTCCCTTAGTGCAAGCGATCGCGTATCAAGTTCAAACCAATAAATTCTTCTGGCTTTCTATTCCATCTGCGGCCATTTACCTTTTTATTGCTAAGCCTAAATCACTTCGAGAGAAATGGGTTATATCGGGTTTTATAGTTTGGTTCTTTGTCATTATACTTGGCATTTGTGCTGTATTTAGAGGGTATTTATACATCCATTATTTTCTTCAACTCTCTCCAGCTCTTTGCTTTATCACAGCCTATGTCTTAATTCGCTTGATTTTCTTTAACTTAGGGAGAGAAGCACAATCTGAATTTAGGCAATATTTAATCTTGGCTGCGCTTTTAATCATTCTCCTTGATAATGCAGGTATATTTGGAACATTCAAAACCAACGTTCGATACGCGTATTTTACCCATATCAAAGGAATTAAACACTGGCAGGATACTCCTGCGCTGATTGCGGAATATTTGAAGCCAAATGTTAAACCGAACGACTACATTTATGTAGTTGATAACGCCCCAATTGTTTACTTTTTGGTGGATGCCAAAATTCCTACTCGCTACGCGTTTCCACCTTTTTTGTTAATTCGACCTGATTTACCCAACATTACAGGTGTTAATTCTCTAGAAGAGCTTGAGCGAATTCTTCAAAAACAGCCGACTTATATCATCAAGCCACGAACTTTCCAAGATTTGGCTCAAGTAGATGACAACAAAAATTTCATCAATCGGCTTAACCAGGCTCTAGAGCAGAGCTATCGCCGAGAGACTTCAATTCAGGAGTTTGACTTGTACAGGTTGGGAACTAAATCTTAAGGAAAAAAAGTCACTTTAAAAAATCCCTGGAACTTTTAGGCAGGAACCGGCGATTTCCTTGTACGCTCAAGGAAGTCCCTCAGATAGTTGAACTCGCGTGTCACAGTCAGTTTCAAATCCTCCAGACGTTCGCGTCGGATCGTCTGAAAACAGTGTTGCTGCCCAAACGGTTGCCCTAGATGTTACGGGCATGAAGTGCGCTGGATGTGTTCGTGTGGTTGAGCAGGAGTTGCAGCAGTGTGCTGGTGTGGTTTCAGCAACCGTGAATTTGGCGACCGAAGTTGCGACTGTGCAGTACCAACCAGAGGTTGTGCAGCCTGTCGAATTGGCAAAGCAGCTAACCGTTGCGGGATTCCCCTCGCAGCCACGCATTCCAGCCGGGTCCGCAACCCTGGAAGAGGGGGGGTTGCTGGATATTCAAGCACAACGACAGCTTGAAACCCGAAAACAGCTTTGGCGTTTGGCGATCGCAACGTTGCTGCTGCTGCTATCTGCCATTGGGCACCTGGAATTGCTGGCTGGAATCTCCATTCCCGGACTGAGCAGCATCTGGTTTCACTGCGGATTAGCAACCTTAGCATTAGTCGGTCCCGGACGAGCCATGATCCTGGATGGATGGCGGGGGCTGCGGCGCAATGTCCCTAACATGAATACCCTTGTTAGCTTAGGAACGTTAACCGCTTACTTCACCAGTTTGATCGCGCTGACGTTTCCTCAACTTGGCTGGGAGTGCTTCTTTGATGAGCCAGTGATGCTGGTTGGGTTTATTCTTTTAGGACGAACGCTAGAACAACAGGCACGAAATCGAGCTGCTACGGCGTTTCAAGCGCTGATTGCACTTCAACCAAAAACGGCCCGGTTGATCTCATCCAGAAATCAGAAAGACGGGGGAATAAATCTAACCCTAGAGACTGCGCTACCGTCAATTGAAATTCCGGCAGAGGCGGTGCGGGTGGGTGAATGGCTTCAGGTGCTTCCGGGCGATCGCATTCCTGTGGATGGCGAAATCATTGCAGGACAAACCACCGTAGATGAATCGATGCTGACGGGAGAAGCGATCCCGGTTCTCAAGCAAGCGGGAGATTTCGTTGCAGCAGGTACCCTCAACCAATCGGGCGCGATCGCGTTGCGTGCCACCCGCACTGGCAGCGACACAACGATTGCCCAAATTATTGCTCTGGTAGAAACTGCCCAAACGCAGAAAGCGCCGATTCAAAAACTTGCCGATACTGTGGCCGGCTATTTCACCTACGGCGTAATGGCGATTGCCGCACTGGCGTTCCTGTTCTGGTACTTCATTGGCACCCATGTCTGGAGTGATGTGCTGGGCAATGCTGAAATGACAATGGGCAGTGGGCACTTAATGTCCCACCATCTCTTTACTCACCACCCCACTACTCCCTCACCCTTACTGCTGAGTTTAAAATTGGCGATCGCAGTTCTGGTCGTTGCGTGCCCCTGCGCTTTAGGATTAGCAACTCCTACTGCCATTTTGGTTGGGTCAGGGATTGGGGCAGAACGCGGTCTACTGATCCGGGGGAACGACGTTCTGGAACGGGTTTATCATCTTGATACCCTGATTCTCGACAAAACTGGCACCCTCACCACAGGCAAACCAGTTGTTACGGATGTGATTCCAACTCAACCCTTAACCTCCTATTCTCAAGAATCCTTGCTCCAATTGGCAGCAACGGTTGAAAGTGGCACTCGCCATCCTTTGGCTGTGGCGATTCAGCAAGTTGCCCAAACGCAAAATCTACCACTCTTGACCGCTCAAGATTTTCTCACTGTTCCAGGGATGGGAGTTGCTGCAACGGTTTTGATGAGCGAAAATCGTATACCTCAGCGTGTAATGCTTGGTACCGAAGCCTGGCTCAACCAATACGAAATCAGTCCAACGGGTCCACTTCGGGATCGGGCTGCTGATTTGGCGCAGGCTGGCAAAACCACGATCTATGTGGCGGTTGAGGGTGAAGTGGTGGGGCTGATTGCGGTTGCTGATGGGCTGCGCTCGGATGCGATCGCAACGGTTGCAGCACTACAAGCTATGAAACTGGACGTGAAGCTGTTAACGGGCGATCGCTTAGAGACTGCCACGGCGATCGCTCACACTCTAAAACTCAAGCCCGAAAACGTTTTTGCCCAAATTTTGCCAGAGGGTAAAGCCGAAGTGATTGCTCAACTTCAAGCCCAGGGGCACCGTGTGGCGATGGTGGGAGATGGGATTAATGATGCACCTGCTCTGGCCCAAGCCGATGTAGGCATTGCTCTGCACTCTGGAACCGATGTAGCAACCGAAACCGCAGGCATCATTCTGATGCGCGATCGCTTAAAGGATGTTGTAGAAGCAATTCACCTCAGTCGCGCTACCTTCTCTAAAATTCGACAAAATCTCTTCTGGGCATTTGCCTACAACATCTTAGGAATTCCTCTCGCCGCAGGTGTAGCTTTACCTGGCTATGGAATCCTTCTCAGCCCGGCGGCAGCGGGTGCCATGATGGCATTTAGCTCGGTGAGTGTGGTTGTAAACTCCCTGTTGTTATACGTAACATTTCGTCAACAGTCTTTTTTCCATGAAAATCATTAAACATCCGGTTTCAACAAGAGAGAAACACCCCCCATGCCGGGGAGTGATGTTAACCATGTAAAATACCTGAATCAATTGGGGTACTTTTACAAATAGAACCTTTCTCAAGGGGATAGCATCGTTCACGGTTTAGCTTGGAAAAAGGCTGGCGAGGTTACAACTGTCGTATCTCTGGCACCCCTTGAGTGCTCATCCATCGACACTGCTCCTGCCCCTTTTTAGTTCAGCAACGCTTCCCCCAATTTGTCGCAACACCTAAATTCCAATGCCTATCGCACCTCATCAAAGCCATTTATTAATTATTCAAGACGACAAAGGACGACATGAGATTTCTCTAGAAGGTCCTAAGTACACCATTGGGCGCGATCCTAGCTGCGAAATTCGGCTAGTCTCTCAGTTTGTCTCTCGTCGCCATGCCACATTGGTACAGCTACCCAACGATGACGGCACCTACTCTTACCGAATTGTGGATGGCATTCCGGCGGGCAAGCCAAGCTCGAACGGAATATTAATCAACGGGCGCAAACTACGTGCTCACAATTTGCAGCACGAGGATCGAGTAGTTTTTGGTCCTAAAGTGAGTGCAACCTACTTACTCCTGAAGCGGGATGAGGTTAACACTGCCCCATTGGATGAGTTTGACATCACCTTAATTGGTCCAAACATGATAGGCGACCCAGAAGAGTAACTTTCGCGTGGAGTAAATAGTGCAATTATTAATGCGCGATCGCAGATGAGTCATTGTAAGATGAACTCGGTTAGGTGCTGGCGACGTACTCTAGTTAGATATACTTAGAACGAGATCCATTGGTATCTTTTCAGTGCTTAGTCTGGGTGATACACGAGTCAACGTTGCCCCTGTTTACCTCAGCCTTCTTTTGTTCCTTGTTTGTGTCGTTCTCTGTTGTGTCATTGTTACCTCTTTTTGTTTTTCTCTGAGGCTTCAGCAGTCCAATCCGCTCTGAGGTAACTAAACTAATCCCCCATCTGCGCTCATCGTTGATGATGAAATTGTCCGGAGGGAAGCGCTTTCGTGTTGCCTTTCTATGCTTTGCCGGAGTCTGTACTCAGCAGTAACATCACGCTCTTAGCATTCAATGCCATCAGAACCGCAACAAAACCATCTGTTAATCATCGAAGATGACAAGGGTCGTCGTGAGTTTCTTCTAGATGCCCCACTGTATTCGATCGGTCGAGATCCTAAATGTGATATTCGGCTAGTCTCTCAATTTGTTTCCCGTCGTCATGCCACGCTGGTTCAGCTAACCAATGATGACGGCACATTCTTTTACCGCATCGTGGATGGAAACGCCAAAGGTCGAGTTAGTGCAAATGGACTGCTGATCAATGGTCGGAAACTACAAGCTCACGATTTGCGAAACGAAGATGAAGTTGTGTTTGGTCCTAAAGTTCGAGCCATCTATTACTTACTTAGGCGAGATGCTGTTGTCACAGTGCCGCCTGATGAGTTTGACATTACCTTGATCAGCCCGAACATGATCGGTGACCCAGAAGACGACTAGGTTAAGAGTGGGGTGAGTTTGAAGCTGGCTGCTGGTGTGGCGATCGCGGTTTTTAGCCAGCAACTGCTTCAATCAGTTCCCAATGGTGAGCATCTGTCATTGCCTGACTCACTCGCTTATAGGTTTGGCGGCAGTGGTTGTCAATTTGTAGGGGCAATTCCTCGTTCTTAATCACCATCTGCATCTGAATTTCACTGTCAGTTGCTGTAGTTTTATCCACCAGTACTTCTACCGTCACCAATTGATGATACGCCACCTGTCCGGGGACTTCGCGCGCCATCAAATAATCTTCGGTTCGATAAACAATATTAAAATTGCAGGATTCTAAAATCTCGCCCAGTAGTTGCTGAAGACTGCTGACGGGAACCGCGATTTTAAATAAACCAGTGTATCGAGCCATGATAAATCCTGGGGGTGTATCTCGACTTTGTCATAATAACGCTCATTCTGGAAGAGCGTTAGTTAACCCGTAGATCTTTCTATTAAAGAAATTGGTATTGTGCGGGTTAGTTCACATCAAGCAGCCATCTCAATTTATATATTTACGGATGGATTGTAATCAAACCGGACGAGGTTCCACAAGATGAGAGGACGTTTTGTTGTATTTGAGGGTGGAGAAGGAGGTGGAAAGACAACCCAATTGGAGCGATCGCGGCAATGGCTGGTGGAAAGCGGCTGGTTAGAGCGTTTGCAAGCAAAAGGGTATGTCCGCGATCTGGTCGTGACCCGCGAACCCGGTGGTACAGAAGTAGGACGAGCGATTCGACAACTTCTCCTGAATCACTCTAGCCAGGAAGCGATTCAAGACCGGGCAGAACTGTTGTTATATGCGGCAGATCGCGCTCAACACGTTGAAGGGTTTTTGCGTCCCCAGCTAGAAGCGGGAGCACTGATTCTTTGCGATCGCTACACCGACTCTACCGTGGCTTATCAGGGCTATGGGCGGGGGCTAGATCTGACTCTCATCAACCAATTGAACCAGATTGCCAGTGGCGGTCTGGAAAGTGATCTCACTTTTTGGCTAGACTTACCCTGCGAACTGGGACTTGCCAGAACTCAGCAACGGGGCACTAGCGATCGCATCGAGCAAGCCGATCTCACTTTCCATCAACAAGTGCAAAAAGGCTTTGCCCAACTCGCCCAGCAGCATCCTCAGCGCATCGTTCGCATTGACGCAAGCCAACCAAAAGACCTGGTTACTCAACACATTCAAGCTGCCTTAATACAATCGTTAACTCGCTGGTTTGGGGTGTAGGGAGAGAATTTAGATTACAGAATTCAAAATTCTCCAAAACCCCATCTCCATCTCCTAGCCCCCTTCCCTCTTTTCCTATTCCCATGTCCCCCTTTTCCCCCCTTATCGGACAACCTCGTGCCGTTGAACTGCTGACTCAAGCTGTCACCCAGCAGCGAATTGCTCCTGCTTATTTGTTTGCTGGGCCTCCAGGAGTGGGACGGAGTTTCGCAGCTCTGTGTTTTGTCGAGTATTTATTTAGCCCGCAAGGAAGCCGTTCCGCTCAGAGTTTGCAGAATCGTATTCGGCAGCGTAACCATCCCGATTTACTGTGGGTGGAGCCAACGTACTTACACCAGGGCAAGCGGCTTTCAACCGCGGAAGCGATCGCCGCCGGGATCAAACGCAAAACGCCACCCGTCATCCGGTTAGAGCAAATTCGGGAGATTAGTCAATTTCTTTCGCGCTCAGCCCTGGAAGCTCCTCGATCAGTGGTTGTGCTAGAACACGCTGAAACGATGGCGGAAGCTCCAGCAAATGCATTGTTGAAAACTTTAGAAGAACCTGGACAGGCAACCCTGATTTTGATCGCCAATGGGTCGGAGTCTTTGCTGCCAACTCTGGTGTCTCGATGTCAGCGGATTCCATTTTTTCGACTGTCGCCAGATGCCTTGACTCAGGTGCTGCAAACTACAGGACACGCAGATCTGTTGCAGCATCCCCCAATTTTGCAGCTAGCCCAGGGTAGCCCAGGAGAGGCAATTGCCCACTGGCAAAATCTTCAGGAACTGTCGCCAGAACTGCTTCAAAGTGTCTCTCAGCCGCCGCGATCGCATCGAGAGGCGTTGAGCTTGGCGCGGCAAATTAACCAGGCGATCGCGCCCGAATCTCAACTGTGGTTAATTGACTTTCTGCAACACCGCTATTGGCAACCCCACGCCCTGCCGTCTCACTCACTTAAACAAACGGTGGTGCAATTACAACTTTTAGAAAAAGCGCGAGATTACCTGCTTCAGAACGTAAACCCTCGGCTGGTGTGGGAAGTAACGCTGATGAAGATGGTGAGTTGAGGGGATGGGCATGGGTAATTAATAGATGAGTGGTAGATCATTAAATTACTGGGCTTTGAGCGATTCTGTAGAATGGCAAAAGGTTGAAGGCGAAAGGCAGAAGGTAGAAAACGGTGAATTCTAGTGATTCGAGTGCGCTCCAGGCAGAGTTTCAAGCAGGGAAAATAGCGTTTGAACGGGGCAACTATCGCAAATCGGTTGAGCATTTGGAAAGGGCGAGTGCACTGGTGAACCCCAACTCGGTATTGGGAGGAACTGTACAAACCTGGTTGGTGACGGCTTACCAGGCAACCGGGCAACAGCAGGAGGCGATCGCTCTATGTCGCCAGCTAACCGCTCACCCCGATTGGAAAACGCGCAAGGAAGGGAAGCGCATCCTTTACATTCTGGAAGCGCCCAAGCTGCAAACCCGCCCAGAGTGGTTAACTCAAATTCCTGATTTAGAAAATCTTGCGGATCGGGATGCGCGCGATCGCGTTGGAGGCTCACCCATGCCTGCTAAAGGACGAGCGACAAGCGAATCCTCTCAATTTAAGCTAGAGTCGGTAGACTTGAGCCAGGTGAACACTGAAGATAATCGGTTTGTTTGGGTGGCGCTGTTGGCGGCGTTGGTGCTTTTAGGCAGCCTCATGTGGTTTGCCTGAGTTAGGATTTTTTTACCCAATATCCCCAACTTGAGAGACACTAACATCACAGTTGATGTAGATTCTTTCCAATCAACAAATTTCCCTACCATGAGGTCCCTCATGACAGTTCAATTCAGGATTCTTGTTGCTGCCTGGATGCGATCGCTGACTTATGTCGCCCACCGAATGCGGATGCTGGTATTCGTGGGTGTGCTGGCGACTGTATTGATGGGTTGTGTGGAATCGGATGTGAATCTCCGGTTTGAGAATCCTAACCAGGGGGAAATTGTGCAGCATATTCAACTAGGCGATCGTTTGCAGGCGCTTAGTGGTGGCAGTTTGCAACCGTGGGTTAAAACCATTGAACGACAGGCAGCTAGCCTGGGTGGGCGGGTGCAACGCACCAATCAGGCAGGGTTAACGGTGAAAATTCCATTTACTAGCAGTGATGAACTGGAGCAAAAATTCAACCAGTTCTTTGAGGCAGTATTTAATCAGGAGCAAATCTTTGAAGGAGCCAGTTTACCCGCGATCGCCTCTCGGTTGACAGTGACTCACAGCAATTTTTTACTTTTGGAGCGAAATCGGCTACGGGTCGAGGTGGATTTGCGCTCTCTGGGCGTTACCTCTACAACCGGTACGTTACTTGTCAGTCCTGCCTCTTTGATCAAGCTAGAGTTTAAGCTAGAAACGCCCTGGGGTGCTCGAAACGTGAGTGGAACAAACCTGTTACCATCTCGCAACGGCAAACAACTCGTCTGGAGATTGATTCCGGGTGAACCAAACACGCTTGAAAGTGTCTTCTGGATGCCGAGTCCGTTAGGCATTGGAATTGCCCTGATCATTGGGCTGGTACTCCTGGGGCAATTCCTCAAAAATGCGCGATCGCCCCGTTCCCCTCAGCAACCTTCCCTCACCTAGTATGCCGTCGATTCCTGTCTTGCCCTTTGCCTTCTTGTAGCCAACGATGCGCCGTTCAGCTAACCTTCAACGCTTACTAATCTTGGGTTTGAGCGGTCCAATTGTGGCGCTAAATGTCTGGGTGCTGACTCAACTGTTTCAATTTTTTCAAGGGTTGATCACCATTCTCGTAACCGCCGCGATTCTGGCGTTTTTGTTGAACTACCCCGTTCGGTTATTCCAGCGTGCCAAATTCTCCCGCGCTCAGGCAGTCACTCTCGTTTTGTTTATTACGGTGACGCTAATGGTGATTACGGGCATTACGATTGTGCCAATCATCACTGAGCAAACTGCCCAACTTTTTAGCAAAATTCCGGGCTGGCTCCAGGCAAGTGCTGATAACATCAAAACCTTAGATGGCTGGGCAAAGGCGCGAAATTTACCCCTCGATTTGATGGGATTTAGCGATCGCATCAACAACCAGATCGAAGGGTTGCTTCAGAGTCTTCCCAAACAAGCGCTCGATCTGGCGATCTTAACCTTTAGTGGGTTGATTGCCAGCACCCTGGTTTTGGTATTGGCGTTTTATATGTTGCTGTATGGTAACCAGTTGTGGAATGGGCTAATTAACTTATTCCCTCCCCAGTACGGGTTTCCGTTTCGAGACTCTTTAGAGCTAAATTTCCACAACTTCATCGTCAGCCAAATTCTGCTAGCCGTGTTTATGGGGGTGGCACTGATCCCAGTTTTTCTGGCACTGCAAGTTCCCTTTGCGTTGCTGTTTGCGGTGCTAATCGCGATCGCTGAGGTGATCCCTTTGGTTGGTCCCACACTCGGTATCGGCTTAGTTGCCATCCTGTTAATGTTGCAAAATCCCTGGTTAGCCATTCAGGTCACCATTTCTGCCACCATTCTTCAACAGGTGAGAGACAATGTTCTTGCGCCTAAACTGCTTGGAGATATTACTGGGCTAAATCCCATCTGGATCTTTATTGCTTTGCTGATGGGGCTGCAAATTGGCGGGTTTTTAGGAATTATTGTGGCCGTGCCGATCGCCGGAACAATTAAAGGAACCTTAGAAGCCGTTCGTAAAAGCCATGTCAAAACCAAAGAGCCAGCCGCCATTGAAGAGTAAGACCAAATTAAACCTTGTCCACATCCAAACCCGTAGTTTTTCCCTAGAAGAACCTTTAGTTTGCGGGTTGGACGCAGTTTTTATCAAAAGAATTAATTCAAATCTGACGTATTCCTAACCAGCCTCTGGTAAAACTTTGAGTAGCGTACTCCGCATCACGTCTACTTAATTCTTTTGAGGCTATGCGACAAGTTAATTTTGTAGTCATCTTTGTGATTTGTCTGGCTCTAGTGTTGTTCGGCATTGAAAACACCGAGCCTGTGCCGATTCATATCATCAAAGGCGTTCAGGTTCAGGCTCCCCTCTCAATTGAGCTAATTTTAGCAATGGGAATTGGAGCGGTATTTGCCTGGGTATTTAGCGTGTGGACTCGGGTGCAGCGGATGGTGGAAACGGGTAAGGAGGTTCGGGTGCGCGATACGCGTATCCAGGAACTGGAGGAGGATGTTGAGCGGTACAAGGCAGAAATTGAACAACAGCGTTTGCTCCCAGCCGCTAAAACTGTAGTGGAGGAAGCGACTACTGAAGCAGAACTCGTCTCTCAGTAGCCGCCCTACGCGCCAAACTTGAGCTAGGATTCAATCATGTCGGCTATTGACTTTGTGACTCCGCTGAATCCTTTGAGCCTTTGGGTGCCGCTGATGCTCCTGACCTTGATTGTGATGGCGGCTGTTTGGTTTGTTCGGCTTTCTCGACCTTAGAGGCTTTTAGCTCATGGCGCTCTCGCTAGCAGAGGATGCGATCGCTCTCTTAATAGATATGGCAGAGCAGGGAGAAATTGATCCCTGGGATGTCAAAGTGATTGAGGTGATTGACCGCTTTCTCAGTGAAATGCCCCCCTCAATCAATGGGCAGGAACCCTACGAGAAAAGCCTGTCTTCATCGGGGCAGGCATTTTTGTATGCCTCCATGCTGGTACTCCTCAAAGCCGATAGCCTGACTCAACCAGAACCAGCAGAAGAGACAGACATCGATCTGGATGAGGCAGCCTTGCTGGAAGACGGAATTGGCAGAACCGCCTTACCTCCTAACCTGGAGAAGCAGATTCGCCGCCGAGCGGTTGCCCAGCCACCGCAACGTCGTAAAGTCACCTTAAAAGATCTGATTGACCAACTCCGGACGATCGCCGCTGCGTTGGAAGACCCCACGCCACGAAAGCGCCTGCGCCGCCCCCCAGCACAATCTCGCTCTCAAACCGTGCGTGCGATCGCCCAACTGGCTCACCAGGAAAATCTTTCTGAGATGGCAACGGCCCTGGAGCAGTTTTTCGCCGATCACCTATCCAATGTTCACGATCCGCAAACCTGGCTGGATTTTGAATTTCTGTTAGACCTTTGGACTCAGTCTCAAAATAATCGCTCCAACCCTGATGTAGAAACTCACAGCCCTCAACACGATCGCGTGGGAATTTTTTGGGCACTCTTACTCTTGTCTGCTCAGTCTAAAGTAGAACTGGAACAGGATGAGTTTTATCAAGATTTACGCGTTCGCCCGTTGAATGACTCTGCCAACCTTGATGCGATCGATGGTTCGGCGTGAGTTAAAAAGATGGACAGGGTACACTACCCTTAGGTTTTTTGTGAAGCGTGTTTGTAGATTTGGCAAAGTTTAGATGGGGGTAATGGCAACTACTTTTAAGTTTTTGGCTTACCCATAGCATTTAATCCGGTTCCTGGGCGAACGCGACGTTTGATTACACGGACAGTTAAAATTAACGGCTGAAGGATTGAGAGAAAATACCTATGAAAGCCATGATTCTGGCAGCAGGGAAGGGAACACGTGTTCGTCCCATCACGTATGAGATTCCCAAGCCCATGATTCCAATTATGCAAAAGCCTGTAATGGAGTTTTTGCTCGAACTTCTTCGGCAGCATGGGTTTGACCAGATAATGGTCAACGTTAGCCATCTAGCAGACGTGATAGAGGGCTATTTCCGCGACGGACAGCGCTTTGGTGTGCAAATTGCCTATTCCTTCGAGGGTTATATCAAAGACGGTGAGCTAGTTGGGAAGGCTCTGGGTTCGGCAGGAGGAATGCGCCACATTCAGGATTTCTCTCCTTTCTTTGATGACACCTTTGTGGTGTTATGTGGAGATGCCTTGATTGACCTGGATTTGACGGCTGCGGTGAAATGGCATCGAGAAAAAGGCTCGATCGCCACTGTCATCATGAAAACCGTACCTCAAGAAGAAGTCTCCAGTTACGGTGTAGTGGTCACCGATGACGAAGGCAGAATTAAAGCCTTCCAGGAAAAGCCCAAAGTGGAAGAAGCACTCAGCAACTGCATCAATACCGGAATTTATATTTTTGAGCCGGAAGTGCTGGATTATGTGCCCTCTGGCGTGGAATACGACATTGGCAGCCAACTCTTCCCTAAACTGGTGGAAATCGGTGCGCCCTTCTACGGGCTGCCGATGGATTTTGAATGGGTTGATATTGGCAAAGTCCCCGATTACTGGCACGCCATTCGCGCGGTGTTGCAGGGAGATGTAAAAAATGTGGAGATCCCCGGTCACCAAGTTGCCCCCGGCATCTACACCGGGCTAAATGTTGCCGTGAACTGGGACAAGGTGAACGTTCAAGGCCCGGTTTACATTGGCGGTATGACTCATATTGAGGATGGCGCAACCATTATTGGACCCACTATGATCGGTCCCAACTGCTGGATTTGCAGCGGTGCAGTGGTGGATAATAGCGTGATTTTCGATTATTCCCGTTTGGGTCCGGGAGTGCGTCTGGTGGATAAGTTGGTGTTTGGTCGTTACTGTGTGGATAAAACAGGAGCAACCATCGACGTACAGGCGGCTTCGCTCGACTGGCTAATTACGGATCGCCGCCAGGAATTACCTACCCAACCACCTGCCGAAGGGCAAGCGATCGCTGAACTCTTAAAAGCCGACAACAAATCAAACAACGTCCAAAGTGCCTAAGCACTGCCTGTTGACTAGGGTAAAAAAGCCTCGTTCTGCAATCAGGACGGGGTTTTTTCATGAAAACTGGGTAGCCCAAAATATCCACTATTTCGTTTTATGTCGTTCGGGGATCGCAGTGTAGCGACTCCTTTGAGAATGGGTCATAGTAAAGATATACAAATTAGTAGCTTTTGATACTGAAAATCGAAAAATTTTCCGAACTAATTGCGTGTTCCCTCTTCGTCAACCCTCTGCATCTCATGATTTCCTCAAACAGAGACTGCTGACCGCGCAACATTTCTAACTAAGTGTAAAGGTGTGCTCATTATGATGGATTCACTGCTTGCTGATGCCAGCCAACGACTAGAACAAGCGTTGAAATATACCTTCATCTCTGAGGATGCGATCGAATCGCTCAAGTTTCCTCAAACCAGCCTCAGCGTCTCTATCCCTGTGCGGATGGATGATGGCTCGCTCCAGGTGTTTCAAGGGTATCGGGTACGCTACGATGACACCCGTGGACCCGGAAAAGGAGGCGTTCGCTATCATCCCAGTGTCACAATGGACGAAGTGCAATCTCTGGCATTTTGGATGACTTTCAAATGTGCGGCATTGGGGTTGCCGTTTGGTGGAGCGAAAGGCGGCATTACGGTTAATCCCAAAGCCCTGTCTCGCATGGAACTGGAACGGCTGAGCCGGGGCTATATCGACGCGATCGCCGACTTTATCGGACCCGATGTTGATATTCTCGCTCCCGATGTTTACACCAACTCCATGATCATGGGTTGGATGATGGATCAATACAGCATCATCAAACGCCACATCTGCCCTGCCGTTGTGACTGGCAAACCCATCAGTATGGGCGGCAGTGTGGGACGAGAAGCCGCGACCGCAATGGGGGCATTCTACGTCATTCAGGCAATGCTACCAAAATTCGACAAAGATCCTGAATCCACTACTGTCGCCATTCAAGGATTTGGCAATGCAGGTGGCATTCTAGCAGAACTGCTATACCACAAAGGCTATAAAGTCGTTGCAGTTAGCGACTCTCAGGGCGGCGTGTACTCCAAGAATGGCTTAGACATTCCCAGTGTGCGGCGAACCAAAGAAGCTACTCGTGATGTGCGTGCACCCTATTGCGATAGCAGCGTTTGCGAAATCAGCAATCAAGAAATTCTCACGAACGAAGAGTTGCTCAAGTTAGACGTGGATATTTTAGTTCCCGCCGCCCTGGAAAACCAAATCACCGCAGCCAATGCCCCCTATATCCAGGCAAAACTGGTGTTTGAAGTTGCCAACGGTCCCACTACTTCTGCCGCAGACAAAATCCTGGACGAGAAAGGTATTTACGTCTTTCCCGATATCCTGGTGAATGCAGGCGGAGTAACGGTTAGCTACTTTGAGTGGGTACAAAACCGTAGCGGCTTGTATTGGACGCTGGATGAAGTCAACCAGAAACTCCAGAGCCGCATCATCGAAGAAGCCGATCGCATCTGGACCATCTCTCAAGAAAATGCCATTCCTCTGCGAACCGCTGCCTATGTCCACGCAATCAGTCGTTTAGGAGAAGCCATCAGCGCCAAAGGCACACGGGACTACTACCTCAACGGGCGCGGCAAAAGCCGGAATTGAGAGGAGGGAATGGGGATCGGGGAGATGGGGAAGAGGGGGTAGAAGAGTGATGGGGAAGAGAGAGTGATGGGGAAGAGGGGGTAGAAGAGTGATGGGGAAGAGAGAGTGATGGGGAAAGGGGGTAGAAGAGTGATGGGGTGTCAATTGGAGATTAGAGATTGGGGATTGGCAGGTTGGCTCAATCAGTAATCCTGAATCAGCAATCCCCAATCCTCTTGCCTCCTTCTATCCCCATTCCCGCTTTCTACCAACTTGGATCAGAAAATAAATGAATCGTTAACTGTTCTTTCCCGCTGGGAACGCTACTGATGCAGCTACAGATACTGCGCCCGTCATCGAGTTCCACTTCGCAAGCATGACACGATCCCATCAGGCAGCCAGTTGGGATGGTGATTCCGGCTCGACTGGCAACCTGAAGTAGGGCTTCTCCTGGTTCAGCATTGACCGTGACATCATCGGGTAGGAATTGAATACGAACAGTCATAGCGATTTGCGTAACTAAGGGTTAAGGGGATTCTAAAGAATATCTAAACGGGTCGAGGTTTTTAAGACTTTCCCTTTACTGTATAAATCAAGGACAAACGGGTACGTTGCACCGAAAGGGTTAGGGATTTAAGCGCGCTAGAGCATCTAGTTTGCGCTTATTTTGTGTTTAAAGCTGCTTAACCAAAGGATGTTTCCAAATCATACGCATTTTTGGAAGAGGAAGTGGTGAGTTGGGGATACGCCATTTGCTTGCACGGTCGGGTCGAGAAATTTGGGATCGCAGGCAATGAGCTGGTATCCTCGCTGCTCCAGCAGGGGTTGATAGTTGATGCGGGTTTTATCTTTTTCGCAGGAGAGTAGTTGGGTGCCGCCGTTGTCGAGTTCGTTTGGCACGATCATGATGTGGGGAATGGCAAACTCTGTCAGGAGATCGAGCCAACCCGCGATCGCGTCCAGGCTGCACTCAGAAAAGCTGTGAATGTTGATGGCGATAGCGACCGAATTCTGCGTCAGGGTGGTTCGCAGTTCATCAAAGGGAACGGCGATCGCGGTTTGATTGACACCTCGAAATTGCAGGTAGTACTCACACAAGAAGGAGGAGACGGCGATCGCATCGGTGCAAAATACGGTTCCCAAATTGGATAGAGATTGTGCCAGGCGATGGGCGAGCCGTCCGTAGCCTGCGCCAATGTCGAGAATAGTCAGGTTGGGGCGTTGGGAAATGGCAAGGTGCCGTTCCAGAAAATAAATTTCGGTCATGGAGTCAAGCAGGTCGCGGCTGACGGGGCGATCGCTGACCTTCACGGTGTAGGCTCCAAACAGCGTATCTTCGGTCAGTTTTTCAAACAATCCCAATGTGTCGATGGATTTTAAATAGTACGCGCAGAGGGCGTAGTGCAGATCGGTGTTGATCTCGCGATGCTGCCAGACATAACCACCATCCGCCCGAAACCCGTGCAGATCAATCTCCTCATGCACAAACTCATCCGTCCACATGGAGGCATTCATCACCGGATGGTTCACGGCTCGATAACGCTGGGTTAACTCCGTCAAGCGCGTGTTGCTATCGATTAGAAAATAATTGGCTCCATCGGGCAGTAGGGGACGCGAGTGGGGATATAGCTCAAAAAATTTTTCTGGTAAATGCAGGCGATTGCTCAAGCGTTCGTGGCGAGATTTTAACGCCTGATACTCGCTTAAAAGGGCTTGAAACTCCTGTTCCAGTGCTCTTAACCGTTCCAGCCCAGTTTTTCTCACAAACTGCACATTCATCGCTGCTAATGCAGCATTTACACGAGAACCCAGAGACATCGTCCATTGAACCGATAGCAGGACTCAACCATGCTACAGCAACCGTCTTTGAGTTGAAAACTAAAGCGGAATGGCTAATGTCTGAATTAAACCCTGGTTCAAGCTGTTTCTTTAGGCAAAAATGGGGTCAGGTTCAGGTGGGGTTCCACCATATCCGCCAGGATATCGAGCATCATTTCGCGCTGCTCCCGATAGTTGGCAACCCCTGTGGGAAGGGATTTTAAGCCGCGCTGTTGCCGTAAGCGGTTCAGCCATGCTCTGCGCCAGGGACCATTATCAAAAATACCGTGCAGGTAAGTACCCCAAACCGATTGGCTTTCATCTACTACGCCTAGATTGGCATCATCAAATAGGGGATTGGTGCCTGTGGCTTCTTCCATCAAGCGCGATCGCCCCTGGTGAATTTCGTAACCGGTCACAGGTAGCCCTTCCTGGGGATAGTTGGAGGTGACTACACGCTGACGGGCAATTTTTTGTCCGGCGATTACAGTCTTTAAGGGCAGTAACCCCAAACCTTTGTAACGTCCTTCCTGCCCTTCAATCCCTTCGGGATCTGCCAGGATCTTGCCTAACATTTGATACCCTCCGCAAATTCCTAAAACCGTGCCACCCGCTGCTACATAGTTTTGAATTTCTTCTGCCATGCCCGTTCTATGGAGCACGATCAAGTCAGCGATCGTTGTCTTAGAACCAGGAATAATCACAGCATCGGGATGACCGAGGGGAGGCTTAGGCGTGATGTATTTCACGGAGACAGAAGATTCTGCCTCCAGGGGATCAAAGTCGGTGAAGTTGGAAATGCGAGGTAGCCGAATCACGGCGATGTTAATGGCGCTGTTGGAATTAGAAGCGCGAGGCTCTAACAAGCTGAGAGAATCTTCTGCTGGGAAGGCTTGATCCAGCCAGGGGATGACCCCAACAACAGGAATGCCAGTGCGTTCTTGCAGCCAGTCAATCCCTGGTTGCAGCAGCGATCGCTGCCCTCGAAACTTGTTAATCACAATGCCTTTGATCAGGTCGCGTTCATCGGGGTCGAGCAGTTCCAACGTACCAACGATATGGGCAAATGCGCCACCCCGATCAATATCTACCACCAGCAGTGTTGGGGCATTCAGGTGTTTAGCCACCCGCATATTGGTTAAGTCGCGATGCTTTAGATTGATTTCGGCTGGGCTACCTGCCCCTTCACACACGAGTAGATCATATTCTTCAGACAGCCGTTTGATTGACTCCTCAATGGTTTGCCAGCCCTGGTCAAAATATTGCTCGTAATATTCCGCCGCATTCACTCGCCCCACAGGTTTGCCCTTGAGAATTACCTGGGAAGTCATGTCACCTTGCGGTTTTAGCAAAATTGGATTCATCTCAACCAATGGCATGATTCCCGCTGCCCAAGCCTGCACTGCTTGTGCATGGCCAATTTCGCCGCCGCTGCTTGTGACATAGGCATTGAGCGCCATGTTTTGTCCTTTAAAGGGCGACACTCGCCAACCACGCCGACTCAAAATACGACAAATAGCCGTTACCAGGAGCGATTTACCTGCGTGGGATGTGGTTCCCACTACCATCATGGCTTTCATTAGGGTTCCCCGTGCAAAACAGTGAAGAAGGCGAACGGTGAAAGAGCAGCAACGATAAGCGATGGCTTGCTGTTCTTTGTCTCAAAACGGTAGTCGGAGCCATCGGGTTACGGCGTTGGAAAGGCGATCGCCCCAGGTGGGGGTATACCGCGTTGAAGGTGGTTGGTTCTGCCACTTGGCTACAAGTTGTCTGCCAAGGGGAGTGACCCGAAAGCTATCAGTCAAACCCTGTCCATCTACCTCTCTTCGCAATAAACCGACCTGAATCAGCCAAAGTAGCTCACTTTCTACCCGACGTTCAGATAAGGGGGTGTTGGTGTAGGCGTTTTGCACACCTGCTGTATGGGCGATCGCGCTTAGAGCCACACTCTGGGAAACCATCTCATCAAATAAATGCAGCCGAAAAGGGGCACATCGCATTGCCCGCTCTGCTCGGAGGACAGAGTGTTGAGAGTATTGAATAGACTGATGCATTTTGGACGGATGCATTCTAGAGGGTGCAGTCATTTCGGATAGCGAATTGAAAGAGATTAGGACATTAACGGGGAATGGACAAATAATTCAACCTTTATCTTATGCAATTTCTTTGGGTTAAGCACCCAGACCAAATTTCTACTCCTCTTTTAGGAGGATGTTTGAGCCGTATCCAATGGTCTGACTAGGTCTTAAACCCCTCACTTACATGACTTTCTCACAGTTCAAATGGAATGAACACCGCCCGTTTGGGTTAGAGTTTTGGGCATGAAGCATTGACAAAAGCCAGAAGTTGCTCACAAGAAATCATGGCTGCAAGTTTCAATTAATCACTGATCAAATCTCTCACCTTTTGCGGTGTAGTAAAGATTACAAAAATAGAGTTTGGCAATTCTCGTTCTTAAGAGCGAATGCGCCGTCGCCGTTCTTCATCTTTGCGATCGCGCCAGAACCATTCCTGATCGGTTAGTTGTTCTGCTGTTTCAATTCTGCGAATTGCCCATTCGTTATACTCTGAATTGCTATCGCAGCCCATCCAGCGTCGTCCCAATTGTTCCGCTACAACCAGGGTGGTTCCTGAGCCTGAAAAGGGATCAATCACCCAATCTCCAGGATTAGAAGATGCCAGGACAAATTTGCGAATCAATGCTTCTGGTTTTTGGGTGGGGTGGGGTGTTTTTTCCCGCATTCCATTGCAGGTTGTTGGAATTTCGATGACATCTTTTGGTTTGGCACCACGCGGATTGGGCACCCAATTCTGGTAGCGATCGCAGTCATTGCCTTTACCATATTGGCTCGTCATCGCCTGTGGATGAGTCGGATACTTCAACGTATGGTTTCCATAGGGAATCCGAATATTGTCAATATTGATCGGGGCAAACTCTGTTTTACGAAATAGCAAAATGCTTTCGTGGGAACGCCCCCAATCTTGCCCTAAATTTGCCTTGTTCTTATAATGCCAAATCAGCCAGCGGCATCCCTTAAAATATCGGCTGGCTGGACGTTTGAGATCTGCCAGAATCTCTGAAAAACCCATCAGGTAGAGTGACCCTGTTGGTTTTAATACCCGCGCAATTTCCGCGATCCACAGAAGCGACCAGTCAATATAAATATCTTGAGATTCAAAGGTATCCCACTCTGCTTTTTTGAGATTGTAGGGTGGATCTGCGATCGCCAAATCAATCGAGGCATCGGCAAGGGTTTGCAACCATGCCAGGGCATCTCCATGAAATAAGGTACCACTGGTATGAGCGTGGGCAATGGCAATTGAAGAATTCAAGCTTCGTGTTTGGAGTTTCACCTTAGATTTGTGCTTTTGGGTAAGTCGCCACACACTAATGCAAGCAGTTACCCATACAAACTGACACAAAAATTTGTTTGCTGCCAAAAAGTGAATCTAGACGCTCAAATGGTCTTAAATCCTGGGAAAAGCAGCTTTCTCAAAAAGAGTGTTAAGTTTTTTAACAGGGATGAATTAGTTTTCTACTCTAGGCACATGATGTTAGGTTTTGATACTTTAAGAGATAGCTTCTTCTCCTATCATTCACCGGACGGGGTCGCAGCTTCCTCTGTCATTTACCTCACCATTAAATATGAAAAACTCAGCTTTAGTGCATATTTCTACTGCACACGAAGGCTCCTCTTCCTCACCTCAACTCCCTCGAAGTATGAAGTGGTGGTTTCAAGTTCCTCGGTTTAGCGGTTTGTATTTTCTAAGTGTTGTGATGGCTGCGATCGGTCTTGGTATCGCTGCCGAACGATCTTCTGCCCAAGTTATTTATTTCGAGCGTCCAATTAGTGCCACGGTTGAGTCGGGTGTGGTTGCTACCAACAGCGGCATTGGCTTAAACGTGCGTTCTGGTCCGGGGTTAAGTTTTCCTGTGATTGGTGGCGCTGATGATGGCAACTTTTTGAGATTGATTGGTTCACCCGTGTTTGCTGATGGCTATCGCTGGCAGCGGGTTTCCACAGGTGGTTGGGCTGCTAGCGATTTTGTCACCAACAGTGGGGTTGTGAATGTCTCGTTTGATAACGACTGCTTACGAACTATTTCAGCCTGTGGGGGTGATTCAGAACCGATTAACCGTCCAATTTATCGAGATGTTGTCCTTAGACCAATTTCGACATCTGGTCCTTATGTCGTTGCGGTACCGGGTGGTGCAGGAACGTTGCCTCAAGTCAGGCGGATTGTGCCCAACGCTTATTTAGACCGGGCGCGGGAGGGATCGTTTGTGAATGCGGGTAATTTTGCAACCCATGATGGCGCGCAGTCTCTCACGTCGCTCCTCCGCGCAAATGGGCTGGATGCACGGGTGATCTACAAATAGGTATAGCAAAGTGCTGAGTAATGAGGACTGAGTGCTGAGAATGCAATCCAGTCACTTCAGGACTTTCAGCAGTTCGATAGTCCTAACCTATAGCAGTACCGCTGTAAACCAAGTCCAGATTGAGAACTGGAGGTTGTTTGAGGAAGAACTGCGGGTCGGAGGTGGACAGGGTTTTTAGTTCAGGTTGCGATCGCGTGTCCAGCTAGCCAACCCGTTGTCCAGGCGCTTTGGAAGTTGAACCCGCCTGTAATGCCGTCGATGTCCAGGATTTCACCCGCCAGGTAAAGTCCTGGGCAAATGCGGCTTTGCATAGTTTTGAAGTCAACTTGTTTGAGATCTACACCACCACACGTCACAAATTCGTCTTTAAAAACGCCTTTGCCGACAATGGTGTACTGTCCTTGCGTCAGTTCTTGGATAAGCAAGTTCAACGTTTTGTTAGAAATTTCTGCCCAGCGATCGCCTTCCTGAATGCCCACAACTGTTGTGAGTCGCTCCCACAATCGGCGCGGAATCATAACAGGACAGTTGGCGACGATCGTTTTGCGGGAAAGTTGCGATCGCACAGCCTGAAGCTGTTGTCGTAAGGTTTCTGGATTCGATTGCGGTACCCAGTTGATTCGCAAACTCGCATGATAGTTCTGTGCGTGTAAGGCTCTGGCTCCCCACGCCGAAAGTTTGAGCACGGCTGGACCGCTCACTCCCCAATGGGTAATCAACAAGGGTCCGGTTTGCTCAAAGGATGCGTTATCACCTGCTTGCAACCGTAGGTGAACATGGCTGACTGCTACGCCGGATAGGTCTTGCAGGCGGGGATCTCGAATATTGAAGGTGAAAAGAGAAGGCACAGGTGGCAGCAAATGGTGTCCCAGCGATTGAGCGATCGCGTAACCCTGAGCACTATTTCCCGTTGCTAACAACAGGCGATCGCAGATAATATCCTGCTCAGAGCGAACCTGAATCAAAAATCCTCCATCTTGCCGTACCACTCGCTGCACGTGCACCCCTGTCCGCACGTGTACCCTTGCCTTGTGGGCAGCCCGCATCAAGCATTCCACAATCGTTGCAGAATCATCCGTAACGGGAAACATCCGCCCATCAGCTTCGGTTTTTAACGCTACGCCGTGTGCTTTAAACCACTCCACTGTGTCTTTTGCTTGAAACCGAGAAAACGCTCCCCGCAGGGCTTTGCCACCTCTAGGATAGTTTTGCACCAGCAGAGCAGGCTCAAAGCAAGCTTGCGTGACATTGCAACGCCCCCCGCCAGAAATTCGCACCTTTGCCAGCGGTTGCCGTGCCGCCTCTAACAGGATGACCTCTACTTGGGGGTGAGCTTCGGCACAGGCGATCGCGCCAAAAAAACCCGCTGCACCCCCACCAATTACAACAACCTTCAACACCAATTCCATCACTTGATCAACAACCTGCTTTAATCATGACGCAAGGACTTGCTGGATGGAGTGAAGGTTAAGCAAATGGAGCGATCGCCCGACTAACAACAACCCGGATCAGGACTGCAACAACTGCTGCTGTTGTCTGTCACTGTGTCGTGGTAGTCTGCCCCTTTGGTTTCGCGAGGATGGCGAATGGTATCGCGGGAACAATCGAATGTTTGTGCTGACTCCAGTGGAATATCGGCATAGGGCTGAATTGGGATGATATCCAGGTAGTAGGAACTGTTGGGGTTGGTGTAGAGGTGAAAGGTTTTGTCGCACACTGCCATCCGTTGCCCACGATAGAGTGTGTGCCCGTCATCGTCTTGCACACTCTTCCAGGGACCTTTGTAAATAACGGCTTGATTCCGTTCTAAACAGGGTCCTTGTTTGCCTTTGTAAGCTCGAACGGTGAGCGATCGAAACTCAATCCCATCAATTACCTGCCAGGGTTCTTCTTGCCGTGCCAGAATTTCAATGCCGTGGAAGCCTGCTTGCTCAAACATTTCCAAAAAGACGTGTTCGCGGAAAGCCCCGGCGATACAGCCGCTCCAGAGTTTGGGATCGTTGAGAATGGCGGGAGTTGGGTCTTCATCGCATACGATATCCGAGATCACAGCGCGACCGCCCCGCTTCAATACACGAAAGATTTCTTGAAATAACTGTTGCTTGTCTTGCGGGCGCACCAGGTTCAACACACAGTTAGAAATCACAACATCTACACTGTCGCTGGGGATGAGGGGGTTTTCAGTTCGGAGGCGATCGCACGTTGCCTCAAACGCTGTTACCCCTTCTAAGGTGGTGATGGGATTGCGCCGCAGCCATGCCTCAATCGCATCAAGTTTGAGTGATAAATCCTGGATTTTGCCTTTCACAAACGAGAGGTTGCGATAGCCGAGCTTTTCACCGAACTCGTTGAGATATTTGCGAGACAGGGTCAACATTTCGTCGTTAAAGTCTACGCCAATCACACGTCCTTTTTCGCCAACTCGCTGCGCCAGAATGTAGCAGTTTTTTCCGGCTCCTGAGCCTAAGTCCACAACGGTTTCGCCAACTTCCACATAGCGGGTTGGGTCGCCACAGCCGTAGTCTTTCTCAATAATTTCTGGAGGTAAGTTTTCTAGATAACGGGAGTCGTAGCCATCGGTGGGACAGCACAACAACGCTTCAGGTTGGTGAGCACCCGCTTCGTAGCGTTCCAGCACGGCTTGTTCAATGTCGTAAGCGATCGCGGTTGGAGTATCAGTCATGGGTGAGGTGTTTGAATCAATCCTTTTGAATATAGAGCAGATTGTTCAGGAGGTTCACCCCAAAAACAGGTGGTAGGCTGGATTTTGGCTTTCGTTCCAATAGGGGTAACCTAACGTATCTAGAAATGCCTGCCATTCCTGCATTTCATGCGGTGGAACTTGCATTCCCACCACAATACGTCCGTAGTCTGCGCCATTGTTGCGATAGTGAAACAGGCTAATATTCCAATCGGGACTCATGCAACGGACGAATTTCATCAGGGCACCGGGGCGTTCGGGAAACTCAAAGCGGTAGAGCAATTCATCATGAGCTAAGGCAGAGTGCCCGCCGACCATGTGACGCAAATGCAGTTTAGTCAATTCATCATCAGTTAGGTCAATGGTTTTGAAGCCACACGTTTCAAAGGTGGCAGCTAAGTTTTCAGCATCGGCTCGGTTTTCAATTTGCACCCCCACAAAGATGTGAGCTTCTTGATTGTCGGCAATGCGATAGTTAAACTCCGTGAGGCTGCGTTTGCCCATGCATTCACAAAATTTTCGTAAACTGCCGGGTGTTTCGGGAATGGTCACTGCAAAAATGGCTTCCCGCCGTTCCCCTAGTTCTGCTCGTTCCGCTACAAACCGGAGGCGATCAAAGTTCATGTTGGCACCGCAGGCAACGGCTACCAATGTTTCGTTCTGAATTTGTTCCCGTTCTACGTAAGCTTTGGTAGCGGCGATCGTCAAAGCCCCAGCAGGTTCCAGGATTGATCGCGTGTCTTCAAACACGTCCTTAATCGCGGCGCAGGTGGCATCGGTATCAACTCGAATAATTTCATCCACATACTGCTGGCACAGGCGAAAGGTTTCTTCTCCCACCTGCCGCACTGCCACCCCATCGGCAAACAATCCTACCTGGGAGAGCCGCACTCGCTCACCCGCTTTGAGAGATTGATACATCGCATCAGAATCGATCGGTTCCACGCCGATAATTTTAATGTCGGGACGAATGCGCTTGACGTAAGCCGCAATGCCGGAAATTAAGCCACCCCCACCGATCGCCACAAAAATCGCATGAATCGGCTGCTGATACTGGCGCAAAATTTCCATCCCAATTGTCCCCTGCCCGGCAATCACATCCGGGTCATCAAAGGGATG
>JACYLN010000052.1 GCA_015272515.1 Leptolyngbyaceae cyanobacterium C42_A2020_001 | reverse complement strand
TGGATTATCAATTGGCTGAATCTTCTACTGGGATCGCCAGACTTTTCTCGCACCCAAACCATTACTGTTTTGCTGAGGTGAGTGAGTTTGTTGGTCGCTCACCAATGCATTGTGTTTTTGCCAGCGCACTCGATCAGGGCTGGGCATTGAGCACCACCAATCGTCCCACTACGACTCTTGGCGCAACCTGGTATGTTTTCTACCGCCGTCCTCGCGCTTTGGCGGTTTGCCAGCCTAATTATCTAGTTGAACAATTACTGCAAGCCCATCTGGAGCTACGTCAGCAGATGATGACGGATTTGAACTTACACGTGCTTCCCGAAACGTCGGTTCAAGCATTTTTTGAACAAATGCAAAAGGTACGAACGCAAAGCAGGCAGACGCTTTGGCGAAAGAGCGTGATTGCTGGCATGGGGCAAATGCTATTGTTTTGGCTAAATCCTAAAACAGAGTGGTTGGGAGATTATGGGATGATGCTTGCTGAAAGACGAAAGAGCATGTAATCTCCACAAGACGTTAACGAATCGAGGTTGATACTCGCAGAGCTTCTTGCTGTTTGGGTTGAACTTTTTCTAACACTGTTTTGAGTGCAGCTCCCCAGCTTCGCGATAGGTCATAAAACTGCTCCTGGAGTCGCCAGCAAGCTTCTTGTTTACGCTGGTAAAAGTCATGGTCTTCATACAGTCGTGTTAGCGCATCTTTATACGCTTGCACGTCGTTGGGTGGAACCTCAACTACAGCATCTTGCACGTAGGAAAGAGCTGGGCACACGGATGAGGTAACTACAGGGCGGTGCGCCAAAATGCCCTCTGCCACCACCTGGTTGAAGCCTTCTGTAAAATCGGTGCGGGTGGGCACAATCACGACGTGCGATCGCTCAAACATGGTACGCATCGTGGACCGATCGCAGTGACCGTGACAAACAAACGCTGCTCCTAAGCCCGCTTGCCGCACAGCAGCTTTCAAAGCTTCCAGAGCGGTACCGTCTCCACACACATCAAATACAATGGCATGTTGCCCTTCTGCCGCGAACTGTTTTGCCACTTCCAGCAGATCAAACACCCCCTTGTGATCTTCAATCCGTCCCGCAAACAAAACGCGGAATGGAGACTGTCTTCGATCTGGTTCTGCCATGTTTTTGAACTGCGATCGCCGATAAACTGGATTGCATCTGACAAGTGGGCGATGCTTACCCGCAGTGAGTTGCACAATTTGGCTGTCAATATCACTGGACATACTCAAAATTGCCGTTGCGCTGTTGGCAAAGGTAGAACGACCCAACTTCAGCAATATGCGTTCACTCAGTTTAGGGACTTGGTATTTGCGCCACAACACACAATGAAGCGAGGGGATCAGGCGAATGCCCAGGACTGGTAATAGTGGCAGGAGATACCAATCGGTGGTGCCACTGTCAACCACTACAAAATCGGCTTTGAACTTGATGGCAGAGGCGATGAGCTGCACACCGTAAACCAGTTGGTTAATCTGATAAGCGATCGCAGAGGTGTTTGGCAACAGCTTAGGGCGATGCTCAACGATGAATTGACTGGTTTGAATCCGCCGCTTGTCTGGGTGGGATGAAAGGATGTAACCCTTTGCGCCTAGTTCTCGGCACACTTCATAAAACTGCCCAGAATAGGTGACTGCAACTTGAGAATGGTCATCCTGTCCATTTGCCCACTGCTGATAGGTTCCAACTACATCTCCTGGACCTGCGGCATACAAAATTCGGAGTGCTTTCATCGCTGGTGGCATCCTATATAAAGCTTAGTAGCGGTGGTCTTGTCTATCTTGAGAGCTGAACTGTAAAAACACTGAATCAGATATGACACTTCTTAAAACTTTTATCAATTGAGAATTAAAAATGACCATCTAAGTAGGAAGGTGCAATCATTTGTAGGATGGGGTAGCGTAACCCATGCGGGCGTTGGGTTTCGTGTCTCAACTCAACCTCCGTTGTTTTATATTTAATTTCGCCCAGCTACTTATTCAAGTTGAATCGCAAACAATGACAGCACTTACTGACTCATGTTTCCAGCGATCGCTCACCCAAAACAGCTATTACCTCCTGGTAATCTTGCCTCACAAAGTAGCTAAAACAAATCGTTCTATAGATAGGTTCAGCTCATTTTCACCAAATTCCTTGAGAATTCACGGTAAAACTTTAAAGCTTTCATAAAGCAACCATTTCTAGAACGATAGTTTATGAAATAACGATGAATTAGTGTTCGGGCTACTCCCATTTTCACTGAGTTTTGTAATGAATAACGCCAGCTGTTCCACAACCAGAACCGGAGACTCACATCCGATCGCTGGGTTGACGCAAGAAGTCAATCAAAAAAGGGCAATCTTAATCAAAAGGGCATCTAATAAACATTTTCGTGCTGACTAGCCCGCCAAACTAGTGCTTAGTTCCCATCCTTGCGCTTCTCCTTAGGTAAATCCATGAAACCCGCCGATCTTCAGGTTCGCCTCAATCATTACTATGACCAGGTCAAGGCAATTATCCTAACTCGCCAAAACCCAATCACAGGATTGTTGCCTGCGAGTACGGCGGTGAATGCCCATGGAGATTACACCGATGCCTGGGTGCGAGACAACGTTTACAGCATTTTGGCGGTATGGGGGTTGGCGCTGGCATACCGCAAAGTAGATAGCGATCGCGGGCGCACCTTTGAGCTGGAACACAGCGTCGTTAAACTTATGCGGGGCTTGCTGTTTGCCATGATGCGGCAGGCTTCTAAAGTGGAGAAATTTAAGGAAACTCAATCCCTACTGGATGCCCTCCACGCCAAGTACGACACCAAGACGGGTGATGTGGTTGTGGGAGACGATGCCTGGGGGCACCTGCAACTCGATGCTACCTCCGTGTTTTTGCTGATGCTGGCGCAGATGACGGCTTCTGGACTGGCGATCGTCTTTAACACGGACGAAGTCAACTTTATCCAAAACCTGGTCTACTACATCGGACGGGCATACCGCACTCCAGACTACGGCATTTGGGAGCGCGGCAACAAAATTAACCACGGCAATCCAGAACTCAACGCTAGCTCGGTGGGCATGGCAAAAGCGGCACTGGAGGCAATGAACGGGCTGAACCTGTATGGCGTAAGAGGGGGACAATCGTCTGTAATCCACGTGATGCCAGATGAAATTGCCCGGACTCGGATTACCCTGGAGTCCATGCTGCCAAGAGAATCGAGTTCTAAAGAAGTGGATGCAGCGTTGCTGAGTGTGATTGGCTTTCCGGCGTTTGCGGTGGATGATAGCGAGTTGGGCGATCGCACTCGCCAAAAAATTATTGACAAGTTGCAAGGCAAATACGGCTGCAAACGCTTTTTGCGAGACGGGCACCAGACCGTACTGGAAGACACCACCCGTTTACACTACGAACCGACGGAATTAAAACAGTTTGAACACATCGAGTGCGAATGGCCCTTATTTTTCACCTACCTGTTATTAGATGGGGTGTTTCGGGGAGATGCGGCCCAGGTGCAGGAATATCAAACCCGGTTGGAAGCCGTTTCGGTGGAACGAGATGGGCTGAAACTGTTGCCAGAACTGTATTACGTGCCCAAAGAGTCAGTGGAAGCTGAGCGGCGATCGCCTCAAAGCCAACCCCGGTTGCCCAACGAAAATATTCCCCTCGTATGGGCACAAAGCCTTTACCTACTGGGACAAATGCTGAGCGAAGGTTTACTCTCAGTTGGTGATATTGATCCTCTGGGACGACACCTGCACGTGCGCCGCCAACGTCAGCCTGTCGTGCAAATTGCGCTGCTGGCAGAAGATGAGACAATGCAATCCAAACTCGCAACCTACGGCATCGATACCCAAACGCCCAAGCAGATCGAGCCGATTCAGGTTCGCAAAGCCACCGAGCTATCCTACGCCTTCTCCCAAATAGGACGCAACGACAAACTAGGGTTAACAGGTCGTCCCTATCGTCGGCTTCGTAGCCTTACCACCTCGCGCATTTTTCGGATGCGGGGCGAAACGGTCGTCTTTCTACCCTCCTTACTCGACCAGCAACAGTTTTACCTGGCACTTGATCCGCACTTCTTAGTAACTCAAATCCGTTCTGAAGTCGCTCACATTCAACGCCACTGGAATCAGTTGGGTCGTCCCACCATGACCCTGCTGCTAACCCACACCATGTTGAAAGAAGATGATGACGGCGCAGGCAATACGATGCCGCTCTTGACGTTGCTAAAAGAGCTTCAGGATGGCTATTGCAATGAAGTAGAAGTGAAACTCGGTCATCTCAATCAATTGATGCTGACTGCCTGTATTGAACGAATTGACTTTCTCCACGATTTTGAATTTACAGCGGCTCCTGTACAGAATGCCCATCCTGAAGAGGCGTATCTTGCCTTTAAGCCCCACAAAAATTTCCCGCTCAGCATTACGCAAGAATTTAAGTTAGAGCTAGAAACCGATATCAGCCTGGTGTTAAAGGGGTTGCGCCAATCAGACAATTTGTATGAACAGTTTGAACTATTGAGCAGCCTGGTGCGCTTGAAGGACTTTGACTTTGACACCGGCTTGGGACAACCCAACCGCAAGGTCACAGTTGAACAACTGCTCAACGAAATTTACCAGAAAGCCGCCGAACTCAAACTGTGGGCAATTTTGCGAGGTGTGGCAGGCTTGTATGACAAGATGACGATTAACCTTGCCGATGCGGTGACCGATATCCTGGTACGACAAAAACAGATTGCAGTTGGTCGGGCTTACAGCGAAGCGTCGGTGATTTCGCAGCCGCTTTCGCCTCAAGAGATTATGGAGAAATTGCGGGAGTTTTGCCGGGAAGATATTCGCGATCGCGTCCTGACTCAAGAAATTCTCATCTATCTCAGTTTACTCATCAAATCAGAACCCTCCCTTTTTGATGGCTTGCTGACGCTGCGAGTAGGCTACCTGATCCTGCTGCTCACCACCAAACTAGCGCAAGAACAAAACATCACTCAAGATGAAGCCTATGGTAATCTGATGCAGCTTAGCCCCCATGAAATTCAAACTCGTCTGTACCAGGTCTTAAAAGGCTACAACAACATCAATCAAACTCTATTTCAACAAGAATCATTGCAAGTATCACAACAAGAAGAAGAGATTGATTGGGCAACTCAAACAAACCATTTAGAAGAAACATCTACCACTGAAAACTGGTGGCATAAACGACAGTTAGATGGTTCACTAAACCGAGTGCCAAAAAACTTTTATCCCCAAGTATGGAATTTACTTAAGCACTGTAAAGGACTCGTGATTGGAGACAAACTAGAGCGTCGCAATCGCTTAGAAAGTGAACCGTTATTGGCAGAAATGACCCCTGGCGAAAAGAACTTTGCCCTGCGCGTGGAACATCTGCTCAATAAGATTCAGGCTCCCGAATATCGCCAGGTCAACATCGAAGCGCTGATGGAACTCTCTGCCTTCATGGAGCGTAACTCCCATCTCTACATTCGTGAATACATTGTGCTGGATGTTTTGATTGGACATGCGGTGCGTTTGGCATGGCTCGATAAGAACCCGCAACACGGTCGCAACTACGACGAACACAAAGCCTCTGCCTGGCGCAGTTTCTACGAAAGCTCCCCTTACGAGTGCGCCACCTACATCGTCAAAGGCTTGCGCTTCCTGATCACCCTGGCAGAATTCGGCAGAAAGAAAACTCCCGTCTTTGGTGCAGAATCCGCAGAGGATGAGTGAATCAAATCCATTGGATGAGCCGCCTTAGGGGTGGGTTTTGCCGTTGAACTTTAATTCAATCTAGAGCTTGTCTGCTAAACCTGCCCATACAGAAGAGAATAAGTTCCCTAGGCTCAATCTCAACTGGCGAGTTCTCTGGTTTCTGCTCTCTCCTGACAACGCTCTCAACTGCCGCGACGCATCTTACTCACGATCGCATCTTACTCAAGAAGACCAAAATTTAGCCCATTATCAGGCACCAATGATCACAATTGCTGCCCTCGACTCATAAAATGCTCATGAAAAGTGACTTTGGCTGATTGGTTGGGCGGGGTGGGAATGGTAAAACCCAATTTGAACGTACACTTGACAAGGGTCTTGCTGGAATGGGATCTGTGGATGTGCAGCAAAAGAGGCAGTGGGTGGGAGGCAAGGCATGAGCATCAGTCTGTGCATGATTGTGAAAGATGAGGAAGCTACGCTAGGGGAGTGCTTGGAGAGTGTGCGCGATCTGGTGGATGAAATGATCGTGCTCGACACAGGTTCCAGCGATCGCACCATTGAAATTGCTCAGGCGGCTGGAGCGAAAGTGTCTACTTATGAGTGGCAGAATGATTTTGCCGCCGCTCGTAACGAAGCCTTGAAGCAGGTTGAAAGCGAGTGGGTGCTGGTGCTGGATGCCGATGAAGTGTTGGTACCGGAAGTTATTCCCGGTTTGAAAGCAGCGATGCAAGATGAGCATTGCCTGGTCGTGAATCTAGTCCGACAAGAGCTAGGAGCCAAGCAAGTTCCCTATTCGCTAGTGTCGCGGTTATTCCGCAACCATCCCGATCTTGCCTTTGCCCGGGCCTATCATGAGTCGATTGATGATAGTGTGTTGAGCCTCGTGGAACGAGAATCTCACTGGAAGGTGCTGGAATTAGCAGAGATTGCCATTCGTCACAGCGGGTACGGGGCAGAAGCGATCGCCCAACGCCGCAAAGCCGAGCGGGCACGTTCTATTATGGAAAGTTACCTGACAACTCATCCGGATGATCCCTACATCTGCAATAAATTGGGAGCACTGTATTTAGATGCTGGAGAACCTGAGAAAGGGCGAGAATTGCTGCACCGAGGATTGCAGGTAGACCCAGTTGAACCAGCCGTTCGTTACGAACTGCATTACCATTTGGCATGTACTTACAGTCAATCGGCAGAATATGACCTGGCAGAAAAACACTTTCAAACTGCCGTTGAGCAACCGATTTCGCCTTACCTCAAGCTAGGAGCCTACAATAACTGGGGCAATATGCGAATGGAGCAAAACAATCCCGTTGCTGCCGTTATTCTGTTCCAAAAGGCCGTAGAAACTGATTTAGGGTTTGCTTTAGGCTTCTTCAACCTGGCAACTGCCCTGAAAGCCGCAGGCAAATTAGAAGGCGCGATCGCCTGTTACCAACGGGCAATCGAACTAGAACCCACCTATGCCGAAGCCCATCAAGGATTAGGGGTTGCCTGGCTCAAAGGTGGACGAGTGTTTGAAAGTTTAGAATCATTCCGCAAAGCGATCGCTCTGTACCAGCAGCAAGGTTCCCCCGAAGGCGATCGACTCCAGCAAGTCCTTAGAGATATGAATCTGGGGTAACCGTTTAATCTCAATTCCTTTGTGAGCAGCAATGCTTTCTTGAAACCCGGATTGTTCTTAGCCTTACTTCCATAACAATCCCGTCTGTGGAAGCAGCGACCTTGACCTGGGATCTAACCTTTTTTGATGCCACAGGAGATCAGGTTGGGAATGGCGAGTTTAGCTACGATACTGAGCAAGTTGTGGTGGTTAGGCTACCCCAATCCCCTTGTAAGCTTCGTTGCACGATTGCCCGGGCGCGATTGGAGCTTTGAAGAGTTGTTCCTTCCCTGGTGGAATCCTAATTCATCAGGGATTGTGAATTCATTTAGCTGTTCCCGAGGAGGCTGTGGAGTTGGTGAACAATGGTTTGGTGGTAGCCCATCTGGCTCAATACCAAACCAATGCTAATTAGCGAGCAAATGGGGCTGTCCTTACAAGTCTCTCTCTGGTGGATACTCCAACGCGATCGCGCCCAACTGCCCCACCCGAAAATCATTCAACAACTGACGAGCGGTTCGTTCCACATCATTTTGATAGCGATGAGCCGCCAATGTATGCAGATAATCTTCCCCGGTCATATCGGCAATATCCAATTCATAGCGGGCTTTCAACGCAGACTCGACTTGAAGTTGCTTCAGCAAATCCACCAAGATTGCAGCAACCCGTTGATTGTCGTAAGCTGCTTCGCCAATATCATCACAAATTGCCAATTTAAACGCGGCATCCTGGTCATTGAGCTTAGAAGGTAACACCCCAGGCGCATCCAACAATTCGATCTGATCCGAAATGCGAATCCACCGTAGCGATCGCGTCACTCCGGCACGACGGGCACTATCCACCACACGCCGCTTCAGCAACCGATTAATCAATGCCGACTTCCCCACATTCGGAAAGCCCATCACCACTGCCCGCACTGGACGGGGTAACATGCCGCGATCGTGTCGCCGCTGGTTCATCTTTTCACCCGCCGCTTGTGCCGCTTTGATAATTGCCTCAATCCCCTTACCATGCTGAGCATCGGTAAAAAACGGCTCCTCGCCCTGCGATCTAAACCACTCAATCCACTGCTGCCGTGCCTGTGCCGGAATCATATCCACCCGATTCAATACCAGCACCCGTTCCTTGCCACCAATCCACTGCTTCACCTGGGGATGTTCCGTTGCCAGCGGAATTCGCGCGTCCCGTACTTCCAGTACCACATCCACCCGCTTCAGTTGCTCTTGCAGCGCTTTTTCAGCTTTGGCAATGTGCCCCGGATACCACTGAATGGGAGGAGTAGACATGGATAAACTCTGCAAAACACAACCAGCTTTCCAATCGTGCCACAGATTCACCGATTATGCTTGAGACTGATTGACAAGTTGAAGGGGATTTATCAGGATGCATTGGCAGCTTTTAGTCAGTATTACCATCATTCCTTTGATCGGTTTTAACCTGTTCAGCAGAGGGTTTAGCACCGAACAACCGATCGCAATTTTTCATGCTCATGATGAGCCTTATAGCCAGGTTGAAACTTATGTTTGTACTCTGGCTCAACAGGGCTATTCTCATGTGCAAATTGCACCCGCTCAACAGTCTAATCCAGGTCCCTTGCCCGCTCCGTTAGAGTGCATCCCACTTTTGCGATGAGTATAAGTGCTTAAGCCTAATTTTTGAAG
>JACYLN010000033.1 GCA_015272515.1 Leptolyngbyaceae cyanobacterium C42_A2020_001 | reverse complement strand
AGCATAGAAAATGTCCACACCTGATGAACTTAGCAAGGAACAAGCTCCCCCTCACCTTGAGACTCAACACCGACAGGCTGCGGATTTTCGACTGCGAAATCGTCATCTACCAAAACTCCAGAACGAGCCTTGACAGACAAACGAGCCTTGGCAGACATCATTTCGCCTTCACGCAACACCACAGAGGTAGAGCATTCTGGACAATTGTATACCCGGTGACTATGACCGTAGCCTTCACTATACTGCTCAACCAAATCTGGGTGAGACAAGTAGAAGACAATAGCTTTCTGTGCAATCTCAGTCATCGTCTCAGAATCGACCGCTGCCCTTATCTTTAACTGCCGATGCAGTTCTTGCGGTAGGTAAAGCGTTACTTTCTGTTTGTCTTCCTTCAACTTATCTTGCATATAACTCTCAGTCTTGCTACCCGGGTATGAATGTCAGCATATCTACCTCTTATAGGGCTGTCAAGACAGATAGCCGTCTAACCGTCAACATTGTTACATTCATTTACAATTATTCGTCATCCCAACCTCCAAGAGTATCTTTACCGCCAGGCATGCTTGGTTCAGAAGTTTTGAGTAACTCAAAGAAACCATCATCTAGCTCGTAACCCAGGATTTGAGTCATAGCTTTCAGTCGAGCAGTGCCTTCAATGCCTTGCTGCCGAAGCCACTCGCTGAGAACGAAAGTTTTATGCATCACGAAGATCTCTAAGGCTTCTGGGTTGTATTGAATGCCTTCGCGCGGATGAAACTGATGAGGAATCAACATTGCCGCGTAACGGGCTAGCTCACCGGCTTTCCAATCTAATAAAAAGGGGAACCACGGGTAGAGAGCGTCTAAGCGGACAAACCAGAGCCGAATTTCTGGGATTTCTGATAATTCGCGTGGATCGTTGGGGTCACGAGGAATATCGATTTGAAATTGAATTTGTTGTTCGGCAGTAGCGATCGCTTCTTTGCGAAGCAGTGGCTCAACAACGGTTTGAGCTGGAAACAGATCAAGAGTGTTGATGTGATCGGTAGTGAGGGCGATCGCGATGGTCATTTCGTTGTGCGGCTAGAACTCAATAGTTTCTCCATCTTCCTCTGATCTGCGCTTTGTTTCCACCAGTTCAGAGGTTAAGGGGAATAGGAACTGAGGAATGGAGGTTAATCTATGGAGTCAAAACCGATGTGAGGATTCCCAAAATCAAGTCTTGATTTGACAACCCCATCGCTATCTAAAATGAAACTTTAAATAAGCCAGCGTTTTGATTCTTGTAGTTCTCATCTCAATGCAATAGATCCCATACCCTGAACCCTAACCTCTGTCTTCATAGGTTGTGCCGCTCTGCATTGGAGCAGGCTAAATAGATGTGCTTCAAGAAATATTTATCAAAATCCAAATGAAAACTGATTAGAATAAAAATGTATCGAATTTATCACTTTCTCTTCGTTTCTATCAGCAGTTCTTAATTGAAATTGCATTCATTTAGGGTGCATTTTCTAAGTTTCGGTACGCAATTTTTTAGCGGTAATGCTCGACCCAAAGCAACTTCGCTTCATCATTAAACGTTATCTCTAGCGCGATCGCGATTAATTGCACCATGCGTGTTAATCGGTGGCAACTGCGATGGAAAGTGTTGAGAAACCTTTCACTGTTTCAACCTTTGGAGAATGAACAATGGTCGCTCTCAACGATTTAGACCGTAATGCTTGTCAACGACTTATTATTTCACAGCTTATTCAGTCTCGATGGCATCACACGAATGCGTCAGTAGAGCGATCGCTTGCCGATCTACTGAATGAGGAATGTTCACCAATATTAGAAGACTCATCAACTGGTTCAACAGAGCGCGATCGCACTGTTGATTTAACCAATTTGGGAATGCAAAATCTGAATCAGGTGTATCACAATTTGCCTATTGCCGAGTTAGTAGAACATGCTCTCATTCGAGGAGAAGGAGTGTTAGCCGCTAATGGAGCATTATGCGTTGAAACAGGAAAATATACGGGGCGATCGCCCAAAGATCGCTTCATCGTGCATGAGCCTGGCAGCGCCCATGAAATCGATTGGAATTCGATTAATCGTCCGATTTCTCAAGAACAGTATCAACAGCTCTATCAAAAAATGTTGGGCTATGTTGAAGGGCGAGATCTTTATATCTTTGATGGTTTTGTTGGTGCCAATCCCAATCACCGCTTTGGTGTGCGTGTGATTAATGAATTTGCCTGGCAAAACTTATTTGTGCATCAACTCTTTCGCCGTCCAACGATTAATGAACTGGCTGCACATCAGGCAGATTTTCTTGTGATTGCGTTACCAGGTTTATTGGGTGATGCTGAAAAAGACGGACTCAATAGTGAAGCCTTTATTGTTTTAAATTTGAGCCAGCGAATCATTTTGATTGGCGGAACTCATTATGCTGGAGAAATGAAAAAATCTGTTTTCTCCATGCTGAATTATGTGATGACCAAACAGAATGTGTTGCCTATGCATGGAGCCGCCAATATGGATGCAGACGGAAACACAGCTTTATTTTTTGGACTATCAGGGACTGGAAAAACGAGCCTTTCGGCTGATCCAGAACGGTTGTTGATCGGTGATGACGAACACGGTTGGTCAGAAGCAGGAATTTTTAACTTTGAGGGAGGCTGTTACGCTAAAACAATTCGGCTCTCGCCAGAAAACGAACCGCAAATTTGGTCAGCCATCCGATTCGGCTCCATTGTTGAAAACGTCGAGATTTATCCGGATACGCGAGAGTTGGATTACAACAGCGATCGCCTGACCGAAAATACTCGCGCCGCCTATCCGCTAGAGTTTATTCCCAACAGCGTTGCATCTGGTCAGGGTGGGCATCCCAAAACCATCCTGTTTCTAACAGCCGATGCCTTCGGCGTACTGCCTCCCATCGCGCGGCTTACCCGCGAACAGGCAATGTATCACTTTCTGTCTGGCTATACGAGTAAGTTAGCAGGCACCGAGCGGGGCATTACCACTCCCCAAAGCACTTTCTCCGCTTGTTTTGGGCAGGTGTTTTTCCCCTTGTCGCCAACCTTGTATGCCGAAATGTTGGGCGATCGCTTGCAGCAACACCCTGAAACTCAGGTTTACCTGGTTAACACAGGTTGGATTGGGGGCGCTTATGGCGTGGGACATCGCATCCCCATTCAATACACGCGAGCAATGGTTTCGGCAGCGCTCAATCGCCAACTGGAGGACGTGAATTATCGTCCCCATCCTATTTTTAAAATCCTGGTACCGGATACTGTTTCGGGGGTGCTCAGCGAAATTTTGGATCCTAAACGCATGTGGCAAGATCCTGCCGCTTACGATTTACAGGCGCAAAAACTCGCGCAGCAATTTATCGAGAACTTTCAACAGTTCGGCACTGCTAGTCAAACCTTGATCGAAGCAGGTCCCAGCCTGAAATAGGAACCATGCAGGCTAAAGGGGTGGTAGCTTCAGGCAATTTGTGTAACCGATTGATTCACTCGCGGTCTGCCAAATCGCTCCCAGGCGTTGCCACCCCGGAGAAACAGCTCCATCCATTGCAGCGATCGCCCGTCGGTGTCCTTCCAACCAGAACTACCAGGTGCAAAGGCTAGGGTACCTTCGGGAACTTTGAAGCTGCCATCGGAGTAAATCGCATCACTCACCACATCCCCAATCCGAATCACAATTTTGCTTTGGGGTTCCAGGTTGACTGTATCAGCGGGAATCGTCGTTTTGATGTTGCCATAGCCATCAATCCAGGCAACTTGATCCAACGGCGGATCAGGAATCTGGTTGGGGGCGATCGCTTCTCCCACTAAACTGAAATCTCCGTTGGCGATCGCTCCGGCAGCGGGTGGAAACACATCGCGCGATCGAAACTGCGACCCTCCTCTAGAAACGTCAATCGTGTACAGTTCCTTTGCCTGATTTTTGATGAACGACAAGGTATATCCTGCATTCACACCCACCACTTTGACTCCATTGGGTAATCGCGCATACGTTAGCCCTTCCCCTTCGTTATCTCTGCGAGCCTGTGGATCGTCTTTGCGGGGGGCACAGTTGTGGTAAATCAGCCGTTCTGCTGGTCCCGGATTCAGCCCTAACTGAGCAATCCAAAATCCCGTTGCTAAGGTGCTAAAGGGCGGCACCGATAGCTCATGAATTTGAGCATCCGGGATTGCCATCAACAACCGCTGCTTTACTTCGGCAAATGCTGGATCACCCGTTCCATAGTCTGCAATTAAGGAAATAAACATTGCCATAGGTTGAACGCTGGCAATAGCCTAACCTATTGGCTTTGCCAAGTATGAGTTACACAATTACATTAACTACATTAACGATAAACTTCTCGACGATTTCCTACCTTAACGACTATTACTAGAAGTTGCTTGTCTTGAATTTCATAAACAACTCGATAAGCATTAGCCACGCGAATTCTATACAAATCGGTTTTACCTTTGAGCTTCTTGCATCCATCTGGACGAGGATTATCAGCTAGAGATTCAATTTCAGCCAAAATTGTAATCTGCACATCCTCGTCAAGTTTACGAAGTTGCCGCAATGCTGCGGGTTTGAAACCAACTTCATAAACCATCTATTTAAGTCCCAATTCTTGCTTAACTTCAGCCAAAGAGATAAATCCCTCTTCAGCAAGAGCGGCTTTAGCATCTTTAAGATCTTCAGCATCTTCAAGATCTTCCCTCTCTTGCTTGTGGCGTAGGAAGAGAATGAAATCCAAAACTTCTAGTCGAAGTTCCTCCGGAAGTTGCTCTAGGTTCTCAAGAATAAGATCTTTCGTGACCATAGGTAACACCTTTGTCAGTCTGTTATCAAGCTAGCATGGCTGCTTCAATTTCATATAACAGCAAATACGGAAGGCATTCGCCAACTCAGAATCTTGATGGAAGAATACCTTCGACGTGGGCTATGATGCGGATTTGATACACGCCAATTCAAACAACTCCATGCAAAACGAGATTTTACGCAAAGAACAGGAATTTCACGATCGCTGGGCTTCTGTGATTGATGTCGATGGCATTCGCGTTGCTGATTACTTTGAAGCCTGCACTGCTCCCGAAAACCGCTTCATTCTCAAACAACTGGGAGACGTGAGTGGTAAGTCTTTACTCGATTTGGGCTGTGGGGCTGGCGAAAATAGCGTGTATTTTGCCATGAAAGGGGCAAACTGTGTCGCATCGGATTATTCCCCTGGCATGGTGGATGTAGCGTTAAAACTGGCAGAAAAAAACGGAGTTGACATTCAAGGAAAAGTCATTAACGCAATGGATATTGACTATCCTGATAACACATTTGACATTGTGTATGCATCTAACTTGTTACATCACATTCCCAATCCAGAAATCACGATTCAAGAAATTCATCGGGTGCTGAAACCCGGTGGAAAAATGTGCTTTTGGGACCCACTGAAGCATAACCCGGTGATTAATGTGTATCGCCGCATGGCGACTGAAGTTCGCACTGATGACGAAACACCACTGGATATTAATATTGTCAATTTTGTGCGATCTCGCTTCTCTCAAACCAATTACGACACGTTCTGGATCGCCACCCTCTGGATTTTCCTCAGCTTTTACCTGATCGAAAAGGTGAATCCCAACGAGGAACGCTACTGGAAAAAGATTATTCTTGAGCACGATCGCCTGCGCCCTACCTATCGTCGCCTGGAAAAACTCGATGCTATTCTCAAACACATCCCTGGCATGAAACGGATGGCATGGAACCTGGCGATCGTCGCCACGAAGTAATTGGTACCCTGTAGACAATAAGGCCACAATTTATTTGCGGCGCTGTTTTTAGATGAGGGCATCCTCGATGGTGCAAGTTCCAGAAAAAACGATCACCCTGGAGGCGTTTCTGCAATTACCAGAAACCAAACCCGCCAGCGAATATATTGATGGTCAAATTATTCAGAAACCCATGCCGCAGGGAAAACACAGCGTCATTCAGGGTGAATCGGTGACGGCAATCAACGTGGCTGTTGAAAAGCCGCGCATTGCTCACGCTTTCCCAGAATTGCGTTGTACCTTTGGTGGCAGGTCAATTGTTCCGGATGTCTCTGTCTTTGCCTGGAATCGCATTCCGGTGGATGACAACGGCGACATTGCCAATGTATTTCCCATTTGCCCGGATTGGGTGATCGAAATTCTTTCTCCAGATCAGCGCCCCACAAAGGTAACTAGCAACATTCTGCATTGCTTAAAACACGGTTGTCAGATAGGTTGGCTGATCGATCCAGACGATCAATCGGTCCTGGTTTATCCAGCGGGCAAACAACCGGAATTCTTGGAAGCCGAACCAGACCAATTACCAGTCCCAGATTTTGCAGCCAGAGTTCAACTAACTGTGGGCGATGTGTTTGGTTGGTTGAAGTTGTAGCTGCTCTTAAACTTGGCAATATGGTACTTTACTATCCTGGATGCAAGGCACCTCTGATCGCAGAATGGTCAGTTGTAAGCCATCTACCAGTAGATATGATTGATGCTCTCGGTGAGCCTGTTTGTGTTCACAGCGCTATGGAAATGATGCGTGAAATAGAAACAAGTTAAATAGATGCAACGCAACCAACAAGCTACTTTCTGGCGAAACGTGTGGATGTATGCGCTTCTGGGAGCGATCGCCGTTGTCATGCTCATTCCCTTAGCGTGGCTGGTTGGCACTTCCCTTAAATCACCAACGGAGGACATTTTTCAGTTTCCGCCGCGTCTGTTCCCAGAGCAACCCACCTTGCAAAACTTTGTCACCGTTTGGGAGAGTAATCCATTCGGGCGGTATCTCGTAAACAGCGTGATTGTGTCTGTGCTGACGGTTGCTCTGAATCTGCTGTTTTGTTCGCTGGCAGCCTATCCGCTGGCACGGTTAGAGTTTCGTGGACGGGAGCTGATTTTTACGGCGATCGTCGCTACCATCATGATTCCGTTTCAGATTGTGATGATTCCCCTGTACGTGTTAGCGGTACAGCTTGGGTTGCGGAACACGTATCTGGGCGTGATTTTTCCGGCGATCGCCTCCGCCTTTGGCATTTTTCTGTTGCGTCAAGCGTTTCAGGGAGTCCCGAAAGAATTGGAAGAAGCTGCCCGGATTGATGGTTGCTCAGAATTAGGGATTTGGTGGTACGTCATGCTCCCCTCCATTCGTCCGGCATTGCTGACGCTGGCAATTTTCGTCTTCATCGGTGCCTGGAGTGATTTCTTGTGGCCCCTGATCGTGCTCGATCGCCCCGAATTTTACACTCTGCCGTTGGGAGTCGCAGCCCTTGCTGGAACCTTCTCCCTCGATTGGCGCTTGATTGCAGCGGGTTCTGTGATTTCGATTTTGCCGATTCTGCTGTTTTTCATTGTGATGCAGCGCTACGTCGTACCTACGGAAGCAGGCAGCGGCGTTAAGGGCTAGCTTTACATCCTGTTACACTGGGGGCAACCCTACCCTGAAACCTCCCATGCTAAGAGCACTTCTGTTTGACCTGGATGGAACGCTGGCCAATACTGACCCAATCCACTTTGCCACCTGGAAGGATGTGATGCAGACCTATGGATTGGAACTTGATCGCGAGTTTTATGACCAAAACTTTAGTGGACGGCTGAATGCGGCGATCGTGGCAAATTTGCTGCCGCAGTTGTCTGTTGAGGCAGGCGAGCAACTGAGTTGGCAGAAGGAAGCCGAATTTCGCAGACGGGCAACAGGAGAATTACAACCATTGCCAGGACTGATGGATTTGCTGCAATGGGCAAATTCTCAGCAGCTTCAGCAAGCGGTGGTGACGAATGCTCCAGTTGAAAATGCTGAATTTATGCTGCAAGTTCTGAAATTAGACAATCACTTTGAAACGGTGGTGATTGCCGAACAGCTAGAACGTGGCAAGCCCGATCCGCTGCCCTACCAGGTTGCGCTGGAACGGTTGGGAGTGTCGGCGGAAGCAGCCGTAGCCTTTGAAGATTCCCCTTCTGGAATTCGGTCTGCCGTGGGTGCTGGAGTGTTGACGGTGGGCATCGCTTCCACTCATGCGCCTGAAGAACTCTACGTCGTAGGAGCCAAGTTGGTTGTAAAAGATTTTGCCGATCCGCAGTTAGACAACCTGTTGAAGTTTTCGTTAACTCGATCGCCACACACCATCCCAACTACCACCCGTTTCTAATCCGGCTAAGGAACTGTGAGCATTTAACAGCAGGCGATCGCTGGCTTTTTCCCATAACTTCACCTGAAGATCGCCGCGAGTGGTATCTCGACAGGCAAACACCAAGCCATCTTGTGTAGGAACTCTTACCAAAGCTGGCTCACGCGAGGTCGAGCCGATGACCTCTACTCGGTAGCGATCGCTTTCTGCCCACATTTTCCACAAACCCCACGGCATCACATCCCATTTCACCGTGGCATTCCAGGGCACAAATTCATAAAATTTACCCTGATGGTGAATTCCCACCATCCCAACCGATTCCATCTGCCAAAGCACTTGTCGCCGCCCACCGACCGCTGTCACAGTTAAATCGGGCATTGCGTCAAAGGCATTACACTGAATCCAAAACCACTTTTGCGGAAACGACCCACCCCAATTCTTCTCGGCATATAAAGGAGCGTTTTGCAAACTGTAGCGCGTACCGTTCCACTCAATCCAGCCAGTCGCTAATCCGTGCGCCATTAAGATCTGCCAACCTGGTTCAAAAATCGGCAAAAACGACAGCCAACCAGCCGTGGACTGTTGCAGTCCCCAGGGGTTGCCCCAGCGATACACAGGTTGAATCCTGTAATTCCATCGAGCACTATTTCCGTTTGGTTCTTGTAAGTGCCCTTGATGCCCGCGGTCGCTTACCTGATAGCCCTCGCAAACCATTTGATGAAATTGCTGTGCAGATAAATGACCAACGGGTTTATCGTTGGCGCGATCGCCGTTGCCTGGGTGCGATCGCCTGCAATGCCCCAATCCTAACTGCTCTTTCCATGCCCAGAACTGGCACACATCGGGAAACGTGCGGCACAAATAGGCATCGTTAGGTGCCAAAATTTGTGCCGCACCACCGCTGTAGGGGCTGTCTCCCAATGGGTCTTCAATGGAATACATGAAAGCAAAGGATTGCTGACACTTGGGCAACGTGATGCGGAAGTACCATCCCTCAAAAAATCGATGATTGCTGCCACTCCAGTGATAACCACTATGAGGAACTTGTTGGAGGTCGAGCAATGACGAGAAGCGTATCATTGTGCTTTAGCTATGCCAGTTTTAGTAACGTTCAATACTGTTTAATCTCCAACTGTGTTGGATGGGGGCTGTTTCTTTGGAACGAGCATTGTATACTTACTTTAACCTTCTCCAACAAAGCCGCAAAACCCAGTCAACAACTGGAGAATAAAAGGCAAAGGCGGATGGTCATTAGTTCATGTGAAGTCAGGTGTGAGTGAGATTATGTCCAAGATTCTTTGGAAGCTTCTGCTGGTTACCCCAGCAATTTTAGGTAGCGCATTTGCGACTTCTGCAAGCGCTCAAACAGCAAACGATTCAGCGATCGCACAAACCAATACACTTGAGCAACTCTCCAACTATGGAGCCGAAGGCAGAGGCA
>JACYLN010000027.1 GCA_015272515.1 Leptolyngbyaceae cyanobacterium C42_A2020_001 | reverse complement strand
AGTTATTCTTGATGAGCTGTTACAGCGGGGCTATCAACCTGGCAGTGGAATTCCTATCACCTTAATCGGCTACAGCGGCGGTGGTGAAATGGCGGCTGCATCGGCTCCTTACCTGAAACGGGCAACGGGTGCACCGATTGATGTGATTACGCTGGGCGGTGTGATGAGTGCGAATAATAACTTTCTGCAACTGGAGCATCTTTATCACATCGTTGGGGAGAAAGACCCGGTGGAGAAGGCAGGACCCATCATGTTTCCCGGTCGCTGGAAGCCATTCTTCCTGTCCTATTGGAATCGCGCCAAACGCAAGGGCAAAGTGTCGATTCTATCAGCGGGGCCAATTGGGCATCAGGTTCCAGGTGGATACATGGATCCAAAAGCGGTGTTACCGGATGGGCGCACAAACTTGCAGCATACGATCGAAACTATCCTGCAAATTTTGGATGGGCAACTCTTACAAGCCAATCAATCTATTCCTCGCAAAACTAGCAACTATGCAGAATATCAGCAAGCGACCTTTGTCCATCCTGACTATTATCCCGTTGTCCAAACGGTTGATCTTGCTTTATATCGACCATTAGCAGATTGGATGGGGCGCTTAATTTTGCCCAAATGGGAAAATCGCCCCCAGGTACGGGGTGTGTTATTTGAAGTGTATTACGCTCCTAAACAGTACCAGCACCTGATTGGTGAAATTGTAAACTTACGATGGAGCAATGATCCAACTGTGCAACAACTGGTCAAAGCTGTGACCAGAGATGTGCACTTCAGTGCAGATGCGGAATATAGCAGCCAGTACGATGGTGCAATTCTTCCCGATCGCATCAATCATTGGCGACAGGTAGACCCGCTGGAATCTCTGGCAGGTGCTCATCCAGTAGATGATATTACGGTGATGTTAGATGGGCAGGTAGAGGTGGAAGAGTGGGAGAGTGAGGGAGTGGAAGAAAACCCGTCACCCCACACTCCTGCACCCCTAAACTCTCACACCCTTTACATCACCAACACTCCCATCCAAATCACCGGACGTTTCTATGCACTGGTGCAGTTTGTGCAACCTATTACTGGAACGGATCAATTTCGCGTTGTGCATTTCAATGCAAACACACGCCAGTTTGATGGGGTAAAGGAAATTGTTCGGTTGCCAGAAGTTTTGATGGCGCAAGACTCAAATAATTATCCATCTACTACCCAAGATCTGGAAAAATCGCCTTTGAATGAAATGGGTTGGTATATCTATGGCGCGAAGGATGCTCGAGGGATGTTTGTGGTGCAATCTCTGGCACCACGATCGCTGTTTCGCCTCCAACTCCAACGGGTTGTATTTGGCAAAAAAGCTATTTATACCTATGTCCGGAAGCAAGCCTGGGCAGATGTGGCAGCCCAAAAAGGACAAATTTCGTCGGTGTTGGGAACACCACGCTCTAATGGATCTTCAACATCTATTCAAACTGCGATTAGTGATTGGCAAGAAGGCGATCGCGCCCTACTAATTCACAACTTTGGTGGTATCGGTGGTAAACATAAAGAACTGGCTGCATCCACTCCCATTTTCTTTGGACATTTTGCTTACGGAGTCACTGAAGTCATTCGAGAACCACTCAGTAATGAACTCATCTTTGATATAAACTATCACCAAATTTATGCTCAAAATACTGATGGTCTGATTTCTGGAACACTGCACTGGTCACGCTATATGGGCGATCGCCAATTTGGCTGGTTGGGAATTCGTCCGACCTGTGACATCTTGATCAAACTGAATGATTTCACTGATGACTACCGTGTGGATAGCAAATTAGTGTCTCCCCTAAGTCTGATGCTGCGTCAACTTCAGGTGATGACCGCACGCTACCGGATTGGAGATGGCACTGGTAGCACCTACGTTGGACCTGCCAACAATTGCGCTCAAGACTCTAATCAGGCATTGTTTGCCAGCATTCGGACTACCCTTCGCTACCTGCAAGAACACGCCGAGGTGAGACAGCGTTTGCTGGAAGATGATCCACAACAAGCAAAACGCTTCCGGAATTTGCAAAGCCTTCGGCAAGAACTGGAACGTCAACTTCAACCTCTCGGCGCTCCTCGCCCGGATTGGGAAAAGAATGAATATAACCTGGGCAGCACGCTAGAAGAGAAGCCGCTCAGGAACCTGTGGACTGGGTTGGGGAGTTGGCGGACGATGCTTCCTCGTTTTGCCAGTGATACGATCGTCAAAGTCTTTCTAGAGCAAGGTGCAACCGTTTGGGTGTTGCGAACCAATCAAGTGGGCGGAAATGATCCTGATCTCGAACCCATCGCTCCCATGACGTTGTAAAGGTTTCTCAAAGGAGATGCGTTAACCTGAGAACGATTGGTAGTAACAACAGATCTAGCGCACTACCCGGTTTTAAGGGACGTTCTGGAAGCTTCCTGCGCGATCGCCCCGATTCCATCCATTGTGATTGGCTTCCATCAGTTGGCGTATATCTAACAACTTCGTGCCCTCACCGCCCATAATTAAGGGCAAGTTTCCATTCCATTTCTCGATCGCCTGTCGTTGTAGTAACTCTGGTGTTAAACTATCTCGCAAAAGCTGTTGGGCTTGGGCTTCTCCTTTGGCAAAATTCACCCGTGCCTCGGCTTCTTTCACCGCTTTGAGGGCAACAAATTCCGCTCGTTTCGCTTCCTGTTCTGCCACCTGCTTGGCTTCCACCGCATCACTAAAACGGTTAGAAAAATGCACATGCACTAAAGAAATATCATCCACAGCAATGTGATAAGGTCTTAAGCGCTCAATTAATGCCTGATCCACACCCGTTTTCACCTGTCCGCGTTTGGTGATGATTTCTTCTGCGGTATACGTTGCCATGACTGCTTTCAACACTTCTTCTACCGCAGGATTAATAATGTGTTGAATAATGGCATCCAGTTCACCAATTTGTTGAAAAATTAAATAGGTTTCTTCCGGCACAATATGCCAGTTGAGTGCCACATCCGTATACACATCTTGCAAGTCTCTGGAAGACGCTTCGGCAGTAATTTCTTGACTTTGAACCCGCACACTCAGTTTTTCAACGGTGTGAACGATTGGAATAATAAGGTGAATTCCTTCTTCTAATACAACGGGTTGTACCGCTCCAAATTTGAGCAATACGCCCCTCTCCCCAGCATTGACGATCGCGAAAAAGCTCGTCAGCAGAGCTAACAAGAACAATACTAGAAGTACTTTTCCAGTGGCGTATAAATCCCTACCAGATTTCTTACGCTCTTGGACGGATTGTAAGGTGGGTAATTTCGGCAGGGTTTTCATAAACTCAAGAGAAATTGCATTGTTGCCCATTTGTCATTGGCAATCGTCGCTTGGCATTTGAAGTTCAATTTTGCTTGCTTAATAGCCAATGATTAATGACTAACAACCAGCGACTAATGACAATGACAAGGGACTATTGTCCAATAACTTTTTATAACGTATCTACTACAAAGCAGTGAAAAATCAACGCAAAACTTCTTCCATAAATTGAATTTATCGTTTTAACAAAAAAGAGTATTTGCTTCTATTGGTGGGGATCAATACATTGAATTGTATTCCTTCCGGAGGATAGCTGCATCGCGATCGCGCCGTTTCATCTTTTTGTTTTTTAATCAGGAGTCATTCATGACCAATGACATTCGACCGCTTTCAGCGACGCGCAGCATGCACGGTTTAAAGCCAAGTTGCCTCTCGTTTGGAGAAGTCCTAGCTCAATCCTTTGCAGTGATTGCACCCACCACAATTCCCGCTTCCAATTTGGGACTAATCGTCGCGTTAGCAGGAAATGGCACCTGGTTGAGTTTCGTGATTGGGTTAGTGGGATTGGGATTGGTGAGTATTAATATCAACCAGTTTGCCAGCCGTTCCGCCTCTCCCGGTTCACTCTACACTTACATTGTCAAAGGCTTAGGACCCACAGCGGGAGTAATTTGCGGTTGGAGTTTAGTGCTGGCGTATTTGTTCACAGGAATGTCGGTGCTGTGTGGGTTTGCGAACTTCAGCATTACCATGATGGGACACATCGGCTTGCACCCTTCTAGCATTACGTTATTAGCGATCGGGGCCGGAGTTGCCTGGTATACGGCGTACAAAGACATTCAATTGTCTGCCATGGTGATGCTATGGCTAGAAGTGATCTCAATCGCATTGATTGCAGTTCTGGGCGGAATTATTTGGGTGCATAAGGGTTTTGCGATAGATTGGGCACAACTTTCATTGCAAGGAGTCGCACCGGGGCAAATCGCGCTGGGGTTGGTGTTAGTCATGTTTGCCTTTTCTGGATTTGAGAGCGCTACTTCTCTGGGCGATGAAGCCCGCAATCCACTTAAAACCATTCCCAGAGCTGTGATGGGCAGTGTAATTCTGGCGGGATTGTTCTTTATCGTGATGACCTACATTGAAATGCTGGGATTCAGCGGCACTGGAATAGATATTACTCAATCCGAGGAACCCCTGGGATTTTTGGCAAAGCAAGCAGGGGTGAACTGGTTGGGAGAGGCGATCGCCTTTGGAGCCTTGTTCAGTTTCTTTGCCTGTGTCTTGGGCAGCATCAATCCAGCCGCACGAGTATTTTTCACGATGGCTCGACACGGCTTATTTCCCTCGTCATTGGGAGAAGCCCATACTGCCAACCGCACACCACACGTTGCCGTCACGGTCTGTTCGTTGATCTTGTTTTTGGTACCTGCCGCGATGGCATTGTGTCAGATCAAACTGTTTGAATGTATGGGTATTCTGGGAGCGATCGCCAGCTATGGCTTCCTCACCGTTTACATCCTGATTTCCATTGCTGCTCCCATTTATCTCCGCAAGATTCGGCAATTTCAACGACGAGATGCCATGATTGCAGGTCTATCCGTTGGCTTCATGATGATTCCCGTATTTGGCAGTATAGGCATTCCGGGCAGCACGCTATTTCCCGTTCCCGCAGCCCCCTACAACACGTTACCGTACTTATTTGGATTGTATCTGGCTGTGACCTGCGGTTGGTTCTTGCTGCAACGGACGAGATCGCCAAAAGTCGTGCGATCGATGAAACAGGGCATCGAAGCCATCCATGCCCAATTTGAACCGACCCCTCGACCCTCCTTCTGCGAAATCCCAAGCAACGACTAATGCTTAATAACCAATAAAACATGGATTAAGTATTGCATTCAATGAACCATCTGCCATGACTCATTTGATCACTGCACTTTCAACCGGAATCACAGCCTTTATTGCCACCAACCTGGATGATATTGTGATTCTGCTGCTCTTTTTCTCCCAGGTCAACCCTTTCTTTCGCCGACGACATATTGTGACCGGGCAATACCTGGGATTTGCGGCCCTGGTACTTGCTTGTCTTCCCGGATTCTTCGGCAGCTTGCTCTTTCCCAAGCCCTGGATCGGGTTGTTAGGATTAGTCCCAATCGCGATTGGGATCAATCGCCTGTTTTGCCAGGAAGACGATACACCCGATGATGTTCAGCCAGACTATGAAATTAGTCGTCCCTGGTATGCCAGTTTTCTCTCGCCCCAAGCCTACAGCGTAGCCGCGGTAACCTTTGCCAATGGAGGCGATAATGTGGGGATTTATGCGCCACTGTTTGCTAATAGTGCCTGGGAAGAATTAGCGATGATTCTAGTCGCGTTCTTTTCCCTGGTTGGAGTTTGGTGCTTTGCTGCATTTCAATTGACTCGCCTACCAGTGATTACAGAAGTTCTGACTCGTTATGGTAATCAGCTTGTTCCATTTGTATTAATTGGGCTGGGCGTGTTGATTTTGATTGACAGCCATACATTAGAGAATCGAGGATTGGCAGCGCTGGCGTTGATGGTGGAAGGATTAGTTCTACTCATGTTGTTTAGAAATGCGGAGAAAACAGCGACAATAAAACCAGAACTGGAAAAAAGTCTGACGGATTGATTGCAAGGGAATGAACTGGGTTGTTGAAGCGATGGTAACGGGGATGACTGCATTTATCGCAACTAATGTGGATGATATTGTTATCCTGACACTGTTTTTTGCCAGAGTGGGTGAAACTTTGCGCCGACGGCACATCGTGGTTGGGCAGTACCTCGGATTTTTGGGATTAATCCTTGCCAGTTTGCCTGGTTTTCTGGGTGGGATGGTGCTACCTAAAGCGTGGTTGGGCTGGTTAGGGCTACTCCCCATCGCAATCGGGCTACACCAACTCCTACATCCCGAAGCTGATGAAAAATCAGTTCAAACCGTTGACCTTTCTCAACCGCGATCGGGCTTTGCTAGCCTGTTCAGCCCCCCAACCTACCAGGTTGCAGCCGTCACGATCGCCAATGGTGGAGACAACATTGGCATTTATGTGCCGCTCTTTGCTAACAGTTCCTTCGCAGAACTGATGATCATTCTGAGTGTTTTTCTTATCTTGATTGGAGTCTGGTGTTTGCTTGGCTATCAACTTTCCCAACATCCCCTTCTATCCCATACTCTCACTCGCTATAGTCATCGCATTGTTCCCTTTGTACTCATCGCTCTCGGCATTTTCATCATCATTGAAAGTGGCGCTTACCGAATTTGGATGCAATAGAGTATTGAGGATTCAGTGCTGAAAGTAGACACTGACCAATGACTAATAACATCACTTTAAGCAACAAGGAGATCACAATGAAACCACTCAAGACTGCATTAATTGTTTGTGTCTTACTGCTTAATGTTTTACTAGTTCGTCCTGCTTTGGCAGATGCAGGAAAATTTATCAAAACGCCTGAATATGCAGAAGTAACCCAAGCGATCGCAGATTTAAAGAATCCTGAGAAAACAACTGATTTAGCTCCAGAAACAATTCAACAAAAGCTGTCAAACTTGCAATTTCAGAAATATATTTTGGAAACCGCAGAATCGCGATCAATATGTCGTAACGAAACTGGAAAAACACTAGGAATTTATACAAAGTCGAAGAAAGCAGCTCTGCCTACAATTTCTTTCTTGGGAGCAGGTCAAGTGACAGATGATGATGTGGAATGTGTAGGAATTTTCTTGCCAGCAGGAAGCAAAGTCGCATCAGGCAATAGTGAGGGGTTTGCTGATCCGGTTGTTGCCAAATTTGTCCCAGGTACACAATTGACTGCAACTGCGGATCCAGAAACTGGGATGATTAACTTTAACGCCCCCGGTTCGGGTTTCTTTAAGACGGGCGAAATTGATTGGGCAATCCCAACGTTGACCCAGGCAGAGGTCGAAGCCCAAGCGCCCAATGCCCCAGTTGATTAGTTGGTGGTATTCAGAAGGGGCGTTTCGTGAAACGCCCGTACAGTTTTCAAGAGGGAATTGAGTTCATGTTGTCATTGTTCAAGTCACGGGAAGTGTCAGCAGAAGAGTCAGCAGAACGGCGAAAACGCAACCCTAACCGAATTCGCGATCACCTTGCCAATGAACGGACCTATCTTTCCTGGATGCGAAGCGCGATCGCCCTCATGGGCTTTGGGGTTCTGATCGTGCGTCTGCGGATTCTGCGTCCGCCGCTTGCCCCTCAACCGCCGGGAAATGGGTGGAAACTAGGACTCGCATTTGCGATCGTGGGTCTGCTGACTGTTCTCCTTTCTACCCAACACTACTTTGCCGTGCGTGATGACATCGAAGAAGACACCTACGAACCGCCTGATCGCTGGGTAATTCTCTCCAGCCTCGCCATTTTGCTGCTGGGGGCAGGAGTCATCTATTACGTTTTCACCATCCCTCTGGAAATGAATGCCGTACTGATTGAGTAACCTTAAACTGCATCTAGCTGTAGAAAATGATTGGGTAAGGGGGGAATGAGTTAGGCTATTGGGAATCGTCTTCAGGTAATGCTATAGCTCTGTTGTTTTGAACTGATGAATCTGTTGGAATAGAAGAGACCGCTCAACCGATTCCAACTCATGGTTTTAGAACCCGTTCTGCCCAGATTGGGATAGGACACAGATGATCAAGCATGACAAAAGAGTGAAGATAAACAGCGTTATTGCCGCCAAGATCCAGAGTGCAAACGCAACACCTTTTTAGGTAGTAACAACAGAGCGATCGCACTACCCTACAGTTGATTGGCAGCGGATTGCAACAGGATGGGTATGCGACTGGGCAGGCAGAACCTGGAATTGAGCCAGTACCTTAGTCTTATCGTTCATCGCTAGATCCATGCGACACCCAAATGGTAAATCCTACTGAGCATCGCATGAATAGTGTTTCTTTGAATACGCCTTATTGCTTACGCCAATAATGGGCGGTCATAAATTGCTGCCACTGTCCGTCATTTCCTAAGATGTGGGAGGTCAACACTCGATGATCGTCACTCTTGAACTCGATCACGTCTTTGTACTTTCCTAGTTGATTGCCACCCGTCATGGAAGGTCCATCGGAGTTGAGCGTCAGCACAGTTTCCCCTGCATCCAATTCACCATCATATTGCCAGAGATACGTCATCATTGAGCCGATCCAGGTGCCCACATACCGTTGTTTCTGTGGGTCGTAGCCAAGGGTCATGAGCGTTGTTGCAGGGTCGCCGTCTGGCATCTCACCCTGCCCTTCCGCCAAAAACCAGAGTCCCCCCAATGAACGAACCGTCTCTGTTCCCGTCCATTTTGCGGGAGGTTGGTTAGGTTCCATCATCGCTTCAGTTTCATAGGTCCACTCACCGACAAGTTTCTGGAGCCACTGATGTTCTTTTTGCGGTTGAGCAGGCATGGGGGAAGTTTGTTCGGTTTGGTTAGTTTCCATTGTTGTTCTCCTTGTGATGAATGATGAAGAGCGCGATCGCACTAAAGCAGAACCGTTTGATCCTTCAAAACTATATTCCCTTTCCAGTTTGACCATTGGTAGCCTGCATCGTTCTGCATTGATATGATCGCGCTACCTAGTCAACTCTTTTTCGTGTTCAAGTAATGTTTTACGAGCAGTCAGCCACTCATCTTTCCCAACGATTTCTGGATGTGCAATTGTGTTCTGAATTATTGTGAATCTCCACAGTATAATGGTCAAATTCAGATCAACAGCCATGTTGCTGTGATGGCTTAAACCTCTACCTTTTCTTTGACAGAATCAGCCTGATCGATTGCACCGGGTTCCATGTACACCAGTTCCCAAATGTGACCATCCAAATCTTGAAATCCATGGGCATACATGAATCCGTGGTCTTGAGGTTCGTTATAAGTTTTGCCACCAGCAGCGATCGCATTGCGAACCGTTTCATCTACTTTTTCCCGACTCTCAACCGATAAGCACGTTAATACTTCGGTGCTTTTGGTAGCATCGCAGATCGCATTTGGCGTAAATGTCTGAAACTTCTCATGGGTCAGAAGCATGACGAAGATGGTTTCGGACACAATCATGCAGGTGGCAGTTTCATCGGTGAATTGGGGATTGAACTGAAAGCCGAGTTGGGTAAAAAACGCGATCGATTGCTGGAGATTTTTGACGGGTAAATTGACAAAAATTTGAGTGCTCATGAATTCTCCTGCGTAGTGCTTTGAAATTGCTCTGTAAGACCTTGAAAGTAGGTTGGGAAGCGGTAAAAAGCTCAAACAACCTGCTCACAGTTGATCATCCACGGTGTCCCAAACTGATCGATCAACATGCCAAAGCGCGATGACCAAAACGTTTGCGCGATCGCCATTTTTACCGTGCCATTTTCTGCTAGGGCGTGAAAAAGTCGTTCTGCCTCGGCGGGTTCGGATACGCTCACCTGCACGTAGAAGCCTTGCGGAGTTTCAAAGTATCCGGGTGGGCAGTCAGATCCCATGAGCAGGCGATCATCTAGTTAAAGACAAGCGTGCATAATTTTGTCCTGCCATTCAGGGGAGATATTTTCTGTGGAAGGTGCTTCTTTATGCGTCATCATCATGGTGATTTTGCCGCCGAGACATTGCTCATAGAATTTGAATGCTGCCTCACAATTTCCGTTGAACATGAGATAAGAATTGATTTTCATGACATATTCCTGTGGTTTGTGTAATGGATTTCGTTACGGGTTGAGGGTAAAGACCCCTTGAGAAGTCTCCGGAATGAACTACCCCGCCGCAAGCGGACGGGGTATCAGAATCAAAAAAGAGCAA
>JACYLN010000123.1 GCA_015272515.1 Leptolyngbyaceae cyanobacterium C42_A2020_001 | reverse complement strand
GATCGCGTCCAGACCGCCTTAGCCACTCTCACCAGCACAATCGATGTGTTGCCATCCACCCAAGCCAGCCTGGAAAAACTGACTCAGTTAGACAAAACATTGAGGCAACAAACTGCCGCGATCGCGCCATTGACCCAGGATGACCAGTGGCGAGCCAGCTTCAAGCCCGATGAAACTGCCTGGTGGTGGTTTCTTAAAGTCAAAGAACCGTCTGAACCCTTCAGTTGGCTCTGGAGTGCCGCGGCTCTCGCCAGCATTACGGCATCCTTCAGCTTGATGGGGGATATCGTGCCCCGCTTTCTGGTGGGCGGTCCCGACCTGCTCAGTTCGTTTTTGATCACGTTGCAAAGTTTGGGAGGGTTACTCTCTACCGGAGCGGTGGTGAAAGCGATTCAGGCAACGCCTCAACAACCGATGGGCGATCGCATCTTACCCAAACATTGGTGGGGCAAAGCGAGTGCTGGGCTGGCAGGATTGGTGCTATTGGGTGTCGTAGGACTGAGATTATCCCTACCCTACTGGTCAGATCGCTATACTCAATGGGGCATGGAAAATTATCGCAACGGCAATTGGAGCAGTGCCGAATCGGACTATCAACGTGCGTTAAAGCTCAATCCTGATAATGTCCAGGCGCATCTTTACGCTGGCGTGTTGTCCGAAGATTTGCAAGAGTTTGACAAAGCGCGATCGCACTATCAACTGGCAATTCAGGGTGGCAGTCCCACGGCGATTAATAACCTGGCACGGCTTCAGATTCTCACAAAAAAGGATTATGCCGCTGCGGTAGCGCTGTTGCTGAAAGCCCTGGATGACGAGAAACACCAGCCCCTGAACCCAGTAACGAAACACGCTGTACTCAAGAATCTGGGCTGGGCACGGTTGCAACAAAAAAACTATCCTGATGCCGAAGCCCGGTTGCTGGAGGCGATTGAAATGCAACCGACGATTCAATTTGAGAATGACGATCGCCGCCGAGAAGCGATCGCGGATACCCATTGTTTGTTGGCGCAGGTGATGGAAGGACTGGGCGACAAGCAAGCAGCACTGGCAAAATGGAAGATTTGTAATCAAAACCTCAACATCACGATTCCAGAACACGACGCATGGAACGCGATCGCCGAACAACGCTTGACCCCCCAGGAGACACGCCCATGAGCACAGTTCGTAGAACGCTTGGTCTAACAGTTTTTGCCCTGCTGCTACTGGAACTCAAGACGGTTTTTCAACAAACAGATCAGGCTCAAGCTCAAACCGCCACGATTCAATCAATCTCCGGTGAGGGACGAGTCAGAATTCAGCGAGAAAAGCGCAGCGATTGGACTCCTGCACGACCAGGTATGACCCTAAACCAGGGAGATCAAATTCTGCCCGATCGCGGCGTTCGCACCCGAGTTCGTTGCCCCGACTTGAGCCAATCGGTTCTGGTGAAAGCGGGCGTTCCATCCGGCATTCGTTCCATCTGCATCCAGTGGGCATCCCGCATCGACCGGGGGGACGGGCAACCTGATGTGGCAATTTTGGGCGGAAGCGATGCCACCATTCCTTACCTGATCTCCCCCCGTCATACACTGCTACTTAGCCGCACCCCAACCATTCATTGGAATGCTGTGACTGGCGCGTCTGAGTACACGGTGAAGGTCACAAGTTCTGCCGGGGTGGCGTGGCAGACCCAAACGCAAGCGAATCAGATTGTTTATGCAGGTAAGCCCTTACAACCAGGAGTTGCTTACGCGGTCACCATCCAAACCAATACAGGCAAATCTTCGCAAAGCGATCGCGCCCGTGACCAACCCCAACCCGCCGCTAATTTGGAATTTCGGATTCTCCGCCCTGCCGATGCGGCACTGATTCAGGTAGAAGCGGCAAAAATTGCCCGTACCACACCCACCACCGAAGCCGATGTCTTAGATCTGGCAAGGCTCTACAGTGGCTTCATCCTACCCACTCCCGTTGCTCCAGATTACAACCTAACAGAAACCAATGTTCAGTCCTACACTCTGACGGGAGAAGCGATCGCAGTGTTGCAAACCTTCCTGCAAACGGGAAAAGCATCGCCCATTCTGCATCGCACCCTCGCCGATCTTTACTGGCAAACCGGATTAGTGCATCTCGCCAAAATGCATTATCTGCAAGCAATTGATCGGGTTCGGGGTTTAGAAGATCTAGAAGATTGGACATTCGCTCACCACAGTTTGGGAAAAATGTATGCCGCGATCGGCGATCTCAAGCAAACGTTGAACCATTATCGACAGGCAAAAACTGGCTACGTTTTTCTGAGTGACGCTTCCCTGGTTGAAGATTTGACTCGTCGCATAGAACGATTAGAAAAAGCGATCGCTCATTCGCCGTGATAGTTATCGCTATGCGGGGTGTGGCAGCCACAAGTCAGAAAACCTATCCAGCTTGAACACGCTTTAAAGTGTGCCTTGTCCTAAACTGGCTGAACAACTCTATCAATCACACACAGTAAAGTAACAAACTATCTTCAGCAAAGCGTCGATCAATTGTTTGATGACTTAAACACAACAACTTATTGGCTAATCAAATTTTGCTTCTCAATATCTGCTCAAAACCACTAAAGAATTGATCCACAGCAGGTTTAATTTTCCAATCTATGCATCAATTATCAACTAATAATTGGAGAGTCAGCAGGCACCATTCTTAGTGACAAGTACCAGAACTGTTCTAAAAATTAGAACTAAGTCGTACAAAGGATGCCACTGAGCTTGGTAACGCAAATCAAGCTGAACAATATCTTCAAAGTCTTTAATCAGCGATCGCCCATTCACCTGCCATTCACCCGTAATCCCTGGTTTTACATTCAAGCGTTGCCAGTGATGCTCTCGATAAAGAGCGATTTCATCGGCAGTTGGGGGACGCGTTCCCACCAGGCTCATTTCACCCTTCAGCACATTCCAGAACTGAGGAAATTCATCCAGGCTGGTTTTCCGTAAGAACCGACCCACTCGGGTAATCCGAGGATCATTTGAGTTTTTGAAAATCAGTCCCTTCGCTTCATTCTCAACTTGAGACTTTAACTGATCCGCATTGACAACCATCGAACGGAACTTATAAATCCGGAAAGGTTTTCCCAGCAACCCATAGCGCTGTTGCGAATAGAAGATAGGACCTGGACTGTCGAGCTTGATCGCGATCGCGATAGGAACCATAATCACGGCAATCACGATAAGTCCAATCAGGCTTCCGAGGATGTCAATAAAGCGTTTGAATAAGGAGAACACCGAAGGATGAGGATTCGACATCTCTGATTGGGTGAATTCAGGTAATGCGACCTCTGCGTCAGTCAACAGTTTCATATCGTTTTGTAAATGAAGGAGTACGTACAATCACTTACGACCTCACGAGATAATATTAAGTTGATCCCTGTAAGCACTGTTGTGTTCCACCTGAACACTCGTTGAATCTTCTTAGAAACTTCACAAAGGATCTTCAGTGTGAATTTCTCGCAAAGGTGACATATCATGAACGCTGACAGATGCCTATCACCCTTTTTCGGGAACTACAACAACTCTCAGGCGGATGCTCACCCTATGCCTCATACCCAACCTGACAAGATGGATGGATCCCAAAGAGAATGATGCTCAGTAATGGGTGAGATCTCGCTCTATTGTGTACTCCGAACTTCAACCGCAGGTTTGTAGAGAATGACGTTGCGATCGCTGGCACCCAACAACGCCACTGGCTGATTGGGAATTCTGGGTGCGATCGCGGTAGGAGCTGGCTGTACTGCGCCCCACTGTTTGGTCAATTGTTGCAGTAGCACATCCTGTTGCTGACGCAAATCATCCAGGTCAGCACCGCGATTAATAATTGTGAACCAAATCAAACCGCGATCACGCGTCGGTAGCACCCCCGCCAGCGCACTCACATCGTTCAACGTACCCGTCTTCACCACAGCATTGCTGGGGATGTCGCGATAGTCAATAGTTCCTAAATCTGTGCCAGAAATGGGAAACAAATCGGCGATCGTCAAATTCTTAGGTTCCAAATAGCGTTGAAGCGCTGCATACATAGCACACACCGCTCTGGGAGAAAGGCGATTTTCAACTCCCAAGCCAGAACCGTTTGCCAGCAACACTTCATCCTGAGGAACACCCGATAGAGCAGCAGCTTTTTGAGCTACGATTTGCGCGCCGCCAGCCATCGCTGCCAACGTTTCAGAGATGACGTTGTTGCTATGAACATTCATCTGCTTCAAAATTTGTACCATTGGTAGAGAGTAATGGCGTACCAGCAAGGTGGCGGTAGGCACCGCATTGGTTGCCGAAAGTACCTGTACAGAACCTGCTATCTGCAAGTTGGGCTTGGCGGTCGCGCCCGGTGGTAATTGCGAATACTGGTACGCCGCATCGTCTTCCCAAAGCTCGGAGTTAAACGCTTGCTTCAGCAACTCCCCAGACTTGTTGGCATCGACCTCAAAATTCATCTGAAAGTTACCAACAATCACCAAATTACCCGTTACCTTACGAATTCCCATACGGGTCAGCGTATTTGCCAAAGCAAAAGCTTCTTCCCAAACAAAAAGAGGATCGCCCCCACCTTGAATAATCAAATCCCCTAACAAAACGCCCTGCTGAATTTGCCCGGTTGTACTAACGAGGGTTTCAAAGCGATGATCGGTGCCCCAAGTGTCTAATGAGACGAGTGTGGTTGCAACTTTGGTTAGAGAAGCAGCGGGTAGGGGAGTAGTACCCTGATGCGTAGACAAAACGGCTGGTCCCGTCTGCAACCAAATTCCTTGGCCTTTGCTCTCCAGCCCTTTGCTCTCCAGCCCTTTGAGATATTGCCGCATGATCGATTGAGTCGTGATATCCGAATCTCCTGTGTCAACCAGCCAGGGCGTGGCTTGTAGAGTGGTGACCGTAGAAGCAAGAGTTTCTGGCGTTTTTGCTGTCGATAGCCACACAGAAACCAATCCTGAAGTTACAAAGTCCAGCACAGCAACGACCTCAATGGGGATACCAAAATTGCTAGAGTTCAGTATAGTGTGTCCTAAAAATTTGGAATGGCTAAATCGGATTCAAATTGGGTGTTAAGACGATTACCGATCGCGGTAGGCGCGATCGCTGGCACGCTCCTATTTATTAACCGGTTGTTAACTCCAAACCTGACTGATTTTCAAGCCCGTTCCGATGCGCTTGGCGTGATTGCTTGCGCTATTTTAATCCTCACTGGCTTACTCTGGCAGCAAATCCAGCCACGGTTGCCCGAAAGCGTTGAGCTAATCGGCGAACAACAGTTTGAACTTCAGCCAAATTTGCCCGAAACCGTTCAAGCTGAACTTGCCTGGGCATCTCATCTCTTGCTCACCAATACCGTCACGCGATCGCTCGTCGTTTGGTACGACAAGCAAGTGCTGCTGCGACGAGGGATCTTACCCGCCAAGCAAGACATCACTGTTGGGCCCATTTTGCAGCGCGTACTGGAGAAGCAAAAGCCAATCTACCTCGTTGCGCTTAAAGTCTATCCAGGGCGAGTGGAATTTGACTACCTGCCAGAGAATACTCAAGGAGTCATCTGTCAACCCATTGGCAAGAAAGGTGCTCTAATTCTGGGTGCTAATGCCCCGCGCAGTTACACCCGGCAGGATGAACAATGGATCGCCGCGATCGCTGAGAAGTTGGAGTATACCCTGAGTCAGGTGGGAATTAGTCACGAGATGAGGGAGGTGAGAGAGGTAGGGGAGTGAGTGAGGCAGAAGTCAGAAGTTCCCAATCACTTATTACCCCTCTCCAATCCTCAATTTCTAATCTTCAATCTTCAGTTCCCTCCCCACCTTCCTCATCTCCCCTGTCCCCCGTCCCCTATCCCCCTCTTTCCCATGCTCACTCTCTATTGGATTCTGGTTGTAGTTATGGTCGTTGGCATCATCGGTGCCGTTGTTCCGGCAATACCAGGGATTAGTTTAATTGCGGGAGCGGCTGTCGTATGGGCGATCGCCACAGGATTTCCACAAAGCGCCTTGATCCCAATGGTGGTCGCGATCGTGATTTTGCTGCTAGGGATTGGGATTGATTTTTTGGCAGGGTACCTGGGCGCAAAACAAGCAGGAGCCAGCAAGTGGGGGCAAATTGGCGCGTTTATCGGGCTGATTTTTGGGATGTTGGGCTTCTTACCTGCCGTGCCGTTTGGCGGACCGCTTGGTCCTCTGCTAGGAATTTTGCTGGGATCAGCAATCGGCGCGATCGTGGGAGAGTTACTCTACCGTCGAGATCTTGGCATTGCCCTCAAAGCGGCTCTTGGGATCGTTGTTGGAACCGTTGTTGGCAATATCATTCAAGGCGTGCTTGCGTTTGCCACTGTGGTTGTCTTTCTAGTATTTACGTGGCCGTATCGGTAGGTGAGGGAAGGGTCTAGGGGATAGGGAATTGAAGATTGAAGATTCAAGAGTTTGTGGTTGTGCTAATCCACAATCTGCAATCCAAACTCCTCTCCCCAGATTCCACACTCTAAATCCTATCTTCTGCCTCCTAAATCGACTGAGTATTTGGCGTTTGCGTAGGCGGTGGAGCGGTTGAAGGATTCGTTTGCCGCAATTGCTCGGCTCGGCGTTGGGCTTCTTCAGCTCGGCGATCGCTGCCTTGAGCTTTATACAATCGAGCCGCATCATTAAAGTCTTGAATCGCGGCTGGCTGATTGTCAGTACGCTGGTAAACGAGTCCGCGATTGTACAAAGCATCAGCATAATTGGGGTCAAGCTTAATTGCCTGATCGTACTCTTTACCTGCTTCTGAAAAGTTATTTCTGGCAAAAAAGATGTTGCCGCGATTGTTGTGTGCTCTAGCTTTGGTGCTGTTGCTGGCAGGGAGTTGAAGTACTGTTTGGAACTGTTGTGAGGCGCTATCCACTTCGTTCTGCGCGGCCAATGCATTGCCCAGATTAAGATGGGCTTCTGGAAAGTTGTTCTTTAGCTCGATCGCCCGTTGCGCGAGTTTGGCTGCTTCATTGTAATTCCGCTGGTCAAAACGCACATGGCTCAAATTGCTGTGGGCTTCGGCTGAGTTGGGATTGAGCTGAATGGCTTTGTTGTAGTCATTGGCGGCGGCACTCAAATTTCCCAGCCGATGATAAGCGTAGCCCCGGTTGATGTACGCATTCACATCCTCTGGAGCCAGCCGAATCGCTTCATCAAAATCAGCGATCGCTCCTTGATAATTGTTGGCTTGGCTCTTCTGGGTGCCCTGCTGCAAATATTGTTGGGAAGCTTGCGGATTGGGCTGGCTCGGTTGCAGATAGGGGCGCGCCATCAACCAGATCACTGCCAATCCAGTTAAACCAGCCAAAAACGCAAAAAACGGAATCAAAACCCGTTTATCTAGAACCAGTCGGCGTTTGGGCGGGGCTGCGGCTTCGGCAGCAACCGGAACGGCAACAGGGGTGGAAGGTAGAACAGAGGTAACCGGAGGAGCGGGAGTGGCGGGAATAGGCTGAACCTGAGGCGCACTCTCAACAGTTGACTCAGCAGGTTGTACCACGGTTTCAGGTGTTTGGGCTGGGGCAGTGACGGGTGCAGCAGTTGGCTCTTGGGCAGCAGGAGTGGCAGGTGGTACGACTGGGGTGGAGGCAGGTGGTGGAGTGGATGGAGTGTCAGTGTTAGAAGGTGAACGAGCCGCAAATTCGTTCGGGGGTTGAGTTTGCCCAATGTTTGCTGGATTTCGCTCACTCATGCGTTTGAGCGCGTTTTGTAGGGCTGCTCGATTCGCCGAACCTGGCTGATTGATGATTGTTGGAGCATTAGAGCCTTCGGCAGAATAGGAATCGATGGGCTGCGAGCTGCGTTGCTGAGGTGGCACGGCAGGGTTCATGAAGTCTATGTTTGAGTAAGCGTCTGGGTAAGCATCTGGGGGAATTTCCAGCTCTGCCATTAGCCGTTGCTCAATCTCAAACACATCCTCATCGCGCAGGTGAAACACCTGTCGAAAGTATTCCAATTCTTTGCGATCGCGTTCCTGCAATGGAATCTGTCGCTGTGCCGCCTCCAGAAACATTTCCTCGTACAGTTCCAAGTCTTCCGGTTTTGGCTTGTTGGGATCCGTCAACTCAGGCTGCACCTCTGCCAGTCCCGTGTCGCCGTCAGTTAAGCCCAGCGCCTTTTGCCACTGCTTCAGTTTTCGATAGGCATTCTCATTGGGATTCATGCCGTCCCCTGCGTCAACTTGGTGAACACTTCTTGATACAACTGTACCCGCAGTTGGCGTTCTCGCATGGGTCTTAATACCTCCGCTTCAATTTCAGCCGCTTCTTGAAGAGATAATCCCAGGTGTTGGCGAAGCGTATTCAAGCGATTTCGGCCCGTTAGAATGCGGAACTCGGTTGTATCAATTTCACTGGTTTCAGCCAACTTCTCTAAGAATTGGCGATACTGAACCGTTGGTACCTGGCTGGGAACTTGCAGCACCATGCGCTCGGCAGGGGCATCAGGAGCATAGAACTGTGGGTGTTGGTTGGGGGCAGCAATTTGTAACTTGCGTTGAGCGTAATAGTGCAACTCTTCCACGGTGAGGCTGCCATCACAATCGGTGTCGGCAGCACCTGTGGCGGCTCCCTCTGCCAAATAGCGAGTGTAAGTCCAGGTATCTAAGCCTTCTGGTTCGGGTTCGTGTTGAGTATAAGTGGTGCCCGTGAGAACGACGCGGCGATCGCCAATCATCTGGTTAAACAGGTCTTCCATCAGCACTTCGGGCTGGTCGGGGAGAATGCCTCCTGTCAAACGAAAGCAACAGTCGAAAATCACGACTTGCTGCCAAACAGGGCTACTGTTCATTACGTTGAGTAGGAAACTGGCTGGAATGGTTCTTGACCGTACCAACTGCCCCCAATCATCAATCACGGTGGCAGGCGTTGCTAGATAAAGCTGATCATCCACATCCTTGATGCCATAACCAGAGAACAAAAAGAGAATCTGATCATCTGCGTCTCGGTGCCGAAAAACCTGCTCAATGGTTTCCATCATCTCCAGTTGGGGAGCATCCTGCAAGGTTTTTACCTCAAAGCCAGAGTTGGTGTCCTGGAGCGATCGCTTCAATACCTCCACATTGGTACGGGCTTTGCGTAAGGTCGGCAGATCCTCCTCCTCACACTGACTGACTCCCACAAGTAGCGCAAACTTATCCAATGATCTGTCCTACCAGTTGAAGCGCTTGAAAAGGTACCATGACTTCGTCATCTTCCACAAAGTCGCCCACCTGGATCAAAACTGATTTTGCAGCCATCGCTCAACTCCTGAATCTCTCAAGCAATGCTTTTCATATCCAGCAGTGTATTGCAGGGACACTGGGTTGATTCAACAATTTCAAAAATGTTGCAATGAACCGTTTTGTCCGTGGAGGTACTTGTCGCCCGTTGCTTAAGCAGCAAAGAATCCCCAATTTCACGGTCACCACTGTTGATCTTGGCTCCTATAGTGGGTGCAGGTTAGAACAAAGAAAAGGTCATTTTCCATCGTTTTCTGTTCCAGCGCTAACCCGCTATCAAATTCCCAATCATGGCATTTCAGCAATTTCCCTTATCGCTCAAATCTCCTGGTTCAGTTTTGCGATCGCCCCTGTTTCTGTTCATCGGAACCGTTGCACTCGCGGTTGCCGTTTCAGGCTGTTCTAAACTGATCAAATCCACACCACCTGCTTCTCCAGCAACGACTGCCCTGGCTGAACATTTGACTACCACTGGAGCCAAATTGTATGGCACCTACTGGTGTCCCTATTGCAATCGCCAGGAAGAGTTATTTAAGGACGCGATCAAGAAGGTGCAGGTGGTTGAATGTGACCCCAAAGGAGAAAACGCTCAACCTCAGCTTTGTAATGCTGCCAGAGTTAGCAGTTATCCCACTTGGGAGATTAATGGGAAGATGTACCGAGGAATGCGATCGCTGGAGGAATTAGCGGTGCTTTCGGGTTATCAAGGTTCGACAGATTTCGACAAATAAGCGCTCACGGGACGGACCCATGACACGATTTAAATGGCCTCAACTTCCGCGATCGCTGCCACCTCGCTTGACCAAAAAGTGGCTCTGGCTAGTTGGTTTATTTCTAGGTGCAGCCCTGTTAACGTGGGGAGTTGATCAATTTCTCCGCAGCGGTCTTTACCGCGCAGTTGAAGACTTAGCCTTTGTCACAGGCGAAACTTACGATCGCTGGTTCACGCAACAACGCCTCAGCAACCCTCTATTGCTAATCAGCTTCGCTTTTCTGGGGGGACTAGTTGCGAGCATTTCACCCTGTATCTTATCCCTCTTACCAGTTAACCTCAGCTACATCGGCACCCGCGAAATTCACTCACGCAGAGATGCATTTATCAAAGCCATCTCGTTTGTATTTGGGGTCGTAACCATTCTCAGCATTCTGGGACTGTTCTCCTCCTTTGCAGGCTTTGTGTTCGTGCAGTTTCGCGGCTATTTCCATGCTGGGGTGGGTGCTGTGATTGTGTTAATGGGTTTAGCACTTGCAGGCTATGTCAAAATTCCTCTGCCCCAACAGCATTGGCTTCAGCCACCCAATCCACCAAGTACCGAAACTCACCCAACGTGGAGCAACACGCTGCGGAGCCAGTGCATTGGCCCCTACAGTGTTGGGCTAACCTTTGCCCTGGTTAGTTCTCCTTGCACCAGCCCAGTGATGGTCTCGGTATTAACGGCGGCAGCGGCAACTGGTTCTCAGCTACAAAGTACGTTAACAATGGTGAGTTACGCCCTGGGTTACACAGCAATTATTTTTCTGGCAAGTCTGTTTACAGGTTTGGCAAAACAAACCCGTGGCTTACTGGCTCATTCAGACGAGATCGCTCGGTTTGCCAGCATTGCACTTTTGCTAGTCGGCACTTTTTATCTGGTTAACGGAGCACAGTGGATTTTCTCAACGTTGGGCTAGCAGTTTTGGATGAAGAGAGAATACAGGTAGTGTGTCAAGATTTACAAACTTTTAAATTAAATGTTAAAGTGCGATTTGACCTGTTGAATTACGCTACCAGGGTTTGACCCTATTTTGAGCTGTCTATGCAAACAACTGCCGTCGCTGCTCGATCGCGTTTTGCCTGTCCTGTCCACCCCTTAAAGATTGTTGCTCTCGGAGACAGCATCATTTATGGCTTTGGTGATCCCGTGGGAGGTGGATGGGTCGAACGTTTGCGTCGAAGCTGGATGGTACCGAATAGTTTAGGACACGCCGTTTACAATCTGGGCATTCGTGGCGATGGCGTGAAGCAAGTTGCCAAACGGTTAGAAAGCGAGTTTCGGCATCGAGGTGAGTTACGCAATCGCGTTCCCGACTTAATGATTTTGTCGGTTGGGGTAAATGACTCAGCCCGAGTTGGCAGAACCGATGGTCGCAACTTCACGGAGTTTGACTTGTTTCAAGCGCAGATTGAGGCGTTACTCGATCAGGCTCAGCGCCTTTGCCCGGTTTTATTTGTGGGCATGGTACCAGTCGATGAGTCTAAGATGCCGTTTTTAGACTGTCTTTACTACAATCACGCCGATCAGTTCCACTACAAAGAAGCCACGCGAATAGCGTGTGAACAGCGTCAAATTCCCTACCTCGATGTTTTCTCCCAATGGATGGAAAGAGGTGAGAGTTGGTGTCGCGATCACATGATTGAAGACGGGCTACACCCCAATGTGGCGGGCTATCAATCGTTGTTGGATGATATCTTGAACTGGGAACCCTTTGTTGAAAAGGTGTCCATCACTCAATCTTGATCAGGCTGTGAGAAGTTATTCTCATCGTTGAACCAACTGCACCAAAAAATTTGCTAACAAGGGGATCGCATGGCAGTGCTGATTGTGGCAACGGGGAACCCAGGCAAAGTGAAGGAGATGGCAGCCTATTTGGCAAGCCTCGGCTGGGAATTACGATTGAAGCCGCCCAATCTAGAGATCGAAGAAACAGGGCATACCTTTCTGGAAAATGCCTGTTTGAAAGCATCTCAAGTGGCAAAAGCTACGGGAGAATGGGCGATCGCAGATGATTCTGGGCTGGAAGTAGAAGCGCTCAATGGGGAACCAGGCATCTACTCAGCTCGATATGGAAATTGCAGGTCTGATGTGGAACGAACCCAGCACTTGCTGACCAAACTGGCAGATCACCCGAATCGTAAAGCTCAATTTGTTTGCGCGATCGCGATCGCCCAACCCGACGGTACCATTGCCTTGCAGTCCGAAGGTATTTGTCTGGGGGAAATTTTGCCAGCCCCTCGAGGCAATGGCGGTTTTGGCTATGATCCCGTTTTTTACCTGCCAGAGCACCAGATGACCTTTGCCGAAATGCCCGCCGAGCTGAAAAATGCCGTCAGCCATCGAGGCAAAGCCTTTACCTCATTGATTCCCCAACTCGCCAGCGCTAATTAGCCATTAGGGAACAAACTGAGTGACAACTCTGCCGCCGCTGACAACCACCTGCTGTTCTTTTAGGGTGCCACTGGCACGGGGCCCCGCTAGATTGAGGGGAGGCTTTGCCTGCTGGTAGGTTACGTTTCCATCCGCTTGAAACTGTTGGGTATCAATATTCCACAGCAGTCGATCGCTGGTTAGCCGTGCCTGCCGAGGACCTCCCGCACCACGCACATTGCCCACCAAATTCAGCAGCTTGGTTTTGAGATTCAAGTCGCCCTGGTTTCCAGTGAGAGTGACTCCATCTTTGGCGTTGTTGATTGTGACAGGTTGCGGAGACGCGATCGTCCGCTCTTTAATTCGCCAGTTCACCAAATTGCCGCTAACCTGCACGGCTGGATCGACAATGTTCAACTGAGCGTTTTGTTTTAGCGTTACAACCTGAGTTTTAAGATCCATCTCACCTTGCGCTGCGGTTGCCCGGTCGGTCATTACTTTGTTTTCGTAACGCTCCAGTTGTAGCGGGCGATCGCCCAGTAGCTTGTCTTTCTCAACCAGCCACACCAACCGTTCAGTATTGAACTTCAAATTGGGATCTTGAGAGTTAGCCGTTACTTTTCCATCTAACTCTAGTCGTCGTTGCCGCGTGAGATATTTGCCTCCTTTTGCCGAAGCTGTCACCTTCTGGCGTTCTCCAGTTACATTGTTGCGAATTAAGAGCAGATCTTTTTGGGGTTGCCACTCTAGCTCATTACCGCGCAGGGTTAGCCCATCACGCAGATCAGTTGCCAGAATATTACCCCTCAAAAAGATACGTTCCCCGTCCTTCACAACCTCGCCGCTGTCACCAGACACTTTCAAAATTGCTTTGCCATCCTGGTAAAACTCGCCGCTGGGTTTTTTCACGCGTGCCGTCTTTTGATCTCGGCTATAAGCAGCCTGTTCTGCTTTTACCTTCCACCACAGCCGCCCTTTCTTATCAAAATCTTCCAGGGTTACGGAGTTAAAAGTGAGATCGGTATCAAACTTTTCTCCCTCAAACTGCTTAGCATCTTCTGCCAACCGTCGCTCTGCCCGGTTAGTATTGCACCCTGCCAAAATGGAGAGCGTGGTCAGTAGAAGCACGCTGCAAAGCAAGATCCGAGTTAGATGACCAGACTTTAAGCTGAAAAAAAACACAATCGCAGGCACTGGGTTTCCCAGATTCGCAAAACACAAGAGATTAGACCACAAAATCGGGTCAAAAGTTCGCTGAATGGAAGAAACGGCATAGACGCAAGCGTTTCCATCAATATTCTAAGCTTGTAAAATCCTATTCGGGGGGTGCATCGTCCATCAACCCAATGCTCGACAAGGGACGGTATGTGTAGCTTCGAGGTGTTTTCTGAATGTCCTCTTTGATATTGTCGAGATCGATATAGCGATCAGCAACGTTAATCAAACTGTCGCTTGTCATTGATCGCAAACTCACCACTTCTACTCGTACACCGCGATAGCTAACCGCATTGACAGCATAGGCCAGATCGCCATCTCCGCTCACCAATACGGCGGTGTCGTAGGAACCCACCAAAGACATCATATCAACGGCAATTTCCACATCTAAATTGGCTTTTTTGGAGCCATCCGGCAATTGCACCAGGTCTTTAGAGATAACACGGTAACCATTACGACGCATCCAAAGCAAAAACCCTTGCTGTTTCTCGTTGGTGCGATCGACTCCTGTGTAAAAGAACGATCGCAATAAACGTGACCCCGCTGTTAAGCGACATAGCAACTTGGTGTAGTCAATTTCGATGCCAAGTTGAAGTGCGGCGTAAAAAAGATTTGAGCCATCAATAAAAATAGCGACCCGCCCGCGATTTTCGAGTACTTGTTGAGGCGTAAACGCCGATTCAGTCATTTCAAAGTTGTTATCGGTATTTAACATGGCGAATTGCCTCAGCGTTATGAAAAGGGATTTTGAACAGAAGGGGGTGCGTAACTAAAATAGCTCAGCTTTTTCAAGTGGAGACAGGTTCTAAAAGTTCAAGGCGTTGAAATACGGGTTGGGGGGTTCCCAGAGATTGACCGACCGGAAGTGCTCCCCATTGGGTATGCAGTTCAAATTGAGCAGCTTGCGCCGTGCTTAATTGGTCGCTAAAGTCAACCGAGAATCCCAACTGTTGATAAATGGAGTTACTAACGTTAGGGATGACTGGGGAAAGTAAGTAGGCTGATAAACGAACAGCTTCTAAAACGGTGTAGAGAACATGGTCAACAAGCGAATGCTGACCTTGCTTGTGCAGAGTCCAGGGGGCCTGTTCATCGATGTATTTATTTCCAGCGCGAACCAAAGTCAAGATTGCTTCATAGGCTTCACTAAATGCAAGGGTTTCATATGCCTGCGTCACGCGATCGCTTAACTCCTGTGTCAGATTCACAAACGTAGAGTTTTGCCACAATTCCTCGGTGGGTTGGGGCACTTTTGCGTCGCAATATTTATGTGCCATTTTTAAGGTACGGTTCAATAAATTACCAAGATCATTTGCCAGATCTGCATTCACGATATTAATAAATCGAGTAAGGTTAAAATCACCATCTCGTCCAAACTCGATTTCTTTCAAAAAGTAATACCGAACAGCATCAGACTTGTATTGCTGAACCAATTCAAAGGGATCAAGGACGTTCCCCAATGATTTCCCCATTTTTTGTCCATCTTTGGTCAAGTATCCGTGACCAAACACGCGATCGGGTAAGGGTACCCCAGCCGACATCAGCATCGCAGGCCAATAAACTGCGTGAAATCGCAGGATGTCTTTACCAATTAAATGCACGTTCGCGGGCCACCAGCGGGCAAGTGCATTCTCCAACGTTGGTTGCTCATCAGGTTCTAACAACGCCGTGACATAGCCCAGCAATGCATCAAACCAAACATAGAGCGTGTGTTTAGGGTCAGACGGTACCGGAATTCCCCAACTCACGTTTACTCGTGAAATCGAAAAATCTTGTAGTCCCTGACTCACAAAGCTGATGACTTCATTTCGGCGAGTTTCAGGCTGAATAAAGCCAGGTTTGGCTGCATACAGTTGCTCTAGTTGCTCCTGGTATTTAGACAGACGAAAAAAATAGTTTTCTTCATCTCGCCATTCCGCCTCGATGGTGGTGTGAATGGGGCAGCGATGGTTTTCTAGGAGTTCGCGTTCTTCTTTAAATTCCTCGCATGCAACGCAGTACCACCCTTTCTGCTGCCCCAGGTAGATGTCACCCTGATCCCACACTCGCTGATAAAACTCATTAACTATTTTCTCATGGCGAGGATCAGTTGTACGAATAAAGCGATCGCACTGAATATCCAGCAAGTTCCATAGAGCTTTGAACTGCGCCACAATCTGGTCACAATGCTCTTGAGGATCGCGATGGGCGGCTTCAGCAGAACGCTGAATTTTCTGACCATGCTCATCGGTTCCGGTAACAAACAAAACAGCTCGTCCCCGAAGCCGCTGAAACCGTGCCACCACATCAGCAGCAATAGTTGGATAAGCACTCCCCATGTGAGGCAGTGCATTAACGTAATAGAGCGGAGTAGTGATTACAAATGGATGTTTGTTATTGATATGGCTGGAAGTCATGGATTATTAATACAAAGCTCCTGATCCAAAAATCATTCTCTGGCAATTAGGAGCATCAAACACGTAGCTAAAAATCATCTCAGTCAAGGTTCTCAAGCTGAAACAGTTAGATCTAGTGCGAACTAGATCAACTCATATAAACCGTGTATTGTATCTCGCTGAAATGATTTTAACTGTAAACCAGCTTTAAGCAGATGATTAAACCTTAAAATAACCCAACGATTGCTTACTGCTGCTTGGTACTCATTAGTGCTTGACTCAAAGCGCGACCGTGGCGATCCCCATCGCAAATTTGGTTTAAATCGTTGCATCAAATGGTTGAGAGAGTAATATCTTATATGATAAACATATTAAGAATTATTAAGGAGATTCATATCAATAAATTTTATTGGCTGCCACTCATCTTTTGAATCAACCGAAATCTATCTAATTCGATAGCAGAAATCCGATGGTTTCTATCTGGGGTTTGTGCAAAATACCGATAGAAAAGCGTTAAGCCTGTTATAGATCTATTCACTGATTGCTGGTGTAGTTTGACGCAATGCTGTTCGATAACCCCCTAGAAATCTCTCAATTGCTTTTAACATTGGCAGGAACCCGGTTATATTCCTTCCATCAAGATCGGGTTCCGCCTGATGGATCGGTGCTAGTAATTAGCAACCATCGCAGCTTCATGGATGCCCCGGTGTTGATGGCAGCGATGAAGCGTCCGATTCGATTTGCCTGTCATCACTATATGGGGCAAGTACCAGTGATGCGCGATGTGGTGAAACGATTGGGATGTTTTCCCCTGGGTGCTCCGCCTGAACGAAATCAAAGCTTTTTTCAAAAAGCGGTTCATCTCCTGCAAGCGCGGGAGGCAGTGGGAGTGTTCCCAGAGGGGGCAGAACCGATGGTTAAGCAAACCACTCCTCAACAGGTTGGAGATTTTCAACGGGGATTTGCTCACCTGGCGTTGCGTGCTCCTGTTGAAGATTTGGTGATCTTGCCGATCGCGATCGCCGCCAGCGAAGAAACAACTAATTCTGCTGTTCCACTGCGCCTTCTGAGCTTTTTTGATCCCTCTGAGCCGCTGTTTGCTCAGTCAGGCTGGCATCCAATGGTGATCTACCAACGAGTGAACGTGATGATTGGTCGCCCTTACTGGATCAGTTCTTCGCAGCGTCAAGATTATCAAGGTAAACAGGCGCGATCGCTGGTTACGGAGGTCACACAAGCCTGCCACGCTGAAATCAACCATCTGCTTACCCAGGGCTACTATTAACAACTCCCAACCCTCAAACCCATCGTTCTATTCAAACAACCTATTCAGACAGACACCATGCTTAATCCGGGTCCTATTTTTCTTACCTCAAAGCGCTTACGTCCAGAATTACCGTTGTTTGTGTTTTTGCCCGGCATGGATGGCACCGGGCAATTATTTAGAACTCAAACAGATGGGCTTGAAATGGGATTCGATGTCCGTTGTTTAGCGATCCCGCCGACTGATTTAACTAGTTGGGATGAGTTAGCCGAGCAAACCGTTGGGCTGATTCATCAAGAATTAGAGAAGGTGAGCGATCGCCCTGTTTACCTGTGTGGAGAGTCGTTTGGTGGATGTTTAGCGTTGAAAGTCGCCCTGCATTCACCCCATTTGTTCAAACGAGTCATCTTGGCAAATCCTGCTTCTTCGTTCAAACAACGGCCGTTTTTGAACTGGAGCAGTACTATTACCAATTGGATGCCAGAACCTGTCTACCGCTTATCATCACTCTGGCTCATGCCGTTTTTGGCAAGATTAGAACGCCTAACGCCAGAAGATCGGCAAGCCCTGCTCAAAGCGGTACAGTCAGTGCCACAAAAAACATCAATTTGGCGGCTCTCACTTCTGCATGAATTTGCTATTCCTGAAATGGAACTCCAGAAAATTACCCAACCCGTGCTGTTGATAGCAGGGGCAGCCGATCGCTTATTACCATCCCTCACAGAAGTGCAACGGCTGCAACGGAGTTTACCCAACTCAAAGACGGTTGTTTTACCTTACAGCGGGCACGCTTGTTTACTGGAGGCAGATGTCAATCTTTATGAGATCATGCAGGCACACAACTTTCTCGAAACCTCGGTCGCTGCGGAAGCCCCCACTGCACATCGTTAAAACTTTTCCTTGAGGGGGAATAATAGGCATGTAATGGGCGATCGCAACCTTTCCCAACAATTGCATAGAGATCACAAGCAATGCATTCCCCTGCTGCAAGTCTGTCCACTCATCTAGCAAATGGTCAAGCCCTACTCAGCAGCGACTTTTTAAGTTGCGTGTTGAATTGATTACCTGATCCCATCTGTGTAAAAGATCGGCAACACCGCTGGGTACTATTAAACGATGCGTTCTGTACCTTTCTGGGCAGAGAAAAAACAGAACTGTTGGGAAAATCAGACCATGATTTCTTCCCTGCTGAGCAAGCAAAGGTTTTTTGGGAGCGTGACGAATACGTTTTTATCACCGGGCACCCCAGCGAGTGGGAAGAAACCTTTACTGACCAGAGTGGCGCAACCTACATTATTTCCACTAAAAAATCGCTCATCCAAGCTACCGACGGCGAAACTTTCCTGGTAGGTACCATTCGTGACATTACTCTTCGCAAACATACAGAAGCCGAGTTACAACACAGCGAAGCAAAACAACGGGTGTTGCTGAGTGCCTTGCCCGATAAAATGCAGAGATGAGCGAGTACATCGACAAAAGCCATAACGTTACCGTTTTGTTATATCACTTGGTGTTTCCAGCAAAGTATCGACGGGCTGTGTGAGATGAGCAGGTCGATGAAGTTTTGCGAGAAATCTGCTTGGAGATTGAGAAGCGCTACGAGATCAAGTTTGTCGAAATCGGCGTAGACAAAGACCATGTGCATTTTCTAGTACAGTCGGTGCCCACCTACAGCGTGACGAAGTTAGTGACGATGATCAAGAGCTTAACGGCGAGAGAGGTGTTTAAGCGCTGTGCTCAAGTGAAACAGAAGCTGTGGGGTGGAGAGTTTTGGAGCGATGGTTATTTTGCCAGCACTGTTGGCAAACACGGAGACGAAGGCATGATTGCGAAGTACGTCAAGAATCAGGGTAATGAATATCTCAAGTTACACAGAGATGAGCAGCTTGCTCTTTTTTGATTCTGATACCCCGTCCGCTTGCGGCGGGGTAGTTCATTCCGACCCAAACCTTTCACATCTTTGGTAGCGCTGACCTGGTTGGAACTTCCATTCACGGGAGTCTTCCGCCTCATCTGGTAGAGCGACGTTTGGCCTATATGCGAACAGCATTGGAAACAGGTGAACTTCAGGTCTATGAGCAGGATATTCAAATCAATAATGAAACGCGAACGGAAGAAGTTCGGATTACGGTAAGTGGCGAGAATGAAGTCTTGATTGTTGTGCGAGACATGACCGATCGCAAACAAGCAGAACGCGCCTTAGAGCGATTGAAAGACGAATTAGAAGAACGGGTTGAGGAACGCACGCAAGCTTTACGGGCAAGCGAACACAAAAATCGAGCGCTGTTGTCGGTGATTCCAGACCTGTTGTTTCGCTATAGCAGAGAAGGCATTTACCTGGACTTTTTTCCCTCCAGCGATTGGAACCCCCTGATTTCGCCAGATATTTTTTTAGGCAAATCTATTTTTGAAGTCTTACCAGACGACGTGGCTGAAAAAACCCTGCAAACTATTCATACAGCTTTAGAAACCCGCGAAGTGCAACGCATTGAGTACTGTTTGGATCTGGAGGGCACCCTGCACGATTACGAAGCGCGGATTGTGGCATTTGCTGAAGATGAAGTGCTGGCGATTGTACGAGATATTAGCGATCGCAAGCAAGCAGAAACCCAACTTCGTGAGTCAGAAGCTCAGTTAAGACGGCAGGCTGACGAGTTAACTCATACCCTGCAAGAACTGCAACGCACCCAATCTCAACTGGTACAAAGTGAAAAAATGTCTAGTTTGGGGCAATTAGTTGCTGGAGTTGCCCATGAAATCAACAATCCTGTCAGCTTCATCTATGGCAATCTCAACTATGCGGATGAATACATTCAGAGTTTGTTACACATGTTGCAGCAGTACCAAAAGCACTATCCTGAACCGGTTGCAGAAATACAAGCGCTGGCAGACGAGCTTGATATAGACTTTGTTCGCACCGATTTGCCGAAATTGCTCAACTCCATGCGAGTTGGTGCTGAACGTATTCAGCAGATTGTTGTGTCACTCCGTACCTTCTCGCGCACCGATGAAGCTGAGATGAAGGCGATCGACATTCACGATGGCATCGACAGCACGCTGATGATTTTGCAAAGCCGTCTCAAAGCCCAGCCAAACCATTCAGGGATTGAAGTGATTAAGAATTACGGCAGTTTGCCTCTGGTGGAATGCTATGCAGGACAGTTGAATCAGGTGTTTATGAACATTCTGGCAAATGCGATTGATGCGCTGGAAGAGTCGGCAACCAAGCAGCGATCGCCTAAGTGGCAACCTACCATCACCATTAGCACAGAATATTTCTCCTACAGAGGGCATCTAGCTTCCGATTTCTCTGCCCGTCCTGCTTCTATCCGTATTCGCATCATCGATAATGGTGTTGGTATTCCCGCTTCTATCAAATCGCGCCTGTTCGATCCATTCTTTACAACTAAACCGATCGGGAAAGGAACTGGGATGGGGCTATCAATCAGTTATCAAATTGTCACCGAGCGACACGGAGGCAGTTTGGAATGTGTTTCAGACCTGGGGCAGGGAACGGAGTTTCGGATTGAAATTCCAGTTTCTCAGAAATAGGGAATGGGAGTGTGTGGATTAGGGGATGGGGGTTAGGGAAGGTGGGGAGGTGGGGAGGGAATTGAAGATTGAAGATTGGGTAGATGGGTGGGTGGGTGGGTGGGTGGGTGAGTGGCAATCTAAAATCAACAATCTAAAATTCTTTCCCTATACCCCATCTCCTTCTCTGCCTCTTGCTCACCTTCCTTCTGGTTTTCGTCTACTTCTGGGTGGTTCGGTGAAGGGATCAATGGTGGGCAAAGTGGATGGCGTGGTGGGTGTAGCGAGGGGATCGGGAGTTAAGGAGGGGAGTGGTTGGTCGGATAAGGGAAGCTTGGCGGAGGGCACTACGGCAATTTCGATAGTGCGTTTGGCGGCGGAACAGCCTTGCAGGGTTGCTTCGATGGTGATGGTGTCGTTAACCAGCGATCGCGGTGCAGTGTAAGTCCCTTCTGGCTCAATGGTTACGCGAGAGTCGAACTGTCCATAGGTGGGTCGCCACTGGTAAACCACAGACTTCTCTTCAGGATTCTCAACTAGAACAGAGAAAATTCGCTTTTCGCCCGCTGGCACCACGATGGGTAAACCTTTGGGTGCTTGAACACGTCGGGGGGGTTGTCCTGGTTGGGGGCTGGGCTTCAAGACTGTAACAGTAAGCAGGTTGGTGTCGCACGTGCTAGCGGGAGGTTGAAAGTTGGCAAGTGGCTGAACGATCAAATCCCAGGTGCCATATAGCCCAATCCCTACAACCACGAGTGGCAGAACGTAACGATTCAGTTGCTCCAGCCAGGTTTGCCGTTTTGCCATGAGTGTCTGTGGGGACGGGACTGCTTCTATTCTTCACTGACTCGCCTATTTCTGCCCCATCTTTTGCGGTGTCTCATCATCTCTTTACTGGATGAACTTAGTTAGACAGGTAAGTTGGCACGGGGATCGAAGGTTTCGAGCTGGCGTAGTTTTTCGTAGAGTTCACGCTCTTGCTCAGATAGTTCTTTGGGAATCACGATCTGGATTTCTACAATCTGGTCGCCGCGATCGCCGTTGATGGGATACCCCTTATTTGCCAAACGCAACCGTTGTCCAGAACGAACTCCTGGTGGAATTGACATCTTCACCAATCCATCCAGGGTTGGCACCTCAATCGAGCCGCCCAATACCGCTTCGCTAGGGGTGATGGGCAATTGGCAAAAGATATCAGCCCCTTCTAACTTAAAGAACGGATGGGGAGCGACATCAATTTTCAGGTAGAGATCGCCGCCAGAGACACCCTGCCCTTTGAGCCGAACTCGTTGTCCGGTGACCATGCCAGAGGGCATATTCACTTCCAGCGATCGCCCATCTTCTAAGCGAATCCGTTCTCGCCCACCCAGGTAAGCGCGATCGAGGGGAACGGTTAAGCGAGCTTCGGCATCGCGAGGTTTGGTACGGGAAACGGTGTACGCGGTTTTGGTGGTGCCAGGGCGAAAAGGTTCTTGAGTAGTGCCCGCCGGGGGAACTCCATCTCGCCGATTCAGCAGTTGATCGACGAAGCTGTTGAAATCGTTGAACTCACCAAAGTTAACATCGTCGGTTGCACGATCGCTACTGCGTCCGTTCCAACTGCGACCCGTGGGCGATCGTCCCCCCGCTTGAAATCCTGGGCGGTTCCAATATCGCCCAAACTGGTCATATTGAGTGCGCTTGCTTGGATCGGACAACACCTCATAGGCTTCATTGATCGATTTGAATCGCTCCTCAGCTTCTTTGTTGCCAGGGTTTAAGTCTGGATGAAACTGACGAGCAAGCTTTCGGAAGGATTTTTTGACTTCCTCTGCGGTTGCGTCTTTGTTGACTCCTAAGATGTCGTAGTAATTCCGAAAGTTTTGCATAGAGACAGAAGCCAGAAGGGAGGGAGTCAGGAGGGAGAACAAAAGTTCAGGAGGGTGAGGAAGGGCAGGTAGTATTTAATCTTCCCGATCTGCCTTATCCGCTATCTAAACCACGTCAAACTCAAAAACTAGAGGTTTTTTCTGAGGCAAACTGATGGATTTGAGCGTAGACAAGGTTAATCTCTCCTGCAACAACCATTAGAGCCATTCATCGTCGTCATCCCAGTTGTCCTGATACAAGTTGGGGCGGGGATTTTTGGGAGGGCGAGCAGAGGGGCGATTGGCGCGATCGCGGCTGTCTCGATTGGGCGGGGGAGCGCTAGAGGAGCGATCGTTATCATAATACCGATCATCTCGATTGCGACGATTGCCTCGAACATCCTGATCTGAACTACTGTACTGATTCTCGCTGCGAGATGACCCGTAACTATCGCGCGTATTGGGGTCGCGGCTGCTCACATCACGATTACTGTAGCTGTCTCGCGAATTGCTGTAGGTATCTCGTGAATTGTAGCTGTCTCGACTAGGGGTGTCGCGGTTACTGTAACTGTCTCGATTGCCATAATTCTCGCGACTATTGTAGCTATCTCGATTGTTGTAGGTGTCTCGACTACCGTAGCTATCGCGGTTGCTGTAGCTATCGCGACTGTTATAAGGATCGCGATTGCTGGAGCTAGCTCGATTGTTGGTATCGCGGGAGCTATAGCGATCGCTGTTATCCCAGCGGTCATCGTCCCAACGGTTAGAACTACTGCGAGACGACCCATAGTCATAGTTAGTTGTGCTGCTGCCATAGCGACTGCCGCCATAGCTACTACTGCCATAGCCGCCAGTGCTGCCGTAACCACCATAGCTACGGCGATCGTCGTAGTCGTAATAATCGTCATCGTCGTCGGTGAAGAAGCTTTTGATTGCGCCCAGCAAGCTATCGGCTTCTTCCTCTTCTTTGTTGCGTTGATAGACTTCGCGGGTCAGATCCGATAGAGCATCTTGCAGATCGGCTTGATAGCGATCGATGCCGCGTTCGTCATTTTCCACCAGAGCCGCTTTCAACTGCTGAGATGCAGCCTCGATCCGGCTGCGGTAGCTGCTAACAAACTGCATCCCAAAATCCAACGTTGCCTCGCGCAGTTGCCGTTCGGCTTTGAGAATCAAAGATTCAGAATCGTTACGTTTCTGGACTTTCTCTTTCTTCAAGCGATCGGCTTCTGCCGCCTCTTGAGCATCCCGAATCATCCGATTCACTTCATCCTCACTCAGAGTTGAGGCTCCCTGAATGGTGATGCTCTGCTCTCGCCCGGTGGTGCGATCCATTGCCGTGACTTGCAAAATACCGTTTGCATCAATGTCAAACGCTACCTGAACTTGCGGAATGCCTCGTGGTGCAGGTGGAATGCCCGTAAGTTTGAAGCGACCGAGCGATTTATTGCCTGTTGCCATTTCCCGCTCACCCTGGAGGACGTGAATTTCTACCAGAGTTTGGTTATCTTCTCCAGTCGAGAAAATATCCGATCGCCGTACCGGAATCGTTGTGTTCCGGGGGATCAATTTTTTCATCAAGCCGCCCACGGTTTCTAGCCCCAGCGATAACGGAGTTACGTCTAGCAGCAGAATGTCTTTAATTTCCCCACCCAAAATTCCCGCTTGAATTGCTGCCCCTACTGCCACAACTTCATCCGGGTTTACGTTCTGGTTGGGTTCTCGATCAATAAAACTGCGAACCAATTGCTGCACGATGGGAATGCGAGTAGAGCCTCCTACCAGCACCACCTCGTCAATTTGGGCAGGGTTGAGTCCAGCATCGCGCATTGCCTGGCGCACGGGACCGCGCAACCGAGTTAGCAGATCGCCACAGAGTCCTTCAAACTCAGCGCGGGTGAGGCGAGTTTCAATGTGTTTAGGTCCGTCTTCAGTAGCGGTAATGAAAGGCAGGTTAATTTCGGTAATGGTTACGCCGGAAAGCTCAATTTTGGCTTTTTCCGCCGCTTCGGTCAGGCGTTGCAGAGATTGGCGATCGCGCCGCAAATCCACCCCTTCTTTCTCCAAAAATTGTTCTGCCAACCAATCCACAATCTTTTTGTCAAAATCATTGCCGCCCAATTGGGTGTCACCTGCGGTCGCCTTCACCTCAAAAACGCCCTCTCCCACTTCTAAAATGGAGACATCAAATGTGCCCCCACCCAGGTCAAACACCAGAATGGTTTGGCTATCGCGTCGTTCCAGCCCATAGGCAAGCGAGGCAGCCGTAGGTTCATTCAAAATCCGCTTCACTTCCAATCCGGCAATTCGTCCCGCATCACGGGTTGCTTGTCGCTGCGAATCGTTGAAGTAAGCCGGAACGGTGATGACGGCTCCAGTAACGGGTTCGCCCAGATAGCGGCTGGCTTCTTCTGCCAGCTTTTTCAAAATCATCGCTGCCAGTTCTTCCGGCGCAAACTCTTTCTGCAAGCGTGGGCATTTGATCTGAATGTTGCCGTTCTCGTTTTTGCGGATGGTGTAGGGTACTCGTTTTGATTCGGGGGTGAGTTCGGTGTATTTGCGCCCAATAAACCGCTTGATGCCAAAAAAAGTATTTTGCGGGTCGAGCACCGCTTGACGACGCGCCAACTGCCCCACCATGCGCTCACCGTCTTTGCTGAACCCAACGACGGAGGGAGTTGTCCGCATTCCCTCTGCATTTGCAATGACGACGGGTTTTCCGCCTTCCATCACTGCAACCACTGAGTTTGTAGTGCCCAAGTCTATGCCGACGACTCTTCCCATTCCCGTTTGTTCTCCCCTACTCTGCCCGACTGACGCAGATTTTTGCATCTATTGTATCGTGCCAATGAAATGTGTCTTGGCGATCGCACAAGGTCAACCCGCCAAGCCTCTAAATCGACTGCCCCAACTGAGTAATAGCTTAGTAATAGTCTGGAACGGAGAGAGAGGGATTCGAACCCTCGTTACAGTTACCCGTAAACAGCATTTCCAGTGCTGCGCCTTCAACCACTCGGCCATCTCTCCAAAAAAAGTTGCGCTGTATCAACAGCCACAGGATGATTATATTAGCAGAACGAAGTACCACTCTGGTAGCCAAATTTTAATTCATGACTTGTTCTTACACTGTTAGTATTCGCGATCGCCGCACGAATCAGATTTACACCATTCAAGCCCCGGAAGACCGCTATATTCTTCACACTGCCGAAAATCAAGGTGCAGATCTTCCCTTTGCCTGCCGCAACGGAGCCTGCACTACCTGTGCCGTGCGCGTCCTATCTGGGGATTTATATCAGCCAGAGGCAATGGGACTTTCCCCCGATTTGCAACGGCAAGGCTATGCTCTGTTATGCGTCAGTTATGCTCGCTCTGATTTAGAAGTTGAAACCCAGGATGAAGACGAGGTTTACGAGCTGCAATTTGGACGCTATTTTGGCAAAGGAAAAGTGCGGCGTGGATTGCCGTTGGATGAAGACTAGACCATGATTGTTGACCCAAACCAACTCCAGAGCTTTCTTGACCTTGCAACGGAAGCGGCTTATGTCGCGGGTGCCGTCTTGCAAGACTATGCGGATAATTTGAAGCAGATTCAGGAGAAAGGGCGACCGGGCGATTTGGTGACCGAAGCCGACAAAGCTGCCGAAGCCAAAATTTTGGATGTGCTGCATCGCTTTGTACCTGATCACGCCATTCTGGCAGAGGAGTCTGGGCAAATTGGCGATCGCCACAATCCCTTCCTCTGGGCGATCGATCCCCTGGATGGCACCACCAACTATGCCCACAGGTATCCAATCTCGGCAGTTTCTATCGGCTTGATGATCGAAGGCATCCCGCAATTAGGGGTCATTTACGATCCGTTTCGGCAGGAGCTGTTTCGAGCAGCATCCGGTTTGGGGGCAACCTGCAACCAACACCCAATTCAGGTTTCTGCCACCCGTGAACTAGAAAAAAGTTTATTAGTGACGGGCTTTGCATATGATCGCCATCAAACTGTCGATAATAATTACGCGGAATTCTGTTATCTCACTCACCTGACTCAAGGTGTGAGGCGCAGTGGCTCTGCTTCAATGGATCTGGCTTACGTAGCCTGTGGGCGGCTTGATGGCTACTGGGAACGCGGGCTTTCTCCCTGGGATGTGACGGCGGGCGTGGTGATTTTGCAAGAGGCAGGCGGAACTGTCACCGCTTATGACGGTAGCGCTTTTGATCTACGGTCTGGGCGTATTCTGGCAACTAATGGGCAAATTCACGCTCGTTTGAGTCAGGCTTTGCAAAACGTTCCCCCAATTAACGTATGGGCAGATGGCGATCGCTTTAGTAAACTACGCTAGCGCAGACCGCAATAGGTAAGATTACACTAGAGAGAACTCAATGGCAGTCAGGCGAGTACCATAATGTCTTTCCAAATTGATCGAGGGCTATTTCTGTTTGATTTTGTTGATCAGCACGCTGTTTTGGGAGTGCCAATTGACGCGGATACCCAAACCATCCGCAAACGCTATCTCAAAATTGCCCGCCGTCTGCACCCCGATAGCTGCGCCTCAGAAAGTGAGGAAGATAAACAACGTGCCAGTCAATTTCTCTCAAAATTGGTCAACCCTGCCTGGGAAAAACTTTCTCAAGAGAAAGAACGAGTTGAATACGATTTAGTCGTAAAGCTCAAAGCGCAACAAGCAGCTAAGCAAGGTGGCATTGAACTGGGCAATTTGGGCAAAGAGTTATCCATCGCGAGTAACCCTGATCATTTTTACCGCGCTTCCCTAAAAAGTTTGGCAGATAAGCAATTTGAGCATTTAGATCAGGCGTTAGACATTATTGGGCAGCTCAGTGAACTGAATATGGTTTATCTGATGCGAAAAGAAGGACAAGGAGCCGTTGCAACTGCTGATGCGAATAAGAAGACGATTTATACCGGAAGCAATATTCCCGACTCTTCCCAGTCATCTAACCGTCCCGTCGCCACAAAAACACCAAATACTTCACCCCGGCGTGAGTCGGTAGCCGATCAGTATTGCCGCCGGGCAGAAGGATATACGGCAAAGAACAATTTTGCTCAGGCAGTTCTAGAACTGCGGGATGCGTTGCAACTTGAACCCAGAAACAGTCGTTGCCACGCCCTACTAGGAACGGTTTATCTGCGACAAAACCAGGCTACGATGGCAAGAATTCATTTTGATAAAGCCCTGGAAACAGATCCCCAAAATGCGATCGCGATTGAGGGCAAGCAGAAATTAGATCTGTTGCAACAAAAAAATACCGGCAAGACGAGTGCAGCCACTCAAGGAACCAAGACCAGTGCAAAAACGTCGCCGCAAAAGCCTAGCCCAAAGTCGAACAAACCAGACGATAAATCGGGTGGCGGCTTGTTTGGTCTATTTGGTGGGAAGAAAAAGTAATGGTGTATCAGCCTCCGGTTGGAGCCAGGGATCTGTTACCCCTGGACGTAGCCCAGAAACGTTGGATTGAAAACCGTCTTCAGCAGGTCTTTCATCGGTGGGGGTATCATCGGATTATCACATCGACGCTGGAGCGGCTCGATACTCTGATGGCGGGGGGCGCAATTCAGCGTTCTACGGTATTGCAACTGCAAGAAAATGAAGAAGAGTTGGGGTTGCGTCCAGAACTCACCGCTTCCATCGCCCGAACAGTGGTCACTCGCATGGCAGGAGCCACCCATCCTCTACGGCTCTATTACAACGCCAATGTGTTTCGTCGTGCCCAAGAAAGTAGCCACAATCGTCAGCAAGAGTTTTACCAGGCAGGCGTAGAATTGCTTGGCAGCAGTGGCTTGCTGGCAGATGCCGAAATTTTGCTGTTGGTCGTAGATTGTTTGCAAAGTCTTGGCTTAAACCAATGGTCTCTGATGTTGGGAGAGGCTGGGCTGACGCGATCGCTTCTATCTCCCTTCCCCGAAACCCTACAGCCCAAAATTCGCCACGCGATCGCCAACCTGGATCGGGTCACCCTGGAAACACTGCCCCTATCGCCAGAACTACGCGATCGTGCCCTCCTCCTCCTTGACCTACGGGGTCATCCAACGGACGTGCTGCAAAAAGTCGCCCAACTCGAACTCAGTGACTCCCAGCGCCTCAGCCTCGATAATCTCAAATCCCTGATTGATCTTCTGCAATCTGCCTCCACTCCCTCACTCCCCCACCCGTCTACGCCCCTTCCGCTCATCCTTGACCTCAGCCTGATCCAAACCCTCGATTACTATACTGGCATCGTGTTTGAAGTGGTCAGCGAACACCCCGCCGGACTGCAAGTGCTAGGACAAGGTGGACGGTATGACCAACTATTGGGACTCTATGATCCGCAAGGGCAAACCTATCCTGGAATTGGCTTTGCACTACAAATCGAGCATTTGCAGCAAGTGCTGGTTCCCACTGGGCAATTACCCCAACAAACGCCTGCCATTGGTTGGCTAGTGGTTCCAGAAAATGCCCAAGCCTATCCCCATGCTCTCTCTTACGCCCAACACCTCCGCGCCGCTGCGGATTTGGTTCGGGTTGAGCTAGATTTGGGCGATCGCACCCCTGCTGAAATTTACGACTATGCCCGGCATCGGCGCATTGGCAGCATTGTCTGGATTTCCGCTCAAGGCGAAGCCAAAGTTGAGACGATCAATCCAGTGTAGAAAAAGGGTGTAGGGTGATGAAAAGGGTGTAGGGTATAGGGTGTAGGGGAAGGATTTGAAATTACAGATTTTAGATTATTGATTGGAGCCAAAGAGTTAAAAGGTGAGGACTGGGGTGAGTGCATAGAATTCCCCCAACCTCTCTACTCCTCTTCCCACCATCCACCTACTCACCCACCCACCCATCCCTCATCAAGCCGTGCCTCATACGATTGTTACTGAAACTTGCGAAGGCGTTGCCGATTGTGTCGATGCTTGCCCGGTTGCCTGCATTCATCCGGGTCCAGGTAAAAACATGAAGGGCACTGATTGGTACTGGATTGACTTTTCCACCTGTATTGACTGTGGAATTTGCCTTCAAGTTTGCCCAGTTGAAGGGGCGATCGCGCCGGAAGAACGCCCTGATCTGCAAAAAACTCCTCAATAGTTACGATGATTAGCTTGGAGATTGTTGATTTGAGATGGATTCGATCTGACCCGCGATCGCGGTTTAGAATCCGAAATGCCCAACCTTCCTCTAAAATCTGAAATCATCAATCGACAATCGCCATGCCTGACTCTGCGCCCATTCTTGAAGTTGAAAATGTTTTTGCTGGATACGTTAAAGACCTGGATATCTTGCAAGGCGTAAACTTTCGGATTTATCCGGGAGAGTTGGTAGCAGTAATTGGTCCCAACGGAGCAGGAAAATCTACCCTGGCAAAGGCGATCTTTGGCTTGCTGACTCCCCATACGGGCAAGATTGTGTTTCAGGGCGAAAATATTGCCGGGTTAAAGTCGGACGCGATCGTGCAACGGGGGATGTGCTACGTACCGCAAATTGCCAACGTGTTTCGCTCCCTCACGGTGGATGAAAACCTGGAGATGGGGGCGTTTGTGCTAGATGAACCGATTCAACCATTGAAAGAGGAAATTTTTTCGCGCTTCCCCAAGCTGGCAGATCGTCGCAAACAACGGGCAGGAACCCTTTCTGGTGGAGAACGGCAAATGCTGGCAATGGGTAGAGCGCTAATGCTGAAACCCAGTTTGCTGCTACTGGATGAACCTTCAGCGGCACTGTCTCCCATGTTGGTAAATAGCGTGTTTGAGCAGATTCGGGAAATTAACCGCAGCGGAACGGCGATCGCTTTAGTCGAACAAAATGCCCGCAAAGCTCTGGAGATGGCAGATCGAGGCTATGTGCTGGAAGCGGGGAAAGATCGGTTTGAAGGACGCGGCATTGATCTACTCAACGATCCCAAAGTCGGCGAACTCTACCTGGGCGCAGCAAGAATGCACTAAGCTGCGGCATGATAAAGAGGTGTGGAAATGCTCTAATGGTTACCCTAAATGCTGAAAAACTAAGCTTGCAACAAGTTCATCAGCTACTTGGGCTACAAAGGTTCCCCATAGCTAACGTGACAGATTTACTGGCGCTAGCACCGTTAACTGACTACGAGCAACAAGAACTTGCCCAAGTTGCTACCGATTTTGAAAACTATTTGGCTTCAGGTAAGGTTTCCGAAGGACTTATCAAAGTTTTGACCGTTTACCCGTTGCTGAGATTGGCAGGATTTTACCGCTACCCGTTTGAACTGAAGTTGGAAGAAGCGATCGCCCGCATTTCAGTTTTAGACGAAGATACCGAAGTTTCAGGACGGATAGATGTCTTAGTGATTCATCAGGAATCTGAGAGCTATGGAGACAACAAACAGACATTATGGATATTAGTTATTGAGGCGAAGAATAGTGCGATTGACCTTTCGGCTGGATTGCCACAGTTACTCGCCTACACCTATAAAGGCTTAGAACACCAAGAGTCTGTGTGGGGTTTGGTGACCAATGGCATCAACTATCAATTTGTGCAACTTCAGAAAAGAACTCCACCGACCTATCAACTATTGCCACCGCTTTACCTATTTGAGCACGATCACGCTCTACAAGTGCTACAAACCCTCAAAGCGATAGGGGAACAGAACTGCTCTCTAACCTCTAAAATTGCCTAATCGCGATCGCCATTTGTCTCAGCTCGATCCATATTGATGTAAATCCGGGCGTTGGCAGTTTTCGCCAGTTCACGTAAGGTTTCCAGTTCCTGCAATCGCAGCAAAGCGGGGTGGCTGGAGTAGGCTTGAGCAGCTTGTTCTCGTTGCTGCAATGCCTGAATATCCGCCGCTGTTTTGATCCGTTGGACTTCCGCTTCTGCCCGGGCTGCTTGCCGGGCTGCTTCTACTCGCGTTTCAATCTCCAATCGTTGAGTTTCGGTAGCGGCTTGAGCCTCAATCTGCTGCACTTCGGCTTTGGTGCGAGCTTCTACTAGATGCGCCTGGCTCATGCGTTCTGCTGCCAGCACCCGGTTCATAATTTCCTGAAGATTGCCGGGAAAGATCAAATCTTTGACATCGGCTCGTAGAATCGTCACTCCATAGCGGCTGGCAACTTCCTGCACATCCTGCAAAATGTCTTCATTCAGCCGATTGCGATTCGTCAAAATTTCTTCTAGCGACATAGAAGCGAGCGATCGCCGCGCCGCCAATTGCACATCACTGTACAGCCGATCTTCGTAATTCTCCACTTCATGCAGTGCCGCACGGGGATCGGTGACTCGGAACTGCACCACAATGCTCACCCGCACCGCCACCTTATCCGCTGTGAGAATTTCCTGCCCTTTGATGGTCAAATCCCGTTCCCGCACATCCACCAACACGATCTCGACCTTTGATTGACGAAAAAAGCCCAAGTTAATTGGGTAGGGAATCACGTAGCGTCCAGCGCTCAACACTTTGGTAAGCACCCCATCCCGGTAATACAAGCCGCGATGGGTATCTTTGATAATGACTTCTCGACGAACCATGCTGAACTTTTGACGCAACAACGAACTGAGCCGCTTTCAGGATATTTGGAAAAATTAGGGTGCCCCGTAGCAACGCTGATATGGAGAACAAGTATTCAGATAGGCAAGGACTGAATCACCACAAGACAACATCGGTCGGTGATAGGGTTACCGGATGGCAACTTGCTCCTAACATGCCGGGGCAACCCCATTCTAGCCTTCAAAAAATGGAAGATTGGCAGGTTGGTTCTGATCCTGGCTTACAATAAAATACTTAAGCAATTTTCCCTTTCTAGCAGTGTCCTTAATCCTTTGTGCTGACCACCTACAAGCGATGCGATCGCACGCTGAACAAGCCTATCCCAACGAGTGTTGCGGATTGATGCTTGGCAGATTGGGGCAACAGCCGATGAAACACGTCGTTGCAGTTCGTGCTGTGGAAAATGCCTGGGATGAAAACACCCCTCACGAGCTACAAACTCGTGACTTAGACGATGGATTATCCTGTTCCAAATCTCATCGCTACTGGGTCAACCCCCAAGAGATGTTGACCGTCATGCGGGAGGCTCGGAACTGTGGGCTGGAGATCATTGGCATCTACCACTCCCATCCTGATCAGGCAGCGGTTCCTTCCGAATGCGATCGCCGCCTTGCCTGGCAGCACTACTCCTACGTCATCATCTCCGTGCAACAAGGAACTGCCCAGGATCTCCAAAGTTGGCACTTAAACGAAGCTCACCAATTTCAACCCGAAGCGATCGAGTTTGCCACCCTTCCAACCAAGTCTGCTACCTGCTCTACTCTACCCTTCCCCTAACCCCCATACCCTACACCCTATCTCCCATCCCCATTCTTGCACCAGCTCTTTATCTACTCAATTCATCACCGCAAACACTGACTATGCTGAATCCCAACCTGGATGAAATCCAGCTCGAAAAAGAAGAATATGAACGCTATTCACGACATTTGATCTTGCCAGAAGTGGGCTTGGAAGGTCAAAAGCGCCTGAAAGCTGCCAGCGTTTTGTGTATTGGTACAGGCGGACTGGGTTCTCCCTTGCTGCTTTATCTTGCAGCGGCCGGGATTGGGCGCATTGGCATTGTGGATTTTGATGTGGTGGATCGCTCTAACCTCCAGCGCCAGGTGATTCATGGCACCTCCTGGGTCGGCAAGCCTAAAATCCACTCTGCCAAAGATCGGATTCTGGAAATTAACCCCTACTGCCAGGTGGATTTATACGAAACTCGCCTGAGTTCCGAAAATGCTCTGCAAATCGCCGAACCCTACGACATCGTAGTAGACGGAACCGACAACTTCCCCACCCGCTACCTGGTCAATGATGCCTGCGTGCTGTTGGGCAAACCCAATGTCTACGGCTCCATTTACCGCTTTGAAGGGCAGGCAACCGTCTTTAACTACGAAGATGGTCCCAACTACCGCGATCTGTACCCCGAACCTCCCCCACCCGGACTCGTGCCCTCCTGTGCAGAGGGCGGCGTGTTGGGGATTCTGCCGGGGATTATTGGTGTGATTCAGGCAACCGAAACCATCAAGATCATTTTGGGCAAGGGCACAACGTTGAATGGTCGCCTGTTGCTATTCAATGCGCTGGATATGAAATTCCGAGAACTGAAGCTACGACCCAATCCAGAGCGTCCCGTGATTGATAAGTTGATCGATTACGAAATGTTCTGTGGTATTCCCCAGGCAAAAGCCGCCGAAGCCCAGCAGCAGTCTGACTTGCAGGAGATGACGGTACAGGAGTTGAGGCAACTTCTCGATAGTGGAGATGATGATTTTGTGCTGTTGGATGTGCGGAATCCCAATGAGTATGAAATTGCCCGAATTCCTGGTTCTGTATTGGTACCGCTGCCAGATATTGAGAATGGCAATGGGGTTGACAAGGTGAAGGAACTCGTCAATGGTCACAAACTCGTGGTGCATTGCAAGATGGGTGGTCGCTCGGCAAAGGCAATCGGCATTTTGAAGCAGGCGGGCGTTGACGGCATCAATGTGAAGGGTGGAATTACCGCCTGGAGCAGAGAGGTTGATCCTTCAGTACCGGAATATTAAGGAATAAGAATTAATTAAAAATGAAAAGTTAAAAGTTCAAAATGGTTTCTACTGAGGCTTTGCCACTTTTAGCTTTGCCACTTTTAATAGAGTGGATTTGACGCTCTCCTCTCAGGTGTGTTGGTAGTGAAAAGCGATCGCTCCGGTTAAGAAGCGATCGCTTTTCACTTTAAGACCAGAACCATTCGACCACTGGGTTACATAGCACCAGAGTTTTTGTTGAAGATGACCCAAATAGTTTTGAAGATCAATTCAACATCGTATTTGAGGCTCCAGTTTTCTTGATACTTCAAGTCGAGGCGAACGATGTCTTCAAAGTTTTTCACAGAAGAGCGTCCGTTCACCTGCCATTCACCTGTCATTCCAGGTTTAATGTCGAGCCGTTGCCATTGCAAAATTTCATACTTCTCCACTTCGTCTGGTGTGGGAGGACGAGTGCCAACCAGGCTCATCTCGCCTTTCAACACATTCCAAAATTGGGGTAATTCATCCAAACTGGTCTTTCGCAAGATGCGACCGACACGAGTAATTCGGGGGTCATTCTTAGCTTTAAAGATGGCTCCTTCGGCTTCGTTTTGCACCAGATGTTTTTTCGCTTCGGCATCGGTACACATAGAACGAAACTTCCACATTTTGAAGCGTTTACCCATTTGTGAACAGCGCACCTGTCCAAAGAAAATGGGTCCGCGACTGTCAAGCTTAATGGCGATCGCAATGAAAGGGAACAAGACTGCCGTAATTGCCAAACCGATTAACGCGCCTACTACATCCATAACGCGTTTTGGCACAGACTTCACGGATGGATGAGTGATAAACGGTTGCTCCTCAGACTTCACCATGTTTCTGAATCGCTTGGGCACCAGCTTTGCAGAAGGCGAACTTAGGGATGCTGCTGTTCCTCTGGGGAGGCGATCGCTCGATGCATTTGCTGCCGCCGTTGAGGTGGAAGTTTTTGGCGCGGGTGGAGCTTGTTCAATCACAAAAAACTTATCAAGATCGGCAAGGGCAAGGGCAGACAAAACCTGCTGTGAAACGTTTTGTAAAACCAATTCAAACCCTTGTTTTTGAGCTAACTTGCGGCTAGCAACCAATGCTCCAATCCCACTACTGTCCATGAATTTTGTTTCGCTAAAATCTAGTGAAACATGGGTCAGGTCTGGATTGTTTTGACAGGCTTGTTGGAAACTTTGCTTAAACTCCAATGCCTTCTTTACGGTAAAAACGGGCGGAATACTAATCCGGCAGGTTTTCTCCAGAATTGTGACTTGACAGTCGTTTCCATTCGATTCAACCACAGCTCTAGCTCAACTCTGTAGGAGGACAAGTAGACGAACAAAAAATCAGGCTAGTTAGTAAATCTCAGCGCTTTGGTTGGTTCACACCCCGTGTCCTAGCCTAGATGTTACTTAGTTTGATAAAGTATCGTCACGAAGTAAAACAAATCTTGAACTGAAAAACATACAATTTTTCAAACAATTCGTGATAGTCAATCCAAAATAAGCAATCTTAAATTTGTTTTTGATACCTCCAGTCTTTTGCAATCTGGTCAATTCCATAAAACCGCTGCCAAAACCGATCAACTGCTTTTGTGGGCAGCACTTTGGTTAATAGAAACACTAAAAAACCACCGGCTGTTGCCGCCACATAGCGGGGGCGGGGCTGTTTAGCTTTCAACACTCTGATGATGACTTCAGCAACCTGATCGGAAGTCCAGGCAGTTGCTTTGGTGCGTTTATCCAACTCGCCAAAAGTAGCAAAGGCGGCGCGATAGGGTGTGTTTTCTGGATCGGGTATGGCGGTTTCAATTTCTTGCTTGACCACATCCAAGAATTCGTTGTGAACTGCCCCTGGCTCAACCACGCTGACTTTGATATTGAATGGCTCTAGCTCCATGCGGAGAGCATCGCTGAGGGCTTCGAGGGCAAATTTGGAACCGCTGTAGAGTCCACCAAAAGGGAACGCGGTTCTGCCACCAATGGAGCTGATGTTGATGATTCTGCCGCCGCCGCGATCGCGCATGGATGGAATAATAGTTTGGGTTAACGCCAGAGGTCCTAGCACATTCACCTCAAACTGCCGCCGACACTCATCAGGAGTCATGAGTTCTAGAGGCCCCATCTGCCCGTAACCAGCGTTGTTCACCAACACATCCACCCGCCCAAAATGGTCTAGCGCTATCTGGGCAAGTGCCTGTCCTTGTTCTATTTGAGACAAATCAGTGGGAACAACCAGCGTCTCTGCGCCTGCCTGTTGGCACACTGCGGCAACCTGCTCTAGCCGCTCTTGGTTGCGAGCAGCCAACACTAATCGGATGCCTGAATAACGAGTTGCCAACATTTTTGCCAAAGCAGCACCAATGCCTGTGGAGGCACCAGTGAGGAGCACGACCGATTCAGCGAGGGTGGGAACGGAAGACATGGACAGCGTGATAAATAGATCCAGTAATTGATAGGTTTACTCTACCGTGTTCGCTTCAGGAACGCGTCTTTCTTCAGTATTCCCGTCTTTCTCAAATTTCCAACGCTGGTCAATGAACCTTTTGTGGAGTCATTGGGTCTAAGTTTGTGATTAACTAACCGGGTGGAGGATCGTTTTGCAGGTGTTTGTGGTGCAAACAGTGTCAGACGGTAGCCATTCTGAAAATGATGACAGTAGGCTGGTGCAGCAAAGTCTTCAGGGAGATACTCAAAGCTTCCGATCGCTTTATCGACGGCATCAGCAACGGGTAAGAGCGATTCTTTACCAGCTTTGCGATGGTTCTGTGTTGGATGATTTGGTACAGGAGGTTTTCTTACGTGCCTGGAGAGGATTGCCTAAGTTTCGGCAATCAGCCAAATTTTCTACCTGGCTCTACCGCATCGCCTGGAATGTGGCAGCAGATTACCGGCAGGCGGCGGCAAAAGGGCGATCGCAACTTCAACGGCTCACAACTCATACCTCTACCCAACAAGATGCTCCGGATGTCATGCATCTGCACTATCAAGACCTGGTACAGCGAGGATTAGAGCATCTCAGCTTTGACCATCGCACGGTATTGGTGCTGCATGACCTGGAAGAAGTTCCTCAAAAAGACATTGCTGAAATCTTAGAAATTCCACTTGGAACTGTAAAATCTCGCTTATTTCACGCCCGCGCTGCCATGCGCCAGTTTTTAGAAACAGAAGGAGTCCAACTATGAACTCGTTTCCTGAAGATGACCATCACTTAACCAATTTTTTGCAGCAAAATTGTCCAACTGTTCCCCCCGCTGCCGCAGATTTGGAGAACCGTATCCTTGCTGTGATTGATGATACACCACAAGCAATTGGGCTGAGTGAACCGCTGATCGCCCAGCGATCGCGTCCTTCCCGCCGAGTTGCCTGGTTGTTACCCTCTGCGATCGCGGCAGGATTTGTGGCAACCATTGTTGGCTATCAAGCGTGGATACCACGTCAGCAGCCGACAGACGCGGAACTTGCAGAGCTAGAAACCTTCATTGAAAGTACGTGGCAGGGTAACCTTGCCGAACAACCACCCAGCGAAACGGAGGAACTACTTCCTCTAACGGATGAACCCCCCGTTAATTAATTCGTTTGATTTCACCTGATTTTTTGGAGATTCAACCCATGTCTGTTCGTTCGATTGCTGCGATCGCGGCTCTACTCCTTTTAACTGGAGGGGGGGTAGGCTTGACCGACGCGATCGTTCTGGCAAACCCCAATGTTCAATTCCCGCTGCGCCAAGCTCAACGTCGTTCTGAGCGTGCCGATTGGCTAAAAGCACTCAACCTGAGTTCGGAACAGGTGCAGAGGATTCGAGAGATTCGCAGCCGCTACGAGCCTCGCTTAACTGAGCAACGGCAGGCAGTTCGACAGGCACAACAAGAATTAAAACAATTGATGGCAGGGAATGCCTCTACCGATCAACTGCGCCAAAAGTTTGACCAGCTTCAATCTTTAAAGCAGAAGTTGGGAGATACCCGGATGGAAAGTATGCTGGCAATTCGAGAAGTGCTGACAGCAGAGCAACGCCAGAAACTCAATGAGGTGATTAAACAACGGGGTGGGAAGCGCGATCGCATGGATGCGCCGTTTTAGATCAAACCACTCAAACTGATGACAATTGTCATCCGAACTGAAGAGTTTTCAGACTGTAGCTGAGACGTAACAAAGCCCCCTTTGGAGAATTTCATGTCTAAGCACTATCTGATCTTCATTCACGGTATGGGTGAACCCCAAAAAATCGGTCAGGCATTTGATCCTAGCTTTGCCCAGCTCTGGAAGCAACTGTCAAAAAACTTTGAAACCATCACGGGAAGCTCATTTACTCAAGGGTTTGAGCATGGTTATATCAACTGGCACGAAAAACTGGATGCTGTCCCCCAGAGTATATCGAGTGTGCAACAGCTTTTGTTTGAAGATTGCTACCCCAACCTGATGAATTATCAAAAGCAATCCTTTTTCCAGCGGTTACTCAACTTTATTCCCTACAAGGCCCATAGTTTTGCCACATTCTTTTTGGGCGATGTAATTGCCTATGTTTCAAAAGATGTGAACTTGATTCGCCGTACCTTATGGGAACAGATTTGGTTTGGGCATGGCGAGTGGCAAGGACTGGAAAAGGTACTACAAGCCGATAAAGATGCAACTTATAGCATTGTGGCTCACTCCCTCGGTTCGGTGTTGGCGTTTGATTACTTGCATCACCTGTTTCAAGGAAATCCTGATGATCCTTACCTGCCCAAGCTGAACCAGGCAGAACGACCGGAGGATTGTCATCTGCAAAAACGAGAGCCACAGCGTGAATTACCTGATCCGACTGATCCCGCGATTGCACCCTTATTACAAGAACGTTTCCGTTACTTCTTTACGCTGGGGGCACCCATTGGATTATTCATGCTGCGAAATGGCACACTATGGCTAAATGATCACCCCTTCCAAAAAATCTTTAACCCAGTGCGGGGCTGCGATCGCGGCTGGTACAACTTCTATGATCCACTAGATGCCGTTGCCTTCCCATTAACTCGTTTATTTGGACGCAATCCGCAGAACTGGACGTGCCAGCTAGAAGACGTTGCCGTCACCAATTGGGGCATTCCGTTAGCACATAGTCACACTGGATACTGGACGCATCGCAAGGTTGTGAGCAAAATGGTGAACGTGTTGAGTTCGTCTGTTCCGGCTCAATCTTCTGCACCTGTGGCATCCGTGGTGGAGCCGCAACTGGCTTAGGGGATTGATTGCAAGAACTCGCAAGAACGCAGCGATCGCCAAAGCCTGGCAGTTGTAACTTAAGGATGACCTGAAAAGAATGCACGATTTTATTTACCTACACGGGTTTGCTTCAGGACCTCAGTCTGCAAAGGCAAAGGACTTGCGCGATCGCTTCGCTCAACTTGGTATTCCGCTCCACATTCCCGATCTCAACCAGGGAGACTTTACCCATCTTACGCTGACCCGGCAGTTGCAACAGGTTGAAGCAGAACTTCCCCCTGCTCCGGCTACAGTTACCTTAATTGGCTCTAGCTTTGGTGGGTTAACGGCTGCCTGGCTAGGACAAACCCACCCCCAAGTGGAACGTCTGGTTCTACTAGCACCTGCCTTTGGGTTTCTGTCTCACTGGATTCCCCAGTTGGGATACGAACAGGTGCAACAGTGGAAAACAGAGGGGTTTCTGTCGGTGTATCACCACGGTGAAGAGAAGATGCTACCGATCAGCTATCGCTTTGCCGAAGATGCTGCCCAATATCGCGAAGCTGAAATTCAACGGCAGATCCCTACTCTGATTGTGCATGGCGAGCATGATGAGGTGATCCCGTTGCAATCCAGTGTTGAGTTTACCAAATCTCGCCCGTGGGTGCGGCTGGTTGAAGTAGACAGCGACCACGCGTTGACCAATGTGAGTGATCAAATCTGGCAGCTTGTCTATGAGTTTTGTGACCTGAAATTAAAAAATGCTGTCTAACCTTGAAACACGGGAAGGGTAAAGTGAAAACAACTTCCCTGATTGGCGGTAGAGTCTACCCAGATGCGCCCGTAGTGTGCTCGAATAATGCGTTGGCAGAGAGACAAACCAATGCCATAGCCATCTTTGTCTTCATCTCGCTTGAGGCGATAACGTTCCTCGAAAATGTGTTCCTGGTTCTCAATAGGAATCCCAGGACCGTTGTCGCATACGCTAATTTGAATTTTTTGGGTGGTGCGGTGTAGGGCTGAAAGTTGAATGGTGCCCCCAACAGGGGTGTATTTAATGGCGTTGTCTAGCAAGTTGACAATTACCTGACGAATGCGTTCTTGATCGGCTAAAACGTTTGGCAGGTCTGAGGGAATGTCTTTGTCAACGTGCAGCGACTTTGCCTGAAAGCGGTCTTTCAAATGCTCTAATACGTCCAGGCATAACTTGCCCATGTTTAGCTTTTCTGGTTGAATTCGCAGTTCGGCTCCGGTGCCTCGCGCCGCTTGCAGGATATCTGTAATCATGCGATCAATGACCCTGGTTTGGGTGCGGGCGTGTTTGAGTAACTGCAAAGTGAGAGCAGGAGTGAGCCGCGACTCTGAGCCATCTTTGGGGTTGTAGCCCATCTCTAGGGTTTCGAGCGCGATCGATGCGGCGGTAAGAGGGTTTCGCAAATCATGCGCCAGCATGGAAATGATCTGATCTTTGAACTGGAGTTGGTGTTGCAGTTCTTCTTTTTCCTGCCGTAAACGAAAGATTTCGTCGGAAAGCTGGATTTGTTCCGCCGAATAGGAGACGGATTTTACGAGAGACGGCGTTTCTGGGCGATCGCTCATATTGGTAGATGTAATTTCTAAGGAAGGCTGCGTTGTATTAGCAATGCCCAACCCTATTTCTTCTCGCTGAGTTTGATTTGCCATCGCCAACAAAACTTTCTCCGTAGCTATGTTGTCTTCTGGTAAAGATTGGCTGGTTTTTTCTAAGTACTCTGCAACGGAACGTTGCCACTGGGGCCACCATTGCTCTAGTTGTTGTACCAGATTGCTCCCGGCAAGCGTTTGCCTCGGTTCTGGATGAATTTTGATCAAGGCAGGTGTGGCAACTAACCGAAAATACTCAGCTAAATACGGCTGTTCAGTTACGTCAATGAATTGAACTTCAAAATCGCATTCTTCTTTTAGCTCTTTCAAGGCACTACGAACCTGCCGAACTTGCTCCCTCGAACTAGGGCGCTTGTCTACGAACAGCAAGAGCTGCAAAGGAGTGTCGGCGTTTATGTTTTTCTCAGGAGATACCTGCATGCCATGCCTCAGCGGCGCTTTATCACTGGTTCAGGTGTAACCCTTAGCCTAAACAAATCTGCGTATTCATTAATATGAACCTCAGCCTGAACACGCTCATAGTCGGTGTCATCTATTAATGTCACAAAGTACGATACAACGCAACAAACCGATATATTTAGTGTACAGGCTTATCTTGTGCGATCGCCCGCAGACGAAATAGCAGAAACTGGGTTACCTGTTGAGGATTGAAATTGTCATCGCTCACCAGTACCAGGCTGGAAGTCCCATCTGGTAAGCGTGGTCCCAGGGTCATCCCTTCTAAATTATCGAGGCGGATGCCCAATTCGGTTAGGTCAAGTATCAACTTCTTGCGAACAGGCTGTACACCAGGGAGCGTCCCTTTCAGGCTCTCGATGCGGATAGTGTCGGTGGCGCTACCAAATGCCAGTTGATACAGTTTGACGCTGAACCCTTTCGCTCCAAATGATCGCTCCAAGCTCAGAAAATGCCCCCCCTGGTCTATGGCTAGAAGCTCGGTTAACCCGTGGTAGAGAGCGCCCTCTGGTGGAGTTTCCATTGAATATAGTTGCTCAGATACAAGCAGCGCATGGCTGGGATCAACAGAGTAATGCAGCAGACGATTGCGACTGGCTCCTTGCTGGGGGTGCTCTGGCGAAGCGTCTTGGGTCAGGGCTGACTCGGTGGCGGTGAACAGGCGGAAAGGCTCGATCGCACCGGGACTGATGCTGCCTAGTGTCAGCGCTTCAAACCCTAAGTTATCGCCCACCCCTTGAACTAGCTTGCCAGCTTCGATTTTTGGGGCGTAGCGTTTGGGAATTGGCAGGCTCCGTTTCCACTGTCCTGTTTTCAGGTCAAATTCACGCACGAATGGGGGAATGTCTTGTTTAGGAATTCCTTCGCTGGAAATGAACAGTGTTTCCAGCGGTGACAGGGCAATCCCCTCCGGGTCAACTGTGCCTTTAGCATACGGCTTGCCATCTTCATTAGTGATGGTCGTCACGTTTTGAAGATTGACTGTCTGGATTTTGGGGGCTTGGGGAGCCGTTGAGTCGATCGCTAACTTGAGTGTATAGAAGCGGGCGGGCGCAAAATCGCTGCGATCGTCTGAAATGGCGTAGAACAGGTCACGCTGGCGATCGTAGGTGATGGCTGACAGTCCACCCACAGGCGTTTCCTGAAAGTTCATTTTGGGCAGTTTATATTCCCCCAAAAAGTCTAGGTTTAAGTTCAAAAATATCCGCTCTTCAGCACTGACTTGGGGTAGGTCACAACCTGTGAGCAATGGGATCAGCATCATGACTAGTGTGATTATCCCTATCATTGGTCTGAATTTGCGATCGCCCACACGTCCTCCTGTCAATTAACTCAGTGCAGCTTCCACTTGATTATGAGCGATCGCGCCATCCCCAAAAGTCTTTAAACATCATTTGCCTATGAGAGTGATAACTATTTCAAAGCATTCATAGACGTAACTGCGTCACCACCGATGTTTACAATTCAAAGGTGGAAGGGATCACGATTTTAGATTGTTAAAATTCACATGCTTCATTTAGAAGTGTCTGTGTTTTGAGTATTTAGACTCTTATTTGGCTCTAGCTTGCCTGAAACCGCAACTTCAGTCTGTACCATTGCTTTGCTGGTGAACGCTGCTTTACTGATGAGCGTTTGCTGGAGTTTTAACTTGCTGGAGTTTTAACACTTAAATACGCACGGGTTGCTGCAATGCCGCTGAGTGATTCACCGTTGAGCGTGGCTGCTGCATGGCTTCCCGTGGTGATTCATGACCCCTTCGTTTGTGTGAGGAATCTTGTGAATACTTTTCGTTTTCAGTGGTTACAATCCATCGGTTGGATGTCTTTATGGGTGGGAACGCTAGCGATCGTGCCAGGGGCGATCGCCCAAACTGCCGACTCTGCCATTGATCCTGCCACTCCTGTTTCTTCAGTTTCCCAACTTGACCAAAATCTTCAAGTTGCTCCAGCCTCAATGGCACAGGTTACATCCGTATCTCAACTGTCGGATGTCAAACCCACAGATTGGGCATATCAAGCGTTGCAATCGCTGGTAGAGCGCTACGGTTGCATTGTGGGCTATCCCGACAAAACCTATCGCGGCAACCGCGCCACAACCCGCTACGAATTTGCCGCTGGCTTAAACGCCTGTCTCGATAAAATTCAAGAACTGATTGCGGCAGCAACCGCCGATTTTGTGCGGAAAGAAGACCTGGAAGTGGTCAAGCGGTTGCAAGAAGAATTTGCGGCTGAACTGGCCACCATACGCGGACGCATCGAGGCGCTGGATGTCCGAACTGCCACCCTGGAAAAACAACAATTTTCAACAACAACTCGGCTTAGCGGTGAAGCCATCTTTAGCCTCTCAAGTGCTTATGGTGCCTATCCCGGCGGCAATGCTAGTTTTATCAACAACACCAATACGAACGTATTGGGTGGCAGAACCCTGATAAGTCCAGCGGCTGGTCGCGATGCCGAAGTTGTGTTTAACAACCGAGTACGGCTCAATCTGCTCACCAGTTTCTCTGGCAAAGATTTGCTAATTACAGGATTACAAGCCTACAACTTTGGTGCCAGTTCCAGTGTTCTCACAGGAGCTGGAGTTTTACCCAACACGGGCAACAGTTTGGCAAGCACGTTGGGCTATGGCGATGTGCTGTTTGGTAGCTCCAGTAATGTACGCCTCGGCTACGAAGCGCAATTTCCCACGGTTAACCCGCAAAACCTGGCAGTTCAAGGAGGCAATAACTCGATTCAGCTTTATAAACTGCTGTATATTTTCCCAGTTGCCAATAAGCTCACGGCTTTTGCAGGCACCAGCGCAGAAGTGTCTGATGCGTTTCCATCCATTTTGCCCTGGGCGAATGAAGGGCAGGGAGCTGTTTCACGGTTTGCTACCTTACCAGCGGCGCATCGAGTATCGGGGGGAACGTCGCAAACCGGGCTGGCATCTGCGGCGGGATTTATTTTCAACATTGCAGAAGGGATCGATCTGCGAGCACTGTACGGCAGTGTGAATGCAGCGCTACCAGGGAATGCTGGTTTTCCCGGTACACCACTGGGAGCAGGCATTTTCAATGGCAGTTATGTGGTGGCAACGCAGTTAACGTTGTCTCCGTCTAAGAATTTTGATATCGGGTTGAACTATGCTCACAGCTACCACCAGGTCAATATTCTGGGAACAGGGCTATCATCCGCAGACATTGGGGCAATTTTGTTTAATCCAACGGCTGGTGAACTGGCACGGGGTGGTGGTATTCCTCTGTTTGCGATCGCCGATCAGGGAATTCAGCTCAACACGTTTGGTGCCAGTGTGGCGTGGCGCATCTCGCCGCGAGTCACCCTGGCAGGCTCTGCCACCTATATTCAAAGTGAACTCGTAAATGTGAATGCGTCAACCAACTTCCTCAGTTGGCTGGTAGGTTTTCAGGTGAAGGACGTGTTGACAAAAGGCGGTTCTGCCGGGGTGATATTTGGTAGCCCTTTGCATCGAATTGGCACAGGTGGGCGGGCGGTTGATCCTGAAACAGCTACGCCTTACCAGGCAGAAGGATTTTTGAATATCCGTGTTTCAGACAATATCAGCGTTACACCGGGGTTGTTTGTCATTTTCAATCCGGAGGGGTTTGAGGAGAATCGCACAGTGTATGTGCCCGTTATACGAACCACGTTCACGTTCTAGGATTAATTTCAAAACACGGTGCCATCACTGACAATCTGAATCGGGGGGATGCCACCGGGCCGCAGTTCGGCAGCGATTTTGCGTCCGGCTGTCCAGGTGCCACCTTGCAGCACTTTAACCAGGGGCAAGGTTTCAGTGGTCATGCCAAGCTTCGTTCGCATGGTGTCAGCGATGCGATCGAGACAAATGACAGTGAGGGCACGCCACTCCACGATCGCTTCTGCATCGACAGGTTGGGGCTGTTGCAAAATAGATGGATTTTTTACCTGCAACAGTCCCAGGTCAACGCACAGTCCGCCATTACGGTATTCCGGCAATCCGGTCATTTCGGTTAGCCCGGTAATTTGGAAGCCAAGTTCTTGCAGTGGTTCTAACAGAGAATATGTGAGCCACTGGGAGAGTTTATGGAAGGGGACAAAAGTAGAGGATGGGGAATGGGAAATGGGAGATAGGGAATCGGGTTTGAGAGCGGAATGAGTCCAGGTGTCGCCTAAGTTGATGCCGCCGAGGGTAAGTCTGCCTGCCCAAATGTCGCTAAACCCGGTAAGGATGACATTTAGAACGGTGGTGGCGGAGATGGTTTCGCCTTGAGACTGGCTTTGCAAGAAGTCTACAAGATTGCCAGGACGGGGAGTTTCTCTCCCAAATAAGTCTTGATGTTGGGTTAAAACCGCTCCTAGTCGCTGGAGTAGGGCAACGCGCCCCTCTACGCCTATAAGAGGATTGGATGGGTTGACTTGAAAGCCCTGTTCTAAAGTGGTTTGGGACAGGTTTTGCAGGGCGATCGCGTCTACTTGCAATGCTTGTTCAGAACTAGAGAACAGCCCATCACAAAACATTTGAAAGCTGGCAACGGCTAACCCTTCTGAGCGTTTAAATACTTCTCCAGTAGAAGCTTCAACATAGTTCCAATCAGATCCTGCCCCGGCATCTAGCAAGACGCTGATGATCGCCAGATCCAACTTGGCTTTGGCGCGATCGCGGGGCGGTAATCCCGCTAATCGGGTTTTTAGTTGCTCCAGTCGCGGCGATTTACCCACTTCAAAATGTCGCCAGCGACTATGAAAGGGCACCTCAAGGTTGGGATAGGTTTCCCGAATGACCTGAAGTACGTAGTCAGCGGTTGTCTCCAGTTGAGACAGGTCTACTCGGAAATAGCGCAGGCGATCAGCACAGGCAAGCTCAAACAGTTGACCGCACCGGTCTCGAATCGCCTGAGGAGACCGCAAATAGGCGATCGCGGTTTGAATTGATGCAGTTGAGTTGATCTCGGTCACCGTCTACTCCGCTAATGTGCGTCCTTTAACGGTTGCCAGGTCAACTTCTGTCAGCACTACGCCATCTGTGTAGTAGCCCGCAGCTTTCTTCGCTTCAATTTCTACCTGAGCATCGGCGGGAATCAAGTCTTCTGGGATGGGAACGCGTTCGATAACTTCAATACCTGATTGAGTGATAGCGTTGTACTTCATGTTGCTCATGGAAACCAGGCGATCGATGCGCGTCACTCCTAGCCAGTGCAAAATATCGGGCATCAGCTCCTGGAAGCGCATATCCTGCACGCCGGCAACGCACTCAGTCCGGGTGAAGTAAGCATTGGCGCGATCGCCACCTTCCTGTCGTTTGCGAGCGTTGTACACCAAAAATTTAGTCACCTCACCCAGAGCACGCCCCTCTTTACGGAGATAAACAATGATGCCAACGCCACCACTTTGCGCCATTCGCACACATTCTTCAATGCCATGAACTAAGTAAGGACGGCAGGTGCAAATGTCTGACCCAAACACATCTGAACCATTGCATTCGTCGTGCACTCGCACCGCCAGAGACTTGTTAGGGTCGGCAATATCAGCGGGATCGCCAAAAATGTAAACCGTTGATCCCCCAATTGGTGGTAAGAACACGTGTAAATCGGGACGGGTCACCAGTTCTGGGAACATCCCACCGGTTTGCTCAAACAATGCACGGCGCAGATCGGATTCGCTTACCCCTAACCGTTGAGCAATCCCAGGCAGGTACCAAACTGGCTCGATCGCGGCTTTCGTAACCACCAGATCGCCTCCGTCCTTCATAAACTTGCCGTCTACTTCTAAGCGACCTTTGGCAATGGCTTCTCCTAGCTCCGGCATATTGATATGAGCTTTGGTAATGGCGATCGTTGGGCGAATGTCGTAACCCTTTTCATACAGCGACAGGTAGACTTCTCCAACTAATGCGCCAAACGGGTCGAGCGACACAATTTTGTTGGGATCAGACCAGGAGGGGTGGGGGCCGATGTGCTCGGCAGGAGAAGTATTGGTTAAGTCGGCTCGGTGATCAGATTGAAGTTGCCCGCTGGCGACTGCCAATGCCCGGTAAACTCCATAAGACCCGGAATGAGTGCCGATCACGTTGCGGTGAGAGGCATTAGAGAGGGTGCCAATAATGGGACCGCGCTGAATCGGATCGGCTTTTCCCCAGTGAATCGCGATCGGCTTTGGTCCAAACCGGGCAGGGTGGGAGGTCAGAACAATGTGTTTTGACTTTGAACCGTTTGATCCATTTTTTTCACTTGCCATAGATGCTCCCTTAACGGATAAATAACGTGGGAAATTCAAAGTTGACGTATAAAATAGACCTTCCTGGCCCAATCCATAGTTTTATCTGAAGAAAGCGCCAACCTTTGAGTTGAACGCGATTTAGAGATTTTTACCTTAGCAGTTATTGATTACCAGGGAGGTGTTTCGTGTATCAAGAAGAGCGTAATGCCTCAATAATCCGCATATTGGCTTTTGGAAAGGGGAATTGATCGATCTCTGCCAGGGTAACCCAGCGGATTTCGTCGCATTCAATCGGTTGGGGTTCGCCGCTGCGATGGTAGCAATGATGAACGTTAAGGGTGACATGGAAGTGGCTGTAGGTATGGTCTACCACGATCAAGCGATCGCCCACTTCAATCTCAATCCCCAGTTCTTCGCGAATTTCTCGCTGAATGCAGGCTTCGATGGTTTCATCCGGTTTTACCTTGCCTCCGGGAAATTCCCACATCCCGCCCAGCAGCCCACTTTGTTTGCGGCGATCAATCAAAATCTGCCCCTGATCATTCCAGATTACGGCAACACCAATGATTTTGCGGGGAATGGGAGTCCGAGGTTCAGTCATGGGAAGTTCAGCTTGAATACCTAAATTATGGGCGTGACAGTTAGTTTGCCAGGAGCAGCGATCGCAGAGGGGTTGATGGGGTAAGCAAATAGTTGCGCCTAAATCCATCAACGCCTGGTTAAAGTCACGCGGCTGATTGGGATCGAGCAGAGTTTCTGACAATTGCCAGAGATGGGCGATCGCTTTGCTGGTGGGAATTTGGAGGGCAACGAGCCGTGCCAATACTCGCTTAACATTACCATCTAAGATTGCCACAGGCTGGTTAAATGCTGCACTCAAGATTCCTCCGGCAGTCGTGCGTCCGATCCCCGGCAAACTCATTAATGCCTGCAAATCAGCCGGGACAATTCCGTCATAGCGAAGCACGATTGCTTGAGCGGCTTGATGCAAGTTGCGGGCACGAGCGTAATAACCCAATCCCTGCCACAGTTTGAGAACGTCTTGCTGCTCGGCGCTGGCTAATACTTCAACGGTGGGAAACCGAGCCAACCAGCGATCGTAGTAAGGGATCACTGTTTTTACTTGGGTTTGTTGCAGCATGATCTCAGATACCCAGATGGCGTAGGGGTCGTGAGTCTCTCGCCACGGGAGAGTGCGCCCATGTTGAGAATACCAGGTGAGGAGGGCGGCGCGAAGGGATGCGGGAAAGGGTGGGGTGAGGGAGAGGAGCGGGAAATGGACGGTTTTGGAAGTGGTGTGTTTGGCAGAATGCTGCATCCCAACAATTCCTCCTTACTTTTGGAATGGCATTTCCCAGCCTAAGCGGGTGGGTTGTTCGTACACGCGTTTGAGAGTATTCAGGTCGCGGGCAGAAATCTTTGCGGGGTTGCGAACTTGCGATCGATACAAAGCATCGGTTGGCTGGGGGCTATGTCCCCAAATGCCGAGGGCGTGTCCCAGTTCGTGGCGGGCGGCGGCTTGTAAATAGTCGGCTGCCTGATCTGGACGGATGTAGATGGTCATGCGATGTGCCAGTTGAGGCTGGGAATTGAGGGTAGGCTTCTTCGCGTACAGGTCAAACCGGGTTTCGGCAGAACGGGCACGCAGGGTTGGAAGTGGGTGTGGTTTCTGGGGACTCACCGTTTCAGGAGCATCACTTGAAGAGGGTTGGGGACGATCGCTTACTCGGATGGGTGGTGTAGAGCGCAGGATAGTAATGTCTGCGTTTTCTTGAGCAACTTGCTTTAAGGGCAGGTACGCGTTCCACTCTTGAACCGCTTTTTCAATTGCCAGCACCCAGGTTTTTGCCCGTTTTGCTGTAAAAGGATTGGTGTTTTCTGTTTCAGTCGGCGGTTGAACATAGACCGTAATTGGAAAGGTTGACCAAATTAAAGCTCCCACGATCGCAGGTTGAATTTGATCGAAGTAGTCGCCAGAGTGGGTGGGATCTTGCCATTGTGAGAGACGGAGCGGGAGCGGGTGAGGGCGAGGTGGGGGAAGTTTGGCGAGCAGGTTTTCGAGGGAGGATGGGGAGAAAGAGGGGCGGGCGGAGGTAAGGGGGGAATGAAGTAGGGGAATGACCAGGGCAATGCAAACAGCGATCGCTACACTGAGAAGCGATCGCTGTTTGATAAGACGCTGATGCTGCTGAAACTGCTTCATCCGAAACTGCTTCAGCTACTTGGGTAACCAGTTTGCGCTGAGGATAACGGTTAAGCCCATGAAGAAAACTGTGAGCACCCAGGTTACCCGATTGAGGGTAAGCTCAGCGCTTTTGGTGCTGGTGAAAAGTTGAGCTTGCCCACCCAGACTCCCCAAACCATCTCCTTTGGGGCTGTGAAGCAACACCACAATGACTAAACCTACTGCCGAAAGAATCCAGATTATTTTCAGAACCAGTGTCAGCGCCATAACAGATTTTTGATTAAAGATTGAAGCTAGATCGCAATTGAGACCCAGCTAAGGAATGAGAACCAATTCAAAATGAAAAGTTCAAAATGATTACCAGCAAAGGTTTACCATCTTCAATTTGACATTTTGAATTATTCAATGTCCTAAGCTGCAAAGGTTGCCCACCTAGTTTAAAGGTAAACCCCTGAGAAAATCTATGCTAACTCGTTTATCGCACCAAACGAACGGGAGTTCGAGCTGGGTTCACGCCAAACTCTACGGGGAGGAACATAGAACGCCCAGTCATTTCAGGAGGCTGGGGCAGTTTGAGAATTTCCAGAATGGTGGGAGCAATATCTGCCAGACGACCATCGGAACGCAGGCGAACCTCAGTGCCATGTCCCGGGATCTTCAACCCTTCGCCTTCTACCAGGATGAAGGGAACTGGATTGGTAGTATGAGCCGTCCAGGGGTTGCCTTTTTCATCCCACATCACTTCGGCGTTGCCATGATCCGCAATGATGATGGCGGTGCCACCAGCGCGAATGATGCCTTCTAGCAATCGTCCCAGGCATTTATCGACGGTTTCCAGCGCTTCCACGGTTGCTTCCATTTTGCCTGTGTGTCCCACCATGTCGGGGTTGGCATAGTTGATCACGACTAGCGAGTAGATGCGTTTTTCGATCGCCCGAATTGCCACATCAGTTACAGCAGCGGCAGACATGGAAGGAGCGCTATCGTAGGTTGCCACTTGAGGACTGGGGATCAATTCTCGATCCTCACCCTCAAACGGTTCCTCAATCCCGCCGTTAAAAAAGTAAGTGACGTGAGCATACTTCTCAGTTTCAGCAGTGCGGAATTGGCGTAGACCGTGTTTAGCGATTACTTCGCCAAGAATGTTGGTTAAGTCTTGAGGTTCAAACGCTACCGCAACTGACAAACTGGAATCGTATTGGGTGAAGGTGGCAAAAGATAGCGGTTGAATGGGTTCTCGCTCAAATCCCTGGAAGCTGGGATCAACAAATGCTTGAGTTAGCTGGCGGGCGCGATCGGGGCGGAAGTTGAAGAAGATTACGCCATCCCCAGGCTCTACGGCTCCGGGAGCGATGCGAATTGGCAGAATGAACTCATCGGTAACGCCAGCTTCATAGGATGCTTGAATCAGATCCAATACGGAGCGCCCATCACCGTCTCCATCCTGGGTCATCACGTTGTAGGCTTTCTGAACTCGATCCCAGCGGCGATCGCGATCCATGCTGTAATAGCGACCGCTAAGTGTCACAATTCTGCCAACGCCAATTTGGTCAATGGCATCCAAAAGCTGCTGAACGTAACCTTTACCAGAGTCTGGCAGGGTATCACGCCCATCGGCGACCACATGAATACAAACGTCCGTAAGTTGCTGGTCTTTTGCCATTTCCAGCAATCCAAACAGATGGGTGAGATGGGAATGAACTCCGCCATCGGAGCAAAGCCCAACCAGGTGAAGTTTACCGTTCGCTTGCTTAACAGTTTGACAAAGCTTGACCAGTGCTGAATTGCTTAGGAGTGTGCCATCTTCAACCGCATCTGAAATTCTGACCAGTTCTTGCGGCACAACTCGCCCAGCACCAATATTTAGGTGTCCCACTTCCGAGTTACCCATTTGACCGTCGGGTAATCCTACATCTTTGCCAGAGGTACGGATGGTGGTGTGGGGGTAAGCTTGCCAAAGACTATCGATTATGGGTGTTTTTGCTGCCTTGACTGCGTTGCCATCGGCATCTTCGCGATAGCCCCAACCATCTAAAATAACCAGTACTACAGGAGAGACAGGCGCTTGCGCCATACAAACTAGCCCTTCCAAAGTAATTTCTACGAAATCATAGCATTGCGACTGGTATTGTCGGGTCAGGAGGGTTACCCAACCTGAAGATTGTCATCAGACGTTGATTAAAAGTAAGATTCAGCAAAGTTTCCTAATACAACCCTGGTTTAACCAACGAAGATTGTCAAGTAATTCTCACTCTACGGCGATCGCTTTTTGCAAAACTGGGATTTCAACGCAAAACTCCGTTCCTTCACCTGGTTTTGAACAACACCGCAGGTTGCCGTGATGCTTATCTTGAATGATTTGACGGCTGATGGATAACCCCAAACCAGTTCCCTTGCCAACGGATTTAGTCGTGAAGAAGGGTTGAAACAAATTTTGCAAAATAGATTCAGCAATGCCAGGTCCATTATCTGCGATACGAACCCGAATGTGGTCTAAGTCTGATTGCTCGGTTGAGATCGTAATCGTGGGTGTTTTTTCAAGTGTAGGATTGGACTTTAGATCGTCTTCTAATGCATCAATCGCGTTACTCAGGAGATTCATCAATACCTGGTTAACTTGCCCTGGATAGCACTCTACTAAGGGGATTTGACCATAGTGTTTGACAACCTGAATTTCGGGGCGATCACCGCACGCTTTGAGGCGATGATGCAAAATCATTAACGTGCTATCCAGCCCTTCGTGGATGTTAACAGCTACAAGATAGGTGGCATCTGAGCGCGAAAAGTTGCGGAGCGAGGTTGAGATATCTCGAATTCTGACTGCACTTGACTCGATGGAATGCAGAATTTTGGGTAAATCTTCCAACATAAAGTCCAGATCAACTGCTGCTGCTTCCGCTGCTAGTTCTGCATCCAAGTGAGCATAGCGCTGTTGATAGCATTGCAAGATACGGATGATTTCTGTTACGTATTCTTTTGCCGGAGCCAGATTGCTTGAAATACAGCCGATCGGATTATTAATTTCATGGGCAACTCCAGCCACTAACTGCCCCAAAGATGACAACTTTTCAGACTGCACCAGTTGCACTTGAGTTTGTTCTAGGGTGGCAGTGCGTTCTGCGATCGTTTGTTCCAAATTCTCAGTCAGGTGTTTGAGTTGGCGATTGCGTTCTGCTAGTTCATGATGCAGTTGGCGCAGTTGCAAATGCACTTTCACGCGTGCCAATACTTCTTCTTGCTGAAACGGCTTCGTGATGTAATCTACTGCTCCCAACGACAGCCCTTTAACTTTGTTCACAGGTTCAGACAATGCCGTCATAAAAATAATGGGCGTTTCCTGGGTTGCAGGGTTCGATTTGAGGCGATGACACGTTTCAAACCCGCTTATGCCTGGCATCATCACATCCAACAGTACTAGATCAGGAGGATTGTATTGAATTTGTTTGATGGCTCCTTCGCCACTGGTGGCAACGCCAACCTCAAACCCAGCATCAATTAGCGCTTCTGAAAGAACTTCCAAATTGGTTGGGTTGTCATCAACGACCAGAATTACGTTATTCACAGGATCACTCATGGTTGGTTTGATAAAGCTAGGTTATACAGATTTCACGTTGAGGTAGGCTGCCAAAAATTCTTGGATTTCCTCAATTTGAAAACTTTGAGCTAGTGCTTGCAGCTTGTGGGCAAAGGGAGCCAGTTGCTCGTCCAATTGCTCAAGGGTTTCTGCCCGATTGCGTAACGCTTTGACTCGTCCTTGCATTGCCAGGTCGTAGAGATGGGTTAGTTCCTCTATGGAGGGCGGCAGGATTGGCTGAAAATCTGAATTGCCTGAATTGACTGTTTCTACTGCTGAAGTAGGGGAATCTGAGGGGTGTACATCTTTATAAACCCACTTTAGATTGAGCCATTTCTGCAACACGGTCAGCAGGTGCTCTGATTGGACTGGTTTTGCTAAGAATTCGTCTGCGCCAGCATTGAGGCTTTTGTGTTGATCGGTTTCAAAAACGCTGGCAGAAGATACGACGACGGGAATTTCTCGCAGTTCAAGGGATTGCCGCAAATAAGCCATTAACGCAAATCCATCCATGATGGGCATCATCAAATCTGTAATGATCAGGTCTGGTTTGGCTTCAAGAATTTTTGCTAATCCGGTTTGCCCATTTTCGGCTTCGAGCACCCTAAAGCCCAACGGTTCGAGCAATCCACTAATGACAGAGCGATTTTCCCACTTGTCATCAATGACGAGAATGGTGCGGGGGTGACCAACAAAGCCTGCGATCGCCTGCTCATGGTGGAGAGTGACGGGTTTTGCCCATTCCGCAGCGGTTGGTAATGTGAGTTCAAAGAAAAAGGTGCTGCCCTGACCAAGTTGGCTTTGTACCTGAAGTTGCCCTCCCATCAGGTGAATAATTTTTTGGGTGATCGCCAGTCCTAGCCCTGTCCCTTCGGATTTCCGGGATGATTCACCCACTTGCTCAAAAGGCAAGAAGATTTTTTCAATCTGATCGGGGCTGATCCCGATGCCAGTATCGTGAACTTCAAAGCGGATCGTGTTCAGTGTAGAACTCGTAATCTCGGAGGGTGAGACGAGTTTTACATTGAACGTGACTTGCCCGTGATCGGTAAATTTAATTGCATTGTTGAGCAAATTGATTAATACCTGACGTAGCCGCTTTTCATCAATATGAATGCCGATCGGCAGTTGGGGATCGAGGTCGTAGCTGAAGGTCAACCCTTTTTGCTCAGCGTGGATGCTGCAAATTTCAATAACGCTTTGCAAAAAAGCCAGGAAGTGCAAATCAATGGGGTACATCTCCATTTTTCGCGCTTCGATTTTTGAGAGATCGAGAACGTCGTTAATCAGTGTCAGTAGATGGGAGCCGCATTGCTGGATAATGTCTAGCCCTTTTTGGTCGCGATCGCTTAAGTTAGTCGATCGCCGCATTACCTGAACGTACCCTAAAATGCCATTTAGCGGGGTACGCAGCTCATGGCTCATATTGGCGAGAAACTCACTCTTTGCGTGGTTTGCCACTTCTGCGGCTTCTTTTGATTGGCGGAGTGCCAGTGTACGCTCTTCCACTTTGGCTTCTAACTCTTCATTGGCGAGGGCTAGGCGGGTGTTGGCTTGTTCTCGCTCAATGATCACTGCTGACAGAATGAGGGTTGTGACGGTGATAGCTCCTACAAAGGTTTGCAGCAACAGCAACGATTCATTTAAGCTATCGCGGTTAAATGAGCTGGTGCCTCGAATTGCGCCTGCGATCGTCAGCATTGACACCAGTAACACTGCCACTGTGATGAACCGTTGCCCAAACCGAAAGGCTGCCCATACCAGTAGAGGAATTAGCAAGTATTCCACGGGGTACCTGTAGCCAAAAGCAATCATGCCCACCAGTGCCAGCAGCAATAGCCAAATTCCGATTTCAACAATGGGTTGCCAGGTTGCGCGATCGCGGTTGCCTGGGCGATCGCGATACTGGGTACGATTTTGCCAACGATCTACCCAAACAAGCAGTAACGGTGCCACGATTAACACCCCGGCGGCATCTCCCAGCCAAAAGGTGACCCAACTGTTGGCGTAATCTGCTGGTTGAATAAACCCAGTCAGCAGCATCGCGGTGCAGCCGAAGGTGGGGCTAACTATGCAACTTAGAATCTCGATGCCTGTGAATGTGGCAACGTTGATGGCATTGCTGAAAAGGTTGCGCCTACCAATAAATCGGGAAATCAGGGTGTAACCTGTCCAGGCTTGAAACAGAGAACCTGTGGCAATGCCTAACCCTGCGGCGATCGCCATTGCTAAATTGCCTGAATTTGCCCAAAGGGTCCAGGCAGATGCCACAAATGCCCCTAGCCAGATGCCGCTACTAACCTGATACCCCCACAGCAACAGCACTGATACTGCAATTCCAGAAGGTGGATAAACCGGTGTAATAAAGCCTGGTGGAATGGCCAGGTGTTGCCCTAACTTTGCGGTAGCATAATATACAATGGCAGCCGCTAGAACAGAGAAAAACGGCAGGGGAGCGCGCTTGTGGGGAAGATTGTGTATCATGCAGTGGGACTCTAGAGAAGAGCACAAGGGATGACTCCCTCTAAAGTTCCCTGACAAAATAAGAATGTTACATCACGTTTTACTGGCTTTGCGTGTTTTCTCTTTATCCTTTTGTTTGGCACGTTTTGCTTCAGCTTTAGCGGCCTTTTCAGCCTCGATCGCTTCTAGTCTGGCTCTATCTTTTTCTTCGGCGATTTTGTCCAGGTAGTAGTGGTAGTCGCCCCGGTAGAGGCGCAGTTCTCCATCTCGAATTTCTACAATTTTGTTGGCAACCTGGGAAATAAAATAGCGATCGTGGGAAATGATAATGGCGGTGCCGTCGTAGTTTTGCAATGCCGCTTCGAGCATTTCTTTGGCCGGAATATCCAGGTGGTTCGTCGGCTCATCCAGCATCAGCAAATTAGCAGGTTGCAGCAGCATTTTTGCCAGAGCAAGCCGAGCTTTTTCGCCGCCACTTAAGGCTTCCACCTTTTTGAACACGGTGTCGTTGCTGAATAGAAAGCGTCCTAGTAGCGTGCGGACTTCTTCATTCGTCCAGTCGGGCACTTCATCATGAATAGTTTCTATGACGGTTTTTTGCAGATCCAATGCTTCTGCCTGGTTTTGTTCAAAATAGCTGGGGATCACGTTGTGCTGTCCCAGTTCTACAGTCCCATCGGTGGGTTTTTCCATACCTGTGATCAGGTGTAGCAGGGTGGATTTACCTGCACCGTTGGGACCTAAAATGGCGATGCGATCACCCCGTTCAACCAACAGTTCCGCACCCAAAAACAGAATTTTTTCACCATAGGTATGAGTTAAGTCTTTGATCACCACGACTTCGCGACCACTGCGAGGGGCGGGGGGAAACTTAAATCTCAGTGTCCGCACACCCTCTTCTGGAGCTTCGATACGGTCAATTTTTTCCAGTTGTTTCTCGCGGCTTTTTGCCTGCGTGCTACGGGTGGCGCTGGCACGGAAGCGATCGACAAATGCCTGCTGTTTTTCCAGTTCTTTTTGTTGGCGTTCGTAGGCAGCGAGTTGAGCATCGCGACTTTCTTCTTTTTGCTGAAGGTAAGCCGAATAGTTCCCTAAATAAGTGGTGGAAATGCCGCGCTCAGTTTCAACAATTTGGGTACACAGACGATCGAGAAACTCGCGGTCGTGAGAGACGATGACCATTGGAGTATCGATCCTCTTGAGGTAGATTTCCAGCCATTCAATGGTTTCCAGGTCTAAGTGGTTGGTCGGTTCATCCAGCAGTAGAATGTCGGGTTCTTGCAGTAAAATTTTGCCCAAACTCATCCGCATCTGCCAGCCACCGCTAAAAGCACTAACGAGGCGATCGCCATCTTCCGAGTCAAATCCAAGTTCGGGCAGGATCTTCTCAATTTTGGAATCGAGTCCGTAGCCATCCATCGCCTCAAACTGACGCTGGAGCTTGTCCATTTTGTGGATCAGTTTGTCCAATGTGTCGGGATTAGCGGTTTCCATGTCGTGATGCACCTGGGTCAGTGCTTCGTGCACTTCGTTGGCTTCTTTGAATGCTCGCCAAAATTCCTCTCGTACCGTGCGACCGGGATCAACCTCAAACTCCTGCGTGAGGTAAGCAATTCGCAAACTGGCAGGACGAATCACTTCACCGCTGGTGGGTTCAATTTCTCCGGCAATAATCTTAAGCTGAGTAGATTTTCCCGCTCCGTTTACGCCGACTAAACCGATGCGATCGCCTGGTTTCACTTCCCAATTGACATCTTTCAAAACTTCCCCAGTGGGATAAATTTTGCTGATATGTTCCAGGCGCAGCATTGATACTCTCCAGCGATTCGGTTAGACACGCCTTGACTTTAACAAAGTTTAATGATCCCTGACGAGGGGTAAACGAGGTTTATTCCACAGCTCCCAACGATTTAAGGGTGGTTTTTTGAGCGTCGGTTAGCCCTCTAATTCCAGCGATCGCCATCCCTTCGTAGGGGCGGAAATTTTGTAAAAGTGCTACACATTTACCCAGTTCTATATCCCAAAGGCGCAGGGTTCCATCTTCACCGCCGCTGATCAGCGTTTGACCATCTGGGCTAAGGGTAACCGACCAGATGCGGCTTGTGTGTCCTTCCAACACACGGAAGCATTCGCCCGTATTGGCATCCCAGACTTTGACGCTATTTTCGGCGTAGCTTGCAAGAAGCAAATGTCCTGTTTGTTGGAAAAAGGGAGACTGGAACGAGCTAAAAGCCAGCGATCGCACATGATCTCCATCGTTAGTAAGCGTTCTTAAACAACGCCCTGTTCTCACATCCCAAATCGCAATCGTCTGATCACTGCTGCTGCTGGCTAGCCAGGCTCCATCGGGGCTGAAGGTAACTGCCTGAACGCGGCGCGTGTGCCCTGTAAACGTTTGAGTACACTCCCCGGTGGTCACGTTCCAAAGTTTGACGGTTTGATCATCGCTGCTGCTGGCAAGAATCCATCCCCCATCGTTGCCAGGTGTGGGGCTAAATGCCACTGACCAGACGTGGCTATCGTGTCCATGCAGGGTTTTGAGACAGCTTCCAGTTAAACTGTCCCACAGGCGAATAGTTTGGTCGGAACTGCTGCTGGCAAGGCGTTGACCATCTGGGCTAAACGCGATCGCATGAATCCAATCGGTATGACCTCTAAGCAGGTTGAGGCACTCTCCGGTTTTCACGTCCCACAGGCGAATGGTTTGATCGGTGCTGCTGCTGGCAAGGCGTTGACCATCTGGGCTAAATGCGACTCCCCACACTTCGTTGGTGTGCCCTTTGAGCGTCTGTAAACACTCGCCCGTTTGCAAATTCCAGACTCGAACGGCGCGATCGCTGTGTCCGCTGGCGATGAGTTGAGGTTGTTGGGGATCATCGGGAATCGGAGCGCAAGCCACTGCTAACACAAAATTGGTATAGCCTCGCAGGGTTCTCAAACAGTGCCCCGTTTGCAGGTTCCATAATTTCACCGTTTGGTCGGCGCTACCACTGGCAGCTAGCTGTCCTTTGGGATGAATTGCCACAGAACGAATGTGCCCGCTGTGCCCATGCAATACGGCGAGACAGTGCCCTGTCTGATCTTCCCAACGCCTGAGGGAACCATCTTCACTGCTGCTAACTAACTCGCTGTGCGCGCGATCGCCGTTTGGGGCAGGTGCATAGGCAACTGAGCGAACGGGTCTGGTGTGCCCTGTCAATGTGTGGAGGCATTTGCCGGATGAGACATTCCACAGTTTCACGGTGCCATCGCTACTACCACTTGCTAGCCGCTCACCATCTGGACTAAACATGACTGCCCGCACATGGCTGCTATGTCCGGTGAAGGTTTGCAGGCAGGTTGCCGTTTGTACAGCCCAAAGTTTGAGAGTGGCATCATCACTGCCGCTGACAAGGAGGCTGCTATCTGGACTGAAGGAGATCGCGCAAACCCAGTCAACATGAGCTTCAATCGTTTGCACACAGGCTCCCGTAACCGGATTCCAAAGTTTAATCATGCGGTCTGCGCCGCTGGTAGCGAGTAACCTACCATCCGGGCTGAAGGCGACCGCAATTACCCATTCGGCGTGTCCTCGCAGGGTTTTGCGGCATTGCCCGGTTGCAACATCCCACAATTTCACAACATTGCCCACGCTGCCACTGGCGAGGGTTTTGCCATCGGGACTGAAGGCGATCGCGCAAACCCAATTGGTATGTCCTTTACAGGTGATGACTTTTTGATGGTCAGCAACACGCCAGAAGTGGATATCCCCAGCGGAGTCTCCGGCTGCCAAGAGCGTTCCATCCGGACTGAATGCTACAGACCACACTGCTCCTAATGATTCCAGAAAGACGGAGCGCACAATCTCGGTGTTCTCCAGATTAACGTAATGTAAATCAGTCTTCTGAAACTGGGCTTGCCGAATCGTGAGTTTAGACAGGTTCAGTTGGGCCAAATCTGTTTGGAAATGATGGAGCAAATTGATCAAGTTGCCTGCCGCATAGCCAGGTAAGGGGGGGGAAGTCTGTTGCAGTTCTGCCAGACAATTGCGGCAGCGCTGCTCGACCGCGAGTGGCGATCGCAACAGTGCGAGTAAGCGATCGGTGATGGGAGCCAGAATCAGGCGCGTCTGGCTATCGCGGATGTAGTCTTTTGTGGTTGCTTTCAATAGGGCGTGGGTTTGGAGCAGGGGGACGGGTGAAGAAGGTGAGGGGGATGGTGCGAGGATTTCTCGGCTGATCTGTTCAATGAAGCGGTTGGTGACGTATTCCATGACAACAGGCTGTTGGGTGAAACCGTCTGGGGTTGCCTCAATGAGAAAACGATGTTTTAAGGAGCGCAGAATTCCAGGAAGCTTTTGGCGAGAGATGGGGCACAGGATATCATCCCGCAACTCAGTAAAGGAAATGACTTCGCGGTTGACGGCAATCCAAAACATCACCTCTTTTTCCATGAAGGAGAGGCGGTTGAACTGGCGATCGAGCAGGTCACGAATGTCATCGAAGACGAGGGTGCCAAGGACTCTTAGAAATTCGGAGATGTTGCTGTTGAAAATTTCTTGAATCGCAGCAGCAACCATTTTGAGTGCAAGGGGATTTCCGGCATAGTGCTGAATTAAGGTTTGCCATTCTGCTTCTGAGGCAACAAAGTGCCCTTTTGACGCAAAAATGGCTTGGGCTTCCTGGTTGTTGAGTCCACTCAGTTGCAGCGATCGCACAGGAAGAGTTACGCCTTCTTTCCAGGCGATCGCGTCAGGTTTTTCCCGACTGGTGAGCACAACGCAACCTTCATGGGGCAGGTCACTCAGGAGATCGAGTAATTCGCTGTAGCCGGTGTCGGAGAGTTCCTTTGCAGGTTCATGGCATGGTAAAACAGACTCGGCATTGTCAAGAATGATCAGGCAGCGCTGAGACCGGAGATGCTCAATTAAGCGAGTCATGCGGCTATGGCGATCGCCTGGCAGAGTTGACTCCGTCTCTGCACCATTGGACAAAAACTGAATCAAACTGCCGAGTAACTCTTCAACCGGAGGAGCGTTTCGTAGCGATCTCCACACAATGGCATCAAACTGTGATTCAACCTGGCGTGCCAGCATCACTGCCAGGGACGTTTTTCCCATACCACCCATTCCCAACAGGGCAATTAAGCGACACGGCGTTGTGGGAGTAGGGGCGCTGCGATCGCCAGTCACCCACTGTTTCACGGTTTCTAGTTCTTCAACACGTCCCGCAAAGCTGGAAACGTCCGGAGCTTCGCCTAAATCTTGGCGCGTATCGCGAGACTTAACCGTTTGAGATGTAGGGGTAACACTGCTGCACTGTTGCCGTGCCCATCGCCGCACAACCGATTGAACATTTCTTTTTGTGACTCGCACCCCCAGTCGATGCGATAAGGAATCCCACAACTGGGAACCGACATTCTTTACATAGTCAGTTGTGTAACCAAACTGCTCGGCAATTTGTTCGTATGTCCAATCCTCCCAGGCGTGCCGAAATACTAACTCTTGTGTATCGTTGAGCGTGATTTGACCGAGAACGCCATCCAGAACGGACAAAGCTTCTTCAATCGTCATGGCTTAACACCCTAAACCCAACAGGAACATTCAATGGTGGTTGCTTCACAGGAGCGCAGAAATGTTCCCGAAAAGGTTTAAAAATACCACCCGATGGGGGTAGACACTTGAGCCTGTGGGCAATAGACGCAGGAGCTAGCACAATCCTCTAAAAACGAACCCCATGAATTGTGTGGAATTGTAAAAACGCTTGCGGTTTCAAGCTTAAAACACTATCTATAGTAGTGTCAGATTTCAAGGAACACTAGATGTAGCGGTTACAGGGTCTTAGCTGTGTTGCGTCAGTTAAACCAGGTGTTCTTTCAGTTCATTCAAACATTAGCCAAAAAAGTGAGACGTGAAGTATGAGTTACCAACAACGATTGAATCCCTGGGTTGTGAACAAACTGTTACCGAACTTGAAGCAACTAACCGTGAGCCGCTTTCGCCGTCGTAATGAAGCAGAAGCCTATCTAAAGGCACTGAAGCAGATGCAACCTCAATCCCACTTTGCGCTGTTGTTTGATGTAGGCAATGGAGAATATGCCAGTGTTGGTGAGTAGTGTCAATGGAAAATTTGTTTAAGTGTGGGTTTTAAGTGCGGAGTGTGGTGTTGAAACAATTGAATAGCGATCGCTGGGAAGTGCACCCGCAGCGACCATGTCTGAATACAATCGCATTGCTGTTTAGTCGAATCCTCAAGCTGTGTCACAATAAAAGCCGCTATCGGTGGTGGTCAACCTCGACCCAGGAATTGAACCAGTGGAATTGGACAACAAGGGCAATCACAAGGCTCTCGGTAACTTTATTACCTGTCAGATTACCGGGAGCCTTCATTCTCGGATTACGTTTGCAGACTTTATGGAATGGGTGCTGTACCATCCTCAGCATGGATATTACGCCTCAGGCCCAAGCAAAATTGGCGCAACTGGAGATTTTTTTACCTCACCCCATCTAGGCGCAGATTTTGGTGAACTCCTGGCAAAACAGTTTGTCCAAATGTGGTACCTACTCCACCAACCAGATCGCTTCACGCTGGTTGAAATGGGTGCAGGGCAAGGGTTATTAGCAGGCGATATCCTGCGTTATTTGCAACATCAATATTCTGACTTGTTTGCCTGTTTAGATTACATCATTATTGAACGGGCACAGGCGCTGATTGATGAACAGCAGCAGCGTTTGCAACCCTTTGCCGAGGCTGGACTTTCTCTTTCCTGGCGCACCCTAGAAGGCTTACCACCCGAATCGGTCACGGGGTGCTTCTTTTCTAATGAATTAGTAGATGCCCTACCAGTGCATCAGGTAATTTGGCAGGACGGAAAATTGCAGGAAATTTATGTGGCTTTGGCAGAAGGAGATCGCCCCTCACTCAATTTTGTTGAAGTGATTGACGAGCTTTCTACGCCTGACTTAGCAAGCTATTTTGACTTAGTTGGCATTGATTTAACTGCACCTCGTTACCCCGATGGATACCGAACAGAGGTGAACTTAGCAGCTCTAGATTGGATTGCCAACGTTGCAAAACGACTACGACAAGGATATGTGTTGACGATTGACTACGGTTACCCTAGCGATCGCTACTACCATCCCGTTCGCAGCCAGGGAACTTTACAGTGTTACTACCGTCATAGCTATCATTCCAACCCGTATCTGCATATTGGACAGCAAGACATCACGGCTCATATCGATTTCACCGCTTTGACAAAGTACGGCGAACAATGGGGGCTAAACCCAGTAGGGTTTACAAAACAGGGGCTTTTTTTGATGGCACTTGGCTTGGGCGATCGCCTTGCTACCCTCAGCCAATCAACTGCCACTGACGCAAATACGATTCAAACAGTTCTCCGCCGTCGAGATGCTTTACAAACGCTAATCGATCCCACGGGGCTTGGGAACTTTGGCGTATTGATTCAAAGCAAAGGAGTGGAACAGAACGAGATGTTAGATGGACTGCGCGGAGAACTGCTTTGACAGCAGCGGAGACGGAATGAGACTAGCCCAGCCAAGATTTTTCAATCCTCTAGCACGGTGACTGAACAAGCCTCAAAAATCACTAATTACCAGCGGCCGAAGCGCTACGGGAATCAATCACATCCAGACGGACTGGGGCAACTCCAGACTGAATGAGACCTAAAACACGAGCCGCTGCGGTGGACAGATCAATGACGCGATTGCCATGAAACGGTCCTCGGTCGTTAATTCGTACAACTACCGATTGCCCATTGTCCAGGTTAGTGACAAGCACCCGCGTACCAAAGGGCAAGGTGCGATGGGCGGCTGTCATGGCGTGTTGGTTAAACCGTTCTCCGCTAGCGCTTTGGTTGCCGTGGAACCCTGGACCATACCAGGAGGCAAACCCGGTTAAGCGCATTCGGATTGGTCCCATCGAAAATTCTTGACCTCCTCTAGCGCCGGGCTGACCGTCAATTTCCCGCAGGGGAGCGGCGTTGCCCAACACTCGTCTCAGACGATTGGTTGCCTGAAGCGCATCCTGTTCGGGATTGCGCGTGGTGTCAGGAAGGATGGTGTTTGAATCAATTAGCGCGATCGCCACTCGGTTGGTCTTGATCACGAAGCGATCGCCGGAGGTTGCTTCTTTTTGCTGGTTATCCCAGCCAACAGTAATACTTTCGGCACCGATGCCATCGCGATGGAGTTGGTTAATGCGTGCTGCGATGACGGTAGCTCGCCAAACGGGATTTGCTTTTGCAGAAGCGTCATCTAAAGCTTCAAGTTTGAAGGAGTCTAAAGATGGCTCAGAGAGCGTAAAAGATGACCTGAGAACAGATGTAAGCGATCCTCCAGAAGAGCTTACTTTATCGAGCGATTTTGCCTTAGTCGATGAAGTTTCTTCTGATGTAGATTGGATTTGAGTTCCCAACTTCACCCCGTCGGGTGTAGCCCTGTTCGACCCCAGGAAGGTTAAGATTGGGATGTTACGGACATAAAGCGTTGCCGCTTCGCGCCCAGAGACTGTGTGAGGCTGCACCTTCGCAACAATAGTGGTAGAAGCTTGGGGTGCTGTTTGAGATTGTTGGTCACCAACTTTCACAACCTCATTCGACTGTTTGCCGAGTTTTGCAACGGTACTCCCTGAGGAGCCTGTTTGTGCTATAGCGTCGCTTGAGCCTGCTTCAGCGCTTGCATCTGGTTCAGAGCTTGCGCGGTTGGTCGTTGGCTCAGAATCCTGACTAGTTTGTTCAGGAGGGATGGCGTTACTTGATAGCGGTACACCCAGAGTTGCAATCAACAGAGACGCAGTCAGACTGCTGAGAAGTTTGTGATTCATAAGCGATAGATGAGAAGCACTTCAATTGGGGTTCGAGGATTGCAAAGTCAATAAATTCGTCAATCACTCGTTGTGTAACCCGTACTCGTTCCGTGTTCACTCCTAAAAATCGAACTGCAACAGACTATCACGAAGTTTTTGCGCTGGGGATCAGGGTTACGCTGAATCGCGAAGAAGGTTTACTGGGACTTTACAAAATTGGAAAAAACTGAAACATCGATTGGGGCAAAATCCCAGATTTTTATTTCTCGAATTTTTTGTCCGGCCTCTTAATAAAACTTTATATAACTTGTTACATAACTTAACATAACTCGCAGTCTTCCGGTGTATCAAAGCGAAAAGAGTACAATGACATCCGGCAACATGACGGTGGCAGTAGTTTTGGCATGGAATATCGAGATGCAGGAGTTGATGTAGAAGCGGGGCGTGCCTTTGTGGAGCGCATTCGCTCAATGGTGGGCAGCACAACGCGTCCAGAAGTTTTGGGGAGATTGGGTGGCTTTAGTGGTTTGTTTCAATTGCCTGCTGGATACCAAGAGCCTGTGTTGGTGTCGGGAACTGATGGCGTAGGCACGAAGCTCAAACTGGCTCATAGCCTCAAACGTCACGAAACTGTGGGGATTGATCTGGTGGCAATGTGTGTTAACGATGTGCTGACTTCTGGGGCAGAACCGCTATTTTTCTTGGATTATTTGGCGACTGGATACCTGGACGAGGCGCAACTGGCAGATGTGGTTTCAGGAATTGCGGCCGGATGCCGGATGGCAGGGTGCGCTTTGCTGGGAGGTGAAACGGCTGAAATGCCTGGTTTTTATCAGTCGGGTGAGTATGACCTGGCAGGTTTTTGTGTGGGGATTGTGGAAAAGAGTCAACTTTTAGATGGGTCTCAGGTGCAGATTGGGGATGTGGCGATCGCGCTTCCCAGTAGCGGAGTGCACAGTAATGGGTTTAGCCTGGTGCGAAAAATTGTCAGCGATCGTGGGTTCGCCTGGGATGATTGTCCCGAACCCTTTGCCCCGCAATCCTTAGGAGAGATACTACTGACCCCCACCCAGATTTACGTAAAACCAATTCTCGATGCCCGTAAAGCGGGGTTGGAAATTCATGGCATGGCGCACATTACAGGAGGGGGACTGCCGGAAAATCTGCCTCGATGTTTGGGAACAGGACAATCGGTGCGGGTTGATCCTACTAGTTGGATGGTTCCATCCGTGTTTCGGTGGCTCGCCGCAGAAGGGAGTGTCAGTCCGGCAGGAATGTTCAATACGTTCAACATGGGGGTTGGGTTTGTGGTGTTGGTGCCACCAAGTCAGGCTGATTCCACGATTGCCTGGTTTGAATCTCAAGATGTTGCAGCATTCGCGATCGGTGACGTGATTGCTGGAGATGGCAAACTCGTTGGGTTACCGGAGTAAGGCTGTGCTAAAACCACGCAAGCAATTTGGGCAACACTGGCTACGTAGTGAGAAAGCGTTGAGCCGGATTGTGGCAGCCGCAGATTTGAAAAAAGGGGATGCTCAAGGCTTGGTGCGGGGCGATCGCGTGTTAGAAATTGGTCCTGGAAAAGGTGTTTTAACTCGCCCCCTGCTAGACCATGCCGATGCCGTAGTTGCCGTTGAAATTGATCGGGATTTATGTGAGTTTTTGGTTAAAAAGTTTGGCAAAATTGATAACTTTTTGTTGCTGCAAGGCGATTTTTTATCACTTGATCTAGAGCCACTGCTTGCGCCACTTCCTAACTTTCAAAATCCCAATAAAGTAGTTGCCAATATTCCTTACAACATTACTGGTCCAATTCTCGAAAAACTGTTGGGAACGATCGCCCAACCCAACCCCCATCCTTTCGAGTCAATTGTGCTTCTAGTGCAGCGAGAAATAGCGCTCAGGCTCCGAGCTAATGCGGGTTCTAGCCATTTTGGAGCACTCTCTGTGCGAGTCCAGTATTTAGCGGCGTGCGACTTCATTTGTGATGTGCCGGCAAAAGCATTTCAACCGCCACCCAAAGTTGATTCAGCCGTGATTCGTTTGCGCCCAAGACCTATGACCGCTCCTGCCAATGATCCTAAAAAACTGGAAACATTGCTGAAGTTAGGATTTAGCAGTAAGCGCAAAATGTTGCGAAATAACTTGCAGGGAGTGATCAGTCGAGAAGCTTTGAGCGAACTATTAGAAACAATGGGAGTTAATTCTCAAGTTAGGGCTGAAGATCTGAGTGTGGAACAGTGGGTTGCTCTCAGTAATCAGGTGTGAAGGCAGGGAAAGAACTATATAATTCAGGCTTGTGCCTTACCGCTTTGGGACTCATGCGCTCCTATTCCTTAATTGCTCCGGCCAAAATTAATTTGTACCTGGAAATTTTAGGCGATCGCCCCGATGGCTTTCACGAACTCGTGATGGTGATGCAGAGCATTGATCTGGCAGATCAGGTAGATATCCGCGCCAATGGCACCAATGACAATCGCGTGTTTTGTGACCATCCACAAGTGCCCAATGATCCCAGCAATCTGGCATATCGAGCAGCCGAGCTGATGCGGCAACAATTTCCGGCAGCCTTTGCTCGCTATGGCGGCGTTGACATCACTATTCATAAGCACATTCCCATTGGGGCAGGCTTGGCGGGCGGGTCTACGAATGCGGCGGCTGTGTTGGTGGGGCTGGATTTGTTGTGGGAATTGGGACTGACCCAATCCGAAATTCAAGAGCTAGGCGCAACGTTAGGATCGGATATTCCCTTTTGTGTAATGGGTGGAACGGCTCTGGCAACAGGACGGGGTGAAGAATTAGCTGCCTTGCCAGATCTGGAGAATATTTATGTTGTGCTGGCAAAATACCGCAGCCTATCAGTTTCAACCCCTTGGGCATACAAAACCTATCGCCAAAAATTCGGTGAGTCCTATTTAAAGGAACCTCACGACCTACAGCAACGGCTCCAGCAGGTTCACTCTGGACCGATGATTGCCGCGATCGCCCATCGTGATTCGGTTGAAATTGGGCGTTTGCTCTACAACGATCTGGAAAAAGTAGTACTGCCAGCGCATCCCAATGTCGCTGCCTTGCGAGATACGTTTCAGCAGTTTCAGCCATTAGGAGCCATGATGTCAGGGTCAGGACCCACCGTGTTTGCTCTTCTCAATTCTCGGGAGCAGGCGAACCAGATGAAGCAGGCTGTTGCCAGCAAGACCACCGACCCCGACTTAGACCTCTGGGTTGCTGAATTTAGACCCTGCGGAATTCAAGTCGCTAAGTAGTGAACCATCTCACATCCTATGTCGTTAGTCCACAGTTAACGTTGGAGTAGAAATCATGAGTGAGGGTCCCCCAATAACCGAGTTACCAACGCCATCGCCCAATTCCTCCGATTCCGGCAATCCACCACTGACCCCGTTGCGGTGTTTGATTGGCAGTGGGTTGGCGGGAGTACTCGCTTATGCCATGTATTTGATGACGCATGCGATCGCCCAATCCTTCGCTGTTCATAAAATCCACTCCACCAGTTTGATTGTTCAACGCATTTCTTCTGCCGTGCGAACGTTGGTTGTGGGGATGACCACGCTGGGAATAGGGGTATTTGGGCTAGCTGCGATCGGGCTACTGGCATTAGCAATTCAACTGATCATTCAGCGGGCGAAACACCCCGCGTCTTCTTCCGATCAAAAAGCAGCAGATGAATGAGGACATTCCTCTAAGAATTCATGATTGTGGCTGTCTCAAGCAACCCACGAATTTTTGTTCATGATGAGATAACAAATGTGTGTAGAGTATAGTCAGGTTTTGCTGCGATCAAGAATCGGCGATCGCGGCTTGCTGACGGCGCGTGATTGATAACAGCACTACGTCGGCACTGCAACAAAGTCTCTCAAGCCGATGCAACTGAAATCTGAACGCTACCAATATGAGTCCGTCGTCGCCTACCGTTTCCGTCATCATGCCCTGCTACAACCAGGGACAATACGTGGAAGACGCGGTGGAAAGTGTGCTTGCCCAGACTTATCAACCTATAGAAATTATCTTAATTAACGATGGGTCTACCGATGAGCATACGATTCAGTTGCTTCAGACCTATCAAAAACCACATCTCTCAATCATTCACACGTCGAATCGTGGGCCTTCGGCTGCTCGCAACACGGGCATTCAGCAGGCAAGAGGGCAATACATTTTGCCGCTCGATGCAGACGATCGCATTGCACCCACCTTCCTCGAAAAAACCGTTCCCATCCTAGAGTCCGACCCCAATATTGGCATCGTTTATTCTCAGGCAGAGTTATTTGGAGAGCAAAGCGGTCGATTTGACTTGCCGACCTACAATTTTCCTGAAATCTTGCTGGGAAACATGATCTTCAATACGAGCCTGTACCGCAAAGCCGATTGGGAAAAAGTGGGAGGCTACCACGAGAACATGGTTTGGGGGTGGGAAGATTACGATTTTTGGCTGTCGTTGATTGAGTTGGGACGAGGTGTGGTGCAGATTCCAGAGGTGCTGTATTTTCATCGAGAGGTCCCAAACTCTCGAAGTCAGCAAATGACACAGGACTATTGGGTGAAGAGTTACACACAAATTTTCAAGAATCACCCGGCTCTCTATACCAATCATATCGAGGCTCTGTTTCAACACCTGGTTATGGTTAGAGCCGATGCTCAATCTGCCCATCACCGTCTACATCAAGCTGAATTACAAATACAAAAGACTGAATTACAACTGCAACAGGCAGAAGCCCGCATGTTTGCGATCGCTAGTATCGTCAAAAACAGTTGGTTTTGGCGAGTAAAACACCACTGGAACCAATTTCGCAAGCGGCTTGGGTTAAAAGTGGAAACTCTTGATCCATTAATTACGGTTGAGTAACCTGCTTTGTTGTTCATTTCACCACGGTAGGACGTTGAATGAAAACCTCCTCTGTTTTTAAGAAGGTCGGTAAACTGTATCAAGCATGGCGGGAACGAGGGACACGAGGCTTCATTCACTTTGTTTATGACCGCTTAAAAGCTCGGTTTCACAGAGAAATTACTTATCCACAGTGGGTTGCTGAGCGCCAGTGGACACCTACCAAAATTGCTCAAGCAAAACAACAACTCACCCAATGGCATCTCCGTCCCACGTTTTCAGTGATTCTTCCGGTTTATAACGTGGAAGAAAAGTGGCTCAAAAAAGCGATCGACTCGGTTATCAACCAAATTTATCCAGATTGGGAACTGTGTATCGCCGATGATGCCTCCACTACTCAGCACATCAAGCCTTTGCTCAACCGTTACAGCAAATTAGACTCCCGCATCAAAGTGGTGTTCCGCGAAACAAACGGAAACATTGTTGCTGCCAGCAATACGGCTCTGGAACTAGCAACGGGAGATTACATTGCCCTGCTGGATCACGATGATGAATTGGCGATCGATGCCCTGTATGAGAACGCCAAACTCATCAATCAGCATCCGGATGCCGATTTTATCTACAGCGACGAAGACAAAATTGATCCCGCGGGCAAACGCTGCGACCCTTTCTTTAAACCCGACTGGTCACCTGATTACTTCCATGCTTGTATGTATACCTGCCACTTAGGCGTATACCGCACCAGTTTGATTCGCGACATTGGAGGATTCCGTCCCGAATTTGATGGTTCGCAGGATTATGATTTGGTGTTGCGGGTGGTGGAGAAAACCCAAAATATCTATCACATTCCCAAAATTCTTTATCACTGGCGTGTGATTCCAGCTTCTGTTACTTCCAGCCATGAAGCGAAACCGTGGGCGTATGAAGCGGCGTATCGAGCTTTGGCAGAAATGGTGGCACGCAGCCCCTATCCAGGACGGGTGGAAGCGGGACCACGAGAAGGTTTTTTTCGGGTTCGACGAACTATTATCGGCAATCCCCGCATTAGCATTGTCATACCCAGTGGAGGCGCAACGTTAGAAACGCCTACGGGCACAATCTGCTTGCTGGAGCAATGCATTCGCAGCATTCGCGATCGCAGCACCTACCGCAACTTTGAAATTGTGTTAGTAGATGGCTACGACGTGCCCGATGCCGTTTTGGATGTAGTTAAAGGGGCTGATTTAAATTTGGTTCGTTGTGCCGACCCTTTCAACTTCTCTCAACGCATTAACTTGGGAGCGCAGGCAGCCACGGGTGATATCCTCCTACTGCTTAATGATGACGTAGAAGTGGTAACCCCTGATTGGCTGGAATCAATGTTGGAGTTTGCCCAACAAACCGAAATTGGGGCCGTGGGAGCCAAACTACTGTTTGCGGATGGCAGAATTCAGCATGTGGGCGTGATGGTGCTTGGTGGTAATGCCGGACACGCTTACCGGGAAGCCCAGGGCGATCATCCTGGCTATTTCCTTTCCAACATCGTGAATCGCAATTATCTGGTAATTACGGCGGCGTGCTTGATGATGCGGCGGCAGGTATTTTTTGAGTTGGGCGGCATGGATGAAACCTTCCCGCTTAACTATAACGATGTGGACTTGTGTTTGAAGGCGCACCAGGCAGGCTATCGCAATGTAGTCACCCCCTACGCACAATTGGTGCATTACGAATCAGTAAGTCGTACTCCTGGGTTGCGCCCTAAAGAATGGGAACACTTGAACACAAAATGGAAAGATTATTTTGAAAGCTTGCAGTACCAAGACCCTTACTACAACGCCAATCTGTCTGCCCGCAATGGCGTACTATTTGAACTGTAAACTGACGCTTTGCACGATGAGCGGTATCGAGCATGGTAATTTGACCCATCCATCGGCTTCTAGAATCTGTGAAGTGTAGCCTTTGGCACACTCATACTTTCGATGGGCATTGATTCACTATGCAAGTACCGCAAGAGAATTCAGATCTTTCAAAATCACCGTTGTTTCTGACTGCGCCGTTCTTCTTTTTGGGAACTGCAATGGTGGTGATGAAATTTGTGCTGCCAAACACCACACCGCTATTTCTGGCGGGCTTTCGGTTGGTGCCTGCGGGTTTTTTGATTCTGGCGTTTGGCGCGATCGCAAAACTGCCCCCAACCCAAAGGATGGAAAGCCTGGCTCTGGATCGTACTCTTTGGCATTGTCGATGGCGCGATGTTTCAAGGGTTTTTAACAGAAGGGTTAGTTCACACAGGGGCAGGACTTGGTTCGGTCTTAATCGACACGCAGCCGCTTGTCGTTGCCTTGTTATCGCGCTTCATCCTGGGTGATCTGATTGGTTTTTGGGGCTGGCTGGGATTACTCGTTGGTTTAGCTGGAGTGGCGCTTTGCGGCTTACCCGAAAAATTTATTTACGGCCTGTTGCAAGGCAGCAGCCAGATTGATATGGCGGCTTTTAGCTGGGACAAGGTGCTTCAGAGCGGGGAAATGTTGATGATCATTGCGGCCCTAGCGCTGTCATTTGGCACCATCATCGTTCGTTATGTGAAACAATACGCGGACCCAGTGGTGGGGACGGCATGGCACATGGTGATTGGTGGAGTGCCGTTGTTGATCTTGTCGTGGCTGTATGAATCAAACCAGGTTGGCAATCTGCATTGGGGTGAATGGGCTGGGTTAGGCTACGCCACGATCTTTGGTACGGCTGTGACCTATGGCATGTTCTTCTATCTAGCAGCAACAGGCAACGTGACGAGCGTGAGCGCCTTAATTTTTCTCACGCCGGTATTTGCCTTGTTGTTTAGCTATTTAACGCTGGGGGAAAAACCAACCACGCTGCAATGGATTGGGGTGGTTCTCACGTTAGTCAGTGTCATTTTAGTGAATCAGCGCAAGGAAATTGCTCAATGGGTTGCTTCCTTGACCACCAAAGCAACTCCAGAAGCAGTTGCGGCTGAGGCAGTAACGTCTGATTCTGGGACGGTGGATTAACTGAAAACTTTGATTCTGGAAGCGGTGATTCAGTGAGGGGGCGCGTGAATCACTGCCTCGAAAGATAGGAGACTGGAACCAGCCTCTAGCTGAGTTTGAGGATACATTCTAGAATTAGCCGTTGATTTTCCAGGGAGAAGGGCTGTACATCCAGTGCCCGCCGAAATATCTGGATGGCTGCTTGATAGTTGCCGAGTGCCATGTGGCATAGTCCCAAACCGTGGAGCGCTCCAAAGTGAATGGGGTTGAGGCGAACTACCTCTTCACAATCAGCGATCGCTTCCCAGTAACGCCCCTGGATGTAGTGCAAAACGGCTCGTCGATTCCAGGCTTCGGCAAAATCGGGCTGCTGACTGATTAGCTTGTTCAGCAGCTCTTCGGCTCTGCTAAAGTCTCGTAGTTCCAACAACAGTTGGGCACGGCGGAGAACTTCTAATCCAATCATGCCTTTTTGTTCAAACCAGAGCCGCCAGAGTTCGCGAGTGGCGCGATCGCGGATCGTTTCGTTTGAACTCTTTAAATCCTCTAGTAAAACGGAAAAGGTTGACTCGTTCATTGCCATTGAGTGCTCACCAAAATTCACTATCAGTAAAATAGGTCATTTACATTCTCAGTATTGTGGAGTGTTCTTTGAGAGGAAACCAGTACATTCACAAACTCTTGCTGAATTCATAGAGATGCCTACGGATTTTCGGATGCTGGGTTCATCAAAACTTCAAAGTATAAAAACGGAGACTACGGAATTGGGAATTTATTCCCCTAACCTGCATCTGTTTTGTTCCCGAAATCGTATTGGATGATCTGGGGGTGACAGTAGATCCACTGATCAATGGTCATTAATACTTGTGTAGGAATTTCCCAGGGAAACAAATGGGCAGTGTGGGGGTAGCAATGCCACTCTGCATTGGGTAAGGCTTTTGCCGTTTCCTGGCTGGATGCAGCCGTAATGTGGCGATCGCATTCCCCCGCCAGCACCAAAGACGGACATGGGATTTGCGACAGATCGGAGAGGCGATTGTATCCCTGCTGGATGGCACTAAATAAAGCGCGAGTTGCTTGCGGAGAGGTTTGCAGGTAAGCAGGCATCGCTTCCTGGGCCAGGTAGTGGTAGGTTTCTGGAGTGTGTTGCTGGATCAGGTAGCGAAACAGCGATCGCCGCCCAAAAGCATCAATATTCCATTGCCAGCCAGGACTGAGGCGATTAAGAACGGCAGCAACTCCAGTGAGCGCGTTATCTTGCCAGGAAATGGCGGGATGGTTGCCCCAGGGACGGGCGGAGGTAGCCACCAGAATCAAGCCACTGACTCGCTCGGGCGATCGCAGCGCCATTTCCAGCGCCAAAATTCCCCCTAGCGACCAACCTAAAATCAAGCAGCGCTCAATGTGATGGCGATCCAATAGGCGATCGAGATCCAGCAAATGATCTGTCATTTCAAAGGCGGCAGTAGCCTGGCTTTTGCCATAGCCGCGCAAGTCAGGGGCAAAGGTTTTAAATCGTTTAGAAAGATGATTGGTAAATACAGACATGCTCTGTCCCGAACCAGGATGCCCATGCAGGCAAAGAATGGGGAATCCCCGTCCCCGAACTAGTACATGCAAATCGATCGCAGTGTTCAATCGTTTTCTCCTTACCCGCAACGCTATCTATTATTCAACTCAATCCCAACCCCCAAAATCATCTATACGTCTCCTTTCCCCAATTCCATTACAATCTGGTAGTGACGGGAGGTGATCCTGCTGATGCCTCTCTATTTTGTCCCTGAGATTCTGCAAAGGATTCATCTGAAAGCTATGCCAGAAGAAACAACTCCAGATTCCGTAAAGGAAGAAGCTGCTGACGCAAAACCCGCTGCCAAGCCCAAAAAAGAAAAGGCTCCTGCCCTTGAAGATAAACCCTTTGCCACCTTTATTCAGGACGATTTCTTGCCAGCTCTCAAAACTGGGTTAGAGCAGCAAGGGATTTCTGGGGTTGAGTTGAGTTTTGAGAAAACGGCGATCGCAGTGAAAGGGTTTTCCCAGTATCCACCCTGTTCCCAAGTGGTGGGTCGCTGGAACAGCGGTTACAAACAACCCCGCCAATTCAATCTCTACTTTTTTGATGACGAAATCAACGGCAAAAAAGGATTTTCCTACTCAGAAAGCGGAAATTTTGCCAGCACGTTGGAGTCGTTCCGGATTGACGAGCGCAAGTCCGATTTAGGATTGCTGGTGTTTTGGACACTCCAACGGTTGAATGCTCAGAAGTGGCTGGTGCGGAATTAAATTGCTGGAGTTCAGGCGATCGCAATTTCTCCTAACATTGTCTCAAACTTGGCGAGTCGGGCAGCTTCGGTTGTTTGGGCTTTACCGTAAATTTTGGAACGCTGTCCGGTTTGGTCAAGCACCTGCCGCACTTCCAGGTTGGTGATACTTGCTAAGTTTCGCCCCGTTTGTAGTGCGATCGCCGTTGCAATTCCCAATCCCTGCCCCACTGCTGCGTTGAACTCCACAATCCGCCCTGCCGCACTGGCATACCCTTCAAATCCGGAGCCAGGACTCACCACTGCCAGGTTGGGCACACTCTGCACCAGCGCATGCTGGATGCCAATATTAAACAACGGCGGATGGTGAAAGCTGATGCTATTAATGCCTTTCTCCAGGGCTTTCGGTCCGAGTCCATCAATGCCACCACGCACATCCAGGTGATAACCAAAGGTGCCCAGGGCTTCGGCAGAAGATACTCCACCCTGCAACATTTGAGCACCACTTAAGGGATCAACCGGATTCAAAATATTGCCAGCATGGCGAATATAAAGCTCCACCGCAGGCTTAACAGCCGTCGCGCCCAGGCTCTTGAACCAGCGATCGAGATGTTTAATTTCCTCTAGCATGGCAGGCGTAGGTTTGGCAGATCCTCTGGCAAGGGCTTCTGCCTGAGAGCCTGTGGTGAAGAACATCAGGGCATTCCAGGACAACCGATTGGGTGCGAGGATGGCGATATTTGCCTGATCGAGAATGAAGCCGCTGCCTTTGAGTGACAGTGCCTTGCCCCGAAAGGCATGAAACGCGATCGATAACGCCCGACAGCGCACATCAATAAAATCTTGCCCAATGTGCATTGTGCGAGATGTATTCAGACTCTCCTGCATTTCTTTTTTGAACTGCTCTGTGAGCCGTTGATTGGTACCTGCTGCCATAAACATAAAGTTTTGAGCGGCAATATCTGAAGGATTACAGAACCGCTTGAGAAAGTTCAACTCAATCTCTTTTAACCGCTGCGGGGTCAATCCTTCGGTTTCAAACACTAGCGTCACCGGGAGTTCTGATTCTGGCAGCCCAAAGGTTTCAAAGCCGCGCAATTTTTCAACTCCGGCAAGCTGAGCTAGTTCTGCATTGACCGTCGAATCAATATATTGCTTTGCCAGAAAGGTTTCGCCCCGATTGGTTTGAATGCCGCGAATTTTTGCCCCATCCTTCAAAACGGCGCGAATTTCGACCTGGCTGATTACATCCACTTCCGCTTCTTTCAGCATTGCCCGCAGGGCTGCATCAGCTTTGACTGGATCGAGCGCAATTTGCTTCACCTGCGATCGCTGCAAGAACTCCTTGTACAACGCACAGGGATCACCAAAAATCGGTAATCCATGTGCCTGACGCACCTCCGCTGGAACGCTGCTGCGATCAAGGTATGCCAGCCTGCCCCGCACCAGATGTCCCCCAATTCCTTGCAGGGAATTGCCCTTAAACATCAATAGGGTGCGAGGCTTGCGTTGAGTTCGTCGTTGAAATTCTCGGGATGCGCTGACTAATGCCAGGATGCCGGGAACTTCATCGCCAAACCCAATGATGTCGTAGCTGCGGGGTGGGGAAAGGGGGGTAAATGTCATAGATGCGATGGCTCTTGCGAAACTGTTACAAATCGTCCCAGAAAAAAGTTTGGTGAGACAATACTTGCAACTTCATGTCCGATTTGTCTATGTCCGAACAAAAGATTCAATCCTGCTCGGTTTGTGGGGTAAAAATTATCCCAATGGTGGGGGGCGATCGCGTCCTCTTTTCGGTTGGACCACCAGGTACCCGCGATACCCTCTGGCAAAAAGTGTGCCGCCACACGCAAAACCTTGCTTGCATTAATCGGCGGGAAGGGAAATAGAAAATGGGTGAATAGGTAAATGGGCTTCGGCGCGATCGGTTCCGCTGAGGTCACCAAACGCGCTCAGCCGAGCGGTGACTGGAATTTTGCTCATTCGCCTACTCATCTACTCCATAACTCCCTCAACTCCCTCAACTTCTTTATCTCCCTCAACTTTTTTATCTCCCTTACCTTCTGCCTCTCCTATTCTTTCTCTCCTCTCCGCCAAAATTGGCTCAATATTTCACCCGGTGGCCGATCCCAGGTGTCGATGTGTTCAGAAATCAGGGCATCGGAGTTGAGGCTGTAGATGGAGTAACCGTTGAAGCAGAGTTTAGGTTTCCAGGGGAGGCGAAGGGTGCCGCGCACCGTCCAATCGGCACGAATGGTATTTTCGCTGGCTTGCTGCACATCGTGCAGATCAAAGCAGAGTTCAGTGAAGAACAAGCGACCATGGAAGCGCAGTGTCCAAAAGATGATGCGATAGTTAAGTTTGCCTTTGAAAGTGTTAACTGGATCTTTGAAAAAGATGTCGTGGCTGTAGATGTCGTAAGACAAGTCTTTTTGAAAGAGGGTGGGTAGCTCGTGTTTGAGAATCGCGATCGCTTCCTGAATTTTGGCGCTGTAGTCCTGAGAGCTTAAATGGGCGTTTAGCATAGATAGGGGAATGGCGAAGAGGATTTTATTTCCTTCATTTTCTTGTCTTTTATCCTTTCGATTATGCAAATTTTGGAAGCTCGAAATCTGAAAAAGTTTTACCGGGAAAAAGGGCGAGAAGTTGAGGCGGTTCGAGATGTGTCGTTAACGTTGGCAGCCGGAGAAATTCTGGCATTTCTGGGTCCTAATGGTGCCGGAAAGACGACCAGCATTAAGATGATTGCCGGGTTGATTCGTCCAGATGATGGTTGGGTACGGATCTGCGATCGCGACCCGCATCACCAGCCGCAAGCGCTCAAATTGCTGGGTGCAGTCTTGGAAGGAAACCGCAATGTTTATTGGCGCTATACCCCCGAAGAAAATTTGGAATATTTTGGGGTATTGCGTGGCATGAGCCAGAACGCAGCCCGAAAACGCGCCGCAGACTTGCTGGAACGATTTAACCTGGCACACAAGCGCCGAGCTTTGGTACAGTCGCTATCACGAGGGATGCAGCAGAAGCTGGCGATCGCAGTATCGTTGATGCATCAACCGTCCTTGTTGTTGCTGGATGAGCCGACGCTGGGACTGGATGTGGAGGCGACGGAAGATGTGAAGCGACTAGTGCGAGAAATTGTGCAGGAAGGCTGCGCGATTTTGTTAACGACGCATCAACTGGCGATCGCCGAAGAACTCTCAAATCGGGTTGCGATCATTAACAAGGGCGAAATCGTAACCGAAGAAACGACGGATGAATTGATTCGGCAGTTTTCCGGCAGCGCTTATGTAATTGAAACAGAACGCCCGATTGATGCCGAACGAGTACGAAAATTGCATCTGTTAGGGCTGGAATGCGCCACATCGCGAACTATTCATGTGGCAGATGCGCCAATGCTGTATCAGGTGCTAGCCATTTTGAAGCCGTTACCGATTCTGCAAATCCAGAAGGATCAGGCAAATTTGACGGATGTATTTTTGAAGCTGGTGCGGGGAGACGAGGCATGATTACTATTTTTTGGGCAGAACTGAAACGGCAGTGGATTCAGCAACGCCGCTACGCCCTCGACTCGATCGCAGGCATTTTGGGCATTGCCGTAGCATTTTACGGCTTTTTCCTGACTACTAAGTACGCGGCCGGACCTGCCGCCCAGTTTGGCGATCGCTTAGATTCGATCGTCGTCGGTTATGCCCTATGGTCGCTGGTCACCTTCATCATTGCAGATATCGCTGGTGGGCTTCAGCAAGAGGCGTTTACCGGCACATTAGAACAACTTTTTCTCTCGCCGTTCAGCCCTGCCAAGATTTTTCTAACCCGTGCACTGGCTCGGTTAACGGTGATTTTGGTGCAGATTTTTGGCATTCTGCTGATTCTCATGGCAGTCACTGGACGATTCTTATCGTTCACGCCAACTCTATTACTGCCACTTGTAACCGTAATTTTGGGTGCGTTTGGGATTGCCCTGGCAATGGGAGGACTGTCGTTGCTAGTTAAACAGGTTCAGCAAATATTGGGGTTTTTGCCGTTTGGTTTGTTTCTGGCGATGCTGGTGCCCGTGGAAACCTGGGAGATGCCTGCCCGCTTGGTTGGCTGGCTATTGCCGATGACTCCCGGTGCAGGCGTATTGCGGGAATTAATGGCACGCAACCAAGCGTTGGACTGGGGACAATTGGCGATCGCATTTTTGAATGGAGGAATTTATTTTGCGATCGGGCTAGCGCTATTCAAGCAGGCAGAACGCATCGCCAAACTCCGAGGACGCATTGGCGGTTACTAAAAAGCCTATCGACTATCCTGCTGGGAGCCTGGTGCTTCCTGCGGCTGAAGCGGCGCATTCCAGGCAATTTCACCCGAAATGCCGGCAATTCCCCGTTGAGAAACCTGTAACCCGGTTGCGCCAGCAATCCCTTTCTCGGAGATTTCCATCGTTTTCACCAGTTCTGCCAGCGCGTATTCCAACTGAGCACCAGGGTCCAGGGCAACCCAACCATCAGCAGTCAGCTCTCGATATTCAAAGTGCAGGTGCGGTCCGGTGGAGTTGCCAGTACTCCCAACTCGACCAATTACCGAGCCTTGCTTCACCGTTTCACCCGCTTTCACGAACACTTCTGAAAGGTGACCGTAAAGCGTTTGCTGTTTACCCTGGTTATGGTCGAGTGCAACCGCCAATCCATAGCCTCCTAAGAAATCTGCCATTGCTACCCGCCCTGCATAGGCAGCGAGGACAGGAGTCCCAATAGGTGCTCCGAGGTCGGTTCCAGCATGAAAACGGGGTGTGCCAAAGATGGGGTGTACTCGCCAACCAAACAACGAGGTAATGGGAGCCGGAATCGACAGCGGAAAAATTAGGCGAATGTTCCCATTTCCTAACCGTCCCGGAGGACGCAGAGTACGACGATAAAAATCTTTTAGAGAAGGAGTGGTGCCAACCCAACTAACGCTAGGAGGGGTAATACCACCTACTGACACAGAGGATGGAAGCGATGGAGCCTGAATACCACCCACGTTGACAGACGGAGGGGGGATATCACGAGTCCGCTCGGTAGCTCCAATGCCGTAGTTGGTTGAGTCGATGTAAGGGTCATTGGAAGGAACCTCTGACGCAGCGGGTGCAACATCGATGGGTGATGGAACGTAAGTAGGTTCGGGCGCAGCGGGAGCAGGCTCTGGAAGGGTTGGAGCCGATTCGATGGACGTAGGATCGACTGCATCAGGGGTTTGAGCCAGGAGAATATGATTCCCAGTGACTCCAAAGACGCTGATCACCGCCATACTGGAGGCAAAGAGCGATCGCTGTAGCTTGAAAGGAGAAAGCATGGAGGATTTCATCTGCCGATTCATCATCAAGTTCCCAGAAAATAGTTGCGCCAAAAGTAGTTAAAACGTAGGTCGGGTTGTTGGAGCTGGAGTGGGGATAGACGGAGTTGTAGAACCTGTGGCAATGGGGAGATTTGTGACCTGCCGCTGCAACGTTGCGATCGCCCGGTTGTAATCCAGGATGGCATTAACCAACCGTCCCTCTGCCAGTGTCAAATCGTTCTCAGAGTTGATTACCTCTGTTTGAGTTCCAACACCTGCCTGAAATCGCAACCTAGCTAATCGTAACGCTTCCCTTGCCTGAACGACTGCCTGACGGTTGGTATCAATGTTCAAAAAACTGGACTGCAAGGTGAAATAAGCCTCTTCAACCCGGCGCTGGATGTCTTCCCGCTGTTGAGCAAATTGAATTTCAACATTTGCCTGGTTTGCCTCCTGCTGATTTGCTCTGGCTCTGGCTGCTCCCCCATCAAAAAAGTTCCAGTTGAGATTTGCGGAAACCGAGTAACCATCTCCAAACCCTAACGTGTCCCGCAAATTATTCGCCACGTTGTAATCAACCCGCAATCCAACCGTTGGACCAATGCTGGCGAGGGCAACTTTTCGTGCCTGGTTAAACCGTTCCCGCTGAGCTAGAAGCTGTGCTAGCTCAGCCCGATTCTTAAAAGCTAAAACAATCGACTGAGGCAACGTTAGGTTCCATGTTCCCGCAATCTGAACCGGATCCGCCGCTGCTAAGTCAATGTTGGGAGGGGTTGCCAGAATCTGAGACAGTTCACTCCGTCTTACCTGTTGATCTCGCAATGCCACGGTCAAATCTTGTCTAGCTCGTGCAAGCTGCACCTGTGCCCGCAACACATCAAATCGGGTGCCTAGTCCTGCTCGCTCTTGAGCCTGCGTGTCTCGCAAACTGGCTTCGGCGTTGCGGACTGCCGATTGTTGAATCCGCACGTTTTCATCTGCCTGCTGAAGGTTATAGTAGGCCGTTGCCACATTCAGCCGAACGTTCTGTTCAATAATCTCTACTTTCAGCTCACTCGAACGAACCACTTGTTCATTTCCTCGGATCTGAGCGGGGCGCAGTCCTGATGTGTAGATGTTGTAATTTACTGATACAGTCCCATTGAGCTGCAAGCTGGAATTATCTGCATCAGGAATTTGGCGAAACTGCCGTGGAATATTGGCTTGTTGCTGTCTTGCGGCTTCTTCTTGCAACTGTCCGCCAGGAGATTGAGATTGCGTCAGCCCAAGTTGCCCAGTCAGAGTGGGATACAGTGCGGCTTGTGCTTCCCGAAGTTCCGCCCGACTGCGGTCTAAATCGGTGAATGCTCGTTGTAGATCGCGGTTGTTGCGTTTGCCAAGTTCCAGCGCCTGTTGCAAGGTGATGGGTTGAATGCCTCGCGCCTTCACGTCTTCGGGGCGAGTTGGGAAGTAGAGTGGGTTGGGGGGAGGGTTGAGATAGTCGGGAGCGACTCCTGGTTTCGCGGATCCAATGGGTGCAGTTGGAACGAATCCATCGTCACCTGGGAGAGAAAGAGAACCATTGGGATTAAGTTGCCCCGGAAGAGTGGCTGGAGTTGGGGTCATTGGGCTGGGCGTTGTCACAGGGGGAGGGGCTGTCTGCGTTGTTTGAGCCTGTTGAGCTTTAAAGTTCGATAGGTCAATCGGTTCAATGATTGGGAGCGCAGGGGTTGCAGTTTTTGCTTGACGAGTGTTTGATTTAGCCGCAGTTTTTTTTACGCTGGTTGGTTTCTTTGAGTTCGGTTTCTTTTGGGGTTGCGCGATCGCCCGCTTTACCTCTGGTTTCTTCTGGTTTGGTTTCTTCTCAGGTGTAGGTTGGTCTAAAACTGTGCTACCTGAGTGTGTCCTGGGTGCATCAGGTTTTGCTTCCAATGCATCTGAAGGCAAAGTAACCTCCGAACTGGACTGGTTGTTATTTCCAACCTGTTGTTGAATCGCCGATGACTCCTGTGCAGGAGAACTATCAGCTTCTGGAACTTTCGATGTTGCAGCGGGTTTCGGCGATTGAGCCGACTCTGGAGCAGAAACCGTTAATTCTTCAACGGTCTGCGACAGCCCTGAAGGTGTTTGACCGAAAGCAACTAATACTCCCACACCAGCAGCTAAAAATTGACGAGATGGTCTCATGCGTACCTACCACTCCTCTCACGATATCGTCCCCAAACTATCCGTATGGAATAGCCTTTAGCAGAATACCGGGTCGTACCCCAGTTTGCAAAACGTTCTAATGTATCAAAAGTTATTGATGTCTTGTAACCAAAAGCATTCTAATCAAACTTTTTCCAAATGAGCCGATTCTGACGTGAAGCTACCTCACCAACCTTCACCCAACTGGATGGTTCTTAATAATCGTATGGATTTTTGGGTTCTTCAATCGGTTGAATGGCAGCAGCACGAATAACCAGTTGCCGTTTCCCTCCGAGCGTTTCAGTCATCATTTGTCCTTGAATTTCCAGCCAGGTATCCGGTTTGTATTGTTCGTGGGTTCCCGTAAGTTTGACTGGCAAACTAATTGGGTAAGCATCCGCTGCACAGCAGGTGAGAACAAAGCGGGAAATCAGCAGATATTGATTTGGCAGATCGGGTGGGTAAATGACAAAGCCTTGAACTTTGGCAGCTTGCCCGGTGTAGGCATCCGGTTCTGGATAGACGGTTAACGTTCTGACCCAATCAATGATGGATTTATCTTCGGTGTTAGAAGAGGCACGAAATGCCTGCGGTTTGACTCGTGTTAATGTGGGCGCATCGATTACGCCTCGCTGAATTGCTGTTTGGCTGGCGAAGGCGCGCGGGGTAATGATTAAGCCGAGAATGGCAGTTGCCAATAGCAAAGTACTGCTCCACCCTGTCGGTAAAAGCGTCATATGGGACGTATCGTTACCAACGTTACGGCTTTTAGACCGTTGCAGTAAAAAAATGCCTCTCCAGACTGCTAGTGCTAGCAAACCGATGGCTGCTGCAACCGTTAGCCACATGTAGTTAGGGTGAATCAGCAGGTAGAGCTTGCCTGTCAGCCAATAGTTCAAAAACAGTACGCCCCAAGCTGCGATCGCCAGCACATCCATCCAGGCACCAATAAAACGTGAAGAACGAGCCATAGGGTTTCTAACTGCCGTACAAATTGACAAGTAGCGCAAACAAGAAGGTGAGTTGTCCTGCTAGGGCAAACAGGTAGAACACTGCTCTGGGTTTGAAGATGGACATCATCAAGCCGATTCCTTTCAGGTCAATCATGGGACCGTAAACCAGGAATGCCAACAGTGAACCCGTGGTAAACAGGGAAGAGAATGAGAGCGCAAAAAAGGCATCGACGGTTGAGCAAATTGATACGATCGCCGCTAGCAGCATCATGGCAAGAATCGAGGTGACTGGCCCCTGACCCAATGCTAAGACCGCCTCACGCGGCACAAATGCCTGAATAAGCGCCGCGATCGCGCTTCCCAGAATCAATACCCCACCCAATTCCCGCATCTCCTGAATCATGCTTTCCAGCATTAGACTCAGTTTGTACGAAAAAGGTTTACCTGCCGTTGTTGCTGCGATCGCGGCTGCTTGAAACTCCGAAACATCAATAGGTTGCTCCGCCTGTCCTAAAAAGTACGTTCCCGACTGCAACAAAGACACATCGTTCTCAGTACTTTGAGTTCCCAAACCCTTTCCCCTCACCCCTGTCTTCGCAGGCATGGCACGGGCAACTGTAGGCTGCAACATCGGGCGTAAATCCTTCTGACTACTGAACACCCAGCCCAGCAAAACAGCAATGACCAGCGAACAGCCAATACGGAGAAAGACAATCTCCGGTTGATCGCGAAACGCCGTCCACGTTGCCCAAAACACGATTGGGTTAATCGTTGGAGCCGCCAGCAAAAACCCGATCGCTACCGATGACGGCACACCCTGCATCAGCAATCGCCGAGCAACTGGCACATTTCCACACTCACATACTGGAAACAGAAAGCCAATACAGCTTCCAAATAGTGCTCCTAAAAATGCATTGCGCGGCATTAACCGCACCAACTTGCGTTCATCTACAAAAAACTGCAACACGCCCGAAAACAGCACCCCCAATAGCAAAAAAGGAACTGCTTCCACCAGCAGGCTGAGAAACAGGGTAAACGCACTGTTCAACTGAGTCCAATTCATGCGTTTTCACAGCTAACCCAATAACCCAGACATTCTACTGCAAATGTGGAAATTGAAAGATGGGCTACTAGCTATTGGCTTCATCCTTCAAGCTTGGCAAGGCATAGTTGCAGCAAAATAAAGTGCCAGCTACAACACACAGGGGCACGGTTACCAGGTTGAGCAGGGGAATACTCACTAACCACAAACTCATGTACCCAAACGTGGCACTGGCAGGAAACGTGCGAGTGACCAGGCTTAATTTTGTACGAAACCGCAAGCGGCGACGTTCCAGAGGGGGGTCGATAAAATCAAGAAAAACCAGCACCCCAGCTAAGGTTAACCAACCGACACTGGCCAGGAGCGGCCCAATGGGTGGCAAGAAATTGAACAGCAGCAGCAAAATACCAAAGCCGCCCAACAACAGCAGTTTCTTGAACTGGAAGGCAATCGCCCGCCCAATATCTTGAATGGCTCGTGCCGGAGTCATGGAGACGACAGGTAATTGCCCTGTGTAAGCGTGCTCTACCTGTTCTGCTAAGGCTCCATACCAGGGTGCGCCTGCGATTGCCCCAAACTGCACCAATAGCAGACCCAGCGTAACAAACAAGGCGGCTGCCAAGATCCAACGTGCCACGTCATCCAATACCGCTACACTCGGTGGTAACCAGCCCAACCAACGATGCGCCCAGACTGGCAATTCTGCAATCCACACCTTGACCCCTTCAGGCAATCCACTACTCCAGTGAGTAATTGCCTCCCAACTTGGTAGCAATAGCCCAATATAGAGCGCAACTCCCAACACAAGATTCACGATAATTGGCACTATCACATACGCCAACAATCGTGGCGATCGCTGAAACAGGGCGATCGCGCGAATAGGATAGAGCGCTCCCGCTACAAAATCGCCAGGCCAATGAATAATCCCTTGAAAATCATCAGGTTCAGAGCGTTGTGTCATGTTTGCTTCAAACTCCAATCCCATCTGATTTGCAACGTTCAGCCAGCCAACAACTCCACGCTACCACCTTCAGCTTTATCGTTCAGCAAATTCTATACTCAGCAGGCAGCTTCCTAGCTCTACGTAGCATAAAGCACTACTACCTCTTGAGATATATGGCAAGAATATAAAATGTTTTTTAACATAAATATTAAGAGAAGTAACCATCTTCCTGGCTGTCCGTGTCTCTCATCTTGTCAGATGGTGTCTAAATTATGAGCAACAACGAATCACCCAAAAAAGACTCCCTGTTAGGGAAGTTGAGATGGGGCATCTGGCTGTTAGGGATTTCTTCCTGGCTGTTTGGTATTACGGATCGAAGCTTTGCTTCCTTTGCCGATGGCTATCTCTCTGCGATCGACATCACTCAACTGTTCACTGCGTCTTTCTTCTTTGTAAGCTGGTTGTTTCTCAAGCCCATGCCGCTTGACTAGGCAAACTGCTGTTCTATTACCGCGAAGGTTTTTGGACAAACATCGGCAGAATTGATAGAACTGTGAGCACTCCGAACACCAGATAAAGGGGACTGCGATCGCCCCCATGAAAGGCGGCATACCCAGATACTCCTAGCCAACTGTAGGCAAGGGTGAGTGGAATTAGCCCCAGAAAGGTTCCTAATGTGTACGTTTTTAGGTCGATCGCGGTCAAGCCAAACAAAAAGTTCACTAGGCTAAATGGCGAAAGCGGTGTGAAGCGCACAGCGAGCGTAAACAGAAAGGGAGAACGCCCGATCGCCTGATTTAACCGTTGAAGTAAAGGATGATTTCCAAAACGGTGCATTACCTGATCATGAAGCAAATAGCGCCCTAACCAAAAGGCTCCAACTGCTCCCAGCGTACTTCCTAGCAACGACCAGACCGTTCCCCATGCCAATCCAAAAACAGCGCCGCCAACAACCGCTAACACATTTCCAGGAAACCCTAGCGTCAACGCGATCGTAAAAACCAGCACAAACAATAGAGGGGCATACGTCCCTAGATGTTTAAACTCAGCGGTTAAAAATGCTTCGTCAAATAGCATCTTAAAGGGACTGAACAAGCACACGACTACAAGCGCTGCAACAAACAACCCTAGCCATCCTAATGTTTTGTAGTGCCGCCTGACATGCATCGCGATCGCGCCTCTCTGCTTGCTGACCACCCACAAGAAGTATGTGAGACCAACGTACTTCTATCACGAGTTTCTACCAATGACGTAAAAACCCCTAATGTTTTGATACAAACTCTGTCCAGTTTGGTCTGGAATTTTCCGAACTTTCCCCGACAAATCTGCAATAAATCTCCTTTGCATCCGCGCTATTGTGGTATTATCAGTAATCGTGGATGCGGGGGTCGGTGCCCGAGTGGTTAATGGGGGCGGACTGTAAATCCGCTGGCTACGCC